>NZ_JAQGKQ010000060.1 GCF_028290025.1 Cypionkella sp. | reverse complement strand
TTCCGGCGGATGGGCTGGTCGTTTCAGGCCATTCGACGGTGGACGAATCCATGCTGACGGGTGAGCCTTTGGGGCAGGAGAAACTGCAAGGCGCGCGGCTGACGGGCGGCACTGTGAACGGCACTGGGGCGCTGGTGATGCAGATTACCGAGGTTGGCGCGGCCACGGTTTTGGCGCGAATCATTGCGCTGGTGGAGCAGGCTCAGGGCAGCAAACTGCCGGTGCAGGCGTTGGTGGACCGCATTACGCTGAGGTTTGTGCCGGTGGTGATGGCTGTGGCGGCGCTGACGGTGCTGGTCTGGCTGATCCTCGGGCCGGGATTGGCCGAGGCGTTGGTGGCGGGGGTGTCAGTGCTGATCATCGCTTGCCCCTGCGCGATGGGGCTGGCGGTGCCTGTGTCCATTCTGGTTGGCACTGGGCGGGCGGCGGAATTGGGGATTCTGTTCCGTAAAGGTGAGGCTTTGCAAAGGCTTGAGACGGTGCGGCTGGTGGCGTTCGATAAGACCGGGACGCTGACGATGGGGCGGCCTGTCGTGCAAACGGTGATCGGCGGGGGGCTCGTTTTGCAGATTGCGGCAGCGGTTGAGGCGGCATCGGAGCATCCACTGGCGGCAGCGGTTGCGGCAGAGGCTGCGCGATTGGGTATCGTCGTGGCGGCGGTGACTGGTTTTGAGGCGGTGCCGGGACAAGGCGCGCGGGCGGTTTTGGATGGGGTGCCGGTCAGTGTAGGCTCGGCGCGGATGTTCCCAGATTTGGATGCGGAACTGGCGGGGCAGGCGGTTGAAGCGCAGGCGAAGGGGCAGGGCGTTTTGTTTGTCGGCCAAGAGGGTCGCGCGATTGGTATGATCACGGTGGCCGATCCGATCAAGCCGTCTGCTGCGGCAGCGGTGGCGGCTTTGATGGCAGCGGGTGTCAAAGTGGCGATGATTACCGGCGATGCCGAGGCCACGGCGCGTGCGGTGGCGGGCGCGCTTGGGATCAGGCAGGTTCATGCAGGGGTGCTGCCTGCGGGTAAGGCTGGGGTGATTGCGGGGCTTGGCGCGGGCGTGGCGTTTGTCGGTGATGGTATCAATGATGCGCCCGCGCTGGCTGCGGCGGATGTGGGGTTTGCGATGGGCACTGGCACCGATGTGGCGATTGAGGCGGGCGATGTGGTGCTGATGACGGGCGATCCGATGGGGGTTGCGCGCGCGCTGGAACTTTCCCGCGCAACCATGCGTAATATCAAACAAAATCTGCTGTGGGCTTTTGGCTATAATGCGGCGCTGATCCCGATAGCGGCCGGTGTTTTGGTGCCATTTGGTGGACCGCAACTGTCGCCGATGCTCGCGGCGGGGGCTATGGCGTTATCGTCGGTTTTCGTATTGTTCAACGCGCTGCGGCTGCGGCGCTTTAAAGGAGTGCGGGGATGAATATCGCGGAAGTTGCAAAGGCGGCGGGGCTGCCCGCCAAAACTATCCGGTACTATGAAGAAATCGGTCTGATCCATCCCAAACGCAGCGATAACGGTTACCGTGCGTTCGGCGAAAGCGATCTGCACAAGTTGGCGTTTGTCGGGCGAGCGCGGTCGCTGGGGTTTTCGATCGTCGATTGTCGGGCTTTGTTGGCGCTTTATGAAGACCATGCTCGGGCGAGTTGTGATGTCAAAGCGGTTGCCGTGACACATCTGGCGCAGATACGCGACAAAATTGCCGAGTTGCGCGCGATGGAGGCGACGTTGGCAACACTCGTGCAAGCTTGCAGTGGCGACTCCCGGCCGGACTGCCCGATTTTAAGTGGTTTATCGGAGCAGGCTCAGACGCAAACTTAGTCGCGCGTGCGAAATTGCCTCGCCTCGTTTGCGCGGCGCGCCTCGTGTCTCATCAGAGGCGGTCTTTCGCGGATCGGCGACATAGCAGGCTTCCGAACTGACCGTTTAGCAAGCCGTCGCGGCTCAATGCGCTTCGGCCCTAACAGTTCGTGATATGCAAAAGATAAATATAGTGAAAAATTGAAATGTTTGCGGTAACAGGAAATCGGTTTGAAGGTTTTTCGACTTGGCTTGGAATCTGGCGACTGCGGGCAGAATGGATCTGTAGGTTGCTTGACCCCGCATGGGATCAGACTAGGCTCGACATCAGTAGTAATGACAACATGTGGAATGTGCTTTGAAGGATACCAACCTGACACCCGCCCTGCTGAGATCTGACGTGCTGCGGCATCTGACGTTCACGCTTGGAAAAGATGCGGCCAACGCCAGCCGTTATGATTGGCGCATGGCGCTGTCGTTTGCCATTCGTGATCGGATCATGGAGCCGTGGTTTGCGTCGACCCGCCGCACTTGGGCAGAAAACCGGAAACGGGTGTATTATCTTTCGATGGAATTCCTGATCGGGCGACTGTTGGAAGACGCCACGGTGAACCTTGGACTGCGGGATATCTCGGAAGAAGTTATGCTTGGCTTGGGTCAGGACTTTCACGCGCTTGTCGAGGGTGAACCAGATGCGGCGCTTGGCAATGGCGGCTTGGGGCGGCTGGCTGCGTGTTTCATGGAAAGCATGGCGACGGTGGGTTGTCCGGCTTACGGTTACGGCATCCGCTATGAGCATGGCCTGTTTCGACAAAGTTTTGAGCGTGGTCAACAGGTTGAGATGCCGGAAGATTGGTTGTCGCAAGCCAACCCGTGGGAGTTTGCACGTCCTGAAAGCGCCTATGTGATCCCGTTTAAGGGCACGCTTGAGGTGAAGGACGGCAAGGATGTTTGGATTCCGGCTGAGACCGTTTTGGCTTCGGCCTATGATACGCCCGTGATCGGCTGGCAGGGCAAATGGGCGAACACCTTGCGGCTTTGGTCGGCGAAACCGACGAAACAGTTTGATCTGGAGCGGTTTAACCGTGGCGATTATGCGGCTGCAGCTGAACCGGAAGCTTTGGCGCGCACGTTGAGCCAAGTTTTGTATCCTGATGATACGACGTATCAGGGCAAAGAGTTGCGCTTAAAGCAGGAGTTTTTCCTGACCTCGGCGGCTTTGCAGGATATTTTGCGCCGCTTTAAAGTCGGCCATACCGATCTGCGCGACCTGCCAAAACACGTCGCTATTCAGATGAACGACACCCATCCGGCCATAGCTGGGCCGGAGTTAATCCGTCTGCTGGTCGATGAAAATGGCATGGGCTTTGAAGATGCGCTGGAAACCGCGCGCGATTGCTTGGGCTACACCAACCACACGCTGCTGCCCGAGGCGCTGGAGCGGTGGGCGACTTTCACCTTCGGCAACACGCTGCCGCGCCACATGCAGATTGTTGAGCGGATCGACGCTTGGCATCGCACCACCTTCAACCCGCCGCATTACATTGGCATCGTCAAACACCAAGAAGTGCGGATGGGCGAGTTGGCGTTCGTGATGGCACATAAGGTTAATGGCGTTTCGGCGCTGCACTCTGATCTGGTCAAGAAGAATCTGTTCCCGGAACTCGACGCGCTGCATCCGGGGCGGATTATGAACGAAACCAATGGGGTAACGCCGCGTCGTTGGCTGAAAATGTGCAACC
>NZ_JAQGKQ010000030.1 GCF_028290025.1 Cypionkella sp. | reverse complement strand
GCTTAATCAAATTAATCCTTCTGCCATCAGGTAAGCCCGTCTAATGCAGCGGCCAGCGCATCTGGCTGGAACCGCAGGTCCTTTCGTTGCTTGCGCATCTGATCCGCCACCGCCACCGGATGGTGAGCAAAGAGGAAATCTCCAACGCGATTTGGCAGCGGCAGTCCGCCTCAGACGCGAGCATCGCAAGCCGAATTCGATCCGCCCGGCAGGCGGTTGGCGATGATGGGGTGCCACAGACGGTTATTCGCACCAATCACGGCAGGGGCTTCCGCTTCGTGGCCGACGTGCAAGAGCGCCACTCCGCCAAGATCATCGAGCAGGTTCAAGCTGTGGAGCCGGGTGGCCTGCTGACAACCAGACCTTCGATTGCCATTTTGCCATTAGCATGCGTGGCATGCCACCCGAACTGACAGTCCTTGCAGATGCGATCCCGCATGAGATCATTCAGGCGCTTTCTAGAATGCGCTGGCTCGCTGCGATTGCGCGCGGATCTTCCTTCCGATTTCGGCAAAGGGAGCCGGATTGCAGCCTCGTCGCTACGGCGCTTGGCGCGCGGTACATTCTGTCTGGCGAAATAGAGATGCGCGGCGCCGGCCTGTTTATCACACTGGCGTTGGTCGACACCGGCACCGATGAAGTGCTGTGGGGAAATCAACTGATCGCTGCACTGGATGGAATTGATGATCTTCAACACCGGATCGTATCGCATCTGATCTCGACACTGGATATGTATATTCCGTTGAATGAGGCTCAGGCGGCGATGCAACGCGGCTCGGAAGCGCTGGATGCCTAGGCCAACTACCATCTGGGCCTGCAGCATCTCTATCGCTTTACAGCCATCGACAACGGGCGGGCCGGGCTGCATTTCGGGCGAGCCGTCGCGTTGGACCCATGCTTCGCGCGCGACTACGCCGGGCTCTCCTTTACCAGCTATCTTGATGCCTTTTTGCATCTTGCGCCCGATGTCACAGCGGCCACTCAAGCTGCGCGTCGTTACGCCGAACGCGCGGTTGAACTTGACCCGCTCGATCCCTTTGCCAGCTTCACAATGGGCCGATATCACTGGCTCACCAACGAACCCGACACCGCACTAGACTGGTTAAACCGAGCGACGAGGCTGAACCCTAATTATGCTCAGGGCTTCTATGCTTCTGCATTCACGTCGATGCTGATCGGTAATGTTGACGCAACTGGCAGCGGCCTGGAAACAGCGCTGAAACTCAGCCCGCTTGATCCGCGGCTCTACGGTATCCACGGTGTGCGGTCACAAATCCTGATGCAGAAAGGCGATTATCAGGATACGGCGCGCTTCGGGGACAAAGCGGCAGCGACACCCGGCGCGCACTACCTTATTGCGATGATCGCAGTTGCCGCCAACAGTCTCGCCAGACGCCACAATCAAGCTTCCCGATGGAAACATGCGGTGCGCCGACGCAAACTGATGCATCTGCGGCGCACTACTTTGCGGCCTTTCCGACACGAGACGCCGCCTCACGATCAAAGATTGAAGCGAACTGCGCCGCCATGGATTTGAGCAACAGATTGTTGGAAAATTACGAGCCGCTCGCATGTGCCTTGTCGGGGCAACCTACCCTATCACTATCCACCGCTACCAAAAGAAAACGCGGTTTAGGGCGTCGGTGATCAACCGATCCCCGTATTAGCTGGATAGCCGCATCGATGGCCGTGTTCAGCGCCAGCGGGCGCTGCGCCTCGACGAAGAGCCTGAGCCTACGCGCAGAACGCTGCATCGAATTTGGCGTGCAGTGGCAAGGTCGTGCCGCATTTGGCGAGCGGGCGAAGTTCTAGTAGCCGACGCATTTTTAAATTGAAATCAATATAACTCACACGGGAATCGGAGCATCACCATGGCCGACACACTCATCCCAGCTGCCGATCTTGCGGCCCGCTCGACGGCGCATTGGCCGAATGAAAGCACGAGCTATCGTGCCGCGCGCACAGAACTTTTGGCGAAAGAAATCCGGCTCAGACGCCATATCCAAGAGGTCGCTGCCCTACGGCGCGACCTGCCGCCAGGTGGCGAGATCGCGCAGGACTATGTATTCGAGGGCAAAGGCGGACCGTTGAAACTGAACCAACTGTTCGGAGATCACGACACTCTCGTTCTCTATTCGATGATGTATGGCCCGGATCGTAAGAAGGTCTGCCCAATGTGTGCGGCTATGCTTGACGCTTGGGACGGCATGGCGCGTCATGTCACAAAGCGCGTCGCTCTTGCCGTCGTTGCGCGCTATGCAATCGACCGTATCTTAGAATGCGCGACCGAACGGGGCTGGACTGGGCTTACGTTTCTTTCCGATCCAACTGGCGACTACACCGCCGATTACGTCGGTGAACGCGATGCCGACATGCCCGCTTATACGATCTTCCGGCGAGAGGGTGGGATCGTGCGCCATTTCTACAGCGGCGAGGGCGGCATGGAGATCGCCCATCCCGGTCAGGATCCGCATGCCGCACCGGATATGAACCCGCTTTGGGTGCTGCTCGATACTACGCCTGAGGGGCGCGGAACCGACTGGTATCCGAAGCTAAATGTTTGATGCACAAAGCTGGGTTGGGCGCGTCCCGCCCTCCATAAGCAGAAAAGCATTATGACCTATGTCAGTGGTTTTTGATCCAGGTTCCTACAGACCGAAATGAAGATTATCGCGAGATGGCCAAGCAAGCTTCTATAATGTTCCGCAGCTTCGGTGCTCTAGAGATGCTAGAGGGCAGGGAAGAGGACATGCGCGACGGAAAAGTGGCAGACTTCCGGCGCGCAGTGCAGGCTAAAGACGGCGAGGCCATCGCGTTCTCGTAGATCGTCTGGCCGGACCGAGCCGCCGCAGACCCCGCCAGCCAGATGCCCGGCCACTCAGGCGCACCCTTCGACATTCAGCGGATGATCTTCGGCGGGCTCTCTACCCTCTTCGAAATGGGTCGTGGTGGGAAGGCCGATGACAACGCGATGGCACACCAGCCGAGTACGGGCTGATGAAACATTAGCCTGAGCTGGCACATACTTTCTACGCCCATGAGACACGATTTGAGTTTCGACTGACCTCTCGGCGAAAATATCGAGACTATTGCGCCTTTTGCGCGCCTAAGAGGGTGTCAGCTTTGTCTTGCCCACGCCCGGACGTGCTCGATAGATCCGGCCAAGTCCTAATCTTTCAAGCACGGAAGTTCGATCATTTCTGCAACCATTCCTTGAAGGGTTATACATAAATGGGGGTGCCAGCCTAACAAGGGTGGGCGCTTATCGGCAATGTCACCTGCGGCCCAGCGGATGCGCTTTTCGTCTGTGCTGCGGTCAACTTCGTTGTCGGCACAGAGTATGTAGAACGCCGCGATCAATCGAGGCGAACAGAAAGTCCACGGATTGCGCGGGCGTCCAAGCTCCCGATGGCTTTTCCGTGCGCCCATATGCAAAGCTTGTGGAAGCATTTGAACATTCGGACTTTTTTTTACAATAATGTTGGTTTTTCTAAACACTCATTAGACAACGACATAGGAAACGACAAACCTCAACTTTCGCGCAGCCCGAGAAATCGCTGTTCGACCCTTGTCTTTTTCGGCAAGAAATCGTTAGCAATATGCAACCTGTGGGGGAAACTTCGGTGGACAATATTGCGGCTTTGGTTGCAGCCTTAAGCAACCTTCTGGACTCGTGCCAACTCGGCGCCAAACCGGCGATTGACGTTGCTCTTAGTCAGCTTTGCCCGCTGATCGAGGCCAGCCAAACACTGGTCTATTTTTGCGCTGATGATAGCCTTTTCACGTTGGCCTACCGCTCACCACCTACCGCGCAAGACCACAGCGGAGCGCCGCCGCTCTACCTGCCGACAAGACTGGTTTCGGCTTGGCGCGGCGACAATGCAGACCACAAACCGCTGCAGATTCTGAGCGCCGACTTTCTTGACCCGGGCACCGACACCGGGTGCGACGCCTGTCCTCATGAGACTTTCATCCTGATCCCGATGGTTTTGCAGCAGAAATGCGTTGGGGTGATTGGGTATGCGGTGTCCGGAGCCCACTCCGACAGCGAAGTTTTGATGCAAACGCTACGCGACCTGACAAACATAATGCAACCCGTTCTGGCCAAGCTGCGCACCGCTGACGCGGTTGGAACTCAAGGTCCTACAACGCCCACGCGAGATAGTGCGCCAACACACGGCGTAGGGACAGAGCCGCGAAATGAGGACTTGGCAGTCTCGGCATTGGTTTCAGCGGCCGACGCCGCGCACATCCGACTGACCAACGCTATCCACGCGTTGCCAGACAGCATTGTGATTTTTGACGCCAACCAACGTCTTGTCGCAGTCAATGCCGCTTACCATCGTGCTTTCCCCGCCATTGCGGAACATGCAGTGGCCGGTGTGAAATTGGCTGATCTGCTCAAGATTGGCCTTGAAAAAGGTGCGTTTCTCGACAAGCCGACCGAGGCTGAAAAATGGTCATGGCTTGAAGGCCGGCTGTCTGAATATTGCAAAGCTTACTCTGAAGATGAAGTGCAACTTCCCGATGGCCGTTGGATGCACCGCGTAAACACCCGCACTTCGGATGGCGGCATCATAGCGATGGGCTTTGACATCACTGCCAAGCGCAACCAGATTGCGGCGTTGGATGCGGCCAACAGCGATCTGAGGCGGCTGCTGGTTGACCGTGACCGCGCCGAGCAACAACTTAGAGGCGTCATCGACGGGGCGGCCGTTGGCATTTGGGAAATCGATACACGCTGCGATAAACTTCATCTCGGTGGGCATTGGGGCGAAATCATTGGGTGTGAAACGTCAAAATTAAACGGGCTGTCGGTAGACGACTTTGTCGCCATGGTGCACCCCGAGGACAAGGCGAAGATACTCGATGCACAAGACTTCGATCCCGACAGTGACAATAAGATCCGAAACACCGAATTTCGGATGCGCCATGCCGATGGCCACTGGGTGTGGATTTTGTCACGTTGCCGGGTATCAGAGCGCGCCGCTGATGGCACATTGCTGCGCATATCGGGCGTGCATTTGGACGTCAGTGAACAAAAGCAGCTTGAACAGGATGCCTTTGCCAGCCGCGCCTTTCTGCTCGATGTAATGGATGCCAGCAACTCGGCGATCGTGGTGCTGGATGATGGGCACCAGGTGTCCTATGTCAATCATGAAGCCGAACGTGTCATGGGGCTGTTCAGCAAAATTGAACCCGGCCAAAATTTTGATCTGTCGACGCTGAAGCTTCTGCGTGCCGATGGCACAGCTTTGCCAGAGGATGAGTCACCATTCAACCTTGCCCTGCGCGCGGCTCAGCCGCTGCGCGACGTTCAAATTGGGTTTTTGCACCATGACGGCGGGCGGGGCATTCTGGCTTTCAACGCGGCCCTTCTGGATAAGGGCGAACAGCAATTTGGTGTTGTTTCATTCTCCGATATCACTGAACGGCTTGCTGCAACCCAAAGCTTGCAGGACGCGCTGGCCCGCGCCGAAGAAATGAGTCGGGCAAAATCCACTTTCCTTGCCAATATGAGCCATGAAATACGCACCCCATTGAATGGCGTGCTGGGTATGGCCGAAGTGCTGGCAGACATTGTTTCCGAACCCTTGCAGCGCCAGATGGTCGACACCATCCGCAAGTCGGGAGAAACGTTGCTGACCGTGCTGAACGCTATTCTCGATATGTCAAAGATCGAGGCCGGCAAGATGGCGCTTGAACAAGCGCCGTTTGTGCCGCTGGATCTGATCCGCAAAGCCGAAGCGATTTACGCCATCGCCGCCGAAGAAAACGGCGTAGAGTTTGAGGTGCTGGCCACAGCGGGCTGCGACAAGCCGCGATTGGGCGATGCTCATCGCTTGATGCAAGTGCTGCACAACCTGTTAAACAATGCCTTCAAGTTCACCGAAACCGGCAAGGTGACGCTGAAAGTGTCCTGCCGTTCGGGTAAACCCGTGCAGATTGAGGTTTCGGATACCGGCATTGGTATGGATGCGATGCAAGTGTCTCGGGTGTTTGAAAGCTTCGTGCAAGCCGATGGCAGCATGACGCGCCGCTTTGGTGGCACTGGCCTTGGGCTGTCTATCGCGCGACAACTGGTGACGCTGATGGGTGGCACAATCTCGGCGGAAAGCACGCCCGGTGTTGGGTCAATCTTCCGCATCGTCTTGCCGCTGCCGGATGCCGAAAGCGCACCTTCCTCCCCGAACAAATCCATGGAAATCTCGTTGCGCGAAGATGCTCTCGCTGACGTGCGCATCCTGACAGCCGACGACAATGCCACCAACCGTCTGGTGTTGTCAGAGATGTTGGCCAAAACCGGCGCCATCGTGTCGCAAGTTGAGAACGGCCAAGACGCCATCGACACTTGGCTGTCTGCGCTTGAAAGCGGCTCGCCGTTTGCTTTGCTGCTCCTAGATATCACCATGCCGGTGCTAGACGGAGTGAGCGCGCTGGCAAAGATTCGTTACATCGAGGCCGCACGCGCGCTGCCCCGAGTTTTTGCCGTCGCCGTGACAGCCCATGCCATGCCAAGCCAGATTGCAGATTACCTCATCGGCGGGTTCGACAGCCATTTGGCCAAACCATTCCGACGGGCCGATCTTTTGCACACACTACATAGCCTTTTGAGCAATTGATTTAACACGCCACAATCACCGATTGTTAAGTGCTCTCACCTTTGCAACTTCTGAGTAAATAACCGAATTTCGCCACTTTTCTGGCAAAAATTTATACAATCCGCGTTATAACAGCGGCGATACATTGTTTGCGCTGTGTGACGGGCGGATCAAGATGACAGAATGTGTGACAAAGACCAACTTCCAAATCCTGTTGGCCGAAGATGATGTGGTCAATCAAAGCATTGTTCAGGCGTTCCTGTTCGGGTTCAACGTCGAGGTGACGATTGCGTCTGACGGGCGCGAAGCTTTGGAAGCGGCGCTGACGAATAAGTTCGATCTGATGATCGTCGATCAAAACATGCCGTTCATCACGGGTGACCGGGTAATCCGCCATCTGCGGGCCGGACGGTCCATCAACTCCGCAACGCCCGTGATCAGATTTACCGCCAATGCCGATCACCCGACGTTTGATCTTGTCGCCGCAAGCGCGCAGCTCGAGGTCACTTTGCCCAAACCACTTACCAAGCAGTCGCTGATATCCACCGTTGGCGCTATGTTGGGCACAATCTTGTCATCGCCGGAAGCCTAGTCCAACATATACTTGACAGCCACAGGCCGTCTTGAGGAAGTGTTTTAGACAACCAAAAGGGCCAATGTGAGCACCGCAAACAAATTAGAAGCCGCTTCAAACGCTGGATATATCGGCCCAGCAGCCCCCCCAGTTAAGGAAGCAAATGACCAGCTTCAGAGCGAAGCACTGCGTCTGCTTGAACACGGCGTAGTAATCTATGATGCGGATGACCGGTTCGTTTATTGCAACCAGACGTTTCGCGGCTTCTACCTGATGCTTTCGGCAGTTTTGGTGCCCGGTCAAACGTTCCAGGATATTCTGCACTATGCCCTAGCGCACGGTCAACTCGTGGAAGCACAAGACAGCCGGGATGAATGGGTTAGCAATCACCAAATCAGTCGGCGCACGAACGGAAACAGTTTTGAACGCACGCTGGCTGACGGTCGCATCCTGCGCGTGGTAGCGCAAGTTTTGCCGGACGGTGCTCTTATCGAGGTTCATACCGACATCACTAGGCAGTTTTTGGCGGAGCAAAAATTGCGCAATCTGATTGCGGGTGCGGGCATATGCACTTGGGAATGGAATGTTACAACCCGCGAACATCGTGTCAACGAGTACTGGGCCGCGCTGCTAGGCTATCGTTTGGAAGAACTTACCCCCATTACGTTCGAAACTTGGCATCATCGTGTTCATCCTGATGATCTTGTGGCCACCGAGGCGGCGTTCAATAAATTGTTTGACGATCACAATGTTGTTTACAAGGCTGAGTATCGATTGCTCCATAAGAATGGGCATTGGGTCTGGGTGCTCGATACAGGTCGCACACTCTCGTGGGCGCCGGATGGCTCGCCAGAACTGATCACCGGCGTGCAGGTTGATATCAGTGCGCAAAGGGCGCGCGAAACGGCACTGACGGCTGTAAAAGCAGAACTGGAACGCTCGATTGCCGAGCGCGCCAAAGTCGAACAGCGCCTGATCGACATTGCCACAGTCTCGGATGGCTGGTTGTGGGAGATGGACGCCAACCGCCGCTTTGTCTTTGTACTGGACGGCGAATATTTCGACGATGGCGGTGTCCCGAAAGACGGTTTGCTCGGTAAAACCCAAGAAGAATGGCTGAATGCTCACCCCGATATGTATCAGGGCATCGACTGGAGCATTATGCTGGATGCTCTAAACAACAATCAGCCCTTTCGCGATTTTGTTTACCGCGCACCGCAACCAACCGATGGCGCAGTGCGCTGGCGGAGGATGAGCGGTGCGCCGGTCTTTGACAAATCAGGCGCCTTCGCAGGATTTCGTGGCGTTGGTTCGGATGTGACTCAGCTATATGTAGCCAAAGCCCACGCTGAAGAAGGAAGTGCCACAAAATCGAAATTCTTAGCCAACATGAGCCATGAAATTCGCACACCGCTGAACGGGGTACTGGGGATGGCCGAGCTTTTGGAATCTACTTTGGAACACGCCGACCAAAAGCGCATGATTGGCACTATCCGCCGCTCGGGCGAGGCGCTGCTGAATATTCTTAACGATATTCTAGACATGTCAAAAATCGAAGCGGGCAAGGTAGAATTTGAGGAGGTTCCGTTCAGCCCGCTTGATCTCGCCAAACGCATCGAAGATCAGTACGAACTACGTGCGGATGAAAAAGGCTTGTTGTTTGAAGTACTTATTGGCTCGGGTGCCGAAATTCTACGCATTGGCGATCCCCATCGCGTGCAACAAGTGCTGCACAATCTTGTCAGCAATGCGATTAAATTTACCGACCGCGGAGATGTCACCGTCAAACTCAGCGGCCGCTCGGGGATGCCATTGGTCATCGAGGTCACCGATACTGGTATCGGCATGACGCAGGAACAAGTCTTGCGGCTGCATGAGGAATTCAGCCAAGCCGACAGCTCTGTAACTCGCCGTTTTGGTGGCACGGGTTTGGGCATGGCTATTACTCTGTCTTTGGTCGAACGCATGGGCGGTACGATCAAAGTTCTGTCTGAGCGCGGTCGGGGCACTACGATTAGCGTCTCACTGCCGCTGCCGGTCAGTACCGTTGCCGCAGATCGCGCAGCAATTGCAGTACCCATGGGGCTGACGGGCCTGCGCCTTTTGGCCGCCGATGACAACCTTACAAATTGCGCAGTGCTTGAAATGATGCTGACCCGGCTTGGTGCTGAGGTGATAATCGTAAACGACGGCGCGCAAGCCCTGCGAGCTTGGCAGGCCGACCGCTATGATGCCATTTTGTTGGATATTGCGATGCCGGTGATGGATGGACCAACAGCATTGCGTGAGATTCGTGCGCTTGAAGCCGCGCGGAGCCTGCCACCGATCCCGATTATTGCCGTAACTGCCAACGTTATGGCACATCAGGTTGCGGATTATCTTTCGTGGGGGTTTGACAGCTGCCTTGCCAAGCCGATCAGCTCGATTGACCTGTCGCTCGCCGTCGGAGCGCTTGTTACAGCGGGTGCGCAACGCCACCCCAGCGAAAAGCCCTAACCGCGATCAATCGTCCAGCAGGGCTTCCATTTCCACCAAAAGCGCTTCTAACAACGGGTCTGCCACCCTTTGCAAATAGCCGCTTTCCGCGAATTTCGCCGGGTTCTCTGTGATCGAACGATCCAGGTCCCCGGCCAGCGCGCCAGCTTTGGCAAAGCCAAGCGTGCCGCCGACGCCTGCAATCTTGTGCGCAATATCGGCAATCCTAACCATTTCAACCTGCGGATGCTCACTCTGCTCAGCCAACCTGCGATATGCCTCAAACGCCATGATGCGTTCGATAAGAAGTTCGCGGAACATAACCCGCGCAGGTTCTAGCGCCGCGTTTAGCTCCGTCGCAGCAAAGCCGCCTGATCCATCGAAGCTCGCAGCCGCCCTCATGCCGCCGCCCACCCCCTCCTTGCTTTTGCCACCGGACGCGCTTGCGCAAGTGCCACCGCGTGATCCAAGATGCTGGTGGGATTGAACAGCCCGAAGAATGACGTGCGCACCAACGGTCCTACATTCACATGCGGCAGCGGCAAGCGATCTCCGGCGTAAAAGCTGGCGAAATCCTCAATACCCTCGCAGATCGACAGTTCAAGATCAGCCGGGTCAATCGTGGGATGTGCCGGCAAAACGCAGACAAAATTACCCGCCCCGGCATAGGCGATCATCAGCTGTTCCGACTTCACGGCGTCGGTGATTGCAGAAGCTACGTCGCCCAACATATTCACGAAACCCGCAGCCGAGGTCTTTCTGAAGAACAACCCAGCATTTTGCACCGAAATCCCCAGAGCGGGTGTCGAATACATCCGCTTATTGCCCAGCATCAGCAGATAATTCTCCAGCGCCAGGTAGTCGACGCCACGATCAAAACCCGGGATCGGAAAGGACTTGTCGAAATCCACCTCAATCGAAATCACATCACTACGCTGATCAAATTTCCGCTCCAGCGCTGACGACACGCGCCGCTCGTTTAGCAAGCGCTCCACCATGCCAATGCGCGCTTTTAGCTCCACCACATCCAAAGGCTTGGTGATGTAATCAGTAGCCCCAGCAGAAAAAGCATCGTCGATGAACCGCTTACCGGTCATTGCGGTGATCATCACAATCGGCGTGCGCCGATAGACATCCATGCTGCGTAGACGTTTGCACAGTTCCACTCCACTCATGCCCGGCATCTGAATATCCAGCAAAATGCAGTCAAATGCTTCGCCAGTGAGCCCCAGTTTGATCAAAGCCTCGGGCCCAGAATGTGCCGTGGTCACGTCGTGCTTGCCCAAACTGTCCAGCGTCGGCAACAAAACACCCAGAAAAACCTCATCGTCGTCTACCGCTAAGATTTTCATTGCCGTTCCTTTCGATCAGTGCCTTCCGGTTGCAGATCACGTGCTATTTTTACAACCTACGAGACAACGCTGGCTATCAATTTTGTCAAATGTCGGGCAAAATGAAGGTGAGATAAATTTTTCATGCTCATGCTCATAATGTGTTCTGAAAGCCGTAAGCGCTCTTTAGCGCTACATCGCGCAAGGTCGTCATCGCCGCAAAGATGGCCCGCACCATTACGCCGTGATCAATCCGGCGAACCCTATCGCCCCTTCCTTGAGGGGGTGAGCCCAAGGGGGGAGGACCCCTCTCTGCAGAGAGGGGTCGAGGCAACTTCCTGACCTCGTAGATAATGTTAGGGCCTTCCGCATGGGATTTAGGATCTCGTCTTAAGGACGGAGAAGGCGGCAAACAGGCTAACCCTGTATTTGCTATGAAAGAGACCACTTTTTGACGGCGGAGCCCGCCTGGGCAACTTCCAAAGGCATCCGGTCGCTCGGACGTCCCGTGAACTGGCGCGCTAAACCGTTTTTCGTTCCCGAGCTAGGGCGTTGTAGCTAACCACTGTCCCAGGCTTGCCGCGGCTCTCAAAGAGGGTCGCAAATTCACGCGCCACCCGTGCCCACGACAAGGATTTGTCGGCGACAAGGGCGACGCATCGCGGTGCTGTCATCGAAGAAGGTCACGATCCGGAACCGGCGACCATCGGTTAGTTGATCCGAGACAAAATCCGACGATCCCGCTGCCTGGCAGCGGTTTGCCATCAAATCGCAAAAGGGGGCGCTGCTTGGGCATCAGACTCATCTCCACAGGGGGCCCCTAGTCCGATGGCCCGCTTGCGCCCACCCCGGCGGCGCACATGGAGCCTTTCTTGGCGGTAGATACGGAACAAGCGCTTCTGATTGACCTCATGGCCTTCGCGCCGCAGCAAGACATGCAGCCGCCGGTAGCGGATAACCCTTGCGATTCCATTTCGGATTAATTGTTGGCGCGGCTCGTATCCATGAGTGCATACATGACAACCGTCAGGCCAGCCTTCGCCGAATAAACTTGCTTGTTGGACAGCGTAACAACGTCCACGCCGGCCATGACAATGCTTATCGAAAGGTGCATTGCGGGTATTTCCGCTTCACGGCTCAAACGATCAAGACTTTCAACCAGCAATACCGGTCCAGCCTGAAATTTTCCGCTTTCAGCCGCCGCTCTGAACTGTCCTAACGCCGATTTTTTACCAGGATTATTGCCCGTGTATGCTGATACGCCGTGACCTGCTCCCCTGAAATGTCCGCATCCTGAGGTTAGTCTGTTCTCCATCGAAGGAGACGGACATGAAGCGCAGTAGATTCACCGAAGAGCAGATCATCGGCATCCTGAAGGAGCATCAGGCGGGG
>NZ_JAQGKQ010000108.1 GCF_028290025.1 Cypionkella sp. | reverse complement strand
CGGATCAAGTCCGGGGCGGCGTAGCGTTTCTGCAGCCGCCACAGCACCAATCAAAAGCGAACCAAGCAAAAGCATTGCGGCAATCGCGCCGCTTGCAGCCACGCCTGCGCCGCCTTAGACGCTTCCTCAAGCAATCATGGGCGATAGCATGGCCGACACCACCATTGAACAACGCGCATCGTCAAAGAAAGTCGGCGCCCTGCGCGGCCTCTGGCCCTTCCTGCGCCCTTACCGCCCGATGATGATAACCGCTGGGCTCGCCCTGATCCTGACCGCTTCGGTCAGCCTGATCCTGCCAATGGCCGTCCGCCGCGTCATCGACAACTTCAACTCCGGCGACCTGAGCCTTGTCGATAAATACTTCGGCGCAGCCCTGTTGATCGCCGCCGCCTTGGCCATCGGCACCGGCATCCGCTACTATTTCGTCACCCGTCTGGGCGAGCGTGTCGTCACCGACATCCGCCGTGCCTTGTTTGATCGCGTTATGGGTATGAGCCCCGCCTATTTCGAGAAAACCTTGACGGGCGAAGTGCTTAGCCGCATCACCACCGACACCACCCTCATCCTATCCGTCATCGGCTCCTCCGTCTCGGTAGCCCTGCGCAACATGCTCACCGTCTTCGGCGGCTTGGTGCTGATGAGCCTGACCTCCGCCAAACTCACCGGCCTCGTGCTGTTGATCGTGCCCGCCATTATCATCCCGATCGTCACTTTAGGCCGCCGCCTGCGCAACCAAAGCCGCGAGAACCAAGACTGGATCGCCCAAAGCTCAGGCAAAGCCTCCGAAGCCCTCAGCGCCGTGCAAACCGTGCAAAGTTTCACCCACGAAAGCCTCACCCGCGCCGATTTCGCCGAAGTCTCCGAACGCAGCTTTGCCTCCGCGAAAACCCGCATGGCCACCCGTGCCGCAATGACGATGATAGTAATTTTCCTCGTCTTCGCTGGCGTCGTAGGCGTGTTGTGGATGGGCGCGCGTGATGTACACGCGGGCACCATGACCCCCGGCCAATTGGTGCAATTCGTAATCTACGCCGTCCTCGTCGCCGGAGCGGTCGGTTCCCTCTCCGAAATCTGGGGCGAAATACAACGCGCCGCCGGAGCCACCGAGCGCCTAGTTGAGATGCTAGACGCCACCGACCCCGTTGTTGAGCCCGCGAACCCCGCCACGCTAACCCGCCCCGTGCAAGGCGCGATCACCCTAGACAACGTGGTTTTCCACTACCCCGCCCGACCCAACGCCCCCGCGCTGCACGGCATCAGCCTGACGGTTCAGCCGGGCGAAACCGTCGCCCTCGTCGGCCCCTCCGGCGCAGGCAAATCCACCGTCCTGCAACTGCTGATGCGCTTTTACGACCCACAATCCGGCACGCTATCCCTAGACGGACAAGACCTGAAATCCCTCGCCCGCACCGACTTCCGGTCTGCAATGGCCCTCGTCCCGCAAGACCCGGTAATCTTCGCAACCTCGGCCTTAGAAAACATCCGCTTCGGCCGCCCCGACGCCACCGAAGCCGAAGTCCAAGCCGCCGCCCGCGCTGCTGCCGCCCACAGCTTCATCGAAAACCTGCCCAACGGCTACCAAACCTATCTCGGTGAGCGCGGCGTCATGCTATCGGGCGGCCAAAAGCAACGCATCGCCATCGCCCGCGCCATCTTGCGCGACGCCCCCGTGCTGCTGCTGGATGAGGCCACCTCCGCCTTGGACGCCGAATCCGAGCGCGACGTGCAAGCCGCCGTCGATCAACTCTCCAACGGCCGCACCGTCATCGTCGTCGCCCACCGCCTCGCCACAGTCAAACGCGCCGACCGCATCGTGGTGCTCGACCAAGGCCGCATCACAGCCATCGGCACCCACGACGAACTCGTCGCCGCCAACGGCCTCTACGCCCGCCTCGCCCGCCTGCAGTTTACTGACGGCAGCCTGTAGGGGAATCCCGCAGCACTTTTCCCTCTCACTTCGCAGCCCCACGCTGACTAACCCTGCGCGCAGAGCGTAAATAGGAGAGTTGATATGGGTTTGTGGAGTTTCGTGAAAGAGTCCGGCGCGTCGCTGTTTGGTAAAGCCGATGCCGCCACCGCGCCAGAACCAGAGGCGATCAAGGCCGCGATGGACAAAGTCGGGCTGGATACCACTGGCGTCGAGATCAAAGTTGAAGGCGACAAGGTCAAAGTCGAAGGCACCGCCGTGACGCCTGAGATGAAAGAGAAAATCATCCTCGCCGCCGGAAACGTGCAAGGCGTCGCCACGGTTGAGGCAGAGTCTGACGCGGCAGCCCCAGTGTTCTACACCGTTAAAAAAGGCGATAACCTTTCCACAATCGCCCAGCACACCTTGGGCAAAGCCAGCCTCTACACCGCGATTTTTGAGGCCAACAAACCGATGCTGAGCCATCCTGACAAAATCTATCCCGGCCAAATGCTGCGTATCCCGCCAGCCACCGTTTGATCGGCCAACAGCCTGCCGCAAGTGCTCCTCGTTCTTGCGGCGGGCTGATTGCAGTTCTAAGGCAAGTTTTCCTTGCCCCAGCTTTTCCTTGCCCATGATCGCAAACTTCCCCATCGTATGACCATCGAGGTCGCAGCAGAACGGCCGTTAAACGGGAGGACTATCATGGGCAGCTTCGCATCGCGCGCGGACCTCAAAGCTATTGAGGCGGAATCGTCGTGGGAAAACCGCGACATCGCGCATTCGATCTATGATTTCCTCAGTCGCACCGCTGCCAAACATGGCACCCGTCCAGCGATCAGCTACCAACTGCTGTCTGGCCCCACCGATCCCGCCCAAACCCTGTCGTGGACCCAACTGCACCAGCGCGTCACCCAAGCCGCGAACCTGTTCCGCAGCCTTGGCATCGGCCCGAATGACGTGGTCGCCTACATACTGCCAAACGCGCTGGAAACCGCCGTAACGCTGCTCGCCGGGGCTACCGCAGGCATCGTCAACCCGATCAATCCGCTGCTGGAGCCGTCGCAGATATCTTCGATCCTGCGCGAGACTGGCGCGAAAGTCGTCGTCACCTTGAAGGCATTCCCCAAGACCGATCTCGCGCAAAAGGTGGCCGAAGCCGTCGCCCACGCCCCCGGAGTCAAAACCGTGCTAGAGGTCGATCTGAACCGCTATCTCTCGCCACCAAAAAGCTGGATCGTGCCGTTCCTGCGCCCGAAAAACCCGATCCACCACACCGCCAACGTCAAGAATTTCACCGCCGAATGCGCCCGCCAGCCGAGCGATAAACTGAGCTTCGCTGATCGCACCAAAGACCACACCGCCGCCTATTTCCACACCGGCGGCACCACAGGAATGCCGAAAGTCGCCCAGCACCGCGCCTCGGGCATGATCTACAACGGCTGGCTCGGTGGCCGCCTGCTGTTCCGCGAAACCGATACCGTGATGTGCCCGCTGCCACTGTTCCACGTCTTCGCCGCCTACCCGATCTTGATGTCGATGATCGCTTCCGGCGCGCATGTAGTGTTCCCCACCCCCGCCGGCTACCGGGGCGAGGGCGTGTTCGATAATCTGTGGAAGCTGATCGAACGCTGGCAGGCGACCTATCTCGTCACCGTGCCGACAGCCCTTTCGGCGCTGCTGCAACGCCCGGTCAACGCCAAGATCGACAGCCTGCGCGGTGCGTTTTCCGGCTCCGCCCCGCTGCCGATTGACCTCTATAATCGCTTCGTGAAAATCACTGGTGTGGAAATTGTCGAAGGCTATGGCCTGACCGAATGTACCTGCCTCGTCGCGGTCAACCCCCCGGATGGCAACAAGAAAATCGGTTCCGTCGGCCTGCCGTTCCCCTATACCGAACTGCGCATCCTGCAAAAAACCCCCGACGGTTTCCGGGTTTGTGACACCGATGAGGTGGGTGAGATTTGCGTCTCCAACCCCGGCGTGTTTCCCGGCTCGACCTACACCGAGGTCGATAAAAACCGCGATCTGTTCGCCGACGGCATGTTCCTGCGCACCGGCGATCTCGGCCGCGTCGATGCCGATGGCTATCTGTTCATCACCGGGCGCGCCAAGGATCTGATCATTCGCGGCGGCCACAACATCGACCCCGCCACGATTGAAGAAGCCTTAATGGGCTGCGAAGGCGTTGGTTTCGTAGGTGCAATCGGTCAACCCGATGCCCATTCCGGCGAACTCCCTTGCGCTTATGTCGAGCTGTCCAAGGGCGCGACGTTGACCAGCGCCGACCTGATGGATTACGCCAAATCCCACATTGCCGAGCGTGCAGCCCAGCCCAAATACATCGAAATCCTTGATGAGTTGCCCAAAACCGCCGTCGGTAAAGTCTTCAAACCCGATCTACGCCGCCGCGCCATCACCCGGATTTACAACGCTGCTTTGGCAGAAGCAAAGCTGCCCGTCACCGTGCGCGAGGTGGTCGAGGATAAAAAACGCGGCCTCGTCGCCAAACTTGCAGCCACCAGCCCCGCCTCAACCGAAGCGGTAGCTGCCGTTCTGGGCGCATTCACCCAAGGCTGGGAATGGGCCGAAAAACCCTAAATCCCGATCAGACCCTCAATCGCGATAAAACGGTACAGTGGCCGCGCGTCGTGCCGTCACAAATCATCCGTATCCATCCAGATCGTCACCGGCCCGTCATTGTTCAAGCTGACATCCATATCCGCGCCAAATATCCCGTTGGAAACCTCGATCCCTTCCGCAGCCATCCGACCCGAGAAATACTCATACAACCGCCGCCCCTCGTCAGGTGCCGCCGCATAAGAAAACCCCGGTCGATTGCCGCGCAAATCCGCAGCCAGCGTGAACTGAGACACCACCAGCGCCGCGCCACCGGCATCCTTCACCGACAGGTTCATCTTGCCAGCAGCGTCCTTAAATATCCGCAGCTTGGCAATCTTGGCGGCCAGTTTATCGGCGTTAGCCTCGGCATCGCCCTGCATGGCACAGACGAATATCAACAGCCCCGCACCAATCTCGCCCACCACCGCGCCGTCAACCGACACCGAGGCGCGAGAAACCCGCTGCAACAAAACCCTCAAAGTTCGCTAGCCCAAGGCGGATTAGCCCCCGCGCGTGACACCGTAATCGCCGCCGCCCGCGTACCCAACGACAGCGCCGCATCCAGCTCGGCATCGCTCAACCGCGCCAGCCGCGCCTTCGACAATGCCCCCGCCTGATGCAAAGCCGCCAACACGCCTGCGTTGAACGTATCCCCGGCCCCGACGGTATCGACGACTTCGACCGTTTGAGCCGTGACAAACCGATCCTGCGTCGCCGTCACCGCCCGCGCGCCCGAAGCGCCTTCAGTGATAAACACCACCGTCGGCCCCTTCGCCAAAATCCCGCGCGCCAGCGTCACCAGATCGCCGTCACCCGCCAGCCAATGCAAATCCTCGTCCGACAGCTTCACAATATCCGCCCGCGCCACCATCCGCTCAATCCGCGCGCGATAGGCCACTTCTTTACCCGCAATGAAACCGGGCCGAATGTTCGGATCAATCATCGTCACCCGTAGCGGAGCCTCCCGCGCCTGCAACGCCTCGTAAGTGCTGGCCGCCGGATCGTTCACCAGACAAATCCCACCGACAAACACCGCATCGATCTCATCGCCCAACACTGGCAAATCTTCCAGCGCCAGCATCCGTCCCGCCGTACCTTCATCATAAAACGCGTAGGTCGCTTGCCCGTTCACCAGCTTCACAAACGCCACCGTCGTCGGCCGATCCGAGCGCGCGCAATGCGAGATGTCGACGTTCGAGGCTTTCAGCGTATCCGCCAAAATCTCACCCAGCATGTCGTTTGATAAACCCGAAAAGAACCCCGAAGGCGCGCCCAAACGCCCCAAAGCCATCGCCGTATTGAACACCGCACCCCCCGCATAGGGCGCAAAAGCCGCCTCGCCTTCGGTCGAACGACGCGGCAGCATGTCAATCAGGGCTTCCCCACAGGACAGAATCATTACGGCCTCCCTTGGCGTTTTCGCGACAATACATGATAGGCCGAAGTTAGCGCAAACAGCCGCTTACCCGAAATATGGTGCCAGATTGGCGCGCACCCGGTCCAGCGGTGTTGCCCCCGTCATATCCGGCACAAACGTCCGCCCGGTGATTGCTTCAAATGCCTCAATATAAACCTTCGAGGTCGCCAGAATGATATCTTCCGGGATTTCCGGGATGTCATCGACATAAGGATCGCAACGCGCGCCGACCCACGAGCGGATCACGTCCTTGTCGAAACTCGGTGGCCGGGTGCCCGCCTCAAACGCCGCCTGATAGCCGCTGGCGATCCAATACCGGCTGGAATCCGGCGTGTGAATCTCATCGGCGATCAGGATATTGCCGTCAGCATCCAGCCCAAACTCATATTTCGTATCGACCAAAATCAGCCCACGTTCCGCCGCCATCTTCTGCCCGCGCGCGAACAACGCCAGCGCCTTGGCCGAAACATCCGCCCATTGCGCAGCCGTCAACAACCCTTGGCTGATAATTTCATCCGCCGTCAAAGGCTCATCATGCGCGCCGTCGAACGCTTTCGAGGTCGGGGTGATAATTGGTGCCGCCAACACCTGATTGTCGCGCAATCCATCCGGCAACACATGGCCATACATCGCGCGCACGCCCTTTTTGTATTGCGTCAGCACTGACGTGGAAGTCGTCCCCGCCAGATACCCGCGCACCACGATTTCCACCGGCAGGATCGTTACATGCTTGCCGATCACCACATTCGGGTCGGGGTATTCCAGGACATGATTGGGGCAAATGTCCGATGTGTGGTCAAACCAGAACCGCGCCATCTGGGTCAGCACTTGGCCCTTGAACGGGATCGCCGCCAGTATCCGGTCAAACGCCGAAATCCGGTCAGATGAGATCAGAATCCGCCGCGCAGGCTGGTCCGCCGTGGCGGGCAGATCGTAGCAATCGCGCACTTTGCCGAAATACGGGTTTGGCAGTTCGGCAATGCGGGCATGGTCAAGAACGCGGGAAAGATCGGTCACGGATTGGCCCCCAAGCTGCCCAGAAATGCTGTTTCGCCTCATCGCGCGCAGGCAGGCGAGAGTCAACCTTCCGCCAACTTGCGCTTGCCCAAACTCAGTCCATCCAACGAGTGTTTTAACCGCCAAACATCGACGGATCGTAAAGATACGCCGCGCCTGCCGCCAAAATCAGCGCCGCAAGCACCGCAAAGCTGATCTTCCACCAGCTGTAAGGCCGCTCACCTTGCACTTCGCCAGTCTGACCATTCACCAAAAACCGATAGCTTTTACCGCCATATTTATACGCAGCCATCCAGATCGGCAGCAGCACATGCTTGAACGTCTCATCGCTGTAATCGGTATCCACCGACTCCACCCGCTGCACATCGCCGCCGATATCCTGCCGCACGTCGCCTTCGATTACCCCGGCCATCACCTGCTTTGCGTTGCCCCAGCCATCCGCCAGCCCCACGGTATAGCCCTCGGCCTGAAAGCCCGCGAGGTAGTCGGCGGAGTACGGCTCCAGCTTGCTCAAATCCCACGGCGTCAGATCATTGCTCAGCCGCGCGGGCAGGCTGGTGGAAGCCATCACCAACACATCGTTAAAATCACGCGACACCCGACCCGAGGCTGCAAACCAGCGGGTTTTCTGAACCTGCTGTTGGCGTCGTTCGGTCTTGCCATTGACCGTGACGTTAACCCATTGGGTCTCATAGTAATACTCGCCGCGCTGACCGCGATAGCGGCTGTCGGTATCGGCGTCAAAAGTCCAGAACGGCGCGTAAATCCCATCCATTGCCCGCCCCGCCCGGGTATATTCCAGCAGCGAGTTTGGCGCGAACCACAGGCCCCCCAGCCAGCCTTTCAAGGCGGTGCGCGCTTGGCTTTCGGTCACCTCGAACGGCACCAACGCTTGCGGTTTGATCCGACGATGACTGCCGGTATCGACCACCACAGGCGTCGCACAAAACGGGCATTGGCTGGCGTGATTGGCCCCCTGAAACTCCACCACCGCGCCGCAATTCGGGCAACTGGTCGAGCGGACTTCCTCAACAGCCGCATCCGGCAGATCATCGGCCAACCCCTTGGCGAGATCATGTTCAACCAGCGCGCTCGCCTTTTGACGCGGCGCTGTCGCGGGGATGGCTTGCACAAAGCCGCAATGGTCACATTTCAACTCGGTCTGACCCGGCGCATAGCGCAGGTCGGCCCCGCATTGCGCGCAGGGCCAGTGATTTGTCTGCATTACGGCCATGGAGGGTCAGCCAGCCAAAGGCGGCGGTGGCGGCATCATCGCGAACAGCTTGGCAAGCTCGGTTTCAGCGGCAGGCTTCCAGCCGTCTTGACCTGCTGTCCAGACCTGCGCGCCGCGATCCAAAGCGCCCGAAGCCACCATTGCTGTCAGATCGCCCTCTGAGAATGGTCCCTTGGTGACGCCATTCTCAGCCACATGCCAAGCTTTGCCGGCCGCAGCAGGCTGCGGCGGTGGCGGTGCGGCGTTAGGTACAGCACCCCAAGGCCCCGCACCGCTGGCCATGTTCATCCCCATGCCCGCCGCCATGCCTGCCCCGACCATCGCTCCCACACCACTGTTGGGTTGCGCCATGCCCTCGGCCGCATTGAACTGCATGTATTTGTTCAGATCGCCCGCCACCCCCATCGAGGTGCGCTTATCCAGCACCTTCTCAACTTCTTCCGGCAAGCTGATGTTTTCGATGTAGAACTCCGGGATCGCCAGCCCATATTCCGCAATCTTCGGCGCGATCGCGGTGGCGATCAGCTTGCCCAAATCAGCGGTATTCGCCGCCATGTCCAGCACCGGGATCCCCGATTTCGCCAGCACCTGAGACGCTTCCTGAACAATCACATTGCGCACCTGATCGCTGATCTCATCCGAGGTAAACTCGCCATCGGTGCCAACGATTTCCTTCAGAAACACCGCAGGATCGGCCACCCGCATCGAGTAACTGCCAAATGCCCGCAGCCGCACCGGCCCGAACTCGGGGTCGCGGCACATGATCGGGTTTTTCGTGCCCCATTTCTGATCGTTAAACCGCGTGGTGTTGATGAAATACACCTCCGATTTGAACGGTGACTCGAAGCCATGATCCCAGCTTTGCAGCGTCGTCATAATCGGCATGTTGTTGGTTTCAAGCACATACATGCCCGGCCCAAACACATCGGCCAACTGCCCCTCATGCACAAACACCGCCGCCTGACCCTCACGCACCGTCAGCTTGGCACCGTATTTGATCGCATTGCCCTGCCGCTCAAACCGCCAGACCATCGTATCGCGGGTGTCATCCAGCCAAGTGATGACGTCAATAAACTCGCCCTTCAGAAATCCGAAAACCATGACTTACTCCTCAATGCCCGCAAGGGCGTAGCCGTCCCCATCCGTCAGACGACGGGCGAGTGTTTCCACGATTGGCCCTGCCGTAGCCTCGGTCATGCCGGGGCGTAAAGCGGGGTTATACAGCATCCTTAACAGCATTTCATCCTGTGTGGTCAGCAAGGCGAATTCTTCATCATCGTTGAAGATCGAAGGCCGCGCTTTGGGACTGTCATTCGGTAAGCCTAAACCTTGCGCGATTTCTTCGTGAATACACGACATCCGCAACAGATCAGGATGTTCAGCCCGGATCACCGCAAAAGCTGCGGTATAAACCCCAGACGAGCCCGCCGACTGCGCGTAAACAATGCAATAGGTCGAGCGCGGCATCGCGGTAATACCGCTGACATCATTTGCCGTCAGCCCCGGCATTGCGGCGCGCAACACCGGCCCCAAAGCCTGCCGCTCATCCTCCGAGACGATGTAGACCCAGAAGTTCGGGCGATTGTCATCCAACCGGATCGGATGCCCGGTAATCCCCTGCAATCGTTGCAGATAAGACCCAACCCGCGCGGTATCGGTCGCACGCATCTGCGGCGAAACCGACGCGCCGAACCGCAACCCCACCCGCACCGGAGCAGCCCACCGCCGCAATGTGCTGATGGTTTGGCGCTGCACGGTGGTGTCGTTCGACCGCTCATATTCATCGTATAGCGCCACGCGGATAAAGTTATCCGCCAGCATCCGGTCGGTATAGGGCGTGTCCGTGCCGCCGCCATCGGTGCGAAGCAAACCTTGCGCCAGCAAGCCCTGCTGCACCTGCGCGTAATACGCCCGCGCCGCCGCACTCGCGGCCGTTTCCGGCAGCGGCACGGCTTCCGGTATCACCGCCTCAACCGCAGGCGGCACGGGTTTCGTTTCGACTATCGGAGCCTCAGCGCAGCCCACCAGCGCCACAGCGGCCATAACACCACCCCAGCGTTTCACCACAATGGGCAACACCCGCATCATGATCAGACAGCGCCGCCGATATTAGCACCCGTGCCCGTATTGCGCGCCTTGGCAGAGGATAACGTATCGCGCAATTCGCCTTCCATCTTCACCAACTCAATCTCAGCCGCAGCCCTGCGCGCCTTGCCCTCATCGGCAATCGCCAGGCTTTCCTCAATCGTCGCTACCAAGGTCGCATTGGCCTTTTGCACAGCCTCAATATCAAACACCCCACGCTCCATCTCGGTGCGCACGATCTTGTTGGCCTCTTGCAGATTGTTGGCATTTGCGGTCAGCAGATCATTGGTCAGATCGTTGGCATCCTTGATCGCAATCGCCGCTTCTTTGGAGCGTTGGATCGTCACCGCCTGCGCCAGTTGAGTTTCCCACAACGGCACGGTGTTCATCAAGGTCGAGTTGATCTTGCCGACGAGGCTTTTGTCGTTCTCTTGCACCAACCGGATCGACGGCAGCGATTGCATCGTCACCTGACGCGTCAGTTTCAGATCGTACACCCGCCGCTCCAGATCATCCCGCGCCGCGCGCAGATCGCGCAACTCTTGCGCCCGGATCAACTGATCAGCCTCAGGCGCTGCCTTAACAGCCGCCTCACGCGCCGGAATATCCGTCGCATCGAGTTCCTTCAACTTGGCCTCACCCGCCGCGATATACAGCCCGAGCTCGTTATAAAACGTCAGCGTCTTGCCATACAGGATATCTAGGCTTTTGATATCTTTCAACAATGTCGTCTCATGCACCAACAGGTTTTCCGTCACCTTGTCGATCTGAGTCTGCACCTGCTCATACCGCGCCATAAACTCCGCCAAGGGCGCCGCATGACCCGTTAGCCACTCCCACCAGCTTTGCTTGCGGTTCACATCCAGTTCTTCACCCGAAAAGCCGCGAATAGTGCTGACGATCTCGCGCAGACTGTCCCCCGCAGGCCCAACGTCCTTGTTCTTCACGCCTTGCAGCATCTCTTGCGAAATCACCTGCAATTCCGCCTGCGCGCCCGAGCCAAACGAGATGATCGACTGCGTGTTGGTCATATCCAACTCGGCCATCCGCTTACGAATATCCTCCGCAACCGGGGCAGGGGCCGCTTCCAGCGCCACAACCTCTCGTCCCGGTTCAGCCAAGATCACGGCGGTCACTTTTTCAACTTCAGCCAACGAGGTGGCAGCGGCAGCGCGGATATCTTCGGTCATGGCTCTCACTTTTTCAAAGCCCGATCAGGGCAGATTAGGGGCGCAAACTAGCAGCGCAACTTAGGTTTCCAGTTTCAACCGATCACGAAGCACCTGAATTTCAACGTCCAAATCAGTATGACTGCCTTGCAAAAGGCTTTCGGTGCGACTGGCGAAGGTCGTCTCTAACTCACCCAGCAGCGTCTCATAATCAGCGCGGATTTTCTGGTCGCGGCCCTGCGCATAGGCATCGGCGAACTTCACCGTCGCATCGCGCGCGCCCAGCAGATACACAGACAAATACTTGCGCGCCGCCGTCAGATCGCCCGGATCGCTTTCAACCGATCGAAACAGCCCGCGCGCAATCCCAGAAAACTTCGCCACACGGGCTTCCAACGCAGAATCCTTAGCGCGCAAAATCGCATCCTTCATGCCCGCCAGCAGCGCCTCGGCCTCATCGACCGCGCGCGCCACCCGCTCCACCTGAAAGCTGTCAACGCCCTCCATGCCCTTGTCGCGCATCAGGTCTAAGCCAAACGCGCCGACATGCAAGATCACGCCCGCCAGCCCCAGCAGCACCGCATAGATCATCGGTTGAGCCACCAGCGCGCCAACGCAAAGCCCGACACCCATCAGCACCGCCGCAAAAGCCTTGCGCGGAATAGCCGGACGCCGCGCCACATTGCGCGCATCATAAGCGTCGTTTGCAATCACGCCCTGCTGCGTAAGCCACGCCGCCAGCAGCAAAATCCCGCAGGCAGCCAACCCCATGATCAGCACACGCGGCTCGCCCTTGAACGCCAAAGCTGCAAACAGAAACGGCGGCAAAAACAGCGCCCGCGCCCGCCCTGCCGACTTGGAACGCCTCGGCATCCCGGGCGCAGGCACAGCCCCCGCGGCACCTTCGACCCGCGAATTGCTCGGAGAATACTTGCCGCCAAACCGCTCGGCCATTGCTACGCTCCCATCATTGGGCGCTACTAATGGCAACGTAAACCATCAGCGCCAGCAAGAGCATAAACGCGCCCGATTCCATACCCTTGGCAGACATGACGCCTCCTACTAACCCCGGGAAACCGCTAGACTTACGCCCCAACTATAAGCACAGCCGCCCCGTCCTGCCAGAGGGCAAAAACGGGGAACTATCGCCTTCACGCGCCACGCTTTGGCCGCCCACCCGCAGGCTTCGGCCCGCCCGCAGGCTTCCCGCCAAACTTCGGCCCAGCAGGCCCACCCCGCGTAGGAGCAGCCCGTTTCGCAGCTGGCTTCGCTGGCCGAAAATCACCCTCTGCTTTCTTCGCCGCCGTGCCAAACACGCGCGGCTTACCAGCGTCAGCCTCTTTCCGCGCCGCTGTCCCGAAACTGCGCGGCTTGGTCGCCTCACCCCAAGCCTCCGACAACTGCTTCAAGCCTTCGCCCGCCTTCAACCGCCGCCCCGAACTCGCGCCCTCGGCCTTGCCCGTGGTGGTGCGTGAAGCCCCGGCACGTGGCGCCCGCGTCCGCTTCGGCGCATCTTCATCCACCGTAGCGCCTTGGCCCAACTGATCGCGCAGCACCTTGCCCTTGACCTCTTCGACCTCACCTGGCTGCAAATCGTTCAAACGGAACGGCCCATAGCTGACCCGGATCAAGCGGTTAACCGTCAGGTTGATCGCCGACATCGCCCGCCGGATTTCGCGGTTCTTACCCTCGCGCAGACCCACCGTCAGCCAGGCATTCGCGCCTTGAATCCGGTCGATCACCACGATCATCGGCTGAAACCGCTCACCTTCAACCACGATGCCCTTGCGCAACGGCTCCAAATCCGGGTCCACTGGATTGCCATTCACCCGCACGCGATACTTCCGCAACCACCCGGTTGAGGGCAATTCAAGTCGCCGCTTCAACGCCCCGTCATTGGTCAGCAAAAGCAGACCTTCCGAGTTCAAATCGAGCCGCCCCACCGACATCACCCGCGGCAATTCCGCAGGCAGATTGTCAAACACCGTCTCACGGCCCTTCTCGTCGGACTCCGAAGTCACCAGTCCCTCAGGCTTGTAATACAGCCACAACCGCGCCTGCTCGGGCTCGCCGACCACCACACCGCGCACCACGATCTTATCCTTGGACGTGACATTCAAAGCCGGTGAGTCAATCACCTTGCCATTGACCGAAACCTCACCCAATTCAATCATCCGCTCAGCTTCCCGCCGCGAAGCCACCCCAGCCCGAGACAACACCTTGGCGATCCGGTCACCGTCCGGCGTCCCCGCCGCAGGCTTGGCTTGCACCGCAGACTTTCGCTCCACCGCTTTGCCCTCAACCCGAGGTCCAGCAACTTTGGGGGCGCTAATTTTCGGGGGATTTGTATTCTCGGCCATAGTCTCTTATCCTTCAACGGGCTCAGCGCGCGATCATCGCGGGCTATCTCATCAAACTATTCCTTCAACCGCCAAGGGGCAAGCGCCAAGGGGTAATCGGGTGTTCAAAACCTTCATGGACGCCGCCTTAGACCAAGCCCGCTTGGCCGCCTTACGCGGTGAAGTCCCCATTGGTGCCGTCGTGGTTAAGGACGGCCAAATCATCGCCGCCGCCGGAAACCGCACCCGAGAACTAACCGACCCCACCGCCCATGCCGAAGTCCTAGCCATCCGCGCAGCCTGCCGCCTCGCCAATTCCGAGCGCCTCCCCAATCACGACCTCTATGTCACCTTGGAACCCTGCCCAATCTGCGCCGGCACCATCTCCGCCGCCCGCATAGCGCGCCTATACTACGGTGCAGCCGACCCCAAATCCGGCGGCACACTCCACGGCGCACGCGTGTTCAGCCATCCGCAATGCCACCACATCCCCGAGATTTACGACGGCATTAACGCCGCCGAGTCAGAAGCCTTACTAAAGACCTTCTTCGCCCAACGCCGCTAACTGCATAAAAAATTTCTAAATTTGCGACTTCATCTTGGCCTAAATACTCCCGCCGGAGGCATCCTCTGCCAGCCAAAGCAGCCTCCGGCGGGGATATTTACGCAGAGAGGATGACCAAAGCGCAGTTCTCAGTCATCCGGCCACTTCAATCATCCGGCCGCTCCAACTCAAACGGCGCGCCAACCACCGCGTAATCGCGATACCCGAGCCGCGCCACCGGTCGCACCAGCGCCAGATCGAACCGCCCATCGCGCAGATATTCCTCGCGGATATGCACCCCAACAACCTCGCCGACCGCCATCCAACTGCCGCCGCCCAACTCCAACAGATGCGCCACCCGACACTCCAACGTCGCCGGAGCCTGCGCCACCCGAGGGCAATCAATCACCTTACACTCGGCCTTCTCGACCCCCGCCAGCGCAAATTCATCGACCCCACGCGCCACCGCCTCTGAACTCGCGTTCATCTCGGCAATCATGCTTTCGGCCACCACATTGACTGCAAACACCCCGGACTCGCGCAGATTAAAGATCGAATCCTTCAAACTCCCCGCGAACATCACCTGCATCGGCGCATCGTTCACCGCGTTGAAAAACGAATAGGGCGCAAGGTTATCGCCCAATGGCCCCCGCGTCGAAATCCAGCCAATCGGGCGCGGTGCCACAATCGCCTTGAACGGATTATGCGCCAACCCGCCATTTTTCGTGCTGGCATCCCTCAGCCCGCCATTCGTCGAACCAGCGCCATTTATCGGATCATAAAACATCCATATTCCCCTTCAGGTTTGATCCTGCGCAAACCCCATGTTACCCGCGTTTCCAGATGATTCTAGAAGGACTTCCCCGTGTATCAGATGGAAGAAGAAGTCGAGGATGACTGGTGGGAAGTCGAGGCGCTTTATGACCTTTGCTTCGCCCCCGGCCGTACCGCCTTGTCTTCTTACCGCCTGCGCGATGGCGTGCCCACTGTGGCCGCCCTGTGCCTGATCCTGCGCGATGCCGATGGCACGCTCGCCGCCGCGATCCGCTATTGGCCCGCCGAAATTGACGAGGGCGATGGCGAGGATGGCGAAGACGTGCTGCTGCTCGGCCCCATCGCCGTCCACCCAACCCGGCAGGGTGAAGGTCTGGGCGCCCTACTGATCAACGAAAGCCTCGCCGAAGCCCGCCGTCTGGGCTGGGAGCGCGTGCTGCTGGTCGGCGACGCGCCCTATTACGCCCGCTTCGGCTTCAAAAAGCTCGAAGGCGTGGTAATGCCGCCGCCCACCAACCCAGATCGCACCTTGGGTCTGGAGTTGAAAAAGGGCGCTTGGCAGGGCATAAAAGGCCATGTCACCAAAGCCAGCGGTGCCAGCCTGCCGCAAGCCTAAGCGCATCTCTTGCGCGAAGCCGATAAACCCACCACATTACCCAGATGACCCAGCTTCCCGCTCTGCGCTCGCCCAATACCGAATCCGAAATCGCGGAGCTTGCTCGCGCCTATAAGCGTGCCAACGGTCCGCTGATGACGCTGGTGAACAAACTTGGCGGCGGCCTGGAAAAGCAGATGGTGCTTATTCCGGCCGCTTTGCGTGCCCAGATCGAACAAATAGTGATCCGCGCCCTGACTGCCGCGCATGGCGTTGCGGGCTTAGGCGATCAGGGTCCAAAAATCGGCGGCAAAGCCTCAACCTTCGCCGCGATGGCAACCGGAGCCGCTGGTGGGGCAGGCGGCCTGCTCACCTCTATCGCCGAACTGCCCGTCACTATCACGCTCATCCTGCATACGATCCGGGCAGAGGCGATCCGCGCGGGCTTTGATCCCACCGAACCCGGCATCCGCGCCGCTTGTCTTGAGGTGTTCGCCGCAGGCACTCCGCTGCAATCGGACGATGGCGTCAACGCCGCCTTTCTGTCCGCCCGGATGACCCTGACCGGTCCCGCGATCCAGAAACTGATCGCCACGGTGGCCCCCCGTCTTGCTGCCACGATGGGCCAAAAACTCGCCGCCCAAGCCATTCCGGTGCTGGGCGCAGTCTCGGGCGCTGCCCTGAACGCCGCGTTTCTGACGTATTACCGCGAAATGGCCCGCATCCGTTTTGCCCTGATGCGTCTGGCCGCAACCCAAGGCGGAGAGGCCGTCGTCGCCGCCTTCGCCAAAGCCATCGAGCCACCGAAGATCACCAAAGCCCGATAGCCCGCACCGCCTGACGCGCTGCACTCAACCAAAGCTAAACCCCAGACGCTTCAGGCCAACTCGGCACGCTGGTATCAACTACTAACCATTTGATTAAAATTTTGCTTTCGCATTGGCTCAAATATCCCACGGGGGTCAGGTCATATCGGCTTAGAGCCAATGTGACTTTGGGGGTGTGAAACCCCCAGCGCTGGCCCCAAGCGCAGTATCAATCCTATGATCCAAGCCCGTCCAAACCGATCAATTAATCGCCCAAGGAACCATCCTGCAAACCGCCGCTCACAGCCAATAACCACCCCAACCCTAGACACTCCAAATTCCCCCGCTACATGCTCCGCAACCGAAGCCCGGAGTCCCACCATGCCCAAAGTCACCGGCGGCTGCCTCTGCGGCCAACTGCGCATCGAAGCCACAGGCGAGCCCTACCGCACCGGCCTCTGCCACTGCTTAGACTGCCGCAAACACCACGGCGCGCTGTTCCACGCCTCGGCAATCTTTCCCGACGCCGCCGTCACCATCACCGGCGCGTTCCAAACCTACAAAAACCGCAGCTTCTGCCCCTCCTGCGGCTCGTCAGTCTTCTCCCGCAGCGACGACGAAATAGAGGTCAGCGTAGGCAGCCTAGACGCCCCCGACCAATTCACCCCCACCTACGAACTCTGGACCATCCGCCGCGAAAGCTGGCTCCCCAAGTTCCCCCTGCGCCACTATCCCCAAGACCGCACCTCGACGGAACGCACCGAAGACTAGGCCCCCCAAAGCTGAAGCCCGAAGTCGAACCCCAGCCGCACCCGATTGCGATGCACAGGATACAAAGCCCCAACAGAACTCATCAACAATCAGGCCGAACACAACAATCGGGCGGGCGCTTTTGTGCTGTCCCGCTTAGAACGGCTGGGGGATTGGTTGCGGGATTAAGCGTGCAGAATTGGCGTTGAAGCGCCAGCCCGGCGGTCAGACGCTGACCTTTGTTGTGATTGAAGGGTAATGATCCTTTGGCTCACGCCATTGCAGAAAGCCAAAATTACAGAACGCCGATTCTGGTTGTTCTCTGTTCCCAACGGGGATCATGCCGACGCGCTAATACAGTTCGGGTCGCTTCGAATGAGCGCCCAAGGTCGGAAACAACGATAATTGAGCACTTCACCTGATTTGAGGCAGTTAACTCGATAGTAATTCGGGCGTCTACAACCCAATCGGGTAGCAATCTGTAGTTCGCAATTAGGGTATTAAGCATTGCGACGAAGCGACAAGATACTTCAGCGAATTGAAGTATACTCTTGGCACTCGCCTCGCCCATCAGAGGAATAATCAGCGCGCCTTCGCCTTCATCCTCGATCCAGCTTTTCAACTGACCAAGAGCCCAGTATCCGCGAAGATCGTTGTTACGGCTGCTAAACGCTAACAGCATATCATGACAAATGCCGCGAAGCTCAGTGCGTCTCGCCATTCTCTAATACGCTCCTCAAATCAATCACCATCTATATTTACAACATCCCGCCGCCATCCAAGGGCGACTTATTCAACAATGCGACACCCCTCCTCACTCCCCCACGCCCGCCAAATACTCCATCAGCGCAGGTCTAATCGTCTCCGCCCCCGCATCCCGCGCCCGATCAATCACTGCCCGCGCCTCGCTCAAATCCACCCGGCGTAGCAGCGCCTTGACTGGCCCAATCGAGGCTGGCCGCATCGACAGGTTCCGCAGCCCAATCGCTGCAAACGCCAACGCCTCTATCGGACGCCCGGCATCCTCGCCGCAAAACGACAGCTTGGTGCCGGCCTTGGCACAGCGCGCGATCACCACTTCCAGAAACGTCAGGAACGAGGCGTTCAGCGAGTCATAGCGCTTCCGAACCCGCTCGTTTTCCCGGTCCGCTGCGAAGAAGAACTGTTTCAGATCGTTGCCGCCAATCGACACAAAATCCGCCATCTCAAAAAACGCATCCGGCGCGTAGGCGAGGCTTGGCGTCTCCAGCATCGCCCCCACCTCCAGCGCCGCTGGCACCGCATGGCCCAAGGATTTCTCACGGTGCAATTCGCGCAACACATGCGCGCGGGCCTCGACGAACTCACCATGCTCGCTGACAAACGGGAACATGATCGCCAACGGCCGCCCCGCCGAAGCCCGGATCAACGCCTGCAACTGCATCCGCAGCACACCGGGTTTGTCCAATCCCACCCGGATCGCCCGCCACCCCATCGCCGGGTTCGGCTCATCCTGCGGCTTCATGTAGGGCAGCACCTTGTCCGAGCCGATATCCAGCGTGCGAAACGCCACCGGACGGCCCTGCGCGGCTTCAATCACACGGCTATAAAGCGTCACCAATTCCTGACGCCGTGGCATGTAATTGCGCACCAGAAACTGCAATTCAGTGCGGAACAAGCCAACGCCTTCCGCCCCCGAGCCGACCAAAGACGGCAAATCCGCCATCAAACCGGCGTTCATATGCAGCCCGATTGTCACGCCGTCCTTGGTGGTCGCAGGCAGATCGCGCAGCGAGGCATAACGCTCCATCGCCTTGGCCTGCATGGCAATTTTGTCGCGGAAGCTGCGCGCCACGGTATCCTCTGGTCGCAGATGCACGATGCCCTGATCGCCGTCCACCAAGATCGCATCGCCGTTCAACGCCTCATTGGTGATGCGTTCGGCATGAATGACCATCGGTATCGCCAAGGCTCGCGCCACGATGGCGGCATGGCTGCCAACCGAGCCTTCCTCCAGCACGACGCCCTTCAACTTGCGACCATATTCCAGCAATTCCGCAGGCCCGATGTTGCGCGCGATCAGCACCGGATTTTCCGGCATCTCCGCCCCGGTATCCTTGCCTTGCCCGGTCAAAATCCGCAGCAATCGGTTCGAGAGATCATCGAGATCATGCAACCGCTCACGCAGATACGCATCCGGCACTTGGCTTAACCGCGCCCGCGTCGCCGATTGCTCTTTCTCCACCGCCGCTTCCGCCGACAGACCCGAGGAGATATCCTCCTCCATCCGCCGCAACCAACCGCGCGAATGCGCGAACATCCGGTAAGCCTCCAGCACCGCCTTTTGGTCTTTGTCGAGGCTTTCCGCCGACAACAGATCGTCCACCGACACCCGCAGAACGCCCACCGCCTCGCGGATGCGGTCAATCTCGGTCAACGGATCATCCGCCACCGGATTGGTCACCACCACGCGCGGCTCATGCAGCCAAACCCGACCCTCCGACGCACCCTCTTGCCCGCTCGACCCACGGAACAGCACCGGCTGCTTGTGCAACCGCCCCATGCCGCCGCCGCCCTCGCCCGAGAACGCGCCAAGCTCGGTCATCTCGGCCAACACCATCGCCACCACTTCCAGCGCGTAAATCTCGTCTTCCGAATAAGCCCGCGCCTGCTTTGACTGCACCACCAGCACGCCGAGCTTTTCGCCAACGCGCTGAATAGGCACACCGAGGAAAGCCGAATACAGCTCCTCGCCCGTCTCCGGCATGAACCGAAAACCTTTTTCAGACGGCGCATCGGCGGTGTTTACCGGCAGCCCCGTCCGCGCCACACGCCCCACCAAACCTTCGCCCAGCTTCATGCGTGTCTGATGCACAGCGGCCTTCTTCAAGCCTTCCGTCGCACACAACTCAAGCGTCTCCTCGTCGCGGAACAGGTAGATCGAGCACACCTCGGTGCCAATCGAATCCGCGATCAGATGGGTGATCTGGTCAAGACGGTCCTGACCCTTCGCCTTCGCACCCAGCACATCGCGCAGGCGGCGGAGGAGTTTTCGGCTGTCACTGTCACTGCGCTCTGGCATAATGTCTGATCCAAAAAGGCGTTCTGCCCTCTATAGGCGAGTTATGCGATAAATGGCAGTAGGGAAACCTTTCAGCCGGGCTAGTTGTGCCAACCGCCGCGCAACTTAAGCGCGTTGTGCGTCATTCGGCAGCTTGCCGCTTAAATCTGCCCGATATGCGATCACAGTGATGTGAAAACAGATGAACGGGCTGCGGAACAATCCGCGCGTCCACGCTCTCGACACCCCGCGCCGCGCATGGCAGGTAAAATCATGCTGTGTATCTCCCGCCTTTTCTTGGTGCTGCTTGTGCTGACGCTCCTGCCATGGAGCAGCTTGGCGCAAGGTCTTAACGCTCCACCGCTGCATATCGTGTCAGACAGCCCGCGCCTTGATCCGCAAAGTCACAGCCCAACAACATCCTCGGCCCAGCCTCACAAAACCTATGTCGCAGCGATCAAGCGCTGCAAAGGCCCGATCCTGCGCGGCACCCCCTGCGATCCCGTGCTCGCCGTCCTGCCTGCCGAGATGGAAATCGCCTTTGCCAGCCGCGCAACTCTGCTGCAAAGCCTGCGGTGGTCCCGCCTGAAAGGCCACCACCCGCCGCAGTCGATTGGTCCGCCCAGACGCGTCTGAACGCCACCGCACTCCAGTGCCTTGACCTTTAGCCCTTAGGATATCCCATGTTGACCAGACGCGCCTTTATGGCAGCGGCCTCTGCCGCATCGCTTTCCGCCTGTGCCGCCGCCAAACCACCCGAAGCGGCCCCCGCACCACCGCCCCCAATGCCCGCCCATTATGGCGCGATTTATACCGAGCCTCACCCCGTTCCAGCCATCCCCGATGGTGTGGTCGCTGAGAACCTGTGGCGGCAAGAGGTTGCGAACCCGTTCCCGTTCGAATCTGCGGGCACCATCATCGTCGATCCCGACGCTGCCTTCTTGCACCTTGTCACCGCACCCGGCCGCGCTTTGCGCTACGGTGTCAGCGTCGGTGCTGCGGGTTATGGCTGGAATGGCACGGCGCGGATGCAGTTTCGCCGCAAATGGCCGATCTGGAAAGCCCCGGATGAGATGGTCGCCCGCCGCCCCGAATTTGCGCCCTATTCCGTAGCGAACGGCGGAATGCCCGGCGGCCCCGGCAACCCACTCGGAGCCCGCGCGCTGTATTTGTTTCAAGACGGTAAGGACACGCTCTACCGCATCCACGGCGCCTGTGAGCCGAAATATCTCGGCAAAGCAGTGTCTTCCGGCTGCATCCGTATGCTCGATCAAGACGTCATTGACCTGCACGACCGCGTGCAAGATGGCTGCAAAGTGGTGGTGCTCGCGTCTATCGGCCACGCGCAGTTTGAAGCACCTTACTGACAGCTGAGAAAGCGGGCCATCGCTTGCGCCGCTCTGCGCACAACCGTTGCGCTGCCCCCGCGATTGCCAAGGCGGGGGCAGACATCGCCCGGTTCAGCCGCTGTGATACCGCGAAGCCGGGGTGCCGCTTTGACTGGCTGCAAACAGCGGCAAACGGGCGGCTTCAAAGCTGTCCCACAGGGTGGCATCCTCGACCGAAGGCAAGGTCACACTTTCGCCTGCGTCAAAGCCGGACAGCGCGGCGTCCACCAGATTTTGCGTCGTCATCACGAATTCAGACGGCACCGAGGCGATATCAAAGCCGGAAAGATCGTAGATTTCAGTGCCAACAGCCGCAGGCAGCACTGCCTGCACCCGAATGCCACTGCCAGCAACCTCCTCGGCGATGCCCCGGCTGAACGCCAGCATATAGGCTTTCGTACCAGAATAAACCGTGGTTCCGGGATAGGTGTGCAGCGCCACAGCCGAGGCGATGTTGATGATCGCCCCCGCCCCGCGCGCCAGAAAACCGGGCAGGACTGCGTGAGTCAACCGCGTCGGGGCGACAATGTTCAGCGACAGTTGGGCGGCAATATCACCGGCGGACATCGCGCCAAAACCACCGATGCGGGCAAGCCCTGCGTTGTTGACCAGCAGGGCGATGCTGGGGTCATCGGCCAGCAAACTTTCCACCGCTGACAGTCCGGCTTCGGTGGTCAGATCGGCGATCTGAATGCGCGCGCTGGCCCCATGCGCCTTGAGGTCTTCGGCCAAAGCCGCCAGCCGATCGCCGCGCCGGGCGACCAAAATCAGATCATAGCCGCGCGCCGCAAGGCGGTCAGCATATACCGCGCCGATGCCGGAAGAAGCTCCGGTAATCAGCGCGACCGGGCGGGACGGGGTTGCATTAGGGAGAGCTGTCATTGGATTTATCCTATTAGTTGAGAACTCAGGTAATGCAGCTCAGCTTGGGGGATTGTCAATGCCTGACCGCTCAAGTATTTTCACACAATGACGGATGACCACACCCAGTCCAGCAGCGAGGCCGCCCTGCATTCCGGCTGTTTGAACACCATGTTGCGGACAGCCGCGCGCCGGGTGACGCTGTTTTATGATGCCGAAATGCTGCCTGCGGGCCTAAGCTCGGCGCAAGCACGGCTGGTGGCGGTGGTGGCCGAGCTGGATGATGCGCAGGGGCAGGGGCCGCTGTTGCAAGCGGTGGCGGCCAAGCTTGGGCTTGAGGTTTCGGCGCTGACCCACGCACTGCGCCCACTGATCCGCGATGGTGTGTTGACGGTGACGCAAGGGCAAAAAGACGGACGTACCCGCCATGCCCGTCTGACCGCCGATGGCGCGGCGCGGCTGGACAAGGTATTTGCGCTTTATGCTGAAGCCAATCGGCAGATTGATGCGGTGCTTGGTGCCGATCAAGCCGCCGAGCTGCGCCGTTTGGCCGGGCTGGTGCTGGCCGCAGATTTGGGCAGCGCGGGCGCTTGACAGAATTATCTGCCAAAGTCAGGCTTGCTGAACGGCTTCGCAGCGCAACAAGCGGCAGCAGCAAAAACCTTAAAGCGCCGCAGCGATGAACGACGCGCTCAACCTCGTAGGCCGCCTGCTGATCGCGCTGCTGTTTCTTGGCGGTGCGGCGCAAAAACTTGGCGACCCCACCCCAGTCAGCGATATGATCGCCTCCATCGGCCTGCCGCTATGGCTGGTCTGGCCGGTGGCCGCCTTCAACCTGATCGCCGCCCTCGGCCTGATCTTCGGCCCCAAAGTCCGCACATGGGCGCTGATCCTCGCGGCCTATTGCATCTTCACCAGCTATTTCCACTACCAACTGCGCGCCGACCCGTGGCAGGTGACGATCATGGTGAAAAACTGGTCCATCGCCGGCGGATTGTTGATCTTGGCAGCACAGGGGCCGGGTCGGTATGTCTGGCGGTGAATGTCAGACCGCCGATTTCCAACTTCCCAAGCAAACAACCCGCCCGGAATCAAGGCGCGAATGCGCCGCCGGGCAGCGCCCGATCGCCCCCTCGGGCGGGCGCTTCTGCGCTGTCCCGCTTAGAACTTCCGTGGGATTTGCTGACCTATAAATTGCTTAGAACCTCTGTGGCTCGCCCACCCGGCGATCATGCACCGCCCTTTGATGCTCATCGCAGCGCCATTTCCAACGCCGCCTCACAATGGATGACCAGCGTATCAAACACCGGCACACTGACATTGCCCGCATTCAGCAGCATCCCGATCTCGGTGCAACCAAGGATCAAACAATCCGCCCCCGCCACAACCAACCGCCCCGCAATCGCCTCATAGGCGCTCCGGCTCGCATCGGTAATAATATCCCGGCACAACTCATCATAGATAATCCGATGCGTCTCAGCCCGATCCTCAGCCCCCGGCACCACCTGAGCCAACCCCGCCGACCGCAAACGATCCGTGTAGAAACTCTGCTCCATGGTGAACGCGGTAGCCATCAGCCCCGGCTTACGAAACCCAGCCGCCCTGATCGCCTCTGCCGTCACGTCCGCAATATGCAGCAACGGGATCGTCACCCCTGCCATCATCGGCTCCACCAACTTGTGCATGGTGTTGGCCGCCAAAACCAACACCTCTGCCCCTCCGCGCTGCAAAGCCTGCGCTTCGGTGTTCAGCAAAGCCGCCGCCGCATCCCAATCACCATCAGCTTGCCACGCCGCAATCGGCGCGAAATCCAGCGAGCGGATCAGCAGTTGCGGCGAGTGTAACCCACCCAACCGCGCCCGCGTCAGATCACAAAGCGTGCGGTAATAGGTCATGGTTGAGGCCGCCGACATGCCGCCCAAAATGCCGATGGTTTTCATGCCCGCTCCCTTTGCCCCATAGTTAACGCCATCCTAACGAAAAACCTAACGCATTGATCTCAAACACCCCAACACCCTGTCCACACGTGGCATCCATAGAAAAACGCCGAGCAGCCAAGCCACCCGGCGTCAAATCCCCAGCGGAAAAACCCTCGCTTAAGCTTTCTCAAGCTCAAAGGCATCATGCAAAGCCTGCACCGCAAGCTCCATATATTTCCGGTCGATCAGGACTGAGATCTTAATCTCAGACGTCGCGATCACCTTGATATTGACGTTCTCTTTCGACAAAGCCTTGAACATCGTCGCCGCCACTCCGGCATGAGACCGCATCCCGATCCCCACCACGGAAATCTTGGCAACATCGCTGTCCACCACGATCCCATCATAGCTGATCGTCCCGGAAGCGACGGCATCCTCCATCGCTTTCTGAGCCCGCGCGATCTGATTGACCGGACACGAGAACGTCATATCCGTCGTCGCCCCCTTGACGCTGCCCGCCTCAACTTCCGAGATGTTCTGCACGATCATATCGACATTGACGCCAGCCTCAGCCAGCGGCCCAAAGATCGCCGCCGCAATGCCGGGCCGATCCTCAACCCGCACCAGCGTCACCTTGGCCTCATCGCGCGAATAAGCCACGCCCGACACAACTTTCGATTCCATAATCTCATCCTCGTCGCAGACCAGCGTTCCAGAGTTCTCATCGGTGTCCTCAAACGAGGACAACACCCGCAGCCGCACCTTATACCGCATCGCCAATTCCACCGAGCGGGTTTGCAGCACTTTCGCGCCCAAGGATGCCAATTCCAGCATTTCCTCAAACGCGATCTTGTCCAGCTTGCGCGCTTTATTGGTGATGCGCGGGTCAGTCGTGTAAACCCCGTCCACATCCGTATAGATATCGCACCGCTCCGCCGCAAAAGCCGCCGCGAAAGCCACGGCTGTCGTATCGGACCCGCCACGGCCCAAAGTCGTCACGCGACCCTCAGCCGACACGCCCTGAAAGCCCGCGACCACGGCCACCTTAAAGCCCTCAGCAAACTTCGCGTCGATATTCTCGCGCGGAATAGACATGAAACGAGCACTCGAATGCGCCGAAGTCGTGTTGATCGGCACCTGCCAACCCTGCCAAGACCGCGCCGCGATCCCCATCTCCTGCAACCGCAAAGCCATCAGGCCAGCCGTGACATTCTCACCGCTCGACACCACCGCATCATATTCGCGGGCATCATAAAGCTTAGAGGTGCCCTCGACGTAAGCCACCATCTTATTGGTCTCACCCGACATAGCCGAGACGATGACGATCACGTCATAGCCGCGCTCGACCTCAGCCTGCACCTTCTTCGCGGCGTTTTCGATCCGTGCCAGATCGGCCACCGAGGTGCCGCCAAATTTCATCACGAGAAGCGGCATCCGCCATCCTTCGTCAAAACGTTATCGCGGGGTGTCTAGCAGGAACCCGCACGGGTGCAAGAGGGGCGGGCCTTGCCACCCGTCTGGAACGTTCTTCATTTACGAGACAAGCTCGAAACTCGCTTAAAGTGCGCGCCAGCCGATATCCGAGCGGCAGAAACCTTCCGGCCAGAGCAGCAAGTCAATCATCGCATAAGCCCGATTGCGCGCATCGGCCAAGGTATCGCCCCGCGCGGTGATGTTCAGAACACGGCCACCGTTGGCTACGATCTGACCGTCCTTCATCGCCGTGCCCGCATGGAACGCCATATGACGGCTGTCTTCCGGCATCCGATCCAGCCCGTCGATCACCGAGCCTTTCGCGTATGCCCCCGGATAACCCTTCGACGCCATTACCACGGTAATCGCGTGGTCATCCGCCCAATTCACCTGCGCCTGATCTAACCGCCCCTCGGCGCAAGCCAGCAGCAAATCCAACGCCTGCGCACCCAGACGCATCATCAAAACTTGCGTCTCCGGGTCGCCAAACCGCGCATTGTATTCGACCAGCCGCCCCTGACCGTCCTTGATCATCAGCCCCGCATACAGCACGCCCTGATACGGAGTGCCGCGCCGCGCCATCTCGGCAATCGTCGGCAAAACGATTTCATTCATCGCGCGCTGGGCAATCGCGTCGGTCAGCACCGGGGCAGGGGAATACGCCCCCATCCCGCCAGTATTCGGCCCGGTATCGCCATCTCCCACCCGTTTATGGTCCTGCGCGGTGCCAATCGGCAGGGCATGGACGCCATCGGTCAGGATGAAGAAACTGGCTTCCTCACCCGTCATAAACTCCTCAATCACCACTTCCGCACCAGCCGCCCCAAACTCACCGCCGAACATGTCGTCAATCGCATCCAAAGCCTCCGCCTCGGTCATCGCGACAATAACGCCCTTGCCAGCCGCCAGCCCATCGGCCTTCACCACAATCGGCGCCCCCTGCGCCCGGATATATTCCTTCGCCGGACCCGCTTCAGTGAACCGAGCATAAGCCGCCGTAGGCGCGCCACAAGCATCGCAAATCTCTTTGGTGAACGCCTTCGATGCCTCCAGCTTTGCAGCTTGCGCACTCGGCCCAAAGGTCAAAAACCCCGCCGCCCGCACCGCATCCGCCACCCCGGCAGCCAGCGGAGCCTCCGGCCCGATGATCACAAAATCAATCGCATTCACTTCGCAAAACGCCACCACAGCCGCGCCATCGAGAATGTCAAAATCCGCACATTCCGCCAGCATCGCAATGCCCGCATTGCCCGGTGCCACAATCAGCCGATCGGTCTTAGGGTTCTGCTTCACCGCCCAAGCCAAAGCATGTTCCCGCCCGCCCGAGCCAAGAATAAGGATGTTCATGCGCGCCTCCGGCTTGGCTTGTGGATGCAGGCTTCATAGGATGGTGCTTGCGGTTGAACAAGTGCGGCGATGTGCGAGGTGGCAATGCAGGACGAAAATCTGTGGCACGAGATCCAGACAGCTTTAAGCGCCCTTGCCACCGCGGACCTAACCCTTGAGTGGGCGATAACCGAGAGTCTTCGCAAAACTTTCGGGTTTAGCAAAGATCGTTGTGCCATAGTGATGCTTGAATACCGTAAGTTTCGGTATCTGCTCGATATTGCCGAAGGCCCGATATTACCTTCTCCACTCATCGCGTTCGTCCAATTGCGCGACACCCCCAGTTCAAGCGCGTTCGCTGAGATCAAACGTTGGTCGGTTCGTGCGTCAACACCGTTTAGGGGCTCACTGTCTTTTGTCTACAACCCGGCTTACCAGCGCGCGGTTGATTTGTATCAGCAGGAGTTCGGCGCTGTTCCAACGCGAAAGATTTGGCCAACACGTTTGCAGGCACTTCGCAGAAACCAAGCTTTTATGGCATTGGGACTCGGGATCGCAATGGTGGCTATGGGTGATTGGATGCAGTCTGGTGCCGCGTCAATCTCGGCATTGTCTTGTTTTTTCTGGCATTCGCTTCGGTCATTTTCTTTGGCGGCCATTGGGGCGAACCGCGAGGCGATGCCTAAACGAGCGTTCACGACTTTTCTATGCTCCGATTTCATGCCAAACTTCGCAAATGACCGACCTGTTCGAAGACACCCCCGCGCCGTCCAATTCCCCGGAATTCACCGTCTCCGAACTCGCGGGAGCGGTGAAGAAGGTGATTGAGGGCGAGTTCGGCCTCGTCCGCGTGCGCGGCGAAGTCGGCCGTATCAGCCGCCCCGCCTCAGGCCACCTCTATTTCGCCCTCAAAGATGACCGCGCCTCGTTGGATGCCGTCAGCTGGAAAGGCCAAGTCGCGAAAATGCAGGTCCGCCCCGAGGAAGGCATGGAGGTGATCGCCACCGGGCGCATGACCACTTTCCCCGGCCAGTCGAAATACCAACTGATCGTCGATGATGTCGCCCCCGCAGGTGCAGGCGCGTTGATGGCGATGCTAGAGAAACGCAAGGCCGCGCTGGGCTTAGAGGGTCTGTTCGATCCCGCCCGCAAAAAGCCGATCCCCTACCTGCCACACGTCATTGGCGTCGTAACCTCCCCCAGCGGCGCGGTAATCCGCGACATCCTGCACCGCCTGCGCGACCGCTTCCCGCGTCATGTGCTGATCTGGCCCGTCGCCGTGCAGGGCCAGAACTGCGCCGCCGAAGTCGCCGCCGCCATCAAAGGCTTCAACGCGCTAACCCCCGGCGGCCCAATCCCGCGCCCCGACCTGATCATCGTCGCAAGAGGAGGCGGCTCCCTAGAAGATCTCTGGGGCTTCAACGAAGAAATCGTCGTCCGCGCCGCCGCCGCCTCCCAGATCCCCTTAATATCCGCCGTCGGCCATGAAACCGACACCACCCTGATCGACTACGCATCCGACCTGCGCGCCCCCACCCCCACCGCCGCCGCCGAGCTCGCCGTGCCAGTGCGCCTCGACCTGATCGCCACGCTGGATGCCCTAACCGCCCGCCAGTCGCGCGGAATAGCGCAAACGCTGCAACGCCGCGACCAACGCCTGCGCGACCTCACCCGAGCACTCCCCCGACTGGAAACCCTACTCGCCACCCCCCGCCAACGCCTTGATACCGCTGGACAACGTCTTGGCGGAGCACTCGGCATGGCGGCGTCCAAAAAGCGCGGCACCTACGCCCACATCGCCTCGCGTCTGCGCCCCGAAGCCTTGCTCACCCTGATCGCCCGCCGCCGCGAGGCGCTGAACAATACTCAGTTGCGCCTCAACGACCGCACCACCCGCGCCACCGAGCGCAAACACGCAAGTTTCGACAAATGGGCCTCGCGCCTCGCCCCCGCGCTGACCCGCCTGATCGGTGACTCCGCGCGTAAAACCAACGAAGGCCATGCCAAACTGGCGCTGCTCGACACCCGCCTGCAAGCCGCTCCCGCCCGCCGCTTCGCTGCCCTTACCCAACGCCTCGACGCGCTCGACCGCACCCGCACCACCTTAGGCTATACCGAGACGCTGCAACGCGGTTACGCCGTCGTGCGCGGTGATGGCAACGTTATCACCAACAAAGCCGCCGCCGAAAAATCCCAGACGCTGGAAATCGAATTCGCCGACGGTCGTCTCAGCCTCGGCCCTCGGCCCGCGAAAAAGCCAAAATCCGGCGGTCCCGAGCAGGGCAGCTTGTTCTAAAACGTAATTCCCCAAATGCGACGGCCGCTCACCCGACTCACATCTGCGCAAACCACAAACACCAAGCGCCGCAAATTTGCCGAACCAGCGCGACAAATCACCCCGCCCCGATATTTCACCTATTCATAAATATCCCCGCCGGAGGCTCCACCATCCCGCCAAACCCAACGCTCAAAATTATCCCCCGGCAGCGCCGCCGAGCGGTGGCTCGATGCCACCCGAGGCGGCCCTACCATCAATCACACCCCAACCTGCGGCCCCATACATGCCATCGGCCCGCTGCTTTGCGCTATTTCCGATAAATCGGCCCCGCCGCCGTCGCCAGTAAACAGCGCGCTCATCCCGGCTTTGCCCATGAAAAACATCCAGCATTGCGGATCATTCGGGTCTTCGTAGACAAAGCAAATCTCCGGCCCGCTTTCATACCAATAGCCCTCGCGGCATTCATCCTCGGTGAACGCCCAGATGACTTTGCGCCCAGCTTTATACTGTTCGGTGCCATAGATCGTGCCGCCCAAAGCATAGGTCAACGTCTTGCCGGTGACATAGGCTTCAAATTCGGCACCGGTCATGGGCGGGCTGGGGGGTGTCACCATTGGCGTATCCGCTTGCGCAGAAGCCGCGCAAAGCACGGCTACCAAAGATAGGGCAGGGGCAATTCTAAGTCGCATGATAATCTCCATCGCGACGATTTTGCACGCAGGCTGGATAAAATGCCAGTGACAGCTTTGTGTAAGGCTCGGGCGGGCAGGGTCCGCGCCTCAGCGCCAGCGGTTCAAATGTGGACGAATGGCGCGCTTCCACAACGGCGGATAAAGCGCGATCATGCAGGCCAGCGGCAGTGGCCACGGCAGCCGAGGCGCATCGGCAACCTCTGGCAGTCGCAACGCCGGATAAGGCCGCGCCGGATGCGCATGGTGATCCGAGTGCCGCGGCGCGTTCAGCATGAAGGCCGACGAAAACCAATGCCCGGCGTTCCAGCTGTGGCGCGCTGATACCGGCTCCAACCGCCCATCCGCCCGGACCGCCCGCACCAGCCCATAATGCTGTACATAATCCGACAGCATCAACTGGCTCTGCGCATGTGCCGCGAGCGCCGCCCAAGCCAAAGCCCCCCAAATCCCGGCAATCGCAAATCCCAAGCCCAAGCAGACCACCGCCATGCCGATATAAAACGCGTAGGGATGCAGCCCCGCCTTACCGCGAACACGCAACGCATCCTCCGCCGCCCAACCGCGCCGAAAACTTCCCAACCAAGCCCGGATCAGAAACGCATAATAGCCCTCACCGGACCGCCCGGTATTGGGGTCTTCGGCACTCGCCGCATGGCGATGATGCACCAAGCGATGCGCTGAGGTGTGGTGGCCAAACAGCAGCCAACAATACACCAGCGCGCCCAGCCGAAACAGCCCCCGCCCCGGCCGGTGGATCAGCTAATGCGCCGCCGGGTTCGCCACTTGGCCAAACCACAGCCCCGCGCCCATGAACACCGCAACCCGCGCCCAGACCGAAAGCCCACTGTCGCCCGCAACAGCCCAGACAGCCGCCGGCATCAAAGCCAGCGCCCCCACAGCCAACACCACCAACAGCGCATCCGCCGCTGGAAACTCCGCCCCCTCCGCCGCATCTTCCAAAAACCAGCCGCTAATCTGATCCAACACCGCCGCGAACGCCGTCATATAGGCAAGGGCGGCAAAGCCCCACCATCCGCCCCAAACAATCCCCGCGCCAAACAGCGCAAGCGGCAGCAAAGACGCCAACGCAAACAGCGCCACTGGCAACGAACGAGAGGTTACAGCTTCCATGCCCCTATTCTACCATGAGAAATCGCAAGGGCCAGAGCAGGTTATGCCAATCCCGCCGCGCGGCCCTTCCAAAGCCTTGCTAAATTGACTAGGTGAGGGAAACCCCATTGCCTCAGCCGGAGCCGCCATGTCCTTCTTCAAAAAGCTGAAAGACCGGATGTTCCGCTCCTCCGACAAGATCGGTGAGGGGCTGGAGGCTTTGGTCGCCGATCCCTCCACCACGCCGGAAACTGCCCCCGAACCCGAGGCGAAACCCGGCCTGCTCTCGCGTCTGATCGGCCGCAGCGACGAGCCCCGCCGCCTGCTTGATGACGCCATGCTGGAGAGTCTTGAGGAGTTGCTGATTACCGCCGACATGGGCGTTGATACCTCCACCCGCGTCACCGCCAATATCGCCGAGGGCCGCTTCGGCAAACGTATCTCAACTTCCGAACTCCGCGACGCCCTCGCCACCGAAATCGCCCGCATCATGGCCCCAGTCGCCCGCCCGCTGCCGCTTTACCCGCAAAAACCGCAAGTTGTGCTGGTGGTCGGCGTCAACGGCTCCGGCAAAACCACCACCATCGGCAAACTCGCTTCGCAGTTCAAAGCCGCTGGCAAATCCGTGGTCATCGCCGCCGGAGACACCTTCCGCGCCGCAGCTGTTGAGCAGTTGCAAGTCTGGGGCACCCGCGCAGGCGTGCCCGTGCTGACCGCCCCCGAAGGCTCCGACCCCGCCAGCCTTGCCTTCGACGCCCTCACCAAAGCCCAAGCCGACGGCGCGGATCTGCTACTCATCGACACCGCAGGCCGCCTGCAAAACCGTCAGGATCTTATGGAGGAACTGTCCAAAATCGTCCGCGTCATTCGCAAGAAAGACCCGACGGCCCCGCACAACACCATCCTCGTGCTCGACGCCACCACCGGCCAAAACGCCATCAACCAGGTTGAAATCTTCCGCAAGATCGCCAACGTCACCGGCTTGGTAATGACCAAACTAGACGGCACCGCCAAAGGTGGCGTCCTCGTCGCTCTCGCAGACAAGTTTGGCCTGCCGATCCACGCCATCGGCATCGGCGAACAAATCGACGACCTCGCCCCGTTCGACCCCGACGAATTCGCCCGCGCCTTAGTCGGTCAAGCTGATTAGCGGCCAACCGACTAGGTCATCCTCTCTGCCCAAATATCCCGGGGTCCGGGGCTGGCCCCGGCGGCTCGCCGCAAGCGCCGTGTCAGTATCAAATCGAATCGACAACCACGCGATCTCGCCAGAAACCTCACCGATGTCCGCATTGATCGGCTGGCTTGTGCTGGGCGGTAACGTCTGGCTTGTCCGCACTGGCTTGTCCGCACTGGCCTGATGGCGCTGATTGCGTTAGGAGCAGCGGTGATTGAAACGTGCGGGGTGAGGCAATGGCCGCGACAACGACAAAAGCGAAACTGAATCCAATGGTCAAACTGAGCTTGGAACTCGGGCCGATCATCCTGTTCTTCGCGGGCTTCCGCTTTGTCAAAGACAAAACCTACCACATCTTCGGCACCGATTACTCCGGCTTCATCCTGATGACCGCGATTTTCGTGCTCTTGATCATCGCAACCACCGCGATCTTATGGAAACTCACCGGCACGCTGTCCAAAATGCAAGTGATGACACTTATCCTCGTGATCGTCATGGGCGGGCTGTCGGTCTGGCTGAAGGATGAGCGATTCATCAAAATGAAGCCCACACTACTTTACCTCGCATTCGGCATCATCCTGAGCATCGGCCTATTGCGCGGTCAATCCTACCTGAAACTGGTGATGGAAGAAGCCCTGCCGCTGCACCCCGAGGGCTGGATGATCCTGACCCGCCGCCTCACCGCTTTCTTCTTCGGCCTCGCCATCGCCAACGAGGTCGTCTGGCGCACCATGTCCACCGACGCCTGGGTCAACTTCAAAACCTTCGGTCTGACGGCGGCGCTGTTTCTGTTTTTCATCAGCCAGAGCGGGGTGCTCAGCCGCTACGCGATCGAGCCTGACGCAACCCCCGACAACAAATAAATCCCCGAGTCGACCGCCCCGTTACCGCCATATTTCAGCCCCAACCGGGCCCGATTGCCGCGCGAGAAAGGTGCAGTCAACCAGAGGATGCGGTATGTTGGACACCACTCTCGACATCCTAGCGCAGTTTTTCCGCAGCTTTCGCCGCACCACGCCGTTTCCTGTCGAAATCCTGCTGCCCGGTCTGCTCATCCTCTTCGCATGGCCCCTGCTGCGCATATGGCTCGACGATGCCCGCACCACCTTCATGGTGGCTTTCGTGCTTGGCATGGGTCTGCGTTTGGCGATGAAATCCCGCGTGATGATCGCCCGCACCCGTGCGCAGGTTTCGGCCCCAGTCACCGTTGCGCTGATCATGTTGGCTGGCCCCGGCGCGCTCGGCCTGCTGATCTGGTCGGCTGAACCCTTGCTGTGTCAGCGGTTTCTCAGCCTGTACTTCCTATTTGCGGCGGCACTTTACGCGATTGACGTGGTGGATGGCTCTTATGCGATCAACCGCTTCCGCTGGCCGCAACCCAACATGCGCGGCACCGATGCGGTGATGACCCGCGTGATGGTGATTTATAACCTCGCGATGGTGCTGGCAAATGAGACGCTGATCCAACAAGCCTCGCAAACCACATGGCTGCTGTATTTCGGCCTGCTGCCACTGGTGTCTAACATGATCCGCACCGCCTTGGTGCGCACCGTGCAAGAAGGCTACGGGGCAGGGGCGTAAGGCTGGAACCGAAAGGAAACTCTGCGGAGCAGAGTTTTTCGGTTCATTGCTCATAAGGCCAAGGGCCGTTGAGCAAGGGGTGATGTGCAGCAAACCAGCGTTCGCGACCCGACTTGTCTGCGGCCAAATCGGGCAAGAAAGATAGTGATGCGCCCCTGCCTATACCCGCTGCATCCGCCCCATCAACGGCCACTGCCACCCGGCCAGCAACCTTGACCACCTCGGATCACGCCGCTCTGGCAACGCCTCGCGCAGCGCCTGAACCGACAAACTGCCGTCCAAAATCGCCTGATACAGCCCCAACGCTCCCGGCCGCAGATACGGCGACCAATGGCTGATCCGCGCCGGAGCGTCGGGCAAATCATGCCCCAACCGCGCCAGTGCCGCCAAACTCGCAGGCTGATCCAACTGCACATCCAGCCAATTCGCCGGAGTTTCGCGCAAACCCTGCCCAATCGCGGTGTCCAAACCAGCACCCGCCAACCACTCAAAAAGAAAATCGAACAGATCGTTTTCGCGCGTGGTGACATTGACCACCTGCACGCAAGCGCCAGCCGCCGAGGCCATCGCTCGCATCGCTGGCCGCCGCGTCTCTGCCGCCGCCAGCAAGATCAACCGCCGCAGATCGCCGGGGTTCGCGTAGGGCAGGGCGGCCAGTGCCACCCTTGCCCCCAAACTATGCCCAATCACATCGAACGCCCGCCCCGGATCAAGACGTTGCACCAAAGCCGCGAGTTCTGCCAAAGCCCGCCCCGCCACGCGTGCCCGCACACAAGCGCCGCGAAACCGCCCGCGCGCCTGCCAGCCTAAGCCAATCGCCAAAGCGCGACCGCCGCTTAACCCGAGATGCCGAGGCCAAGAAATCGCCGTCCAATCCTGCACAGGCGGTTGCATCGAGAAGATATGCCCGTGCGGACAATTGCCGCCTCGCGCGCCGGGCGCAAAGCGATAACCGTGGATCATCACCACAACCGGCGCACCCACAGGTAGCAGCGCCAACGCCTCGGCCAACGCGACCCGATCCACCCGCAATCCAGCACGGCCCACATCCACTCGGAAAACATTCGTCTGATCCGGCATTGTTTGCCCCCTCGTGTCGCCTAAAGGCTGCCACAAGGCTGCAACAAAGCGATGAACGCCGCGTTACAGCAGCGTAACGGTCACTTAGCGTAACGGCTACTTTTTCTTGCCCCAAAACTCCATCAGATCGAACTGAAACATGATCGTCGTAGGTTTCGTCCCGCTTTGCAAAAACTGCGACTCGGCTTCTACCGTCAGCCCCGGTATCGGCAGCGGCACTGTCACCCCCGCGCCCTCGTCCAGCAGTTTGATCTTATAGCCGTCCAACCCCGGCACCGGCAGCCACTTGTCTTTGATCAGCCCAAACGCCATCAACCGGGTGTCGCGCACCGCCAAAATCGGCGCGATAAATGCCCCGGCCACCACGACCGTGCTGGATACCATCAGCACCTTCTCACCGGTCGGAGCCACCTTTGACTCACCCTTCAACACGCCCCACTGCCGCTTGGCCTCGTCTTGCAACAACCCAACTTGCTTTTGCACAATCGGCAGCTTGTAAACCGCCTCCAGCACGTCTTTTGCCTCACCCGCATGAGGCGTCGCCGGTCCCGGATTAGGCGCAGTCGGACCAGTCCCGGCAGGAAGCGGCACCAGCCAAGCCGCAGGCGCCCCCGCCACCGGGCCAACAACCACCGGGCGCAACGTCGAAAGTTGTAGCATCGGAATAAGATCGGCCCATCGCGGAGCCAGCATTGCCTCCATCCAAGCCCTAGCGGCCATCTTCGCCTCAATATCGGCGATCATGGCTTGGGTTTCCGGCGATAGTGTCAGCTTTTCGTTCATAAGATTCAGCGGCTTCGGCTGATATCCAAATCCAGACATCGGAATCACCTATGAAAAATGTGCGTTAATGCTGCCAGCTTACCCTGTTTTTGCAGCAAAGAGTGCGATTTCTGCCAACCGCCGTTGACCTCACCCCGCGCGAGGGCTATCCACCCCCCGTGGTGCTTTATTCCGAATTGCGGGCCACGTTAAACATTCCGCTAAAGAGGGTCAGGGTCGCAAGCCCCGAAGCCCTTTGGTTTCGGGGTTTTTCTTTGGACCGGAGGGTCTTCGCCATGACCAATGACTGGAAAACGCGCACCAAACTGGTGCATGAGGGTTCGCGCCGTTCGCAATATGGCGAGATGGCCGAGGCGATTTACCTGACCCAAGGTTTCGTCTACCCCACCGCCGAATCCGCCGAGGAACGCTTCATCAAAGCCGGGGATGATGAGTTCATCTACGCCCGCTACGGCAACCCGACCACGCGGATGTTTGAAGAACGCATCGCGGCCCTAGAAGGCACCGAAGACGCTTTCGCCACCGCATCAGGCATGGCCGCCGTCAACGGCGCACTCACCGCCATGCTGCGCGCAGGCGACCACGTTGTATCGTCAAAAGCCTTGTTCGGCTCGTGCCTTTATATCCTCGAAGAAGTCCTCACCCGCTACGGCGTCAACGTCACCTTTGTCGATGGCACAGACCTCGACCAGTGGCGCGCAGCCGTCACCCCCGCCACCAAAGCGGTGTTTTTCGAGTCGATGTCGAACCCCACACTGGAACTCGTCGATATCACCGAAGTCGCCAAAATCGCCCATGCCGTCGGCGCTTTGGTGATCGTCGATAACGTCTTCGCCACCCCGATCTTTAGCCGCGCGGTAGAGCAAGGCGCTGACGTGATTGTCTATTCCACCACCAAACACATCGACGGTCAGGGCCGCGCCTTGGGTGGCGTGATCTGCGGCACCAAAGACTTCATCCGCAAAGTCGCCGAGCCTTACCTGAAGCACACCGGGGCCGCGATGAGCCCCTTCACCGCTTGGATCATGCTCAACGGCATGGCGACTTTGGACCTGCGCTGCCGTGCGATGGCCACATCTGCGCTGAAAATCGCCGAGGTGCTGTCCGCCGATGATCGCATCTCCAAAGTGATCTTTCCCGAGCTTGCCTCGCACCCGCAACACGCACTGGCTATGGCGCAAATGGGTTCGGGCGGTACTTTGGTGACGTTTGATATCAAAGGCGGCAAGGAAGCCGCGTTCAGGTTCTGCAATGCGCTGGAAATCATCAAGATTTCCAACAACTTGGGTGATGCGAAATCCATCGCCACCCATCCCGCCACCACCACCCACCAGCGCCTGCCACAGCCACAAAAAGACGCGCTTGGCATCACGCCGGGGCTGATCCGGCTGTCGGTGGGGCTAGAGGATGTCGGTGATCTGATCGCTGATCTGCAAAACGCGCTGGCCGCAATCTGAACGATAGGGCGGGGTGACATTGCCCCGCCGACTCGCAAAATTGTGAACGCCGTTAATCCAATGTCGCCTTTCGCGCGTATTGCTTCGGACAGGCTTGGGAAAAGGCGGCAACTCGCCTATATTGAAGACCTGCGACCACAGTGGGGAAGCTGCGATGAACATTCATATGCCGGATCTTGATCAACGCCCGGGTCGCGCCGAGGCGGAGGCTGCTTTGGCGACATTGCGGGCTTGGGCGCGGCGTGCCACCGATGCCGAAATTGCAGGTCTTGCCCCCGGTGCTGGTGCGCTGGTCGGTCAAACCTATCCGGTGCTGTCGCGTGAATACCCCGCGCATTTCATTGTGACCGACGCCTATAAAGACTCGATGCCCGATTTGCAAAATGGCCCGGCCAGCCTGATCATCGGCGCCAAGCAAATCATCCAGCACGTCGGCATCTCCAATTTCCGCCTGCCGATCCGCTACCGCACGCGCCACAACGGCCCGCTGACGCTGGAGACTTCGGTGACAGGCACAGTAAGCCTCGAGGCCGAGAAAAAAGGCATCAACATGAGCCGCATCATGCGGTCGTTCTACGGCCATGCCGAGCGTGAGTTTTCTTATAAAGTCATCGAAAATGCGCTCGAAGATTACCTGAAAGACCTCGGCAGCTTTGATGCCCGCATCCAGATGCGCTTTTCGTTCCCCGTCAAAGTGGAATCGCTGCGCTCGGGCCTTTCGGGCTGGCAATACTATGATATCGCTTTGGAATTGGTTGATAAAGCCGGGGTGCGCAAACGCCTGATGCACCTCGATTTCGTCTATTCCAGCACCTGCCCCTGCTCGCTGGAACTCTCCGAACACGCGCGCCAAACCCGTGGCCAACTCGCCACGCCACATTCGCAACGCTCAGTCGCTCGCATCTCGGTGGAACTGGTGGGCGACAAATGCCTGTGGTTTGAAGACCTGATCGACCTTGCCCGCAAGGCCGTGCCGACCGAGACGCAAGTGATGGTGAAGCGCGAAGACGAGCAGGCGTTTGCCGAGCTTAACGCCGCCAACCCGATCTTCGTCGAAGACGCCGCCCGCAGCTTTTGCCTTGCGCTACAGCAAGACAACCGCATCGGCGATTTCCGCATTGTCGCCAGCCACCAAGAAAGCCTGCACAGCCACGACGCAGTTTCCGTGCTGACCGAAGGCCCGACCTTTGCAGCCGACAGCCTCGATCCCAAGCTGTTCGCGAGCCTCTACCACGTTGGCTAATCCACCGCGTTGATTGCCTGATCGAAGCGCCAAACTACTGCCGCGCTTCGATCAACTGCGCTTTGGCCCGCGTCAACCCGGCCGACTTGCCCGATTCCATCAGCGTTTTAAGATCGCACAGCACTATCGAATATGCCTCGGTCGCATCCAGCGCCGCCGCCATCTGTTCATCGTCGCTGCCCGCAAACCCCCAGCTGAGCAGCGTGACCGCCGTGCCATCCTCAAACGGGTCGAGATCAATCTGAACCGTCGATCCGTCGTCCCAGTCCCAAATTATCTGATGTGAGGGCATCATCCGCCGCGCCGTAACGGTGGCCTCGGCCCCCGTCACCATGAAAGTCCATTTGACTGCTTGCCCCACCCGCAACGGCCCATCCGCCTGCGCCAGCCAAAACCCACACAGCCAGTCAGGCTCGGTAAACGCGGTGTAAACGTCTTCCGGCGCCACATCGACAAACATCGTAACCCGCACCTGAGGTTGCTTCACCAGCATATCGCCATCCTTCGCAAAAAGCGTCAGAGAGTGAATGCGGAGAGGGGCGGGAGGTTCCCGGGGCAGCGAGCGAAAGCCGCCCGGACGATTACATTAGCCGCCGCTTAGGTCATCCTCTCTGCGAAAATATCCCCCGCGGAGCGTTCAACTGTTCAGCCTCTCGCAAGCCCAAAAGTTAAAAATCCCTTACCCACCCCCTGCTAAGCCATTGAAATTACGTGCCAGAGCCCTCTGGCCACACGTGGACACAGCCAAACTCACTCCCAGCAAGACACCAAAACCGTCATGCCTAGCCCTGCCGCATTCAAAGCATCCGGCGTCGCCAAATCGGTCGAAGTGGCCGCCGTTACGACCACACCCGAGGCCGTCAAAACCTGCCCGATCATCCCGGCTTGGGCGGCAAAAGCCACGCCATCCGGCAGCAGTTTCGCGCCCTTCACAGCAGGCGGCAACAGCATCCCCAGCACAGCGCCCGTGGCGTCCAGAACTGGGCCGCCCGCATCGCCCGGCAGCACAGGGGCGGCCAGCCGAGAAATCCCAGCCTCGCCGTTCAGTCCCTTCTCCTCCTCCAGCGTGCCGAAAGTCAGCACCGGAGCAGGAAGCTTATCCTCGTAAGAATACCCCGCCACCGCAACCTCAGACCCGAGCCGAACCGCCCCGCCAGCAAACCGCGCGAAAGCCGGCGGAGCCAGCGGCGACACCGGCCGCAAGATCGCAATCCCCGTCGCCTGATCCTGCGCCACCACCGTCGCGTCAGTCGCGTGATCAATCGTCACCCGCCCACATTGCGCCACAGCCTCAACAGTCGTCACCACAACCCCTGAGGCGTCCACAAAGAACCCCGAGCGTGACAGCTTCGGCAACTTCACTTCCATCCCCGCCAGCAACCCCGACCGCGTCGCCGCATCCATCGGCACCAAGCCCGGATCAAGCGCCTTATCGCCAACGCCGCGGAAGCTCGCCTTCAACGCGGGCAAAATCCGGCTCATCCGCTCCGCATCCGCCGGGTTCCAAACCACCAGATAGCCCTTCACCATGCCATCCTTCAGCTCGGCATAAGCATAGCTTTGCACCGCACTAGAGGCCGCATTGATGGTGAAACTTTTCTCCGACTTGCTCCGCTCACCCTCCGCAGGCACCACTTCCAGCGTTTGCAGCACATCATAAAGCCCAGACAGGCTGTCCTGATTGCCCGGCTCGGAGATCAATATCACTTTCAGCCCGGAGTTAGCCTTCTCATTGTAATGCACAAATGGCGGCTCATAATGGTCAAACTCCACCAATGCCATCGGCAGCGTAATCTCAATCCCGGCTTCCGGCTCCGAGATCGAAGCAAAGCCAAACTCCGCCTGATCCGCCTGATAGTTGCCCACCAACGCCGCCCGCTGCTTGCTGGTCAGCACGCCTGTGGCCTCAAACCCATTCGCCTCTTGCCAAGCCGCCATCGAGTTCCGGGTGCCGGGGCCAAAAGCGCCATCAATGCCGCCCTCGTAAAAGCCATACCAAGCCATCGCGGTTTGCAGCGCCTTGCGACCATCCGCGTCCAACTCTGCCTCCGAAGCCTTCGCCTCGCGCACAGTTTCCTCGGCAGGCATCACCTCAATCACCGGGTCAACGGCTTCAATCGCCGGATCTGCCAGCATCGGATCTACTATCAGGGGATCTGACAGCAACGGCTCAACCTCAACCTGCCCGGCAATCGCCCCCACCGGCCAAAATTGCTGGCGATGCGTGGCGTCATCGGTTACAAAGCTGTCGCCCGGAATAGCTCCGTCGCCGCGCAGATCGGACAGCGCGCCAGCGGCGGCTTCCGGCGAATATGGCCCCAGCACGATCGCATACCAGCCGGATGAAAGCTGATACCCCGAGACATTCGGAAACTCGGCGGCATAGGCGCGCGCCCGCGCTTCGGCTTCGGCCAAACTTGGCTGCGCCTCAACCTGCAACCAAGCCTGCTCTTGTGCCGTAGCCATCGAGCCAAACCCAAGCACCGCCAGCAGCGCCAGCACAACCATCCGAAGTCTCATCAAACCGTCCAATCTCAATTTTCGCCAAGCGCCGCAGTCTGGCGAACCTAGCAGAGCACCCCGCAGATGCACGTGCTTTCCGCCCCAGACATAAGCGCCGCATTGACCCTTGGCTGCCTCTTGCCTATGGAGTGGCAACATTTCAAGAGGTCCGTCATGGCTGATGCCCCCAAAGCCCCCCGCAGCTTTCAGGAAATCATCCTGCGTTTGCAGAATTACTGGGCAGCGCAGGGCTGCGCGATCTTGCAGCCCTATGATATGGAGGTCGGCGCGGGCACATTTCACCCCGCCACTACCCTGCGTTCACTGGGCTCGAAGCCTTGGGCCGCCGCCTATGTGCAGCCCTCGCGCCGCCCCACCGATGGCCGCTACGGCGAGAATCCCAACCGCCTGCAGCATTATTATCAATATCAGGTGATCATCAAACCCTCGCCGCCCGATCTGCAAGACCTCTACCTCGGCTCGCTCAAAGCCATTGGCATTGACGCATCCTTGCACGACATCCGCTTTGTCGAGGACGATTGGGAATCCCCCACTCTCGGCGCTTGGGGCTTGGGGTGGGAGATTTGGTGCGACGGCATGGAAGTCTCGCAGTTCACCTATTTCCAGCAAGTCGGCGGCCATGATTGCCGTCCGGTTTCCGGCGAACTCACCTACGGCCTCGAACGCCTCGCGATGTATGTCCTCGGCGTCGATCACGTCATGGACATGCCGTTCAACGACCCCGCCGCGAAAATCCCGCTGACCTATGGCGACATCTTCATGCAGACCGAGGAAGAATACTCGCGCCACAACTTTGATGGTGCCGATACCGAGCAACTTTTCCAACACTTCAAAGATGCCGAGGCCGAATGTCAGCGCCTGCTGGATTTCCCGCCGCTCGACCCGAAATCCGGCAAAACAATCATCATGGCCCACCCGGCCTATGACCAGACCATCAAAGCCAGCCACCTGTTCAACCTGCTTGATGCGCGCGGCGTGATTTCTGTCACCGAACGCCAAGCCTATATTGGCCGCGTCCGCGCGCTGGCGAAGAAATGTGCCGACGCCTTCCGGTTGACCCCGGCCGGTCGGGACGCAACAGGTCAAGACGCAGAGGCGCACTCGTGAATGGCAAATACGTCGCGGGTTTCATTGTGATCGTCGCCGCCATCGCTGGCATCGCCATGTATTGGCTGCAGGAATACGCCTACTATACCCCGGCGACCTTCCAAAAAGGCGCCGAGATCGAACTCACCCTGATCGAATCCGGCCAGCCCGAGGCGATCCTCGTTGACGGCGTCGAAGGCATCACGGCCGACTCCTCGCCGCTGCGCTTCCGCGCCTGCTTCCACACACCCCTCAGCCAAGCCATGCTGACCGAAACCTACAAGCACTACGAAAACGCGGTTCCGCTGATCGCGCCCACGTGGTTCAGCTGCTTTGACGCCACCAAAATCGGCGAAGCCTTGGAAAAGGGGGAGGCCATCGCCTTCCTGTCCCAGGCCAATATCGCCCCCGAAATCGACCGCGTTGTCGCGGTTTTTCCCGATGGCCGCGCCTATGCGTGGCACCAGCTTTCTCCTGAAGCGGAGCAATAAATGTCCGACCTGCTGATCGAACTGTTTTCCGAGGAAATCCCCGCCCGGATGCAAGCCCGCGCCCGTGACGATCTGAAATCCATGATCACCAATGGCTTGGTTGAGGCTGGCCTGACCTATGCCTCGTCGGGCGCGTTCTCGACTCCGCGCCGTCTGGTGCTGTCCATCGAAGGTCTGTCAGCAGAAAGCAAACCCGTCCGCGAGGAACGCAAGGGCCCAAGCGCCTCTGCGCCGCCCGCTGCGATTGAGGGGTTTTTGCGCTCCACCGGGCTGACACTCGATCAGTTGGAACGCCGCGCCGATAAAAAGGGCGAAACGCTTTACGCCGTGATCGAAAAGCCCGGTCGCGCTGCCAGCGTCATCATCGCGGAGGTTTTGGAAACCACTATCCGCACGTTCCCCTGGCCGAAATCCATGCGCTGGGGGTCCGGCACCCTGCGCTGGGTCCGCCCGCTGCACTCCATCCTCTGCCTGCTCTCCGACGAATCCGGCGGCGCAGTCGTTCCCTTGAACATCGACGGCATCCAATCCTCCAACACCACCGCAGGCCACCGCTTCCTGTCGCCCGCCCGCTTCCCCGTCACCAGCTTTGACGACTATGTGGTCAAACTGAAACGCGCCCATGTCGTGCTGGACTCAGCCGAGCGTGAAGCCGCAATCTGGCAAGGCGCGCAGAACCTCGCCTTCGCGGCGGGCATGGAAGTCGTTGAAGACAAGGGCCTTCTCACCGAAGTTGCGGGCCTTGTCGAATGGCCTGTCCCGCTGATGGGCCGCATCGCCGACACCTTCCTCGCCCTGCCGCCCGAGGTTTTGCAGACCTCTATGAAGGAACACCAGAAGTTCTTCTCGGTGCGCAATCCCAAAACGGGCCGGATAGAGGGCTTCATCACCGTCGCCAATACCGAGACGGCAGATCACGGCGAGACGATCCTGAAGGGCAACCAAAAGGTGCTGTCCGCCCGCCTGTCGGATGCAAAATTCTTCTGGGAAAACGATCTGCGCGTGGCGAAAGCCAACCCCGATTCCCCGATGCAGGAATGGCTCGACGGCCTGAAATCCGTCACCTTCCACAACAAACTTGGCTCCCAAGCCGACCGCATCGCCCGCATCGCAGCCCTTGCCCGCGAAATCGCCCCCTTGGTCAAAGCCGACCCCGATCTCGCCGAGCAAGCCGCAAAACTCGCCAAAGCCGACCTCCGCTCCGCCATGGTCGGCGAATTCCCCGAACTGCAAGGTCTGATGGGCATGTACTACGCCCGCGAAGCTGGCCTGCCCGAACCCGTGGCCCTCGCCGCCCGCGACCACTACTCCCCCCTCGGCCCCACCGACACCGTGCCGAGCGACCCAGTTTCCGTCGCCGTGGCGTTGGCTGATAAAATCGACACCCTGACCGGCTTCTGGGCCATTGACGAAAAACCTACGGGGTCGAAAGACCCGTTCGCGCTGCGTCGGGCGGCACTGGGGGTTATTCGGTTGGTATTGGGGAATGAGGTGCGGGCGAGGCTTGAGTTTGTGTTTCGACCTCGCATAAATGGTCTTGCTACAGAAAATGCGTCGTCCGCCCTAAATCGCATTGCAGACCTATTCTTGGAAATATCCCGCGGCGAAGAGTTTTGTAATCGACCAGCTTCCTACGCGCTTCATGAGGCTCGTTGCGAAGCAAAGCTCGGACTCATTTTGCCGGAAGATATCGAAGTGATTAATAACGTACTTGAAAGCTATTCTGACTGGCATCTCGACCATATTGATAACGTTCTTTCTGACGATGGACATGGCGATGTAAACCAATTTGAGATCACTGAAGCTATTCGGAATTCAGCGGACAAACTGGGCAAGATGTCGAGGAAGAAGACGAAAATTCTCGGACGTGTGTCCGCCTCATCCGACCTCCTCGCCTTCTTCCACGACCGCCTGAAAGTCTTCCTGAAAGACCAAGGCATCCGCCATGATGTGATCGACGCTTGCCTTGCTATGCCCGGCAATGATGACCTCACCCTGCTGGTCAAACGTGCCGAGGCGCTCGCCGCCTTCCTGAAAACCGAAGACGGCCCGAACCTGCTGCAAGGCTTCAAACGCGCCAACACCATCCTGACCCAAGCCGAGGCCAAAGACGGCGTAGAATACTCCTACGGCGCCGATCCAAAGTTCGCGGAAACCGACGAAGAACGCGCGCTGTTCGCAGCCCTCGACACCGCCGAAGCGCAGATCACCCCCGCGATGCGCCGCGAAGATTTCGCCGCCGCGATGGCCGCGATGGCGCAACTGCGCGCCCCGATCGACGCCTTCTTCACCGCCGTTCAGGTCAATTCCGACAACCCGATCATCCGCCGCAACCGCCTGAACCTGCTGCACCGCATCCGCGCGATTTGCGCAGGCGTGGCCGATCTGACCCGCATAGATGGCTAAATAACACCGCGAAAGCGGGGGATTCGCCCAAACAAGGTTAATCCCCTGCCACCTCGCCAAAGTGGAATCTTAGATGGCCGCTTTCTGGCCGCTTAATGGCCGTTTGTTGGGTCATTAACCTTTCATCAAAACGGCCAATTAACCAAGCTACCACAACGCTTGCACCAAGCCCCACCCAGTGTATCCTGCGCCCGCAAAGTAAAGGTGCCGCAGTGCAGAAAATCGCCGAGTTCGCAGAGATCACCCCGAGTGCCGACATCCGCACCTCAGCCCACGGCTGGCGTGCGAAATGCCTGCAACGGCTGGTCCGGCTTGATCTTCCGGTTCCGGAAACGGTGGCCCTCCCGGCGCAAACCGTGCGGTCAATCGCGGCTGGTCATCCCGTTGATGTCAAAGCAATATTGACTCATTTTGGTGCAATGCCGTTGCTTTCCGTGCGCCCATCGCCCGAGAATCCCGACTGGGGTGGCCCCGGAACCGTGCTGAATATCGGCATGAACGCCGCCCAACATACCCGTCTTGTCGAAACCAACGGCCGTGAAGCGGCAGATGCCATTTACCTGCGTTTTGTGCAAGGTTACGCCACTCATGTGGCTCGATTAGACCCAGATATGTTCGATTCCGGCAAGCCAAATGCCGACAGCCTACGGGACGCGCTGCGGCATTATGAGCGCGAAATGGAAGAACCGTTCCCCGAAGACCCGGCCCAGCAACTGTCCGAAGTGCTACGTTCGATGGCCCGCGCATGGGAAGGCACCTCCGCCCGCCTGCTGCGTCAAGCCAAAGGCGCGCCGGTTGAAGCTACTTTGGGACTGGTGGTGCAGCAGATGGCGCAGGGTATCGGGCAGGGGATTTCCGGTTCTGGCGTCATGCAATTCATTGATCCGGTTACAGGATTGCCCTTGGTGAAGGGTCGCTACTTGGGCCAATCGCAAGGCCGCGATGCGCTGAAAAAGACCGAGGCGCTTTACCTAACCCGCGACAAACGCGGGCCGTCGTTAGAGGATATCGCCCCGGAAATTTTCGCCGATCTGATCCGCCATGGTGCTGTGTGTCGGCAAAAATTGCGTGAAGAAATGCAGATTGAGTTCACCATCGAGGACGGCAAACTTTCGGTGCTGGATGCGGTGAAAGTTCAACGCTCGGCCCGTGCCGGCCTGAAAATCGCCGTGGCATTGGCCGATGACGGCATCATCAGCCGCGAGGAAGCCGTGCTGCGTGTGGAACCCCGCGCGCTGTCGGAACTGCTGCATCCACAGGTCGATATGCGGTCGGTGCGCGACGTCTTTGCCAAGGGCATCGCAGCTTCTCCGGGCGCTGCGGTGGGGCGGATCGTGTTCTCGTCGCAGGCGGCTCAGGCGAGTGCGGCGAGGGGTGAGCCTTGCATCATGGTGCGCCGTGAAACCGCACCCGAAGATATTCGCGGAATGCACGCCGCCGTTGGTGTGGTGACAGAACGCGGTGGAGTGACCTCACATGCGGCCGTGATTGCCCGCGGTTTGGGCGTCCCCTGCGTGGTGGGTGCGTCTGGTATGCGACTGGATCCAAAGGAAAAACGCCTGACTGCCGCCGATGGCCGCACCTTCGCTGAGGGCGATTTGATAACCGTTGATGGCACCACTGGTGATGTGCTGGCGGGCGCTGCCGAGATGCTCGCCCCGGCCTTGGACGACGCCTTCCGCAAGTTGCTCGGCTGGGCCGACAGCTTCCGGGATATCGGTATCCGCGCCAACGCCGACACTCCCGCCGATGCCGCGACCGCCCGGCAATTTGAGGCGCAAGGCATTGGCCTGTGTCGCACCGAGCATATGTTTTTCGACGAAGACCGCCTAGTGGTAATGCGCGAAATGATCTTCGCCGACACCTCGACGGATCGCGCGGCTGCCCTTGCACGGTTACTGCCGATGCAGCGCGCTGACTTTGTGCAGCTGTTCGAGATCATGGCGGGCCTGCCGGTTTGCATCCGCCTGTTCGATCCGCCCTTGCACGAGTTCCTGCCGCACAGCCGAGAGGGTCTACGCGAACTCGCCGAAGCTCTCGACCGCCCCTTGTCCGAAGTCACCCGCCGCGCTGAGGCATTAGCCGAGTTCAACCCGATGCTGGGGATGCGTGGTGTGCGGCTTGGCGTGGTGCTGCCAGAAATCTACGCGATGCAGGCGCAGGCGATCTTTGAAGCGACGGTCGAACTTGCCCGCAAAGGCACTCCGGTGATCCCCGAAATCATGATCCCGCTGGTGTCAGCGCGTCGTGAAGTTGAGCTGGTCAAAAGCCATATCGACGCAGTCGCGGCGTCAGTGCGAACGAAATCCGGCGTGGCGTTCCAGTTTAAACTCGGCGTCATGGTGGAAACGCCGCGTGCGGCCTTGCGCGCTGGTGAGATTGCGCAGCATGCGGATTTTCTGTCTTTCGGGACCAATGATCTGACACAGATGACCTACGGCTTGTCCCGGGATGACGCTGGTCGCTTTATGAATACCTATGTGCAGCAAGGGGTGTTTCCGGAAGATCCATTCCATACTTTGGACGTCGATGGCGTTGGGGAACTGCTGCTTATCGGCTCCGAACGGGGTCGCGCGACGCGCCCAGACCTGACGGTCTCGATTTGTGGCGAGCATGGCGGCAACCCCGAATCGATAGGGTTTTGCCGCAAAGCCGGGTTCGATTATGTGTCGTGCAGCCCCTATCGGGTGCCATTGGCCCGGCTGGCAGCGGCCCATTTAGCGTTAGCTGATCGTGTGGATGTCCGCAAAATAAACCCAATATCATGAGCATACAACCTTAAGTGAATGTATAGCGTTAAGATTTTGCGCGGAAAACCGCTCAAATGTACTAAAATAATGTGGTAAATTTGCCGCAGATCTGGACCGATGCAAAATCCTTGTTTAGCCAAATTCCTCGTCGTGTGGGGCTGCTCCCGCCGACGCTGCTGAAACGAACTGGGATACACTAATATGCGCATCCACCAAGCCTGGACGAGCGCCGCTGCGGCGCTTTGGGTCCTTAGCGGGGCCGCCTTTGCCGATGTGACGGTAAGCCATTCCAACGATCCCACCCTGCTGATGGGATCGCAAATGGCGTCTTTGTTCGGGGCGGAGCGCAAGGCAGTTGATGCGTTGCCCGAGGCTAGACTGACTGCGATGGCGGTAGGGCCGAAAGCTGCCGTGCCCGTGATCGCAAAGCCGATGAAGGTGCAGAAAATTGCCAACCAAGCCGTTCTGCAGAACCCGATTTTGATCAGCTATTCGGTCGAATGGTTGCAGAGCCAACCCGCTCCGGCAGGTGATCAGCAGTGGCAGTGTCTCAAGACCGCGATCTATTTTGAGGCGCGCGGCGAAACCTTAAAAGGTCAGTTTGCGGTCGCAGAAGTCGTTCTTAACCGGGTGGACAGCCCGCGGTATCCCAAGACCATCTGCGGCGTCGTGCAGCAACGCGGCAGTGGATCTTGCGCATTTTCGTATTCTTGCGATGGCAATAAAGACGTGATGACCGACCGCAGTTCAGCCGAAGTTGCCGGTCGTATCGCCCGCGTGATGCTGGATGGCGCTCCGCGCGCTTTGACCGCTGGCGCTACCTATTTTCACACGCGCGCTGTAAGCCCATCTTGGTCGCGCAAATTTGACCGCACTGCGGCCATTGGCTCGCATCTGTTTTACCGCCAACCCTAAGGACTTATTCGAGTCGCTAAGGTCGTGCCCCTTGCGCTTGGTGTCGGGTTCGGACTAGGCGCTGTGCAGGGCGCGCGCTAGTTTGTCCTGAACGCGTTCCGCCTTCGGGGGCTATATGACAAGCGACATCCGCCTAGCCTTTGCCCACCCGGAGGAGCGTTCGATCGCTTCGGCCACCGCAGATCCGCGTGATCGTATCAGCCTACGCGACCATATCGTCGAGGTCGACATTGGAGCGTTTCAAAAAGAGCGTGGCCATACTCAGCGCGTGCTTTTCAATATCGTGGTCGAGGTGCGCCCCGCCGCGCAGCCGCTCAACGATGATGTTGATTTGATCCTTTCTTATGACACCCTTACCGAGGCGATCGCGACCGAACTTGCGGCAGAACGGTTGAATCTGCTGGAAACTCTCGCCGAGCGTCTCGCCGAACGTATACTCGCCGAGCCGCAGGCGATGCGGGTTTTCGTCCGCGTCGAAAAACTGGATGTGGGTCCCTATAAGCTGGGCGTGGAAATCGTGCGCAGCCGCGCCGAGGATGCCGTCAAGATGATCGGGCAGGATGGCGAAGAAGCCGCTGTGCATCCTTTGGTGGTTTTCCTAAGCAACGCTGCGATCGGCGCCGTCGATCTGGCTGCACGGCTGGATGGCTGGCAGGCGCAGGGCCGCCCGGTGATTTTGGCCGTGGGCCTGCCCAATATGGATCGTCCCCAAACCGGGCATAAGCCTACTCAGCGCCGGGTGGACCTGTTGGCCATTGAGCAAAACGCTTGGGTGCTGGCCGCCCGAGACCCGCGCTGCGTGGTGATGGCAACGCGCACCGAAATTGATTGGGCGATAAAGCGCGGTCAGATGGTGGTTTGGGCTCCGTCTAAACTGGTGCTGGATGCCGTCGATGGCCCGCAAAGTCGCGAACCGGTTGCGATGGCGTTGTGGCTCGCCGAATTGATGGCCGCGGACCGTCTGATCGTTCACGGCGATGTTGCACTTCCAGCAGGAAGCCGCGTGCGGATCGAACAGGTCTGACGCTTCCCTCTTGCGACAAAAGGCTTTGAGTTTTACCACAAGCCTATGACCTATATCCGCCCTATTCCGATGACCGATCCCGCTCGCCCGACGGATGCCTTGCCGCTGGCAGGCGGCTGGTGTTGGTTCTCACATGTTGAATTGCTTGACCGTGATGAAGCGCCCCGCCTTTTGCACGTAAGCGATCTGGATGCCGAAACAAGGCGTCGCCTATCAAGTTCCCGGATGGCGTTTGGCGGCCTTACGATGGATCGGCCTCGGATCATGGGCATCCTGAATGTGACGCCCGACAGTTTTTCTGATGGCGGTCTGTTTCTGCGCCCGGAAGCGGCGTTGATGCAGGCGCGCAAAATGGCCACGGGCGCGGACATCATCGACATCGGTGGCGAAAGCACGCGCCCCGGCGCGGCCGAAGTCTCAGCCGACGAGGAAACCGCTCGCACCGCGCCTGTGATTGCGGCGCTGCGGGGGGGCGGCTTGGATTTGCCGATTTCAATCGACACCCGCAAGGCTTCGGTGGCCAGCGCGGCATTTGACGCAGGTGCATCCATCTTGAACGACGTGACGGCGCTGCAATTTGATAAGACCATGGCTGAAATTGCCGCAGCCTCTGGCCGCCCTGTGATCCTGATGCACTCCATCGCCACGCCACAGACTATGCAGGTCGACCCCCATTATGACGATGTCCTGCTGGACGTTTATGACGCCCTCGCTGCCCGTCTGGCCGAGGCCATCGCCGCTGGCATCCCGCGTGAAAAGCTGGCGATCGATCCCGGCATCGGTTTTGGTAAAACCCTGCAGCATAACCTGCTCTTGCTGTCACGGCTGTCGCTGTTTCATAATCTCGGAGTTCCCGTGCTGCTTGGAGCTTCACGCAAACGCTTCATTGGCACGATCGGTGCTGAGGCGGATGCCGCAAAACGTCTTCCGGGTAGCCTTGCCGTGGCGTTGGCCGGGGTGGCGCAAGGTATGCAGATGATCCGCGTGCATGACGTAGCCGAGACTCGTCAGGCTTTGTCCTTATGGCAAGCAGCAATAACAGGAGTGGCGCAATGACCCGCAAACTTTTCGGAACCGACGGCGTGCGGGGCACTGCCAACAGCTATCCGATGACCGCCGAGATGGCGCTGAAACTGGGTGCGGCGGCGGGTCAATACTTTCGACGCGATGGCTCAACGGCCCACCGCGTGGTGATTGGCAAGGACACCAGGCTGTCGGGCTATATGCTGGAGAACGCGTTGACGGCGGGGCTTACCAGCACTGGCATGAACGTGTTGTTGCTCGGTCCGGTGCCGACGCCAGCGGTGGGCTTTCTGACGCGTTCGATGCGCGCCGATCTAGGGGTAATGATCAGCGCCTCGCACAATCCGCACTACGACAACGGCATCAAGTTCTTTGGTCCGGATGGCTTCAAGCTGTCCGACATCGCCGAAGCCGAGATTGAGCTCCTGGTAGAGGCTGATCCAAGCCTCTCGCCGCCCGAAAACATTGGCCGCGCTAAGCGGATTGATGACGCGGTGGGGCGGTACCAAGAATTCGTCAAGACCACTTTCCCAGGCGGGTTGAGGCTCGACGGCCTGAAGGTGGTCATCGACTGCGCAAACGGGGCCGCCTACAAGGCCGCACCTGAAGTGCTGTGGGAACTCGGCGCCGAGGTGATCGCGGTGGGCGTCAGCCCGAACGGCAAAAATATCAACCATCGCTGCGGCTCCACTTACACCCAGACGGCGGCGGAGGCGGTTGTGGCACATGGCGCGCATGTGGGGATCAGCTTGGATGGCGATGCAGATCGGGTGATGATCTTAGATGAGACAGGTCGCGTGGCCGACGGTGATCAGATCATGGCGCTGCTGGCAGGGCGCTGGGCCGACAGCGGGCGTCTTCAGGGCGGCACCTTGGTTGCAACCGTAATGTCCAATCTGGGGCTGGAGCGGTTCATGACAGGCCGAGGGCTGCGGCTGGAACGCACCTCAGTCGGGGATCGCTACGTCGTGGAAGCGATGCGGCGCGGTGGGTTCAATCTGGGGGGTGAGCAGTCGGGTCATATCGTGATGACAGACTACGCCACCACGGGTGATGGCCTGATCGCCGGCCTGCAGTTCTTGGCCGAGATGGCGCGGTCAGGCAAGCCTGCGAGCAGTCTGGTGCGACAATTTGAAACTGTGCCGCAGTTACTGAAAAACGTTCGCTACGCACCGGGGTTGGAGCCGTTGAAAGCCGAAGCCGTCAGGGCCGTCATCGCGGCAAAGGAGGTCGCGATAGCCGGTAAGGGGCGGATATTGATCCGCAAGTCCGGCACCGAACCGCTGATCCGGGTGATGGCGGAATGTGAGGATGAGGCGATGCTGCGCGATGTGGTCGATGAGATTGTAGGGGCGGTGGAGGCCGCGGTCTGAGGGTGTCCACGCGGGGACACACCCGATTATCGTTTAGAAACAAATGGCTAAGAATTGCGTTAACGTAATTTTAACGCTTGAGTGGGGGTTGTTGCTAAACGCTGTTATCGTCAAAGCGCCACTTTCGATAACGAAGTCCGCCGGATGCATTCCCCTACTAGGACCGACAGGAAAGTAGCAGCAACCGTTAGCAAAATTGGCTTATCCGCCATAGCGCCCCGTGCGAGGGGTGACAAGAATATTGGGTGCATCAGATAAATCGCCATCGACATGAATGCGACCCATCTGGAGGCCGACGTGTCCGGAATGGAGAAGTTTAGGGCAAGCAAAACCAGCACCAACCCTATTAGCACTCCGATTGGCGCTTCGCCGCTAGTACCGAATACTCCTGCAAAAGACAAAATCGCTGCGGAAAGAACTATACACTGTCTAACGGGCGAGCTTCCAGCCGAGCGCAACGCAACCCCTATTACAAGCGGAGGGATGGCTGCGGCCCATTCCAATAGGGGATGTCCTAAAGTCGCGTTCGCGAGACTGTCCGATACCGGAAGCGCGAAAAGGCAAAGCACAAGACTAAAGCCGAAAAAGCCCCGCGTCTGCAGACTTACACGCCGTTCAAGTCCGCTCAATGCCACCAATGCGAAAAAACTAAACGGTAAAAACCACAAGTGCAGCGCAGGTCCGCAAAGCAGCATTGAGGAACTGAATTCATCGGAAAGTGGATGGTTTGAATGCATCGCCTGCGCAGTCTTGGCCAGCGCGTAGATCGCAGACCAGACCACCCACGGACGAAGCAATCGGTTAGCACGATCAGCCACTGCGCGCTCGAAGGGTATCAAAGGTGACGCATTCATCACTATGAGCAAAAGCAGGAACACGGTCAGTCCTGACAGTCCCAGACTTGCTTGCGGGGCTTTTGCGTGGAACCACACTATGCCAAAGGCGGCCAATCCTCGAAGGAGATCAATCGAGCCGTTTCGCGGGGAGCCAGCCATATTTCGCCCAGCCCTTAATGTGTTGCCAAACAAAAGCCCTAAACGCTCGCAAACGCAAACGTTAGTTTAAGCAGCTGTTGTCGCCGTTTGAGAGCAACTTGACAGCAAGCATATGAGCCATGTTCAATTAACTGCCGCAGCGGTTTGATGCATCCCAAGCATAAAGGCCGGAGACTTCTCACCGGCCTTTTGCAAAGATATCGCGACGTTTTCAGAGTTTGTCGCGACCCATCGCCAGCACGCAGAGCAGCGTGATCACCGACGCCGCCAGCAGGTAGTAGCCGACATAGGCCATGCCGTAACTCGCTTGCAGGTAGGTTGCGGCGTAGGGGGCGAGGGATGCGCCAAAGATGCCCGCGAAGTTGAAGGTCAGCGACGAGCCGGTGTAGCGCACTCGGGTTGGGAAGGGTGCTGCAAGGGCTGCGCCGATCACGCCGTAAGTTAGGCCCATTAGGAACAGGCCAACGGTGACGAAAATGTAGATGTTGGACTCGGGCTGTGCAGCGCCGCCCATGAGCGGTTCTAGCGCAAAAGAGAACATGCCGATCAGTACCGTCACCACCAGAAGGAAGCTGTAGCGGCCAACGCGGTCGGCAATCTTGCCAGCCAGCGGAATTGCCAGCCCGAAGATCACCGCGCCGAAGATCTGGATCAGCAGCGCGTCTTTGAACGGGATTTTTAGCACTTTGACGTTGTAAGACAAAAGCCATGCCGTGCAGATGTAGAACAGCACGAAGGTCACGAGGGCTACGAAGGTGCCGAGGAACAGGCTGCGTTTGTGGTTCTTGAACACTTCGGCAACCGGGATTTCGACGCGCTCGTGCTTCTCGATCGCTTTGGCGAACTCGGGTGTTTCCGAGATCGACAGCCGGACCCAGAGGCCGATGGCGATCAGCAGGATTGAGGCTAGGAACGGCAGGCGCCAGCCCCAGCTGAGGAAATCTTCTTCGGTGATGAAGTGCAGCAGCACCCAGAAAAAGCCTGACGACAAAAACAGTCCGAGGGGTGCGCCGAGTTGGGGGAACATGCCGTACCAGCTGCGTTTGCCTTCGGGGGCGTTCTCAGTTGCGAGCAACACCGCGCCGCCCCATTCGCCACCGAGGCCAAAGCCTTGTCCAAAGCGGCAGAGGGCGAGCAGTAGCGGAGCCGCGACGCCGATCTGGTCGTAGGTAGGCAGCAGGCCGATGATCACGGTGGAGACGCCCATGGTCAGGAGGGCAGCTACCAGAGTGACCTTGCGGCCGATGCGGTCGCCGAAGTGGCCAAAAACGACCGCGCCAAACGGGCGGGCGAAGAAGGCGATGGAGAAGGTGGCAAAGCTCGCCAGTAGTGCCGTCGTCGGGTCCGAGCCGGGGAAGAATAGGGCAGGGAACACGAGGACGGCGGCGGTGGCGTAGGCGTAGAAATCGAAGAACTCGATTGTGGTGCCGATCAGGCTGGCCAGCAGCACGCGTGCCGGGGAGTTCTGCGGTTTGGCCGCAGCGGGCGTGTTGCCCGAAGAAACATCAGTCATTTTTATATGCCGGTAATTTAGTTGCGTTTCTGGCTACGGGGATGATCGCAGCCGCGATGGGTGGGCGTTATACTTTTGTGATTGTGAGCGAAAGCTTAAACGGGCCGGATTGACTTTGCCCACACGTGGACAGTCTCCTGATTGTGGAAAATCAACGGGTTAGCAGGGGGGTGTTAACGAAGTTTTAACCTTTGGGCATCCGGGCGTTCGCCTCAGGGGAAGTTTGATTGAACGCATCAGTCACACCAAAACCTGCGTGACCGATATGTCGGAGTGCGGGGATTGCCGCTTTGGGAACCGGGAGCCGATGAGGATCGTTGAGGCGCATGATGATCTTCATATGAGGAATCCCCAATGGATTATGCATGGATCGTTCCATTGCTTGCGCTGGGCACGCTTTTGGCAGTGTGCATTTTTGCTTTGGTCAGCAAGGCGCGGACGGAGGAGCGCAAACAGGATCCTTCAGCCCCAAAATCCACTTTGGCAAAGGATGGGCCACAGGATGGCGTTGATTTGCTGAAGCCGGTTGAGGAGCAGGGCGAGAGAAAACCCAATGTGCCGCCGGTTCTTGAGTAGCCAGTGTCTGGAACTTGACCAAAGGTTTGGGCCTGAAATATGGGGCTGGCGGCCAAACAGCGCCAGCCCCAAATCTTCGATTACAACTTAGTTGCGCGCGCGGTCGACCATTTTGCCTTTGGAGATCCAAGGCATCATGTCGCGCAGTTTCTTGCCGACAAGTTCGATCTGGTGTTCGTCATTGGAGCGACGCGAGGCTTTGATGGTTGGTTGGCCGACGGCGTTTTCGAGCATGAAGTCGCGCACGAATTTGCCGGATTGGATGTCGGACAGCACGGCTTTCATGCGGGCCTTGGTCTCATCGTAAGGAAGAATGCGCGGGCCGGAGACATATTGGCCGTATTCTGCGGTGTTGCTGATCGAATAATCCATGTTGGCGATGCCGCCTTCATAGATCAGATCGACGATCAGTTTCACTTCATGCAGGCACTCGAAGTAGGCCATTTCCGGCTCGTAGCCGGCTTCAACCAGCGTCTCGAAGCCCATACGGATCAGTTCAATCAAGCCACCGCAGAGGACGGCTTGTTCGCCGAACAGGTCGGTTTCACATTCTTGACGGAAATTGGTTTCGATGATGCCGGAGCGACCGCCACCAATACCCGAGCAGTACGACAAACCGACTTCCATCGCTTTGCCGGTCGCATCGGTATGCACGGCTACAAGGCAAGGCACGCCGCCGCCTTTGGTGTATTCGCCGCGAACGGTGTGGCCGGGGCCTTTGGGGGCCATCATGATGATATCGACGCCCTTTTTCGGCTCGATCAGGCCGAAATGGATGTTCAGACCATGGGCGAAGGCAATGGCAGCACCTTCGCGGATGTTGTCATGGACGTATTTTTTGTAGGTTTCGGCTTGGAGTTCATCAGGCATGGTGAACATGATCAGGTCGGCCCAAGCGGCGGCTTCTGCGATGCCCATAACTTTCAGGCCCTCCGCTTCGGCTTTCTTGGCGGAAGGCGAACCTTCACGCAAAGCCACAACGAGGTTTTTCGCACCGCTATCGCGCAGGTTTAGCGCGTGGGCATGGCCTTGGCTGCCGTAGCCTAGGATGGCGACTTTTTTGTCTTTGATGATGTTCACATCACAGTCACGGTCGTAATACACGCGCATTGGGCGCTCCTTCGTTGTTGATGAGCGCAATATAGGCGGATTAAGAAGGGGATGCGCGCAAAATTTTTCAAAAACGGCAAAATGTTGTGATTTTTATGCGTCGATACCGAATATATTGAAAAATATATGCGCCCGCCTTATGCAGCGATGCGCAGGGTGGGTGCGATATCGGCCAGCCGCAGGCCGGGATAAGTCGCGCTGGCGGGGAACAATAGGTGCGCTTCCGCCTTGGTAAGGCTGCGACGGCACAGAACCTGCTCGCGCAATTTCAGCTGTGGGAAGATAGCGAGAAGTTCGGCCTGAGCGGTACTGCCCAGTGAGTTCATTGCGCCCGAGCCGGTGAACAGGCTTTCGCTGGCAACGCCTTCGGCAAAAACCATGTCATGCTGGTCTAGCATCAAGTGGATGTAGTCAGCGCGCCGCACCAGCGCACGGCGCACTGAGTCGCCGTTGAGCAAGAATTTTGCCGCCACCAGCACCTCGTTGCAGCCAAGGTAAAGCTCCGCCTTCGACGAATAGAGATACATCCGGTGGTTGGGTGATACATCGAGATCACGAAGATTGCCGAACGCGCCTGCTGCAATGCGAATGGGCGCATGTGGCCCAAAGCCATCAACGCGGCTGCGGCCAATCCAGCGGATCGGCCTCGCGCCACCGTCGAGGGTTAAAACCATGTCACCCGCGCACAAGGTCTCGATGGCGCGTGGGCCGGTTGTGGTCTCAATCCGGGTGCCTGCCACAAAGCAGGTAACAGTGGGGATCGGTAAGGTTTGGCCAGAGCCAGAATATGTCGAAGAACCCTGATGGTAGAATAAAGTCGTGCCGGGTGGCGGGGTAGCGCCCTTGAACATCACGCCGACCACGGTGGTGGTGTAGCCTTGGGTGATCGACACACCCACCATGTGATAAACGGTTCCGCTCGCGCTATAAACTGACACTTCGTATTCGTTTTCGACATTCACCGGTGCAGGGTTTTGCCAGCGCACAGTCGTGGCGCTCGGATTGTAGGTGACGCCGTTGACCGTCACCGGCGCAGCGAGCGTCTGATCAATGACATCGGCGTTATTAAACGGGTCATCGCTGAGAATGCCGTCGGCATCGTTGAATGTGATTGTGGTGTCGGCGGTGCCGAAGGTTATCGCTACGTCAGAGGGATTTTCCCAGCTGTACGCGTCGCCATTGACGGCATTAGAGATGGGGTTGCCTTGGGTCAAGGCCCCGCCGTCGGTGCGGGAGATGTTCAATGCGTTTTTAGCGAAAATATGGATGGTCTGTACTGACATGTTCTTCAAACTCGTAAAACCGGGCTTAACGCCGCTGCGCTGCTCTAGAAGCTTACGGTCCGGGGTGACAGCGTTATCTGCAATTTTGCAGCGTTCTTGGCAAAAATCACGCATTTGTCATATTTTCGCACAGAGGTTGTATTTCCGCTTTGACACTCAACCGAGACTTTGCGACAGATCATGCGCATAATGCGGACATAGTGAAAAAATCATGCTTGATGATACGGATCGGCGCTTGCTGCGTCACCTGTTGGCAGATCCAAGCCTTGCGACGGCGGCGTTGGCGGACCTTGCGGGCGTGACCACAGCGACCTGTTGGCGCCGGATTGAGCGCTTGCGGGCGAGTGGGGTGATCCGCGCCGAGCAAGTGCTGATTGACTGGCGGGCGCTGGGCTATGCGGTCGAGGTCAGTTTGCGATTCACACTGGATAAAACAAATCCGCGCGCGTTTGATGAGTTTCTGGATGCCGCGCGTGAGGTGCCGGAGGTGATCGCGATTGAGACGTTTCTGGGCCGGGTCGATGTGCGGCTGAACGTGATCGCGCGGGATATGGCGCATTATCAAGAGGTGTATCGGCGAAAGATTCTGGTGCTGCCGCATATCTCGGACATTGAGGCGTTGATGCTGATTGCGACGATCAAGGAAAGCGAAGGGTTGCCGCTGTGATTGATCTGGATGACGTGGATCGCGGATTGCTGCGGGCTTTGGTGCTGGATGCGGGGCTGTCGGCGGGGGAATTGGGGCGGCGGTTTGGGTTGAGCCAGCCTGCTGCGTGGCGGCGGATCAAGCGGTTGGAGGACGCGGGGGTGATTGCAGGGCGACGGTTGGACGTGGATCGTTCTGCGCTGGGCTTTGGGGTGACGGTGTTTCTAGGGGTGAAGCTCGCCACTAAGGGGCGGGTTTCATTGGAGGATTTTGAGAGGGCGGTGAAGGCAATACCAGAAGTGCAGGTGGTGCAGCATGTGTTGGGGCTGTTCGATTATCGCTTGCGGGTGGTGGCGCGCGACATTGCGGATTTTGAGCGGGTGCTGCGGCGGCGCATTATGACGCTGCCGGGGGTGGGGCAGGTCGAGGCGAATGTGCTGCTGACTGAGGAGCGGCGGCCGGGGCCGCTGGGGTAGTTAGTTGGCATAGTTACTCGTGCGGAATTTCGGAAGCTGTCTAATGCTCGCCGACGCGGCATAAAATTGGGAAAAACGAAAGAATGCTGTCGGTTTTTATACCGCGTCGGCGAGCATTTGGGGCTAAGATTGCGGCAAAGATTTAAGGAGTGCTGCGATGAAACTGCCTCATGCCAATGTTGACCCGGATGGGTTGGAAGAATTCTCGGTGGTGTTCACCGATCGCAGTTTGAACCATATGTCGGCGAAGTTTCAGGGCGTTATGCGCGATGTCTCTGGGCTGTTGCGTGAGGTTTATCAGGGGGTTGCGGTAGCCTTGGTGCCGGGTGGCGGCACTTACGCGATGGAGTCGGTGACGCGGCAGTTTGGGCAGGGCTCGGCTTTGATCGTGCGCAACGGCTGGTTTTCGTATCGCTGGAGCCAGATTTTTGAGGCGGGCGGGTTTGCCGAGCCGACTGTGGTGATGGCGCGGGCGAGCGGAAATGGCGCGCAGGCGGCGTATGCGCCGCCGCCGATTGACGAGGTTTGCGCGAAGATCAGGGAAGTGCGGCCCGAAGCGGTGTTTGCGCCACATGTCGAGACATCTTCGGGGATTATCTTGCCGGATGATTATATCGCGGCGATGGCTGCGGCGGCGCATGAGGTGGGGGCGCTGCTGGTGCTTGATTGCATCGCGTCGGGGTGCGTTTGGGTGGATATGGCGGCGACTGGGGTGGATGTGCTGATTTCAGCGCCGCAGAAGGGGTGGTCGGCGTCTCCGGCTGCTGGAATTGTGGTGATGAGCGGGCGGGCGGAGGCTCGGTTGGCGGAAACCACGTCGAATAGTTTTGCGCTCGATTTGAAGAAATGGCGAGCAATTATGGTGGCTTACGAGGCGGGTGGTCATGCGTACCATGCCACCATGCCGACCGATGCGATCGTGGGGTTCCGCGATGCGATGCTGGAAACCAAGGCGATGGGGTTTGAGGTGGCGAAGGCTGCGCAGTGGGAATTGGGAACGGCTGTGCGGGGGATGTTGGCGGAAAAAGGTGTGGCCTCGGTTGCGGCGGAGGGGTTTCAGGCTCCGGGAGTTGTCGTGAGTTTTACCGAGGATGCGGGCGTGCAGAACGGCTCGAAGTTCCGGGAGTTGGGGATGCAGATTGCTGCAGGGGTGCCGTTGCAAGTGGGAGAGGGGGCGGAGTTTCGCACCTTCCGGCTGGGGTTGTTTGGTTTGGATAAGCTGGCGGATGTGGCAGGCACGGTGGCGCGGTTGCGGCGCGGGGTGGATGCGGTTTTGTGAGGGTTTGGCTGCGCCATTAACCGCATGGAAAACGGCCATATTTGCCGGGGATTTGCCGAGTTAATGCAGCGTGCGGGGCGATTTTCGGGTAGGCCGAATATCGTGGTCTGGTGGTCTGCTGGGCTGGTCTGATCGATTATACGCCGGACGACTTTGGCGTCGTGGATTGCTCCGCGGGGGATAATTTTACGCAGAGGATGCGTTAGGGGCAGGTCTGGGGGACTGTGCGCGGCCGTGCTGTTTTGGCGGGCTTCGTGGCCCTGCCGGATGCCTCCGGCGGGGATATTTTTGCAGAGAGGATGACCCGGAGTGGGCGGTCGCGGTTTGTGCCGACCCGCGACCGTCTGGGCGGAAGCCGCTTTACGTTTGCGAGCCGCCTACGGTCAGGCCGCCAATGAGTAGGGTGGGTTGGCCTACGCCGACGGGTACCCATTGGCCAGCTTTGCCGCAGTTGCCGATGCCGGGGTCTAGGGCGAGGTCGTTGCCGATGGCGCGGATTTGTTTGAGGGCGGTGGCGCCGTCTCCGATCAGGGTGGCTCCCTTTACGGCTTCGCCGATGACGCCGTTGCGGACGCGGTAGGCTTCGGTGCAGCTGAACACGAACTTGCCGTTGGTAATGTCAACTTGGCCGCCGCCGAAGCCGACTGCGTAGATGCCATCTTTGAGGCTGGCTACGATGCCTGCGGGGTCGTCTTTGCCGGACAGCATGTAAGTGTTGGTCATGCGTGGCATTGGGATATGCGCATAGCTTTCGCGGCGACCGTTTCCGGTGGCGGCGACACCCATCAGGCGGGCGTTTTGGCGGTCTTGCATGTAGCCGACCAAGCGACCGTCTTCGATCAGGATGTTTTTCTGCGAGGGCGTGCCTTCATCATCGACACTTATGGAGCCGCGACGGTTGGGGATGGTGCCGTCGTCCAGCACGGTGACGCCGGGGGAGGCGATCATTTGGCCCATCAATCCCGCAAAGGCAGAGGTTTTCTTGCGGTTGAAGTCGCCTTCGAGCCCGTGGCCGATGGCTTCGTGCAGCAGGATGCCGGGCCAGCCGGGCCCTAACACTACGTCCATCATGCCAGCGGGCGCGGGGACGGCGTCTAGGTTCACCAGAGCGATGCGCAGGGCTTCTTTCAGCAACGGCTGCCAGTGGCTCGGCTGCATCAGCGAGGCGAGGCCATAACGGCCACCGCCTCCGGTGCCGCCTTGCTCACGTTTGCCGTTGGACTCGATGATGACCGAGACGTTCATCCGGGCCATCGGCCGCACATCTGTATAGCGCAGGCCCTCGGGTCGCAGGATTTCAATCTCTTGCAGGCCAGCGGCAATGGTGGCCGAGACTTGCACCACGCGCGGGTCGAGGGCGCGGGCGTAGGCGTCGATTTCTTTTAGCAGGTCAATTTTGACTGCGAAAACTGCGTCTGCCATCGGATCGGCATCGCTGTAGAGTTTGATGTTGGTGCGTTTGGGGGCATCGGCCAAGGTGCCGCCGCCATCGCCGACAGCAAGGCGGGCGGTTTCAGAGGCGCGTTTCAGGGCGGACTCGGAGATTTCGGTCGAATGGGCGTAGCCTGCGACTTCACCGCGCACGGCACGCAAACCGAAACCTTCGGAGGCGTCATAGCTGGCGGTTTTGATGCGGCCATCGTCGAGCACAATGGCTTCGGAGCGGCGGCGTTCAAAGAATAGCTCGCCATCATCGGCACCAGCAGTGGCCGCGCGCAGGGTGGCGAGGGCGGTTGCCTCGTCTATATGCTGCTCAAACGGGCGGAAGGGCGTGTCGGTGGACATTGGGCAGGGCCTTTCGGGGCGGGAAGCTTTGGGTGCGGGCAGGTGCGGCGTCTGAGGTGGCAGCCCGGTTATGCGGAACTTAGGGGGCGGGCGCGGCTATCGCAAGGCAGCGATTGCGTGCTGTGTGCGGGCTTGCCAGTGAGGGTGAGCGGCACGAGTTCAGATATTTGCTTTGATCTTGGTCAAGTGGCGCGGTTTTGCCGCAGCTTACTCTTGTCGGGAAGCAGCTAATATGGTTTCAGAGAATTCAGAAACATCGGGATTCTGCCCACGCTCGGGCATGGCCGAAAAGGTGGCGTGAAAGCTGCCCTTGGATACGGGAAATAAACATGCGTCTTTTGTCCTCTTTCAACGCCGTTGCGGCTGCCAGCCTCGGACTGCTTCTGCAGCCTAGCTACGCTCTGGCACAGGCTTTGGAAACGGTGGGGAAGCCTATTCCGTATGGCACCGACCATCAGCCAGCGGCGACCAATATCGCGCGCGATCTGCAATGGCTGGATCACATGATCCATATCATCATCGGTGTGATCGTGCTGTTCGTGACGGTGCTGCTTTTGTACATCATTGTGCGCTATGCCAAAAAGCGCAACGCGGTTCCGGCAACGTTCACCCATAACTCACCTTTGGAAGTGGCGTGGACAATCGTTCCGATTCTGGTTTTGGTGTTCATCGGATCGTTCTCGTTGCCAGCTTTGTTTGAGCAACAGGAGATTCCGGTAGCCGATCTCACCATCAAGGTGACGGGGAATCAGTGGTATTGGTCCTACGAATACCCCGATGTGAAGGTCGGCGACGATACGCTAAAGTTTGACGCCTTCCGTATCGACGGCGCAACCAAGATTGACGATGCGGCGGCGGGCTGGGGCGATGATCAGCCTATGTCTACCGCTGAGGTGTTGAGCGATGTCGCAGTGAAGAAGCTGGCGTATTTCGGTTATAAGAAAGAAGATTTCCTGCTGGCGACTGACAATGCTGTGGTGATCCCGGTTGGCAAAACCATCGTAATGCAGATCACTGGCGCTGATGTGATCCACGCTTGGGCGATACCTGCTTTCGGTGTGATGCAATCGGCGGTGCCCGGGCGTTTGGGCCAGCTGTGGTTCAAGGCTGAACAGGAAGGCGTTTACTTCGGCCAATGCACAAACATTTGCGGCAAGGACCATGCCTATATGCCGATCACCGTTAAAGTGGTCAGCCAAGCGGCCTATGATGCTTGGATTGCGCAAGTTACCTCAACGGGCAATCTGCGGCTCGCGTCGAACTGAGGCCCAAGCTGCGGCAAAGAGAGCTCCCGCCGGTTTGGGGGCCTTTGACACACCAGAAAGCCAGGACATGTTATGACCGATATCCGGTCTTTTGAGGCCCCGAAAGAAGCGGGATTTGGCGATTTCGTGCAGCTGTTGAAGCCGCGGGTGATGTCGCTTGTGGTGTTTACTGCGATGGTCGGCCTGCTGGTCGCCCCGGTGCATCTGCATCCGGTGGTGGCGTTTACCGCGATCTTGTTCATAGCACTGGGGGCAGGGGCTTCGGGTGCTTTGAACATGTGGTGGGACGCTGATATTGACGCAATCATGCGCCGCACCAAGGGCCGTCCGGTGCCTGCGGGTCTGGTGCAGCCGGGTGAGGCTTTGGCGATTGGGCTGGCGTTGTCGGGTATCTCAGTTGTCATGCTGGCGCTGGCGACCAATATCCTTGCGGGCGCTTTGCTGGCGTTCACGATCTTCTTTTATGCCGTCGTGTATTCGATGTGGCTGAAACGCTCTACCCCGCAAAACATCGTGATTGGCGGGGCTGCCGGAGCCTTCCCTCCGATGATCGGCTGGGTGGCTGCGACCGGTTCGATCTCGGTCGAAGCCGGGTTGATGTTCATGCTGATATTCATGTGGACGCCGCCGCATTTCTGGGCCTTGGCGTTGTTTATGAACGAGGATTATTCCAAAGCCGGTGTGCCAATGTTGACTGTGACCCATGGCAAGCGGGTGACGCGCAATCATGTGCTCGGCTATACGCTGGCCTTGATCCCGTTTGCGATTGCACTAGGTTTTACCTCGATCGGAGGGCCGGTGTATCTGGCGGTTTCGGTGCTGCTGAACGCCGAATTTCTGCGCGGCGCGTATCGGATTTGGAAGCGCGATGAGGCGATGGCTGAGGCGGACAAATACAAGGTTGAGAAATCGGTGTTCCGGTTTTCACTGTTGTATCTGTTCCTGCATTTCGGCGCGCTGCTGGTTGAGGCTGTGTTGCATGGCAATGGCATGGGGGGCTGGTGATGGCTTTTCCGAAACCCGAGCATGAAATTCACTCCCGCAGGTTTTCCCGCAATCTGGGCGTCGGCTTGGCACTGTTAAGCTTTGTCGCATTGGTGTTCGCGCTGACTGTGGTGAAGGTGACCGAGGGCGATGTGGGCCATGCCAATGATGCGCCGGGGATACTTGGGTCAACGCAGCCGATTGCACCGGAAGAACCTGCTCCTGCACCTGTTGCTCCGGCGGTAAATCCATGAGCAACTCGGTCAAACAGCAAAAGAAAACCGCCGCGATGCTTGCGGGTGTGGCCGTGGTCATGCTGTCACTGTCGTTTGCGGCGGTGCCGTTTTACAACTGGTTTTGCCGGGTGACGGGCTATGCGGGGACGACTTCGGTGGCCTCGCAGGGTGCCGATGAAGTGCTTGAGCAGGTTATAAAGATCCGCTTCGACGCCTCGCTTGAGGCAGGGATGCCGTGGCAGTTCAGGCCCGTGGTGCCGTCGATGGAGCTGCATATCGGCGAGACCGGCCTCGCGTTCTTTGAGGCGTATAACCCGACCGACAAGCCGGTGGGTGGGCAGGCGAGCTATAACGTGACGCCGGATCAATCGGGTGGCTATTTCACCAAGATTGAGTGTTTTTGCTTCACCGAGCAGGTGTTGCAACCCGGTGAGCGCGTGCAGATGCCGGTCAGCTTTTACGTCGATCCGTCGATTGTGAAAGACCCGGAAGCCAGTCTGATCAAAGAGATCACGCTGTCTTACACCTTCCATGTCGCCGATATTCCAGAAAAGCAGGCAGCGCTTGCTGATGCACCCGCCAAAACGCTAGAATAGGGTGGTTCGGGTTTGTGCGATGCTGTTAACGTCGTAAAAACCCGAGCCGCCTCAACTAAGAAAATCCGAGGGAACCCGACCATGGCCCACGCCAAGAACCACGATTACCACATTCTGCCGCCGTCGATTTGGCCGTTAGCCGGTGCGCTTGCCGCAGGTGTCATGCTCGCCGGCTCCGTGTTGATGGTGTCGCCTAACATCTCCCCGGAAAACAAGTTTCTGGGCATCGGACACAACACGCCTTGGTTCTTTCTAGGGGGTCTTGTCGCCGTGCTTTACGTGATGTTCGCATGGTGGTCAGAAGTAACCCATGAGGGCCAGACCGGCGATCATACGCCGGTGGTGCGGATCGGCCTGCGCTACGGCTTCATCCTGTTCATCATGTCGGAAGTGATGTTCTTCTCGGCGTGGTTCTGGACGTTCTTCAAACATGCGCTTTATCCGATGGGGCCGCTGTCGCCAATTCAAGATGGTGTTTGGCCGCCCGAGGGTATCGTTTTGTTTGACCCGTGGCATCTGCCGCTGATCAACACGCTGATTTTGTTGTGCTCGGGCTGTGCCGCGACTTGGGCGCACCACGCTTTGGTGCATGAGAACAACAACCGTGAAGCGATGAAACAGGGGCTTATTCTGGCGGTTGTGCTGGGCCTGCTGTTCACCTTCTTCCAAGCCTATGAATACAGCCACGCGGCGTTTGGTTTTGCGGGCAACATCTATGGCGCGTCGTTCTTCATGGCGACCGGGTTTCACGGCTTTCACGTGATCATCGGCACGATCTTTTTGACCGTCTGCCTGATCCGTACTTACAAAGGCCATTTCACGCCCGAGCAGCATGTCGGGTTTGAAGCGGCAGCGTGGTATTGGCACTTCGTGGATGTGGTCTGGCTGTTCCTGTTCGCCGCTGTCTATATCTGGGGCAGCGCGTAACTTTTCAGCCATAAGATCAGCGCGCGGGCCCGATGTGGCCCGCGCTTTGCTTTCAAGGTTTAGCCATGAAATTCCGTCTGATATCGGCGCGGCTGCTGGGTTTGGCTGGCGTGGGGTTTTTGTGCAGTCTCGGCATCTGGCAAGTGCAGCGGATGTATGAAAAGCGTGCGCAGCTGGATGAGATGACGGCGGGGATTTCGGTGCCCGCGGTGGTGGTGCCTGCGGTTTTGGACCCTGAGCGCGATCGTTACCGCCCGGTGATCGCGGCGGGTCGGTTTACCGGAGAGACATTGTATGTGCTGTCAGGTCAGCCGATGGTGGGGGCCGGGGTACAGGTGGTGTCGGTTCTGCAAATGGCGAACGGGCGGCGTTTGCTGGTGGATCGCGGGTTTCTGCCGGATGAGGAAAAGCACAAAAAGCTGCATGTGCGTGAATTGACGGTGCAGGGCAACCTGATGTGGCCGCGTGACAGCAATCAGTATACTCCGCCACCCGATGCTAAGACCGGAATGTGGTTTGCGCGGGATGCGGTGGCTATGTCTGCGGTTTTACATACAGAGCCGACATTTATTGTCGCCCGCGCACCAACTGGTGACGGGATAGAGGCGATGCCGGTGGATACTTCGTCTATTCCCAATGACCATTGGGGTTATGCCATCACGTGGTTTTCACTGGCTTTCGTATGGGCGGTGATGACAGCAGGGCTGGTGTGGCGTATCAGGCGACAGGTTTGAGGGAAGACGATGCGGTATATCTCGACGCGGGGCGCGGCTCCGGTTTTGACGTTTGGCGAAGCGATGATGACGGGGCTGGCGCGCGATGGCGGGCTTTATGTGCCGGAAGTGGTGCCGGTTTTGGGGCGCTCGGATATCGCGGCGATGGCGGGGCTGCCATATGAGGAAATTGCGTTTCGGGTGATGCGGCCGTTTCTCGGCTCGACGTTTACCGATGTTGAGTTCAAGGGGCTAATCGCCAAGGCTTATGCCGGATTTGGCCATGCAGCGCGCGCACCTTTGGTGCAGCTCGGGCCGAACCATTTCCTGTTGGAGCTGTTTCACGGGCCGACGTTGGCGTTCAAAGACTTCGCCATGCAGCTGATCGGCCAGATGATGCAGGCGGCTTTGGCGAAGACCGGCGAGCGGATTACCATTGTTGGCGCGACCTCGGGCGATACCGGGTCGGCTGCGATGGAGGCGTTTCGCGGGTTAGCCAATGTCGATCTGTTCATCCTGTATCCGCATGGCCGGGTGTCGGATGTGCAGCGGCGGCAGATGACGACCCCATCTGAGGCCAATGTTTATGCGCTGGCGATGGATGGTGATTTTGACGATTGCCAAGCGCGTGTGAAGGATATGTTCAACGATTTTGACTTCCGCGATGGTGTGCGGTTGGCAGGGGTGAACAGCATCAACTGGGCACGGGTGCTGGCGCAGGTGGTGTATTATTTCAGCGCGGCTGTATCTTTGGGCGCGCCGGAGCGCAGCGTGAGTTTCACCGTGCCGACGGGTAATTTCGGTGACATTTTCGCGGGCTAAATCGCGCGGAAGATGGGGCTGCCGATTGAGCAGTTGGTGATCGCCACCAACCAGAATGACATTCTGGATCGGGCGATGAAAACCGGGGATTACGTGCAGAATGGGGTGTCGCCGACGATCTCGCCGTCGATGGATATTCAGGTCAGTTCCAACTTTGAACGGGCGTTGTTTGATGCTTACGGTCGTGATGGTAAGGCGGTTTCGGCCCTGATGGACGAGTTGAAGGCGGGCGGCTTCCATATTTCGCAGGGCGCGATGGGGATGCTGCGCGAAACCTTTGATTCGGGGCGGTGCTCGGAGGAGGAAACCACCGCGACGATGCGGCGGGTGTTTGCGCAGACTGGCGAGGTTTTGTGTCCGCACTCTGCCGTCGCCGTGAAAGTGGCCGAAGCGCATTTGGGCGGTGCGCCGATGGTTACGCTTGCCACCGCGCATCCCGCGAAGTTTCCTGATGCGGTTGAGGCGGCGATGGGGGTGCGTCCGGGGCTGCCTGCGCGCATGGCGGACTTGTTTGACCGCCCGGAACGTGTCACCCGTGTGCCAAATGATCTGGGCGCTTTGCAGGCCCTGATCCGTGAAAGGATTGCCCGTTGAGCCTTGCATTTGCCGGTACGCGACTGACCACTCTGCCGAACGGTTTCCGTATTGTCACCGAACACATGCCGGGGCTGCTGTCAGCCAGCGCCGGGATTTGGGTGATGGCGGGCGGTCGGCATGAGCAACCCTCGCAAAACGGCATCGCGCATTTTCTGGAGCATATGGCGTTTAAGGGCACCAAGCGGCGCACCAGTTTGCAAATTGCCGAAGAAATTGAGGATGTTGGCGGCTATATCAACGCCTATACCTCGCGTGAGATGACCGCGTATTATGCGCGGGTGCTTGAGGCCGATGTGGGTCTGGCGCTGGATGTGATTGGCGATATTGTGCTGAACCCGGCCTTCGACAAGAAGGAAATCGAGGTTGAGCGGCATGTGATCTTGCAAGAAATCGGCCAAGCGTTGGATACGCCGGATGATATCGTATTCGATTGGCTGCAAGAGGCGTCTTATCCCGATCAGGCGTTTGGGCGGACGATTCTGGGGCCGGAGGAGCGGGTTTCCTCGTTTGGCCGCAAGGATTTGCAGGGTTTCGTGGCCGAGCATTACGGGCCGGGGCAGATGATTTTGTCGGCCGCCGGTGCGGTTGATCACGATGCAATTGTGAAACAGGCCGAGGCGATGTTTGGCAGTATGAAGGCCAAGCCTGCGACAAGTTTCCAAGCGGCGACCTTTAAGGGGTCGGAGCGGCGCGAGGTGAAGGATCTGGAGCAGGTGCATTTCGCTATGGCGTTTGATGCGCCGGGCTATCGGCATCCGGACGTTTACACGGCTCAGGTCTACGCGATGACGATGGGCGGCGGCATGTCGAGCCGTTTGTTCCAGAAGGTGCGCGAAGAACGCGGGCTGTGTTATTCGATCTTCGCGCAGTCAGGCGCTTACGAGGATGCGGGGCAGATCACGCTTTATGCAGGGACTTCAGCGGAAGAAATCGGCGAGTTGACCCAGATCACCATGGATGAGTTGAAGCGCGCGGCGGATGATATGTCGGAGGCCGAAGTGGCGCGGGCGCGGACGCAGATCAAGGCCGGGATGCTGATGGGGCTGGAAAGCCCGTCGTCTCGGGCTGAACGCATCGCGCGATTGCTGGCGATTTATGATCGGGTGCCGGGGGTGGATGAAGCCGTGGCGCGGATTGACGCGGTTACGATGGCCGATGTGCGTCGATATGCTGGTGAACTCGCGGGCGCGGATTCGGCTTTGGCTTTGTATGGTCCGGTTGAGGCTGCGCCGACGTTGCAGGATATTCGCAAGCGTCTGGCCGCGTAATGCTGTCGTTCCGCCGCAGGCCCACGGTTGAAACCGAGCGGATGACTCTGCGGCTGCCGGTGCATTCCGACTATAAAGCATGGTCGGGTCTGCGCGAGGCTTCGGTAGAGCATCTCACCCCGTGGGAGCCGGTTTGGGCGCAAGATCATCTCTCGCGCAAGGCGTTTACCAACCGGGTGTATTGGGCTGGGCGGGCGGAGGCTAGCGGTGCGGCGCTGGCAATGCTGATGTTTCGGCGAGAGGATCGCCAGTTGTTGGGCGCCGTGACGCTGGACAATATCCGGCGTGGACCGGTGCAGGCTGGCACGATGGGCTATTGGATCGGTGCGCCGTTTGCACGGCGCGGTTATATGAAGGAAGCAGTGCAGGCTTTGGTGCATTTTTCCTTCGCGCAGCTTGACCTAAGCCGGATTGAAAGCGCCTGTTTGCCCGAAAACGTCGCATCGCGCGGCGTGTTGGAAAAGTCAGGCTTTAAATATGAAGGTGTTGCGCAATCTTATTTGCAAATCAACGGGCGCTGGCGGAACCATGTGCTATACGCCAACTTACGCAATGACCGACGCGGTCGCACGGACGTAGGATAAGCCGCTGCTTTGCAGCCGGTAGCCCTACGCCGGAGCGGGCGGGGTCTTGTCTGGAGAGCCCTATGAGTGAAGTGAAAGTCCTGCTGCTGCGCGGCGTTAACGTGTCAGGTGCCAACCGCCTGCCGATGCCGGAATTCCGGCAAATGCTGCTAGAACAAGGGCTTCAGCAAATCCACACCCATCTGCAAAGCGGCAATGCGGTGTATCTTGATCCGGGCGTGGCCGGGGTTGAGGCAAAGATTACTGCGGCGATGAAAGATCGTTTTGGTTTCGCTCCGCCAATGTTTGTGATGACCTTGGCTGAGTATGATGCGATTCTTGCCGCCAACCCCTACAAGAAGCAAGGCGTCGCGGATGGCACCCAGGTGCATATCTATTTCTTGGAAAGCCCGATTGCGGCAAGTGTAACCTCGGGTCTTTCGGCACATGCGACGGGTGGCGAAGCGATCTCGGTGACCGATAAGGCGCTGTATCTGCTGGCTCCGAACGGGGTGGGGCGGTCGGTTTTGGCGACCAAGCTGGAAGCTGGATTGACCATGGTAAAAACCGCACGCAACCAGACTTCGGCCACTGCGATTGCGGCTTTGGCGCGGACGATTACGGTTTAAGGCCGTTAAGTTATGGCTGTGCTGTCGATGTTGAACTCTGCTGACACTGCGTTCGTTGACCATTTGCGGGGGCTGTTGCCCGAAGGCACGCTGCATGTGCCGGAACCACGCTATCTGGAAGAACCGCGCGGACGTTGGCAGGGCTTGGCGGGCGTGGTGGCGATGCCTCGGACGGTTGCCGAAGTGTCAGTGGTGGTGCGGGCTTGTGCGGAGGCGCGGGTCGGGCTGGTGCCTTGGGGCGGTGGCACCGGGCTGGTCGGTGGACAGCTGATGTCCGAAGGACCGCTGCCCGTGGTGCTGTCGCTAGAGCGGATGGCGGCGTTGCGCGGGGTTTATCCGGACGAGAACGTGCTGGTGGTTGAGGCGGGGATGATCCTCGCCGATGTGCAGCGCCACGCGGCGGATGCAGGCCGGGTGTTTCCGCTGGCTTTGGCGTCGGAAGGGACGTGCCGGATCGGCGGCAACCTTGCAACCAATGCGGGCGGTTTGACCGTGTTGCGCTACGGCAATGCGCGGGATTTGTGTCTGGGGATCGAGGCGGTTTTGCCGGATGGCAGTGTTTTTAATGGCTTGAAACGCTTGCGCAAAGATAACACTGGCTATGATCTGCGCCATCTGCTGATCGGGGCTGAGGGGACTTTGGGCCTGATCACCGCCGCCAGCCTACGGCTGTATCCGGTACCGGGAGTTGTGGGGACGGCGCTGTTGGCGGTGGAAAGCCCAGCGGCTGCGCTGAAACTGCTGTCTTTGGCGCAGGCGCGGCTGTCGGGGATGGTTTCTGCGTTTGAGTTGATCGGGCGGATGGGACTGGAGTTTCTGGCCGAGAAAATCCCCGAAGTGAAATCTCCGATTGGGATGCCGGAGTGGATGGTGTTGATCGAGATTGGTATGCCAGCCGGCTTTGGTGTTGTGGAAGATCATCTGGGTGGGCTGTTCGAGGCGGCTTTGGCGGATGGGCTGGTGTCGGACGGGGTAATTGCGGCGTCTGAAGCGCAGCGGGCCGGGTTGTGGCGTATCCGTGAGGCGATGCCAGAGGCCAACCGGATGATAGGGGCTGTCAGCAGCCACGACATCTCGGTGCCGTTGGGGTTGGTGGCGGAGTTTATCGCGAAAGCCGGGCCTCGGCTGGCGGCGATTGGCAATTTTCGGGTGAATTGTTTTGGCCATCTTGGTGATGGCAATCTACATTACAACGTGTTCCCGACCTTTGGCCGCAATCGCCGCGAATATGACGGCGTGCGCGATGCGGTGAAATATTGCGTGCACGATCTGGTCGATGAACTTGGCGGCTCGATGTCAGCCGAACATGGTTTGGGGCGGCTGAAGGTGGACGATCTGGAGCGGTATGGCGATCCGGGCAAGCTTTCAGCGATGCGCGCGATTAAAGCGGCGCTGGACCCGTTGGGGATTATGAATCCCGGCGCGGTGTTGCGCCGATAACCCCATAGAGCGCGGGAACTGATTTCGCGCTGATCGGTTCCCCTCTGCATCATCCCTTAAACGGAGGACGCATGATGAGTTATATTCAGGGATTTTTGGTCGCAGTTCCAAAGGCGAATAAGCAGGCTTATATCGAATCTGCAAAGGCTGCCTCGCCGATATTCAAGGAGTATGGCGCGGTTCGGATGGTCGAGACCTGGAGCGAGGATATCGCTGATGGCAAAGTCACCGATTTTAAGCGTGCGGTGAAGGCAGAGCCGGATGAGGCTATCGTATTTTCTTGGATCGAATGGCCCGACAAACAGACCTGCGATGCCGCGGGCGAGAAAATGGAAACCGATGCCCGCTGGAGCGAGATGCCCGAGATGCCATTTGACGGCAAAAGGATGATCTGGGGCGGGTTTGAGCCGATCTTTGACACTCAGGGAGAGCAGGGGCTGGCGCCGGGATTTGCCACGTCAGCGTGATCGAAAGAAGCGCCCTGCCGGGAAACCGACAGGGCGCTGGGGTTGGGTGGGTCACGTGTTGCAAGCAGCGTCACCCTAAGGCTGGGTTGGCCTTAGTGAATTTGGTTTAGAACGATTCGGTGAACAGGCCGTTAATGGTGATGTGAAATGGTGTTTCGGGCGAGGTCAGTAAACCAGAGGCCCCGGCTCAAGGCCGGGGCGGCGTGGGTGAACTGGGCGGGCGACGTTAAAGCCCCTCGAAGGCGCAGAGGGCGTGAACGTCCATCCCCATGCTTTCCAACTTTTGGCGACCGCCCAAATCAGGCAGATCAACCACAAAAGCACAGCCGATGACTTGCGCGCCCAAGCGCTCAATCAGTTTTATGCCAGCTTCTGCAGTGCCTCCGGTCGCGAGCAGATCGTCGACCAGCAGAATTTTCTCGCCCGGTTGCATGGCATCGTCATGCACCTCAACCACGGCCTCGCCATATTCGAGCGTATAGGCTTGGCTGATGGTCTGCCCCGGCAGTTTGCCCTTCTTGCGGATCGGCACGAAGCCGGTGGAAAGCTGGTGTGCCACGGCTCCGCCGAGAATGAAACCGCGGGCTTCCAGCCCCACGACCTTATCAATCCGCATTCCGGCATAGGGGGCGAGCAACTGGTCAACGCACATCCGGAACCCGCGCGGATCGGCGAACAGCGTGGTCACGTCGCGGAACAGGATGCCCTCGTGCGGGAAATCGACGATGGTGCGGATGTAGTCTTTGACGGTTTTCTTCGCAGCGGGCATCGGCGGGCCTTTCAGAACTCGGGTCTGTCTACCATCAGCCAGAACACCGCGACAAGGGCGGCGAAGGCGGGGCGGCGTGGTGGCAAATGAAACCGCCGGCGCCCAGCAGCAGATCTTTGATCGCTACGCCCGCGCGTGCGCCTGCGGCGGGTCAGTCAGCGCCGAGATTGCAGACAGGCACGTCTGCCACCTTTCTTGGGGGGCGCCGCTCACCACACACACATTTGCGCCCACATCGGCCAGCACTTCAAGGCAACGTCGATGGAAAGCACAACGGTGATCGGTGTCAGCCTGATAGCGTGTGCCATCGTTTATCCAAGGCATATCGGTGTCGAGAAGCAGATAAAGGTCGGCTGGATCAGAGATTTTGGCAGGGCCAGCGGGGCCGCCCAGCAGATATTCCTGCCAGACCGAAGTCAGCAGCGGGTCGGTATCTTCAAACAGTATAGCACCCGCCTGCGGCGCAATCGCTGCGCGCATCGCGCGGTGACCTGCGGCGATCATGGTGAAATCGGCTTCGCTCCATGCCAGATCAGGTTTGAAGGCGTCATGTGTCCGGCCGTATTCGGGCACAAACAATGTGTCAAAATGGGCGGCAAGCGCGCGGGTCATCGTCGATTTACCGACGCTTTCGGCGCCAAACAGGACCACTCGCTTTTGATAAAGAGCGCGGATCGGCCCCGGAACAAAGCGCCAGTGCGCGGCGGGATTTGTGCGGATGGCAGTGGCGCTGACGGGAAAAGCCAACCGGTCAGGGTCAATCAATACCGGAGTGGCACCCAATTCTGCGGCAAGTCGCACGACATAGGGCTCCGAGCCGAAAACCGAGGTGATCGGCAAAGGCTGAGCAGCCGTGCATATGCCTCGCCAGATCGGCCAGAAATCGGGTGATCCTTGGGCTCTTGTGGCACCACCTTGTCGTGATGCATCACCCGGACATTGGGCAGCAATGCGCGCATCCATCGGGCTCGATCCATGCCACTTATCGGATCATCTGGCAGCGAACATACCAACACCGTCAATTCGTCGCACAGCGCAGCGGCGGTATTGCACATAAAGACATGCCCCGCGTGGGGCGGCATGAACTTGCCCAACAGAAATCCGCGACGAACGGTCATGCTTGCTGACCAAGCCAAGCTTTTCGCCACTGTATCAGCCCCAAGAGCGCAAGACCCAGAAACACCGCGTATAGGACTGCGGTGGGATGCAGACCCTTGGCCAGAAAGACGTTGATCGCGATGATGTCGACGACGATCCACACCAGCCAATTTTCCAGCAACCGCCGCGCGAGCATCGACTGTGCAATCACGCTGAGCGTGGCAATGCACGCGTCCCAATAGGGCAAGCTGGCGTCGGTGTAGCGGCTCATTGCCGCGCCAATCGCCAATATGGCTGACAGCGTTATGGCGCAGACGCCGGCCGTTTGACGTGGACTGGCACGCAGCACGATCAACTCGCCGGTTTCGCGTCGACCGGCAAGCCACCAGAACAACCCGAAAACCTGGATGACGAAGAAGAAAATCTGCAGGATGGCATCGCTGTAGAGTTTGTAGTCAAAGAATATCACCGCATACAGCGCGACCATCACAAGGCCGAACGGATAGTTCCAAAGGCTGCGGCGGATGATGAGGGCGACGTTGATCAAGCCGCAGATTGCGGCGGTGATCTCGATGGCTCGGGTGCCGAACATTCCGCCCAGCAAGGTGAGGATTTCATCCATCCTACAGCACGCGGCCTGAGATGGCGTCGAGTTTGCTCAGCAAGTCGGGGTCGCGTTTGTCCGGCGCGGTCATCAGCGCGTGGGTCAAAGCATGGTCGCAGCCGTGCGGGCAGGTGGGGTGATCGGGCAGCAGCGCGGGCAGGTTCGCCACAAGATTGCGGGCGGAGTTTGCGTTGGCGGTGAGAGTTTGTATCACTTGCGCGACGTCAACCGCGCCGTGATCTTCGTGCCAGCAGTCGAAATCGGTGATCATGGCGAGCGAGGCGTAGCAGAGTTCGGCTTCGCGGGCGAGTTTGGCTTCGGGCATTCCGGTCATGCCGATCACGTCCGCACCCCAGCTGCGATACAGGCGGGACTCAGCCAGGGTGGAGAATTGCGGGCCTTCCATCGCGATGTAGGTGGCGGATGCGTGGGTTTTGATACCGGCTTGTTGAGCGGCTGTTAGGCAGGCGGAACCGAGGCGGGGGCAGGTCGGGTGGGCGAGGGAGACATGGGCGACGCAGCCCTCACCGAAGAAAGATTTTTCGCGGGCAAAGGTGCGGTCGATGTATTGGTCTACCAGCACGAAATCGCCGGGTTGGTAGTCGGGTCTTAGGGAACCCACCGCTGAAACGGCGAGGATATCGGTGCAGCCGAGGCGTTTCAGGGCGTCAATGTTGGCGCGGTAGGGCACGGAGCTGGGGGAGTGGACGTGGCCGCGACCGTGGCGGGGCAGGAAGGCCATGGGCGTGCCGTTGAGGCGGCCGACGAGGATTTCATCGGAAGGTTTGCCCCAAGGGGTGTGAACTTTGACCCAAGATGCGCCCTCTAGCCCGTCGATTTGGTAGACGCCGGAGCCGCCGATTACGCCGATCATGGGGGGCATTATAGGCTCCGTTGGTTGGGGGTTCTTGGGGAGTTTAGGCGGGGAATGGGGGGAGGGGAAGGGGGTGTTTGAGGGGCTCCCAAC
>NZ_JAQGKQ010000074.1 GCF_028290025.1 Cypionkella sp. | reverse complement strand
CGCCAATTCAACAGACCATTCAGCAGCAGTTGGACGCCTTTAACGCCAAGGATGTTGGCAAGGCGTGGACCTATGCTTCGCCCACCATCAAAAGCATTTTCGTCACCGAAGATAATTTCAGCGAGATGGTGCAAAAGGTCTATCCGATGGTCTGGCAGCATGGCCCGGTGCGGATGCTGGAATTGCGCACTGTGGCGGGCAATCTGTGGCAGCGGGTGATGATCACCGATGCCGCGGGGGATACCCATTTGCTCGATTACATGATGGTCGAGACGCCGGAAGGTTGGCAGATCAACGCGGTGCAGTTGTTGCCGCAACAGGGCATTGGGGCTTAGGTTTTCGGGCGGTGCGCCTTGATGATCGCAGGGTCGGTGTCGATCCAATGCGCGCCGATCAGGTCGAGACAATAAGGCACGGGGGCGAAGATAGCCTCGAGGCTGGTGGCGATGGCGTTGGGGCTGCCGGGCAGCGTGATGATCAGCGTCTTGCCCCGGACGCCTGCGGACTGCCGCGATAGGATGGCGGTGGCGACGACTTTGCCGTTGGCCGCGCGCATGGCTTCGCCAAAGCCGGGTAGTTCCATGTTGATGACGTCAGCCATAGCCTCGGGCGTCTGGTCGCGCGGGCTCGGGCCAGTGCCTCCGGTCGCGAGGATCAGGTCGGCGCGCCAGTTGTCAGCCAGATCGCGGAGTTCGGCGGCGACTTCGGCGCGGCCATCCGGAGTTATGCGGCGCAGGATTTCCAGCGGTGAGGTGATGGTGCGGCGCAACCAATCCTCGGCAGCAGGGCCGCCACGGTCTTCATACTCACCTTTTGAGGCGCGATCAGACACGGTCAGGATGGCGATGCGAGCTTCGGTCATGCGGGGTTCCTTTTGGCGGTAAGGTGCGGGTTTGGCCAATCGGGTGCAAGCCCCTGCTTGCTGCATGGCCCGCGCGGGGGTAAGATCGCTTTGCCCGCTTTGGGCCAAAAAAGGATGCCGTTTGCCTGATTTCACGCTGCCTGATCTGGGCTGGTCTGACCATTTTTCTGATCAACTCACCGAAGAAGATGCGGGGCTGGTGCCTGCGCGGCTAAGTTCACTGCATCGCGCGCGGGTGCAGGCGTTGACGGAAACCGGTGCGGTGGAACTGCTCTGCCCGCCGACGCTTTCGGTGGCTGCAATGGCGGTGGGCGATTGGGTGCTGGCGGATGGGCCTCGGGTTGGCCGGGTGCTGGACCGCGTTAGCCTATTGCAGCGCCGCGCGGCGGGAACCGGGACGGTGGCGCAACTGATTGCGGCCAATGTCGATACGATGTTCGTGGTGACATCCTGCAACGCCGATTTCAACGAGGCGCGGCTGGAACGCTATCTGGTGCTGGCTCATTCCGCCGGAATTACTCCGGTTATCGTGCTGACAAAGGCGGATATGGCCGAGGCTGCACCGTTCATTGAACGCGCCAAAGGGTTGTCGGCGGGGATGGCCGTGGTGGCGCTGAACGCAACTTCGGGTGATCTCGGTGTGCTCGATCCGTGGTGTCGGGCGGGGAAAACCGTGGTGTTGCTGGGCTCATCCGGGGTGGGGAAATCCACGCTGGCCAACAGCTTAACCGGTGGCGCTTTGGAAGTTGGCCCGGTGCGCGAGGATGATGCCAAGGGGCGGCACACCACGACCTCACGCTATCTGCTCGCCTTGCCTGCGGGCGGTTGGCTGATCGACACGCCGGGAGTGCGCGAGTTGCAGCTGACCGATGTGGCGGATGGCATTGACGTGCTGTTCTCCGATCTGATTGATCTCGCGGCGGATTGCCGGTTTCGCGACTGCACCCACTCGGTCGAGCCGGGCTGTGCGGTGCAGGCGGCAATCAAAGCTGGCAAGGTGGACGCGCGGCGGTTGGACTCATGGCGTAAGCTGGGGGCGGAGGAGCGGGCGAATTCGTCAGCAATGCAGGTGTCTAAGGTGCGGGCGGCGGGTAAGTATACCAAGAAATCCGCGGCTAAACGGCGTCCGGGGGGGTGATGTGGATTGGGGGGCCAACCCCCAAACCCCCGGGATATTTATGGACAGATGAACGCAAAATTTTTAGTTAGATTGTAGATGTCAGCCGCATCTGTTCCTCTTTGGTTTACGTTTGCGCACTCGCGGCTTAGGTTATGCACATCCGAATCCGCCCGCACATTCCTTGAGGCATGATGACCGAAACCACGCCGCAAACCTATCAGGTTCTGGCCCGCAAATACCGTCCCGCGACCTTCGCCGATCTGGTCGGGCAAGAGGCGATGGTGCGCACGCTGAAGAACGCCTTCGCGGCGGATCGGATTGCGCATGCGTTTATGATGACGGGTATTCGCGGCACCGGCAAAACCACCACGGCGCGGATCATTGCCAAGGGGCTGAATTGTGTCGGGCCGGATGGTAAAGGCGGGCCGACGACAGAGCCGTGTGGCGTGTGTGAGCCTTGTATTGCGATTGCCGAGGGCCGTCATGTTGACGTGATGGAGATGGATGCGGCCTCGCGCACAGGCGTCAATGACATGCGCGAAGTCATTGATTCCGTGCATTATCGGGCGGCGTCGGCGCGGTATAAGATCTACATCATCGACGAAGTGCATATGCTGTCGAATGCCGCCTTCAACGCTTTGCTGAAGACGCTGGAGGAACCTCCGGCGCATGTGAAATTCATCTTTGCCACCACGGAAATCCGCAAGGTTCCGGTGACGGTGCTGTCGCGCTGCCAGCGGTTTGATCTAAAGCGTATCGAGCCGGAAGTGCAGATGGCCTTGATGCGCAAGATCGCCAATGCCGAGGGCGCGCAAATTACCGATGGCGCTTTGGCGTTGATTGCGCGGGCGGCGGAGGGGTCGGCGCGGGATGCGACGTCGCTGTTGGATCAGGCGATTTCCAATGGCGCGGGGGAAACCACGGCTGATTTGGTGCGGGCTATGCTTGGGCTGGCGGATCGCGGCCGTGTGCTCGATCTGTTTGATTTGATTATGAAAGGTGATGCGTCGGGTGCGTTGGCAGAGCTTTCCAGCCAATATGCCGATGGCGCTGATCCGATGGCGGTGCTGCGTGATCTGGCCGAGATTACCCATTGGGTTTCGGTGATTAAGATCACGCCGGAGGCCGCCGACGATCCGACGACGCCGCAGGATGAACGCGAGCGCGGGCTGGCGATGGCGGGCGTTTTGCCGATGCGGGTGCTGACGCGTATGTGGCAGATGCTGTTGAAAGCGTTGGAGGAAGTGGCGCTGGCCCCGAACGCGATGATGGCGGCTGAGATGGCGGTGATCCGGCTGACTCATGTCGCCGATCTGCCGGACCCAGAGACACTGGTGAAAAAACTAATGTCGCAAAGCGCCCCTGCGCGGCCTACGGGTGGTGCTCCGGCTCAGGGCGGCGGTGGCATGGTGCATGGCGCGCTGCGGATGGCGCCGAGCGCACCGATGCGCGGGCCGACGATGCAAGGCGGTCAGGCTGGGCAGGCGCTCGCCGTGGCGGAAAGTCAGTTGGTAGTGTATGCCAGCTTCGCGCAAGTGGTTGAATTGATCCGCGAAAAGCGCGATATGCAGTTGCTGGTCGAGGTTGAAGAAGGCGTAAAGCTCGCCAAATATTCGCCGGGGCGAATTGAGTTTGAACCTGCTCCGGGTGCGAAATCTGATCTCGCGGCGCGGCTAAGTCAGCGTTTGCAAGGTTGGACCGGGGCGCGTTGGGGCGTCTCGGTGGTGAACACCGGCGGTGCGCCTACTCTGGCAGAGGAACGCAACGCAGACGCAGATGCGGCGCGCGCCGAGGCGATGGAAAATCCGCTGGTGCAGGCGGTGATGCTGGCGTTTCCGGGCGCGATAATCAGTGAAATCAGAACGGCAGAGGCGATGGCGGCGAGTGCCGCGATTGAGGCTTTGCCGGAAGTGGAAGACGAATTTGATCCATTCGAGGACGACTAAGGAGTTGATATGCTAAAAGGTTTGGGCGGGCTTGGCGACATGGCCAATATGATGAAAGCCGCGCAGCAGATGCAAGGCAAGATGGCCGAGCTGCAAGAGGAAATGGCGCGCACCGTGGTGATCGGTGAGGCGGGCGCGGGGCTGGTGAAGGCGCGCGCGACCTGTAAGGGCGAGGTTACGGGCTTGGATATTGACCCGTCGATCCTGGTCGCATCTGAGAAGGAAGTGGTTGAGGATTTGATCCTCGCCGCGATCAAGGATGCGCAAAACAAGGGTCAGGCGCGCAACATGGTCGAGATGCAAAAGATGACGCAAGCGCTTGGTTTGCCCGCTGACTTCAAGTTGCCGATCTGATCGCATTGCATGGAGCAATCGCGCGACATTGAAACGCTGATCGAGCTGATGGCGCGGCTGCCGGGGCTTGGGCCTCGGTCGGCACGTCGGGCGGTGCTTGCGCTTTTGAAAAAGCGCGGGCCGCTGATGGCTCCGTTGGCGCAGGCGATGGCGACGGTGGCTCTGACCGCGAAGGATTGCGTGATTTGCGGCAACATCGGCACCAGTGAGATTTGCCCGATTTGCAGCGATGAGACCCGCGCCAACGGCGAGATTTGCGTCGTCGAGGATGTCTCGGACCTGTGGGCGATGGAGCGCGGGGCGATGTTCAAGGGCCGCTATCATGTGCTGGGCGGCACGCTTTCGGCGTTGGATGCGATTGGGCCGGATGAGTTGGGTATTCCCCGACTGGTGGAGCGGGCGCAGGATGCTACAGAGGTGATTTTGGCGCTGAATGCCACCGTCGATGGCCAAACCACGGCGCATTATATCGCAGATGCGCTGGCGGGGCTTGGGGTGCAGATCACCTCACTGGCGCAGGGTGTGCCAATCGGTGGCGAGTTGAATTACCTCGACGACGGCACGATCGGCGCTGCTTTGCGAGCGCGCCGCAACTTTTGATGCGGCTTTTGACGCAGTTTTAACGGCAGTTCACAACCATACCGTGCTTCGGCCGCATTCCCGCCTTATTCCAAGGTTTATCTGGCAACAGCAGAAAACCGGAGGGCGCTATGGCTGTTGTTTCTATGCTTGCGGGCGGAATGTTGGGATTATTCTCGGCGGTGTTCAGCCTTGTGGCACTGGATGCAAGCTGGCTGATGGCGTTTGGGTTGTGGAGCGGCATCGGCGCTGCGGCAGCTTTTGCGCTGCTGGGATGGGCCATGCGGCCGCATCGCAAACTGGCCGCACCGCACCGGACAGAACACGCCTAGGCTGCAAATTTTTTCTTGATCTGCAACCAGAGTCGCCTCTAACTAAAGTGGCGACGTTAACTCTATGCGATTCCTGTCTCCGATTTCGGCTACAGCTTCGACGTAGCTGACTGCGCCAAGCCGCCGCAATCTCGCGGGCGGCACTGCTAAAGGAGACGTCACGATGGCTAAGGGCACCGTGAAATGGTTTAACGAAACCAAAGGCTTCGGCTTTATTGCGCCGGAAGGTGGCAAGAAAGATGTGTTCGTGCACATTTCAGCATTAGAGCGGGCTGGCTTGCGTTCGCTGAAAGATGGTCAACCAGTTACCTTTGATATCGAAGCGGGCCGTGATGGTCGCGAATCGGCGACCAATTTGGCGCTGGCGTGAACCCTAGAGGTCACTAACCTCATGCTTGAACGAAATTTGAAAGGGGCGCTGGTCGGGCGCCCTTTTTACATTGAGTTTGCCGTCAAAGGCGTGGTCGGCAGGGATTGTCCTGTCAAATCATCCGCGTCGCAAAGCGGTCGCGTAGCGCGTGTTCAAAGCCAACCCGCAGCGCAATGCCCGAAGCCGGAGCGCGCAGCACCACCGCCTTGCCGCGTTGTTCAGGAAATTCTTGGGTCGAGCAGTCTTTCGACAGCAGAATAACCGGCACACGGCGCGCCACATCCACCAGCAAAGCATGTGCCTTGCGGCCCGCCTCTAGCCCACCAAAGACATCGCAATCAATCACGCACAGCCCATAGCCTGCCGGGTCGTCAATCACCGCGCCAAGCCCGGCAAAAAGATCGTCGGCAATCTCAACCTTGCCGCCCATACCGGCAAGCCTGTTCGGCAAAACATCGCCCTCTGCCGCGTCGGAGACCAGCATCACCCGGATGCCGAACCCAACAGGCGATGCGCCAACTTGTTCCAGTGACCGAATGACTTGCACGATTTGCCCCCGATAGCGTGACAGGTGGTGTGGTTTCCTAAATTGATCCTAAGCGTCGGTTGCGGCGGAATTAGGCGAGGATTCGGGCATTTTGCGCTGAATTGTGGCAGCGCGTTGGTATTGGCGTTTTGGCGTTGAACCCGCCCGATTTGCCCGCCATGATCTGAACACTCGCACTAGGAATTCCTGCATCATGCCCGCGCCAGATTACCAAAAGCTTATCGACGCCGATACTTGGGGGTTTATTCGCGAGACTGAGGCGGCTTATCCGGTTGATACCGCGAGCCTGACCATCGCCGATCAGCGCCGGATTTATGATGCGATGTGTGCGAAGTTTCATCGCGGATATCCGGCGGGAGTGGTCGCGAAAGATCATCTCATTGCCGGGGTGCCGTGCCGGATCTATGCCGGGGCTATCTCACAGCCGGGACCGACAGTGGTTTATCTACACGGCGGCGGGCATGTGGTCGGTGGTTTGCACAGCCATGACGACGTTTGCGCCGATATTTGTGCCGCGACGGGCTTGCAGGTGGTGGCGGTCGGTTATCGTTTGTCGCCGGAGCATCAGCATTCGGCGGCGTTCGATGATGCCTGTGCAGTGGTGCGGGCATTGCCGGGGAAGTTGGTACTGGCTGGCGACTCGGCGGGCGGCAATCTGGCGGCAGCAATCAGTCACGCCTTACGCGGCGATGCGCGGATTTTGGGGCAAGTGCTGATCTATCCCGGTTTGGGCGGTGATCGCAGCAAGGGGAGCTATCTGACCCACGCTTTCGCACCGATGCTGACGCTCGCGGATGTAGAATTTTATGCGGGCATCCGGCATGGGGGGACAGAGGTGCAGGGCGATCCGACCGTCGCGCCCTTGCAGGATAACGATTTCAGCGACCTGCCGCCTACTGTGGCAATCGCTGCGGAATGTGATCCGCTCGCCGATGATGCACTGGATTATGCCAACGCCATCCGCGCCGCTGGAGGCAACGCCATTGCCTTCACCGCTCCCGGCATGGTGCATGGCTATCTGCGCGCAAGGGCCACGGTGCCGCGCGCAGCCGCGTCTTTTACCGATATATGTAACGCAATCAGCGCCTTGGCCAAAGGTGCCTGGCCCTATGGAGAGATTAAATGAACGCACATGCCAATATTACCAACTGGGCTGAACGCATTGATATGGCTGCGGCTTTTCGTTGGTGCGTCAAGCTGAACCTGCATGAAGCGGTGTCGAACCACTTCAGCCTTGCGGTGAACGCCGAGGGCACCAAGTTTCTGATGAACCCGAATATGCGGCATTTCGGTCGGATCACCGCGTCGAGCCTGTTGGAAATTGACGCCAATGATCCCTCCACAATGAACCGCCCGGATGCGCCTGACCCGACGGCTTGGGGCCTGCATGGCAGCATCCACCGCGCCCTGCCCCACGCCCGCTGCGTGATGCATGTGCATTCGATTCATGCGACGGTTTTGGCGAGTTTGGCTGACAGCTATCTGCCGCCAATCGACCAAAACTCCGCGATGTTCTTTGGCCGTCAGGTGGTCGATGCCGATTACGGCGGCATGGCGTTTGAGGAAGAAGCCGCGCGTTGTGTGCAGCTTTTGGCCGATCCAAAGATTACTACGATGATCATGGGCAACCATGGCGTGCTGATTATTGGCCAAAGCGTTGCCGATGCCTTCAACCGTTTGACTTACTTTGAGCGGGCGGCGGAGACGTATATTCGTGCGCTGCAAACGGGGCGCGAGCTGCGGATTTTGTCGGATGCGGTGGCCGAGAAAACCGCGAGCGAATGGGACAGCTATCCGGGTTATGCCGACGCGCATTTGCGTGAAATCAAGGCTTTGCTGGATGAAGAAGGTGCGACTTACGCCAGCTAGACTGGTCCAACGTCAACAAAAACCCGCCGCAGGTAGGAAGCCTGCGGCGGGTTTATTTTTCCATATCAAGCGGTTAGTTGCCGCCGCTTTCCATCTTGCGCGATGCCAATACTTCTTCCAGCCAGCCGAGTTTCATCTCTGGCACCGATGACAGCAGAAGATCGGTATAATCATCAAACGGCGGCGTCAGCACGTCGGTTTTGCTGCCATAACGCACGACTTGACCGCGATACATCACCGCGATTTTATCGGCGATGGCTTTGACGGTGGCAAGGTCGTGGGTGATGAACAGATAGGCCACACCCTCACGCGCTTGCAAGGACAGCAGCAGTTTCAGGATGCCGTCAGCCACCAGCGGATCGAGCGCCGAAGTTACCTCATCGCAGATGATCAGCTTGGGTTTGGCAGCGAGCGCCCGCGCAATGCAAACGCGCTGCTTTTGACCGCCCGACAACTCCGCCGGGTAACGGTCAATAAAGCCCGCGCCCATTTCGATTTCATCCAGCAATTCTTGGATGCGAGCGCGTTTGGCGGCACCCTTCAGGCCGAAGTAAAACTCCAACGGGCGACCGATGATGGTGCCAACGGTTTGGCGCGGGTTCATCGCGGTGTCGGCCATCTGATAGATCATCTGCAACTCGCGCAGATCATCTTTGCTGCGGCTGGCAAGATCAGGCGACAAAGTGCGGCCCGCAAAAGTGATTCGGCCTTGGGCGGCGGGCAAAAGCCCGGTGATCACCCGTGCCAGCGTCGATTTACCCGAGCCGCTTTCACCAACCACGGCCAAAGTTTGACCGGCAGGCAGGTCGACCGTGACGTTCTTCAGCACATCGAACGTCGTGCCTTTGTAGCGCGCCGTAATGTTGGCGACCGACAGCACCGGGGCGGCATCGGCCTTCTCGATATGATCAATCGAGCGCACCGAAACCAACGCCTGCGTATAAGCCTGTTGCGGTGTGTTGATGATCTGATCAGTCGTGCCGTATTCGACCTTCTTGCCACCGCGCAGCACGAGAATATGATCGGCAACTTGCGCAACAACAGCCAGATCGTGGGTGATATACAAGGCTGCCACGCCAGTGTCGCGGATGGCGGCCTTGATTGCCACCAGCACATCAATCTGGGTGGTCACATCCAGCGCGGTTGTGGGTTCGTCGAAGATCACCAGATCGGGCTTCGGACATAAAGCCATCGCGGTCATTGCGCGTTGCAACTGGCCGCCGGAGACTTGGTGCGGATAGCGGGTGCCGAAGGTTTCCGGGTTCGGGAGGCCAAGTTTGCGAAACAGCTCAACCGCACGCGCCTCAGCCTCGGCGCGGCTCATCAGCTTGTGATGCAGGCTCGTTTCGATCACCTGCTCCATCAGCCGTTTCGCCGGATTAAAAGCAGCGGCGGCAGATTGCGCCACATAGGTGACTTCACGACCACGCAGGGCGCGCAGATCGCTTGGGCCAGCGGTGCGAATATCGCGGCCGTTCAGCATCACTTGACCGCCCGAAAGCTGCACCCCGCCACGTCCGAACGACATGGCCGACAGCCCGATGGTGGATTTGCCCGCCCCGGATTCGCCGATCAGCCCCAGCACTTTGCCCTGCTCGACCGAGACCGAAACGTCATCGACCAGGACGACTTTGCGCGGCGGCTCTCCCGGTGGATAAGACGTCGCCTCAATCCGCAGGTTTTTGATTTCCAGCAACGCTGGCTTTGGTTTTGCACTATCAAGCACCGCGACCGCCTTTCAGGCTGGTGGTGCGCGACAGCACCCAATCCGCAACCAAGTTCACCGAGATCGCCAGTGCCGCAATCGCAATCGCTGGCGCCAAAGCGGCCGGGATGCCGTAAACCAGACCGGCCGAGTTTTCCTTCACCAAGCCGCCCCAATCCGCCAGCGGCGGTTGCACGCCAAGGCCGAGGAACGACAGGGTAGAAATGAACAGCACCGCGAAAATGAAGCGCAGCCCGAGTTCGGCAACCAACGGCGACAAAGCGTTCGGCAAGACTTCCGAGAAGATGATCCAGCCCTGCTTTTCACCGCGCAACCGAGCGGCCTCAACATAATCCATCACTGTGATATCAACCGCAACGGCGCGGCTAAGCCGGAACACCCGGGTGGAATCGAGGAACCCCATCACGAGGATCAGGTTTATCATCGTCACATCCAGCGCGGTCAGGATCACCAGCGACAAGATCAGCGTCGGAATCGCCATCACAAGATCGACCAACCGCGACAATGCCTGATCGACCCAACCGCCCGCCGTTGCCGCAATGAAGCCAAGCACTGATCCGGTGACGAAGGACAGGATCGTCGCACAGGTTGCCACGAAGATCGTCACCTGCGCGCCATAGATCATCCGGGTTAGCAAATCGCGGCCAATGGAATCGGTGCCAAGCCAATGCGTAGCGGAGATCGGATCCCACACGCCGCCGACAAGTTCATCCATGCGGTAGGGTGCGATCAGTTGCGCGAATATCGCTACAAAGAAAAATCCCCCGGTCAAGATCAGACCGATCAGGGCGGAAATTGGAATACGCCTCATTTCGGATGCCTCAATCTTGGGTTTGCCAAAATGGACACCACATCCGCGAAGATGTTCAGCCCGATGTAAACGGCAGCAAAAATCATCCCGCAGGCTTGTACCACTGGCAGGTCACGTTTGGTCACATGGTCAACCAGATATTGGCCCATGCCGGGATAAACGAACACCACTTCGACCACGACCACACCGACCACCAGATAGGCGAGGTTCAGCATCACCACGTTAACCACCGGCGCAATCGCATTCGGAAAAGCGTGACGCCAGATCACCGTCAAGGGCGACAGACCCTTAAGCTCGGCAGTTTCGATATAGGCCGATTGCATGACGTTCAGGATGGCCGCGCGGGTCATCCGCATCATATGCGCCAGCACCACCATCACCAGCACGATGACAGGCAGAATGATCGCGCTTAGACGTTCAAACACCCCCATACCGGGGAAAACCATCGACATAGCGGGGAACCAGTGCAGTTTCACCGCCAAAATATACAGCACCAGATAGCCTGCCACAAACTCAGGCAAGCTGATCGTCGCCAAAGTAATGCCCGAAATAAGCCGATCCGGCCACCGCCCGTTGTAACGCGCGGCAACCAGACCCAGCGTGATCGCCAGCGGCACCGAAATCAACGCCGCCCAAAACGCAAGGAACAGCGTGTTGCCAAGCCTGCCGCCGACCGCTTTGGCGATACTTTCGCCATTGGTCAGCGCCACGCCCATATCTCCGGTCATAAACCCAAACAGCCAATGGCCATAACGCCACAGCATCGGCTCGTTCAGCCCCATTTTCTCACGCAGGTTGGCCAAAGCTTCGGGCGTAGCAGACTGCCCCAGCATGGCTTGCGCGGCATCGCCGGGCAGCGCCTCAACCCCGAAAAAGATCAGCGCCGAGACGGCTAACATCAGCAACAAGCCCAGCGCGAGGCGCTGGACCACAAGTTTTATGACCGGATGCATCGGCTCAGGCTTTCAGCCAGCACTTCTGCAACGCCTTGCCGTTCATCAACTCTTGGTTGGCGTCGGTGATCCAGCCGCCCACATTGTCCGCCACGATCTCGACGAAGTTGTTGAACATCGGCAAGATCACGCCGCCATCATCCCGCACCAGATTGGCCATTTCGGAATACTGCGCCTTGCGCTTGACCTGATCAAGCTCGCCACGAGCGGCCAGCAAAAGTTCGTCAAAGCGCGCGTTTTTAAAGCGCGTGTCGTTCCACTCCGCAGTCGAGACGTAAGCGGTGGAATACATCTGGTCCTGCACCGGACGGCCGCCCCAATACGAAGCGCAGAACGGTGAGACGTTCCAAACGTTGGTCCAATAGCCATCATCGGGCTCGCGTTTGATTTCCAGCGGAATCCCCGCGGCATTGGCCGATTGTTGGAACAACTGAGCCGCTTCCACAGCACCGGGGAATGCGCCTTCCGCCACTTGCAGCACGATAGGCGAGCCATCATGGCCAGATTTTTTGTAAGCCTCAGCCGCGGCAATCGGATCAAACGGGCGCTGCGGAATGCTCTCGTCAAACAGCGGATAAGCCGAGTTGATCGGGAAGTCGTTGCCGACCGCACCAAAGCCACCAAGGATTTTCTGCACCATTTCATCGCGATTGATTGCGAGTTTCAGCGCCATGCGCAGGTCTTTGTTGTCAAACGGCGCAGCGTCGCAATGCATGATAAAAACGTAATGCCCACGACCTGCCGCCGACTTCACTTCAAATCCCGGAGCGCCTTTCAAAAGGCCGACGATCTTCGGATCAACCCGGTTCATCATGTTGATCTGACCAGACTGCAACGCGGCGGTGCGCGCGGTGTTGTCGTTGATCACGATGATCTCAACCTGATCGGCGTGACCACGGGTGCTATCCCAATCATTCGCATTCTTTTCAAACGCGATGCGCACGCCTGGCTCAAAGCTGGTGACCTTGTAAGCGCCAGTGCTAACGCCTTCCGCGGGATTCTCGACACCACCACCGGGCTGAATGATCAGGTGGTAATCCGCCATCAGGAACGGCAAGTCGGCGTTCGGACCATCGAGCGTCAGCGTCACCATGTCGCCTTCGGCTTTCATGTCGGTGATGCCTTTAACGATGCCCAAAGCGCCCGACTGCGACTTTTCGTCGGTGTGGCGCTTCAGGGTGGCGACCACATCCTCGGCGGTCATCGTCTTGCCATTGTGGAATTCAACGCCCTGACGGATTTTGAATTTCCACTCTTTTGCATCAGCCGAAGATGAGATTTCCTCGGCCAAACGATAGCTGATCTCATTGGTTGGGCTGACATCAACCAGCGTGTCGCCATAAGTCATCGACACCATGAACGGCACCGGGGATGCCGCCAGTGCTGGATCAAGCGTGTTGGTTGACTCGCCGCCCTGCATACCTGCACGCAGCAGCCCGCCCTTTACAGGTTCTTCCGCCCGCGCCGCAGTCGCCAGCAGTGTCGAGGCCATCGCAGCCGAAACGCCCAATGCGCCCGCACGACCGACAAAATCGCGGCGGCTCATCAGACCTTTGCTTGCACGCGCAAGCAGGTGGTTCAGTTCATTCGACATTTTAGTCTCCCTGGTCAGACCGCCTGATTTTTGTCGCGGCCGTTTTTTGTTGATTACCCAATCAGTAAACCGTGAATTTCTCAGCATGCAACGATTCTTGCCGCAGAGGCGTTAGACAAATCTGCGTGGCACTTCCTCGTCATAGTGGCGTTCAAATACGATCTTGTCACCCTCGTATGCGGTCAGGGTCGCCTGCATCCGCAGATGGGTGGCGGTCGCGGTCATTTCCGCCCAAGCATTTGTTTTGACAGACCAATCGCCGCGTGATTGGCGCTGCTCCCACGTGTGAACGGCGCGGGCCGCCAGAGGATTATCCGGGTGGATTTCCCACAACTCTGTCATGCTCTCACCCGTGCAAAGCCCGTGCGACAGGTTTTCCACATCGCCGAGATCGTCGCTGATTACCAAGGCAGTGGTGCCCAAAATCAAGTCGGTTTCGATCTTGCGCGTGGACTTCCCCGCCCGCAGCACCCGGTGCGCCCAAGGCTTCGCCACTTCTGGCTCCGGCGCATCCCACTCATTCTCGCTGCCCTGATGCACCGGCAGATCAAGGCTGCCCGCCGTCACGGTCAAGGTCGCAGGTAGCGGCGAGGGCCACAGGAACGGCCAATATGTCGTCGAAAGCGCCACACGCAGATGGTGCCCAGCCGCCAAGCGGTAAGCCATCTGGTCGATGTTGAAAGCCACCTCCACCGCCTGCCCTATCGGCATCGGCGCAGGGCTTTCCATGCTTTCGCGATGGCACAAGTTCAACATGCCATGCGCAATCCGCACCGACGATCCATCCGGCCCCACGTCGCACAACCGCGCCACCACAAACGCCAAAGGCTGATCGCTGGACAGTGTTAGGCTAAGTTTCGCAGCCCCAAGCAAATCCAACGGCTGCTCCAGAACCGCGCCATCAAAGCAAACCGACAACGCATCATCGCTGGCCTGATCCCCCGGCATCTCAGCATTCAGCCCCATCGGGAAGAATTCGCCCGTATGCATACCAAGCTGCTGCCGAGTGTTCACCGCAATCGAAAAGACGCCAGACGACTCTTTCTGGTCATCCTCTCTGCTCAAATATCCTCGGGGGGTCTGGGGGGCAGAAAGCCCCTCAGCGTCAACACCAAGCGCCAACACCTGCCGCGATACTCTCGGCGAAGGCCAAGCCGCCTCCGCCACCCAATGCCCCGCCCGATGCTTGGCACTCGCATTCGGCGGCTCGGAATGGATCATATAAGCCCGATACGCCGGATCATGCTCCGCACCGTTCTCGATGCCCTTCAACCAGCGATCCCACCAGCGCAACGCCACCTGCAAGAACCCAACAGCCGGACCGGGCACAGCCGTATGTGGATATTGATGCACCCAAGGCCCAACAATGCCCTTTACGGGCGCAGGCACATTCTCGACCAGATGCGCCACGGTGTTCATATAATTGTCGGCCCAGCCGCCCCAAGACAGCACCGGCACCGTCATGCGGGAATAATCCTCCGACACCGAGCCATGCTTCCAGTAGTCGTTCTTCTGCTGCATCTCAGCCCAGCGCGGAGCGAGCCACGGCTCGGCCTCCAGCCGCTTCAACCATTCGGCCCGCCAATCAGGCCGCAATACCGGGTCGGAAGGCCTGCTGGAGTAAGACAGCATCACGGCCCCCCAGCCAAAGTTCTCCCCCAGCAAACAGCCGCCCTTGTAGTGAATATCATCGGCAAACCGATCGGTCGTCGAATACGCCGACATCACCGCCTTCAACGCCGGAGGCTGCAAAAACGCCGTCTGCAAGCAGTTGAACCCGCCCCAGCTTTTGCCCATCATCCCCACCGAGCCCGAGCACCAATCCTGCGCCGCCAACCACTCAATCACCTCACAAGCATCGCTGAGTTCCTGAGCGGTGTATTCATCCGTCATGAGCCCTTCGGAATCGCCATTGCCGCGCATATCGACCCGCACGCAGGCATAGCCATGCCCGGCGACATAGGCGTGCATCATCTCATCGCGCGGCAAAGTGCCGTCGCGCTTGCGGTAGGGGATGTATTCCAAAACCGCAGGCACCGGGCCCGCACCCTCCGGCCGCCACACCCGCGCCGACAAGCGGCAGCCATCGGATAGTACGATGCCCAGATCCGGCTCCTCGGTGACCCGGAAGGGAAATTCGGTGACTATTTTCATGGGTGGGCCTTCGGGCTGAATTCAATGCTATCAGGCGATGCGAAGCCGCTGAAATCAGTCCCTCAAACGGCGCTTTGCCCTCCGTTTGCGACCCAGCGTCGCATTCCCGCGAAATGGCCTCTTGCAACGCAAACCTAAGCGCGGCACCACTTTGACCGCAAGCCCCATTTCCGCAAAGGAACCACAATGACATCTCGCCCTAATATCCTGATTGTCATGGTGGATCAGCTGACCGGAACCTTGTTCGACGACGGCCCCGCAGCCTTCCTGCACGCGCCTAACCTGAAGCGCCTCGCAGATCATTCGGTGCGCTTCGCCAATGCCTACACCGCCTCGCCCTTATGCGCCCCCGCCCGCGCCGCCTTCATGTCGGGGGCTTTGCCCCGCCGCACCCGGGTCTACGACAACGCCGCCGAATTCGCTTCTGACATTCCCACCTACGCGCATCACCTGCGCCGTGCTGGCTATTACACCTGCCTGTCCGGCAAAATGCACTTCGTCGGCCCCGACCAGATGCACGGTTTTGAAGAACGCCTAACCACCGACATCTACCCCGCCGATTTCGGCTGGACTCCCGACTACCGCAAGCCCGGCGAACGTATCGACTGGTGGTATCACAACCTCGGCTCCGTCACAGGCGCAGGCGTCGCCGAGATCACCAACCAACTCGAATACGATGATGACGTCTGCCACCAAGCGGTGCAGAAAATCTACGACCTGTCGCGCGGCCTTGATCCCCGCCCGTGGTGCCTGACCGCCAGCTTCACCCACCCGCACGACCCCTTCGTCGCCCGCAAGAAATATTGGGATTTGTATGACGGCGCACCCGAGTTGGAGCCGCCAGAACCCCGCGCCTACGAAGACATGGACCCCCACTCGCAACGCCTGATGGACGCCTGCGACTGGCGTGGCCTCGAAGTCACCCCAGACCATATCCGCCGCGCCCGCCAAGGCTATTTCGCCAATATTTCCTACGTCGATGCCAAAATCGGCGAGATATTTGAGGCGCTAGAGGCCACCCGCCAAGAAGCCATCGTGATCTTCGTCTCCGACCACGGCGAAATGCTTGGGCGAAAGGGCCTCTGGTTCAAGATGAACTTCTTTGAGGGTGCATCCCGCGTCCCCCTGATGATCTCCGCCCCCGGTTTGGAGCCCAAACGCATCGACACCGCAGTTTCCACCATCGACCTGACGCCAACGCTCTGCGATCTGGCGGGCATCTCGATGGACGAAGTCATGCCGTGGACCGATGGCGAAAGCCTGCTCCCGCTCGCCAAAGGCACCCCGCGCACCAGCCCCGTCGCGATGGAATACGCCGCCGAAGGCAGCATCACGCCCATGGTTGCGCTACGTCTGGGAGCATGGAAATACATCCACTGCCCCGCCGACCCCGACCAACTCTACGACCTCGCCTCCGACCCTGAAGAGGCCAAAAACCTCGCAGCCGATCCCCGCGCAGCCGAAGTCCTCGCCCACTTCCAAACCATGGCGCAAGAACGCTGGGACATTCCGGCCTACGACGCCGAAGTCCGCCAAAGCCAAGCCCGCCGCTGGGTGGTGTATGAGGCTTTGCGCAACGGTGCCTACTACCCATGGGATCACCAACCCCTACGCGCCGCCTCCGAGCGTTACATGCGCAACCACATGGATTTAAACGTGCTCGAAGACAACAAACGCTTCCCTCGCGGCGAATAAGCCCGGGCGAATTTCAAGATAGACCGAAATTCGCCGGCAGCGGAGTGTTTTGCACGAGATGTGCAACCGGGAGCTGGTTGCGGTGTCGAAGCCTCCGGCGGGAATATTTAAGCCAATGTGAAATACAAGCTGGCATGGCTTTCGCATTGGTCTAAATATCCCCCGCGGAGCGTTTAACACCACACCACGCGCCAGCACCCCAATGCTCAAACCCGGCAGCGCCGCCGAGTGGTGGCTCGATGCCACTCGAGGCGGCACCCCCGGCCTAATTCAGCGCGCGTCGGCCAGCACCCGCTCGGCACCTTTCCAGCCCATCAGCATCGACGGGGCGTTGGTATTGCCCGCGATCAGGTTCGGAAAGGCGCTCGCATCAATCACCCGCAAACCTTGCAAGCCATGCACGCGGCACCCCGCATCGACCACCGAAGTTGCCGCATCACGCCCCATCCGCGCCGTGCAACTGGGGTGATACACCGTGCCGGATCGTTGGCGAAAATCGGCGATCAAATCTTCGTCCGACTGCACCGCTGGCCCCGGCCGCAACTCCTCTGCGATCAGGCTCGCCAGTGCCGGTTGCGCCGCGATATAACGCAAGTATTTCACCGCCGCCAGCATCTCAGCCACGTCATGCTCGGTCGAAAATGCATTGGCAGTGATCACCGGATGCGCCAAAGCATCGGTTGAGTTGATATGGATATGCCCGCGCGAAGTCGGTCGGCAGTTTGATAGCCCAATCGACATACCCGGAAACGGATCAGGCGTCAGCAAAGGCCGCTCGCCCGCCTTCGGCAACAGCGTTGAAAACGCCTGCAAATACAGCTGCATATTTGGGCGATCCAACCCCGTGCTGGTCTTGAAAAACCCTCCCGCATGGTTGATCGACTTCGCCAGCGGGCCACCCCCGGTCAGAAAATACTGCGCCCCGGCGAACAATTTCCCCCACCATGGGCGGAGCAAATCGTTATAGGTCGCAACCTTCATTCGCCATGTGTAGTTGATACCCTGATGATCGCTCAGATGATCGCCGACATTCGGATTATCGAGCAATACCGGGATGTTCAGCCCCGACAGCAACGCCCCCGGACCCACGCCCGACAGTTGCAACAACTGCGGCGAATTGATCGCCCCGCCCGCCAAAATCACCTCAGCATTGCAGCGCATCTCACACCGCACGCCGTCCCGCAGATACTCGACCCCCACCGCGCGCTTGCCCTCAAACAGCACCCGTGTCACTTGGCACCCGGTGATCACCTGCAAGTTAGAGCGCTTCATCGCAGGCCGCAAAAACGCCCGCGCCGCTGAGTTGCGCCGCGCATTCTTGATCGTCATCTGGTAAGTGCCAGCGCCCTCCTGCTCGGCCCCATTAAAATCGCGGTTATAGGGCAGGCCACCCTGCCCGCAGGCTTTGATGTAATCTTCAACCAGCCAATGCAGCCCCTTGCGGTTTTCCGAGATGAACAACGGCCCACCCTTGCCGCGCCACGCGTCACCACCCGCCTCGGTATCTTCCATCGCTTTATAAGCGGCCAAACATTCGTCCCAACCCCAACCCGGATTATCCGCGCCCCATTCAGCGTAATCGTCCTTATGACCGCGAATATAGACCATCGCGTTGATGCTGGACGACCCACCCAGCAACTTCCCCCGAGGCCAATGATCCCGCTGCCCGTTCAACCCCGGATCAGGCTCGGTCTGATACATCCAGTTCACCGCCGGATCGTAGAACAACTTGCCGTAACCCAGTGGCAACTGGACATAAAATCGTCGATCGGTGCCACCCGCTTCCAGCACCACGACCTTGTGCTTGCCCGACGCCGACAGCCGATCCGCCAACACCGACCCTGCCGAGCCAGAGCCTACAATGATGTAATCGGTGTCAAACATATCCAGCCCTTTCGCTGCTCGGCGGCGACCGAGCCTTGCGTTTGTAACGCTGCAACGACACGGCACCTTGCGAAGACGCGACAAAATATGTCGCATTCACCCGATCACCGGGGTCTTGCACCGCAGACTATACCGCGCCATATTAACCAAGCGCAGGACGGCCTGCGGCATCTGCACCGCTTCGGGACGGCCCCACCAGTTGCAAGAGGGCCAAATGGCTTGGATATATCTGCTAATCGCCGGACTGCTCGAAGTGATTTGGGCGTATTCCATGAAGAAATCCGACGGTTTCACGATTTTGCTGCCCAGCATCGTCACCCTTGTCGCGATGGCCGCCAGCTTTGCACTATTGGCACTCGCGATGCGCAGCCTGCCATTGGGCACCGCCTACACGATCTGGACCGGCATTGGCGCTGTTGGCGCGTTCATCCTCGGCATCGTGGTTTTGGGTGAGGCCGCCTCCCCACTCCGCCTGATCGCCGCCGCGCTGATTGTAAGCGGGCTTTTGCTGATGAAATTCGCCAGCCCTGAGTGACGGCTTCCGCGCCGCCCGACCTGCGCTATCTGTTTTGAGCAATCAGCCAAGAGGTGTGACATGCGGGTCATGGTGATCGTGAAGGCAACAGCCGACAGTGAGGCGGGAACCTTACCAACCACGGCGGATATGGCCGAGATGGGGGCGCTCAACGAACAACTCGCCGAGGCCGGCATCTTGCGCAGCGGCGACGGGTTGAAGCCATCGGTCAACGGCAAGCGCGTTGCCTTCGACGGCCCCGGTCGCAAGGTGATCGACGGCCCGTTCGCCGCCACCACAGAACTCATCGCAGGCTTCTGGATTTGGGAGGTCGCCGATATGGCCGAGGCGGTCGAATGGGTAAAACGCTGCCCCAATCCAATGCCCGGCCCATCAGAAATCGAAATCCGGCCGTTTTACGAGGCCAGCGATTTCGGCGAAGCCTTCACACCCGACCTTGCCGAATTGGAAGATCGGGTGCGGCGTATCATTGAGGATAAGTGAGCAAGACTTTGAGGTCGGGCAAGACTTCAACGCCAAGCGACGTTGGCCTTATTTGCCCTTCCAAACCGGCTCGCGCTTTTCAGCGAAAGCCTTGGCTCCCTCGAGCTGATCCTCAGATGAATAAAGCTTGTCCACCGTCGGCAGCAGCCGCTTAGACACCCGGTTAAGCGCGTCTTGGAAGCGCATATTCTCCGCCTCGCGCACCACTTCCTTGATCGCCGCATAGACCAGCGGCGGGCCGCTTTCCAACAGCCGCGCCAGATCCCAAGCCTTCGGCAGCAAATCCTCTGGGGTGGTGATTTCCTTCACGATTCCCCAACGGTGCGCTTCTTCGGCGTCAAACCAACGGCCCGTCAGCAGCAGGTCCATCGCGACATGGTAAGGAATGCGCTTCGGCAGCTTGATCGACGCCGCATCAGCCACAGTGCCCGAGCGGATTTCCGGCAAAGCGAAGGTCGCGTTGGCCGAACACAGGATCAGATCGGCACTCAAAGCCAACTCTAGCCCGCCGCCGCAGCAAATCCCATTCACCGCCGCGATCACCGGTTTGTTGAGGTTCGGCAATTCCTGCAAACCGCCAAAGCCGCCGACGCCGTAATCGCCATCCACCGCATCGCCGTCCGCCGCCGCCTTCAAGTCCCAGCCGGGGCAAAAGAATTTCTCGCCATTCGCCCGCAGAATACAAACCCGCAAGCTGTCATCATCGCGGAAATCCCGAAACACCAAGCCCATCACACGGCTGGTCTTCAGACTGATCGCATTGGCCTTCGGGCTGTCGAGCGTGACCTCCAGAATAGCCCCCTCACGCCGGGTTTTGATCGGGCCTTCGGTGCGCATTTCCATTTCAAGCAATCCTTACCAAAGCATCCACAGCGACAGCCCCAACAGGCCGCACGAGGATCGGGTTAATCTCAATTTCCTCAAGGCTTACATCCGCCAACATCAGATCGCCCAACCGCACCGCAATCTCGGCCACCGCCTGCATGTCAGCCTTAATACGCCCGCGATAGCCGTCCAGCAACGGCCACAACCGCAGCCCCCGCATCGCATCCAAGATTTGCGGAGCCGTCACAGGCAAAATCAGCGTCACGGTATCGGCGAGAACTTCCGCCGTCACGCCGCCCATTCCCAGCGTCAGACTGACGCCATAAATCGGATCACGCCGCAGACCCAGCAGGATTTCCCCCACCGCGCCCGTCACCATTTCCTCGACCAGATAGCCAGTCGCGCCCGGCATTCCGGCTTGCCCGTCAAGGCTGGCAAGCCCCAACCGCACCGCCCCAGCCTCGGTCTTATGCGCAAAGCCCAAGCCCTTCAGCGCGAACGGAGCGGTCAAACCCGCCGCCCCCGCCACAACCTCGGCGAACGTGCCGCTCACCGCGCGCGGCACCGCAACACCGGCTTTCGCCAGTAATTCCTTGCCCTCAGCCTCCGACAACACCCGACTATCGCGCGGAGCCAGCGCCACCGCAGGCCGCCAGCCCGCAATGCCCGAAGCAACCTGCGCCGCCCTCACCGCAGCCAGTGCCGTTTCCAACCCCATCAGCACCACAACGCCCTGATCCATCAGTTCAATGGCTTGGCGCTCATTGAAATTTTCCGGCATTGAGGCGACAGGCAGCGCGATCTTGCCGCTGCTACGTTGCGCCGCGACAATCGCATCCAACGCAGGCTTATAGCCCGCCGGATCACACCGATCATCGCGCGGCGGGTCGATTATATAGAGGCCCGCGTCGTAAGCCTCGAGCATCGCGGTGAAAACTTCCGTGGTTTTCGGCCCGTCACCCCAGATAAAGGTGTGATAATCCAATGGGTTAGAGATGGTCGGAATCGACCCGAGCACATTAAACAGCCGATCATGCGTAGCCTGCGGCACCGGCGGAAAATCAATGCCATAAGGAGCGGCCAGATCGGCCACCAACCCCGCCTCACCGCCCGAGCAAGACAGGCTGCAAATCCGCGTGCCAATCTGCGGCCCGTGGACATGGAAAATCTTCAGCGTCTCGATCAGTTCCGAAGGTGTGTTCACCTCGGCCACCCCAATCTGCTTCAAAAACGCCGAAGACGCCGCACCGCCACCCGCGAGCGAGGCGGTATGCGACGCCGCCGCGGTCCGGCTCAGCTCCGTCTTACCCGACTTGATACAAACCACACCCTTGCCCATCGCCCGCGCACGTTCCGCGAGCGCAGCAAACGCCACCGCATCGTCGATGCCCTCAATATACATCCCCAACGCCGTCACGCGCGGATCATCGAGCAGCGCGCCGGCCAAATCCGCCAATCCCACCACCGCCGCGTTGCCCAAACAAGCGACATAAGCCACTGGAAGCGCACGCTTTTGCATCCCGAGATTGATCACGATATTTGAGGATTGGCTGACCAAAGCCACGCCCTTCGTCACCGGGATGCCGCCGTGTTGATCGGGCCACAAAAGCGCGCCGTCGAGGTAATTGATCACGCCGTAGCAGTTCGGCCCAAGAATCGGCATGTCACCGGCAGCCGCGATCAACTTCGCCTGCAACTCGGGCTCACCCGCTTCTGTCCAACCCGAGGCAAAGCAAATCGCGCCGCCCGCCCCCATCGCGGCAAGCTCCGCCACCACGTCAATCGTGGCAAACCGGTTCACCCCGATAAAGGTAGCATCCGGCGCTTCGGGCAGATCGGCAAGCGAGGCATAAGCCTTCAGCCCGCCAATCTCTGCCTTGGTCGGATGTACAGGCCAGATATCGCCTGCAAACCCCATCTTGCGGCATTGTTCGATGACATTCAGCGCCCAACCTGCGCCCAGAACGGCAATGGATTTGGGCCGCAGCAAACGGTCGAGGTTCTTCATGCCCAACCTCCGCACGCGGCATCAACCGCCGGGGCGCTGCCCCGGACCCCGGGATATTTATGAGTAGATGAATGGCAAGAGCAGCGCCCCCCTGCCACAATGGACAGAGGGGTTTCACCTACTACCGCCATCGGCGTCCCCGCCTGTTCGGTGAAGTGAGTCTGGCGCAAAGAGATTAACATCGCGTTACTTTCATCCATTTTAAAATATCTTGCGGAAGTCAGGCCACATTGGCCTGGAGCCGAGGTGATTTTCAAACGTGAAACCCCCCAGGTCAAACGATCAGTCAGCGTCGGGGCTCGGGTCTTTGCGATCAATATGGCCCAGATCACGCCCCGGCCACACCCGATCCCGCACCATTGCTTCAGCACTTTCACATCGGGAAAGCCGCCCATCTCCTTGCGATCCCAGATCACTTTTCCGTCCAGCGTGATCTGAAACAGCCCGCCCGTCGCCGGGATCAGCGTGACCGAACCGAGGTCTTGCCCAAAGCTCGACAGCAATTCTTGCGCCATCCAAGCCGTGCGCAGCAGCCAGTTGCATTGCGTGCAATAGCTCAGCGTGATCGCAGGTTTAGTGGCATCGGCACCTTTGATATCGCTCATCTCACGCTCCATGCGGACGCAGCAACTCGCGGCTGATGATGTGGCGTTGGATTTCCGAGGTGCCTTCCCAGATACGCTCGACCCGCGCATCGCGCCAGATACGCTCCAGCGGCAACTCGTCCATCAGCCCCATGCCGCCGTGAATCTGGATCGCTTCATCGGCAATCATCGCCAAAACTTCGGTGGCTTTCAGCTTCGCCATCGACATATCGGCTTCGGTCACGGAACCCTGATCATACTTCCAAGCCGCCTCGCGTGTCAGCAATTCCGCCGCTTTCAGCTCCATCGCCATGTCGGCCAGCTTGAACGAAACCCCTTGGAACTTGCCAATCTGCTGGCCGAATTGCTTGCGCTCTGCCGCGTAGGAAATCGCGTGACCCAAGGCGCGCTCGGCGCGGCCCAGACAGGTCGAGGCCACTTGCAGCCGGGTCGCACCGAGCCATTTGCCCGCCACTTCAAAGCCCTTATGAACCTCACCAAGGATTTGGCTTACTGGCAAACGGCAGTCATCAAACTCCAGAATCATGTTGTTATAGCCACGGTGGCTGACGTTGCGATAGCCTTCGCGCACCGTGAAACCCGGCGTGCCTTTATCGACCAGAAACGCCGTGATCAGCTTTTTCTTGCCGCGCGGCGTGTCTTCCTCGCCCGTCGCCACCCAGACGATCGCGAAATCGGCCACATCGGCGTGGCTGATGAAATGCTTGGTGCCGTTCAGCACATAATCGCCGCCATCAGCCCGCGCAAACGCCTTCATTGAGCGCAAATCCGACCCTGACCCCGGCTCCGTCATCGCCTGACAGTCGTGCTTTTCGGCGCGGATACAGGGGAACAGATATTTCTCGCGCTGCTCGGTCGTGCAGGCCAAAAGGATGTTGGAGGGCCGTGCCACACAATTCCAGTGCAGCGCATAGTTCGCCTTGCCGAGCTCTTTCTCATACAAAAGCCACGTCAGGGTATCAAGGCCGGCGCCACCGACATCCTCGGGCATATTGGCCGCATAAAGCCCGGCATCCACAGCCTTTTTTGAGATTTCCTTCATCAGATCATGCCGCAGCACACCCGTGCGCTCCACCTCCGCCTCATGCGGGAACAACTCGTTCTCCACAAAAACGCGGGTGGTGTCGATGATCATCTGTTGTTCTTCAGACAGGCCGAAATTCATCTTATTTCCTTACGGATCAACGTTGTAGGTCATGCCATCGACAGCCAGCGCCTGGCCCGAAACCATGCGCGCGCCGTCAGAGGCGAGGTATAGCGCCATCGCCGCCACATCTTCGGGGTCGGTCAACCGTTTCAGCGCGGTGCCAGAGGCATAGCCCTGCCGCACCGCGTCGGGCGTCATCCCCTTGGCTGCGGCTTCGGCCTCAATCACCAGATCAATACGCGGGCCATTCACCGAACCGGGGCAGATCGCATTGGCGCGGATGCCGTGCGGCCCAAGTTCCAATGCGACGGTTTTCATCAAACCGATGATGCCCCATTTTGCCGCCACATAAGGCGCGCGGAACGGGTTGGCATAGAGGCCAGCAGTCGAGGACATGAAGATCATCACGCCCTTGCCCGCCGGTTTCATCAACCGCGCCGCATGTTTGGCGGCCAGCATCGCGCCGTCGAGATTAACGGCGAGACATTGATGCCACGCCGCTAAATCCATATCCTCAATCGCCGCTGTCGGCCCTTTGATCCCGGCATTGGCGCAGAGCACATCGAGCCCGCCCCACTCCGCCGCGATCTGCTCAAACAGCGCCTGCATCCCCGGCTCAAGGCTGGCATCACAGACCGAGCCGCGAATACCGGGCGGCAGTGCGGCAACCATCGCTGCATCCACATCCGTCACCCAAACGCGATAGCCCGCCCCGGAAAAGGCTTTCGCCATTACCAGACCAATGCCATTCGCGCCTGCGGTGATCAGAACGGTTTTCACTTCTTCTGCCCCACAGCCCGGCCCGCGCCTTCCGGCATTGGCAACCCGGCTTGCGCATCCGCAATCGACTTCAACTTCGCCCAAACCTCAGGCGACGCCGGAGCCGATTTGCCCGAAGCCATATTCACATGCAGGCACAACTGCTCAATCGTCGCAACGCATTCATCACCCTTCATGATCCGCACGAAACTACGGAACCGCTTTTCATCGGCGCTGATGATCTGCAACGTGCCCGTTAACTTATCGCCCAGCTTGGCCTCGCCGAGATGCCGGATATGGGTTTCCGCCGAGTAGAACGAGTTACCCGCCGCCACATAGTCCATCCCCGCCCCGATCAGCCGCAGGAAGGCGTCAATCGTCTCGGAATTGGCGAAATAATAGCGGCTTTCGGTCATATGGCCGTTGTAGTCGATCCACCCCGGCAACACCTGCATCTGCGCCATCACCAGCGGCGCATCCTTCGGCGCGCTGTCGATTTCCGCATGGAACGCCACCGCGCGCGCCGCATCATGTTCGCGCAAAACCTTGCCCGCGCCCCAGTTGCGTTCTTTCAACGCGCGCAGGAAACCGATCAGGTTGCTGTCGCGAATACGCTCCAACTCGCGGATTGAGTGCGCGCCCGATTGCGCATCCGACTGGCCCGCGATCAGGTCAACTAACTCGTCGTTGAACTCTGGCACGTCGGTCAACTTGGTCCAAGGGGCGGTCAGATACGGCCCGAACTGCGCCATGAAATGCTTCATGCCCGCCTCGCCGCCCGCGACGCGATACGTTTCAAACAAACCCATCTGGCCCCAGCGCAGACCAAAGCCCATGCGGATCGATTCGTCGATTTCCTCGGTTGTCGCCACGCCATCCTTCACCAGCCACAACGCCTCGCGCCACACCGCTTCTAGGAAACGGTCGGCGATATGGGCGTCGATTTCCTTTTTGATATGCAGGGGGAACATGCCGATCTCTTTCAGGATCAGCTTGGCATTCTCGATCACCGCCGGGTCGGATTTTGGCGACGGCACCACTTCGGCCAGCGGGAGCAGGTAAACCGGGTTGAACGGGTGGGCTACAAAAATAGTCCCCGGATTGGCGGCATTTTCCTGCAACTCGCTTGGCTTGAACCCGCTGGTCGAAGACCCAATCGGAGTGCCCAATTCTGCCGATTGTTGGATCTGTGCAAACACCCGATGCTTCAAATCCAGCCGCTCTGAGACGGATTCCTGAATGTAATGCGCGCCTTCTACGGCTTCGGTGATGGTCTGCGCGAAGGAAAGCACTCCCTCGGCAGGCATCGGAATATCACTAAGCGCAGGCAGCGACGCCCGGGCATTCGCCATCACTTCGCTGATCTTGCGCTCTGCCTCCGGGTCGGGATCGAACACCGAAACATTCCAGCCGTTGAGCAGAAACCGAGCCGCCCACCCGCCGCCAATAACCCCACCACCAATGATCGCTGCTTTTTTTGTCATGTCTTCAGTCCTTAATTTGTAGGCGTGGGTCATTCTTCGGTTTCAATAACAGTGCCAAATTCGTCCAAAGTCATGCCTAAGTTAGAATAGGCTCTGCACTTGTGCTCTGAGGCGTCGCAACCGATCTCACAGTCGGTTGATTTGTTGCACGATTTCCCGGTGTCATCGGCAGGAATCGCACAATACTCTGAAGGGTCGAGTATACCGGATAGCACCCGTCCGCCTGATGCTTCGCACTTACGCTTCTCTTGCGATGTTAGTCGCTTCGCCATCCAAGTGCAGACGTCAGGTTTACCATTTTTACCTGGCTGATATGCAATACAATCCTCTGGAAGCGCCTGCTTTGGCTTGGCATCCAATGCTTCGCTTTGCTGTGGCACCCCTAGCTTGCCCACTGCCAGATCGCCTTGCATTGATGGTGCGCCGGACTCCTGACACGAAGCTAGCATTACCATCATCGCAATGAGGCTGAGGCGCTTCACTTCAGATCCTAGCCAACGGCGCGCGCTTCTCCAGCTTCAGTTTCGCCCGCACCTCAGCAGGCGTAATCACCCGCGCGCCCAAATTGCTGATGATCGTCACTGCCCGCTCTACCAGTTGCGCGTTGGTGGCCAGAACGCCTTTATCCAGCCAAAGGTTATCCTCCAACCCGACCCGCACATTGCCGCCCGCCAAGACCGAGGCTGCGACATAGGGCATCTGGTTGCGGCCAATCGCGAAGGCGCTCCAATGCCAATCGGCGGGGACATTGTTGACCATCGCAAGGAAGGTGTTCAGATCGTCCGGCGCGCCCCACGGCACGCCCATGCACAGCTGCACCAAGGTCGGCGCCGGGATCACGCCCTCGCGCGCCAGTTCTTTCGCCAGCCACAAATGCCCGGTGTCAAACGCCTCAATCTCAATCCGCACGCCCGCCGCCGTCATCCGCTTGGCCATATCCCGCAGCATGCCGGGAGTATTAACCATCACATAATCGGCCTCATTGAAGTTCATCGTGCCGCAGTCGAGCGTGCAAATCTCGGGCCGACATTCAACCACATGCGCCACCCGCGCCGTAGCCCCTGCCATGTCGGAATGGCCCGCCATCTCGCCCATCTTTTCGGTGCCATCAAACAGCAAATCGCCGCCCATCCCCGCCGTCAGGTTCAGCACCACATCGGTGCCGCTATCGCGCACCCGCTCGGTCAATTCGCGATAAAGCGCCAAATCGCGGCTCGGTTTGCCAGTTTCCGGGTCGCGCACATGGCAATGCACCACCGCAGCCCCAGCCTTCGCCGCATCAATCGCCGATTTCGCGATCTGCTCAGGCGAGCGCGGCACATGCGGGCTGCGGTCCTGCGTGCCGCCCGATCCAGTGACAGCACAGGTGATGAAAACTTCGCGGTTCATGGCCAAGGGCATGGGAATTCTCCTATTCGGTTGCGGCTACCATAGCGGGCTTGCAACCGCGCGCTTGACGATTTACGCAACAAACATGGCAAAACCCGCAATAATCGACAGATCTATTTTCACCGCCTCGACCGAGCCGCTGACCCTCGCCCTATTGGTGCTGCCGCAATCCTCAATCCTCGAAGTCGCATCAACGCTAGACCCTTTGCGCTCCGCCAACCGCCACCTCGGCCACGACGCCTACCGCTGGCGCGTCGTCACTCCCGATGGCGGCCCGGTGCCGCTGACCTGTGGCATCGAACTCCCCTCAAATGGCCCGCTGACCGCCGCCGAAGGCGCAGACGCCCTCATCGTCATCGCAGGTTTCCAACAATCCCACTCCGCCACCCAACCGCTGATCCGCGATCTGTCTCGGATCGCGCCCCGCTTCGCAGCAATCGGAGGCATTGATGCAGGCGCTTGGGCGCTCGCCCGCGCGGGCCTGCTAAACGGCTACAAAGCCACGGTGCATTGGGAGGATCACGAGGATTTCGCCGCCACCCATCCGCAAATCGACGTCGCCCCCGACCGCTTCGTGATCGACCGCAACCGCTTTACCGCTGGCGGTGCCGCCCCCGCCTGCGATCTGATGCTGCACCTGATCCGCGCCCGCCATGGCCCGGCTTTGGCGTTGCAAGTCGCAGCCTCTTTCATCACGACCGCCCGCGATGGCTCAGAGCCGCAGATGATCCGCACCCAAGCCGACCCGCATCTCGACCCCCGCGTAAGCGCGGCCATCGCACGGATGGAGACGACGCTGGATGTCCCCGAAACCACGGCGCAACTCGCGAGCGCCATCGGCCTGTCGCCGCGCCGGCTTGAGCAGATATTCAAGCAAAACCTAGGCCAGCCCCCCGCCACCTACGCCTTGGGCCTTCGCCTCGCCGCTGCCCGCCGGATGATTACCGACACCCGCCACCCCCTAGCCGAAGTCGCCCTGCGCTGCGGATTTTCCAGCCCCAGCACTCTGGCCCGCGCTTTTCGCCGCGAATTCGGCATATCCCCGCGCGCAATACGTCAATAAGGCGCAAGCAAAGGTAAACCACAGTTCCAGCGCCGCCTCGAAACAACTCGAGCCAAGCTAAATGGCTTCGATCACCTGTTTGCGCGCCAACAAAACCGCGCTCTGTCAACCGCGCTGATAGCGCACTGCATCATTCGTCGTGATGCTTGGCTGTTGCGAGATTCGTCTCTCGATCTATGGCGTTTTCGATTTCACCATCTATGGCGTTTTCAATATCGCCATCGTCCCGCTCACCCGCAGTTTTGCTTCGCGCCGCATCCTTCAACGGCGTCAAAATCAGCAGCGCCACATAGGTCACCAAGCTTAAAATCACCGCAATATCTATCTTACCGTAGCCCACCGCGACGCCCAAAGCCCCGGTTGCCCACAGGCTCGCCGCCGTCGCGGTGCCGCGTGCCTGAGTGCCCTGCTTCAAGATCGCACCCCCGCCGATAAACCCGACGCCGGTGATCAAACCTTCCATTACCTTGCCCTGCTCAGGGCTATCCACCCCCAGCACACCGACCGCAATGATAACAAATCCGCATGCAGCCATCGCCACCAACGGGAAGGTGCGAAGCCCCGCGCTGCGCTCTTCGCGCTCACGGTTCCAACCAATCGGCAGCGCCAATATGTACGCCAGAACCAGCTTTATCAGATGGGACAGGGTCTCTTGCGCATCAAACGTCAGATCAAAACCGCTTAACATCGCGCCGCTATCCCGTGTTTTAGGAAGATTGATCACTGGGCCGCCTGCTGGCAGTCCAAACAATCAAACCCCTTCGTCTGGCTTCGGTTCCTTAAGCCTCCTCGAGCAAGCCGCGCCCCTTTAGCAACGGCTCCACCCCTGGCATCCGGCCCCGAAATTTGGTGTAAAGCACGTCCGGTTCCTCCGACCCACCAGCCGAGAGGATGAACTTCTCCAGCCGCGCCGCCGTCGCCGGATCAAACGCATCGCCAGTTTCCTCAAACGCCGCAAACGCATCCGCGTCCATCACCTCCGACCACATGTAGCTGTAATAGCCGCTCGAATAGCCGTCGCCCGAGAACACATGCGCGAAATGCGGCGTCGCGTGCCGCATCCTGATCGCGCGCGGCATCCCCAAAGCCTCCAACACTTCCGCCTGCTTTTGCATCGGATCGGCGGGCGGCGGCCCTTCGTGAAACGCCAGATCGACCATCGCCGACGAGATAAACTCCACCGTCGAAAACCCCTGATCATAGGTGCTGGCATCCAGCAGTCGCTTGATCAGATCGGCAGGCATCGCCTCGCCCGTCTGCCAATGCCGCGCGTGCTTTTCCAGCACCTCCGGCACTTCCATCCAATGCTCGTAAAGCTGGCTCGGCAGTTCGACAAAATCGCGCGCCACCGACGTGCCGCTGATGAAACCATAGGTCACATTCGATAGCATCTGGTGCAGCGCGTGGCCAAATTCGTGGAACAAAGTCCGCGCATCGTCATAAGACAGCAGCGCCGGATCGCCTTTGGCAAAATTGCAGATATTCACCACGATGGGCCGCTGATCGCCGCCGAGTTTGCGCTGGCTACGCATCGCCGAACACCAAGCACCCGAGCGTTTTGACCCGCGCGCAAAGTAATCCCCAATGAACACCGCGATATGCTCACCACCGCGCGTCACCTCCCAAGCCCTTGCATCGGCGTGATAAAGCGGAATGTCCACTTTGCGGAACTCCAGCCCAAACAGCCGATTGGCACAATCAAAGCAGGCGTTCAGAACGGCTTCCAATCCCAGATAAGGCTTCAACACCGCCTCATCCAGATCATGCTCCGCCGCCCGCCGCTTTTCAGAATAGTAGCGCCAATCCCAAGGCTCCAATGGCCCCGCGATGCCATCCGCATTCAAACGCGCCTCTAGAACCGCCGCGTCCTCCAACGCCTTTGCCTTCGCAGGAGCCCACACCCGCATCAGCAAATCCCGCACCGCAGCCGGGTTTTTCGCCATCTCTGGCTCCAGCTTGTAATCGGCAAAGCTGGCATAACCGAGCAATTTCGCCCGCTCTGCCCGCAACGCCAAAATCTCGGCAGCGACGCCGCGATTGTCGGTTGGCCCACCATTCGCCCCGCGTAAACCCCACGCCTCATATGCCTTTTGCCGCAAAGCCCTGCGCGGTGAAAACTGCAAAAACGGCACAATCAGTGACCGCGATAGCGTCACCACCGGCCCAGCCGCGCCCTTCTCAATCCCAGCCGCCCGCGCCGAAGCCACGACGAAATCCGGCAGACCTTCCAGATCAGCTTCCGACAATTCCATGAACCAAGACCGCTCATCCGCCAACAAATTCTGGCTAAATTGCGTACCCAACACCGCGAGCCGCGACTTCACCGCCGTCAACCGCGCTGCCTCCGCGCCTTCGAGCAGCGCCCCCGAGCGTACAAACATCTGCCGATACAGCGTCAAAACCCGCAACTGTTCCGCCGATAGCCCCAGCCCATCGCGCCGTTGCCACAAATCTTCCACCCGGCCAAACAGCGCGGTATTGTTGGTCACTTCCGAGGCAAAGGCCGACATCTTCGGCGCAAGCTCCATCTGCAACGCCTCGCGCGCATCTGTCGAATCCGCCCCCGTGAGGTTATAAAACACCCCGCCAACACGGTCTAAAGCGCCCTCCGCCAACTCCATCGCCTCGATAGTGTTGGCAAATGTCACCTCGTCAGTGTCAGTGATCGCCGTAATATTTGCCCGCGCCTCGACCAAAGCCGCTTCAAACGCTGGCGCAAAATCCTCGTCGCGGATGTGCGCGAAAGGTGGCAGCCCAAATTCCCCGTCCCACGCATTCAACAAAACATTCATCGCAAGTCTCCTTTTGCCGCAAAGCTAGCTACCGCCCAAGCGAAGGTCCAGCCCAGCCCAAACTGCACAGCCGTTACCGCGCGTCCTTGGCCTTCAGCCGCGCCTCAATCCGCCGCAACACCAGCGATAACCCCACCGTCATCGTCAGATACAACAGCGCCACCAGATTATAGGTCTCAAAATAGCGAAAATTCCCCGCCGCCGTGACCTTGCCGAGCTGCGTAATATCCGCCACCCCCAGCACCGACACCAACGAGCTGTCCTTAACCATTGCCACGAAATCATTGCCCAATGGCGGCAAAATCATCCGAAACGCCTGCGGAAACACCACGTGCCGAAACCGCTGCCAGCCCGACAATCCCAAAGCCTGCGCAGCCTCAATCTGGCCCTTGTCGACCGCTTGCAGACCAGCCCGAAACACCTCGGCCAGAAATGCCGAATAGGCCAAAGTCAGCGCGATGATCGCCCGCCACAGCAGCGGAAAATCCCGTGTTTTGACTGGCTCCAACCCCAGATGTGCCGTCAGCCAGTTCCAGCCGTATATCGCCCCCGGTGCCGCGACGAAGGCGACATAGAGCAAAAGCACCATGATCGGCACACCGCGCACCACCTCAACGTAAAACCGCGCCAACTGCCGAACCACCCGAAACCGCGACAGCCCCGCCAAGGCCAGCAGCAACCCCAACGCGCAGGCCATCGCATAGGCAATCACCGTCACAAACACCGTCAGCCAAATTCCCTTCGCCAGTAATCGCATCGCTGAGGAGTAGACTTCGCTCGCCCAAACCTGATAAAACAACACCGAGCCTATGCCAGCCAGCGCCACCAGCCACCACGGAAAATCCGGATCTTTCAATGCCTTCATGCCCATTGGCCCGACGTAGCCGAGGTCGCTGGCTTCACTCTGTCTTGTAGTCCAAGAACCATTTCTTGTTCAGCGCATCAAACGTGCCATCGGCCTTTAGCGCCGCAATTCCCGCATTGATCGGCGCTTCCCATTCTGAGCCTTTCGGGAAGATAAACCCAAAATCCTCTGATCCGAGCGGCTGACCCACCATTTTCAGTCCACCGTTGGAGGCATCAACATAGCCCTTTCCCGCCGTCATATCGGTCAGAACCGTGTCCACATCGCCCGCCTTTAGCGCCTCAACACTGGCGCCAAACGTCTCAAACAGCTTGATGCGTGGGTTGGCTTCATTGCCATCCAGCACCGAATACACTGCGGTGTAAAACGGCGTCGTGCCAGCCTGCGCACCCACCAGCAGATCAGGGTTTGCCGCGAAAGATGCCGCATCGGTGAACCGCGCCTCATCTCCACGCACCAACATCATGCTTTCAGACCGCATATAAGGCTCTGAGAAATCAACTTTCTCTTTGCGATCGTCCTTAATGGTGATGCCAGTCATCCCCATATCAAACTGGCCCTCCGACACCGCCGGAATCATCGCATCCCACGAGATATTTTCATATTTCACCGTGAAATTCAGCCGTTTCGCCAGTTCCGCCACCGCATCATATTCCCAACCAACCGCGGCGCCCGATTTGTCTATGAACTGCAACGGTGGGTAGGCGTTCTCGGTCACAATGGTGATCTGTTTGCCAGCCAAATCAGGCAAATCGCCCGCGAAAGCGCTGGAAATGCTCAAGCCAAACGACAAACTCAGCGCGAGGCCGGTAAGAGCGGCAGCAATTTTCATATGTGAACTCCCTGTCACAGCGTGATGTTCGGGAGTATGGCCGCGATTGGGGCACGGGGGCAAGAGGGCCGTATCGCGCCAATAGACAGCGATTCGCCTCGATAGCGACCCACTTTCGGGCCAAATCGACACGGGCCAAATCGACAATCGAAATCCATTTCGAAGCAAAATGGGGCGATCTGCCAATTAAGCCGGTCTCGTACGGGCCAAACATGTGGACCCGGGCCACCAGCCACCGAAGTATAATCTGAACGACAACCATTTCTTATATCCACAAGGTGAGGCAGGTTTCGCTAAGAATAGTTACCATACGTGAACAAATCGTAAACAAGGCCCGATTGGTGGCCCGTATCTGCGCAGCAGACATTGGAAGCAATTAATGTATAATATCAGCGCTTTACACCACACACCGCGCAATCCGACCTCGGTTTCACTCCGATTACCCGCGTCTCTGCATAGAGCGCGTCATGGATCAGCAACCGCCCGCGCAACGGCTCTCCGGCTCCGGTAATCAGCTTGATCGCCTCCATCGCCATCATGCTGCCCATCACCCCGGGCAAGGGGGCCGCGACCCCAGCCTCCGCACAAGACGGCACCATTCCCGGCGCGGGGCGAACCGGAAAAACACATTCGTAACAAGGGCTTCCTTTAGCCGGATCATAAACCGAAAGCTGTCCCTCCCACTGGGTGATTGCTGCCGCGACCAACGGTTTTCCCGCCGCGACGCACAGCCGATTAACCAGATAACGCGTGTCAAAATTATCTGAGCCATCCAAAACCAGATCATATTCCGCGATCAGGCCGCCCGAGGCCGCATCCAGCCGCCGATGATACGGTTTGACCACCGTAAAAGGATTGAGCGCGCGCATCGCGATTTCCGCAGACTGCACTTTATCCATGCCAATCCGTTGATCTGTATGAATTATCTGACGTTGTAAATTGCTCGCCTCAACGCTGTCATCGTCGATCACGCCAATTTCACCCACCCCTGCCGCCGCGAGATATAGCAAAATCGGCGCACCCAACCCCCCCGCGCCGATCACCAGTACCTTAGCGTCTTTCAAGCGCCGCTGCCCCGGCCCGCCAATCTCGCGCAGCAGAATATGACGGGCGTAACGCTCGACTTCGCCACTGGAAAACGCGGCCGAGACTGTCGCCGGCGTGTTAAGATCTACCTGAAATTTCAGTCTGTTAAGCAAACTGCGATACCCAGCGATCGCTGCAAATCCCAGCGCCACCGCCAGCCAAACCCGCGCATCGCCGCCAGTCATTTCACGCACAGGATGGCCGACGGGCAGCGCGAGATTGACCAGAACTACCGCCAACCACAGCACCGCAACCGCAGCCCAGCGGGTTCTCTTGGGCGTGTTCAAAGCCCAGCCCAAAATCCAGAGCGCAGTGGCAAGCGCCAGAACCAGCATCAGCTCCGCCCGGTGGAGCCGAACCCACCCGCCCCTCGTGCGGTTTCGTCTAAATTATCAACCACTTGAAAGCTCGCTTGGATCACTGGCGCAATCACACATTGCGCAATCCGGTCGCCATGCCGCACCGTGTAGGCTTGCGCGCCCAGATTTACCAATGCCACGCCCAGTGGCCCACGATAATCGCTGTCGATCGTGCCTGGAGTGTTCGGTAGGCTGATGCCAAACTTTACCGCCAATCCAGACCTAGGCCGGATCTGCATCTCATACCCGATTGAAATCGCAACACGAATCCCGGTTGGCACCACCACGCGCTGCATCGGCGCAAGCACGATCCCGGTCACTCGATCCGCCTCGGGCAGATTGGCGCAAATATCTGCGCCCGCCGCCCCCGCCGTTTGATAAACGGGCAGTGCCACGCCGCGATCTGCCCAATCTTCCCACATCACTTGCACAACCGTCATGCGCATCCTCTCTGCCCAAATATCCCAGCCGGAGGCATCCGCCAGAGCCACCAAACGCCATCCGTCAGGCCATAACCCACGCAATTCTCCGCAATTTCAGACTTCACCCCAACAAAGCCGCCGCAATTCGGTCCGCCAAAGCCCGCGCCACTGCGTCTTTCGCCATACGCGGCCAAACCTCGGCCCCGGCGCCGGTGATCAGCGTCACCGCGTTTTCGCTACCGCCCATGATCCCGGTGCTGGGCGAAACATCATTCGCCACGATCCAATCGCAGCCCTTACGCAAGCGCTTCGCGGCTGCATATTCCGCGACTTGCTCAGTTTCAGCGGCAAACCCAACCACCAGTTTTGGCCGCTGCAAACCCTTGGAAACGCGCGCTAAAATATCAACATTCTCGGCGAACTCCAGTGCCGGAGCCTGCCCAGAGCCATCTTTCTTCAGCTTCGAACCGCTTGCATTGGCCACCCGCCAATCCGCCACCGCCGCCGCCATCACCGCTGCATCCGCTGGCAAAGCCGCCTCAACCGCTGCCAACATCTCTGCCGCCGTCTCAATGCGCACCACGTTAACACCTTCCGGCGCTGGCACCGAGGCCGGCCCGGTCACAAACGTCACCCGCGCGCCCAAATCCCGCAGCGCCACCGCAATTGCCGTGCCTTGTGCGCCCGACGATCGGTTTGCAATATATCTAACCGGATCAATAGGTTCGTGCGTTGGTCCCGAGGTTACCAGCACATGCCGCCCGACCAAAGGGCCCGGCATTCCCTGCGCCGCCAAGGCCACAGAAATCGCCGTCAAAATCTCGGCAGGTTCCGCCATCCGCCCCGGCCCGTACTCGCCGCAAGCCATCTCGCCGTCGTTTGGCCCAACAAATAGCACGCCGTCAGCGCGCAGTTGCGCCAGATTGCGCTGCGTCGCCGGATGCTGCCACATGCGCACATTCATCGCTGGCGCCACCAAAACGCGGGTATCGGTGGCGAGCAAAAGCGTAGACGCCAAATCATCGGCCCGACCTTGAGCCATTTTTGCCAGCAAATCTGCGGTTCCCGGCGCAACCACAATCAAATCGGCCACCCGCGACAAATGAATATGGCCCATCTCAGCCTCGTCCGTCAGATCAAACAACGCCGCGTAAACTTTCTCACCCGCCAATGCGCTGACTGAAAGAGCCGTGACAAATTCTGCCCCCGAGCGCGTCAGAACCGGCGTAACCGCGGCCCCCGCGCCTTTCAAAAGTCGGATCAAGAGCAATGACTTATAGGCCGCAATGCCGCCGCCAATGATAAGCAAAATCCGCTTGTTCGCCAGCATGAACCACTCCTCTACCTCGCCTAGATGTAGGCGCAGCAGGGTTCAAACTCAACGACCTAAAGCAGGTCAGCTTGCTTGCTAAGACGCATCGGGGGTCAAGATGCCGTCGCATGACAGGTTTTCTCCCGATACCAACGCGGCATTTGGAAAAAACCTTCACCGACGGTCACGATTGGCTCAAGCCAGCGAAACTCGTTACAGTAGGGCCAGCACTTCGCCCGACTGTGCCGAAAGTGAGCGCCGAAGTTTAGCGTAGGCCGCCACTTCCAACTGCCGGATACGCTCTTTTGACACGCCCAATTCCGCCCCTAAAGCCTCCAGCGTACGGGGCTCCTCGCGCAGACGCCGCTCGGTCACGATATGCCGCTCCCGCGCAGTCAGCCCCCGCATCGCCGCCACCAGCCATCCGCGCAGCAAAGCTTGATCATGCGACGCCTCGACCTGCTCGGCAGCCTGCGGCGCATCATCGGGCAGCGCGTCAATCCACTCGCGCCCGTCTTCGTCTGCCTGCGTTGCATTCAGCGACGCATCCGAGCCAGCAAGCCGCCCCTCCATCAGGGCGACTTCGGTGATCCGCACACCAATTTCTGCCGCCACTTTGGCGCGCAACTGATGCTGATCCAGCACCGACCCTTCCGCCGCTGCTTCGCGTTCCAGCTTGGCTTGCACCCGCTTCATATTGAAAAACAAAGACTTCTGCGCCGATGTACTGCCCGTGCGCACAATCGACCAGTTTCGCATCACATAATCTTGGATGCTGGCCTTGATCCACCACACCGCATAGGTCGAAAACCGCACGCCACGATCCGGATCAAACTTCTCCGCCGCCTTCATCAACCCCAACGACGCCTCTTGAATGAGATCATTCATCGGTGCACCGTAACGGCGAAACTTTGCGGCCATCGAAATCGCAAGTCGCATGTAAGCGGTGATAAGACGGTGCAGCGCCACCTCGTCGCGCTGATCGCGCCACGCATAAGCCAGACGCAGCTCGGTTTCGGCATCCAGCATTTCTGCCGAGCGCGCTTGGCGCGACAAATATTGCGGATAAGCTTGGTCTAATGCCATAAAATCCCCCGGTGGGCTTGCCTTCGCGTCTCTGCGGACAAGATAGATACGCGCTCGACCGCCCATTGGATCCCCGGCCGGAAACATATTTATCGCCCAGCCATCAATTTTCGTGATGGACTCGCCCACAAATCAGCACTTCCCCTGACGCACTGGCATCGCCTAGCGTGGCGCCAACTGTGAATTGGAGCCAAAAATGACCACGCCCTACGATCTCGTTATCGGCGACCGCGCCTACTCCAGTTGGTCTCTACGCGGTTGGCTGCTGTTTGATGCCTTCAATATCCCGGTCAAACTGCATACGGCGCGGTTATACACCGATGAGCTGGCGAATGTTTTGAAAGACTTCTTCCCGGCCAAAACCGCGCCAACCATGCGCACGCCCGACGGCGTCGTGGTGACTGAAACCATCGCCATCGCAGAAGAGCTTGCCTCGCGTCACCCCGACGCGCGCCTTTGGCCGAGCGATCCCAAAGCCCGCGCCATAGCCCGCGTTGTAGCGGCCGAGATGCACGCGGGTTTTGTGGCTTTGCGCAGTCATTGCCCGATGAACCTGCGCGTCAGCTATACCGATTGCGCCCCACCGCCCGAGGTTCTGGCCGACCTGAAACGGCTCGAGCTTCTCTGGGCTTGGGCACAAAGCGAAACCGGATCAACCACTTGGCTGTGTGGCGACTACTCTGCCGCAGACGCTTTCTTTGCCCCCGTCGCCGCGCGCATCGCAAGCTACAATCTGCCGCTTGCACCCGCGGCGATGGCCTATGTCCATGCTCATCTTGCGCATCCCTCGTTCCGACGCTGGCGCGCGATGGGCATGATTGACGGCGCAGATCAGGATTTATACCGGCGTAGCTATCCGCGCAGGCCGTGGCCCGGCCCGGTTCCTCTCGCCTCCCGCCCGGTAAAAGGCACCGCGTCCGAGAACGCCGTATGCCCCTATTCCGGCAAGCCGATCAGCCATGTGCTTGAAATCCAAGATCGTCGCATCGGTTTTTGCAACGCCTTTTGCCGCGACAAAACCATAGCCGACCCCGAGGCATGGCCAAAATTCATGGCGATTTATCAAGCGACAGCCTGATCTTTACCATTCGTAAACCATTGCGCCCTACCCGTTAACAAAGCTTAACGGGGAGAGGTGCGATGGTCGCACGGGCCTACACAGTGGCCTTTGAAGGCGTCGAAGCCCGCATCGTCGAGGTGCAATGCGCCATTGCCCCCGGTATGCCGTATTTCGGCGTCGTCGGCCTGCCCGACAAAGCGGTGTCCGAGGCAAAAGAACGCGTCCGCGCCGCGATGGCCTCAATGTCGATTGCGCTGCCGTCCAAGCGCATCATGGTTAACCTTTCTCCGGCAGATTTGCCGAAGGAAGGCTCACATTTCGACCTGCCCATCGCTTTGGCTTTGCTAGCGGCACTGGAAATCATCCCGAAAGACGCAGTTGAGGCCACCGTCGCCTTGGGTGAGTTGTCGCTCGATGGTCGCCTGATCGCGGTGCTTGGCGCACTTCCGGCCGCGATGACCGCCGCCGAAAACGATTGCGTGCTCTTGTGTCCGAAGGCTTGCGGCGCTGAAGCCGCCTGGGTCGGTGCCACCCAAGTTCTCGCAGCAGCCACCCTCAACGACGTGGTCCGCCATTACACCGGGCAAATCCCCATCACTCCCGCCGAAGCAGGTGAGGTCGCCCCGCAAGCCACAGGCCGCGATTTCCGCGATGTGAAAGGGCAAGAACGCGCCAAACGGGCGTTGGAAATCGCCGCCTCCGGTCGCCATCACACGCTGATGGTTGGCACGCCGGGATCAGGTAAATCCATGCTCGCCGCCCGCCTGCCCGGCATCCTACCGCCGCTCTCCGCCATGGAAGCCCTTGAAACTTCAATGATTCACTCGCTGGCGGGCCTTCTGTCCGAGGGCGGCATCTCGCGCGCGCGGCCATTCCGTGAGCCGCACCACACAGCCTCAATGGCCGCCATCGTTGGCGGTGGTAAAGGTGCCAAACCCGGCGAAATCAGCCTCGCGCATAACGGCGTGCTGTTCATGGATGAGTTCCCCGAATTTCCCGGTATTATGGAGCAAACTCACCATATAAGGTTATAGACCAATCAGATATGGTTAGCTATAATGCTGACATGATGAACATTCCCAAATATGACCGACCTAACACTGTGTCTGGCCTTGTTGCCAAACACGCCGAACTCAACGCCCTTCGTGAGAAGTACAAACGCGAAATCAAAAAGCTAACGGTAGACATAGATCACCTAGACGCAGCCATCCGCTTGTTTGATCCGCAGTCGGATACCTACGCCATAAAAGAATATGTGACCAAACACCGCGCGGCCAAAGGTACAGTGAAAAGCTTCGTGCTGGGATGCTTCCGTGAGGCTACAGCGCCGATCACGTCCCGCCAGATCACCGAACTATGGGCATCTGATCGCGGGCTTGTAGCAGACGAGGCCACGCTATGCACACTGCGTAAGCGTATCGGTGCCTGCATAAAGACCTGTGTAGAGCAGGGACTTATCGTGGATACAGGCTGGACCACGGACCATGACGTAAATGGTCCTTACAAGCTGTGGGTGCTAAAAAGGGCGGCTGGTTAGCCGCCCTTAACGTTATCAGATAGTTGGGAAGTCCAAAGGTAGCGTTTGCGCCGGTGGGATGTTGGGGAACATTCGACCCTTCATCACATCGGCGATACGCCCAAAGTTTAGTCCCTGATAGTACCCGGAAATCCATGAGTAAGGCACACCAAGAGACCTTGCCAGTTTGATTACGGACGCCATGGCGGGCGTCACTTTGCAGTCGTGCATTATGCGTTTTCCATATGCTCGACCGATTACGGTTGACCTGAATCACTCAATGAATCATAGTCATACCTGCTAGGGTGGCCGTAAATCGGTCATTTACGTAAATGTGGCCCCGGCGAAAGCCGAGACCACTCTTGATAGTATTAACGTATTATCATGCACCACCCCCCGAGCCGGCTTTACGGTCTTGCGCGAAGGGTCCAAACAATGAAGGCTCTGACGGTTTCCCTCCAAGGATACCCCCGTCAGGGCCTTCGTCTTTTGTAGGGAGTCGATAGTTTGACGTTCCCTCAATTTTCTCAATGTCGTTTCGATTACTCAATCGCCAGACGATACTGCCAATTTTATGGGCATCAACCTCCGGCCACCATTTTCGACGAATCGTCTCTGTAATTTCCTTAGGTGCCATCGGGCGCTTTTCGTGCTCCAGCGCCATAATGATGTATTCAGGCATCGTGGGAACGTCAGATTTTTTTCTCAACGCATTGCGGTCTTTGTCTTGCGCCCGGTGAATAGTTTCGGACAGGGATCTAGCGGCTGCATTCTGCCTGTCTGTACGCTTCGCGCCAACTAAACGCGCGATTACATTGGCGGCAGCAGTCAACTCAGCAAGCTCAGCATCGAACCTTGCCAGTTGATCGCGCAAGTGCTCACTTTGCTCCACGACATACGCGATCCGTTGGTTGATGATGCTTTGATCGTCCATGACTCATTCACTCTGTTGATCTCGTCAACTTACGTTAGGTCACAACACACAGCAAGCCCAATTCGTCAACACTTACACTTAAGCCCTGCGTTGCCAATATCCACACCAAACGGCTGACTTGGGAGCGGCGACCGAGGCTGCAACGAGCATTGCAAATTGGCTTCCGTTGGCGACGCGATTGTTGTCCTCACGCCACGCCATTTCAGCGGCGTAAGCGCCGAGGTACTTTCCGGCGATGTGGTGGTGAGTGCCGATTTCTGCACGACGCAGGCGCGAGAAGAAGCTTTCTGCCATGTTGGTGCAAGCGCCGTCCTTCGAGTAAGCAACGTCATGGTTGATGCGTTTTATAGGGAAGTGAGCCGCCAACTTATCCCAATGCGAAGCCTGATCGGCGTGTACAGTGGTTCCAGCCACAACGTTCGCCCGAACCAAGGCCACGCCTTCGCCTTCATGTTTGCCTACAGCGGTAACAGTGCGGCCATTGGTTTCGCGGATCACCAGCACAACTTGACGCTTGCCGGATTGGTTGCGCTTCAAGCGGCGGTCCTTGCGGTCTGCAACTTCGTTGGCGGGCTTCACGTAGCCACCGAAGTAAGCGCCATCAACTTCGACGTTGCCAGCAAGAGCGCCACCATCGCGGGCCAACTCTATGCTTTCGCGAACCTTGTGCAGCAGGACGAAGGCGGTCTTGTAGTCCACCGACAGATCGCGGGACATTTGCAGGGCGCTGTAGCCTTTTGCGCCGTTAACGAAGATCGCGATTGCAGCAAGGATGTCGCGTACAGCTAGCTTGCGACTTGAAAAGATCGTGCCCGACGTGATGCTATACTGCTTTGCGCAATCCTTGCACTTGTACACTTGGCGGGTTTTCAGGTCGTAGGCTTCGCAGCTACCGCACTCCGGGCATACAGGCTCGCCATTGGTTTCAGTCCAGCGGATTTTGCGGAATGAAGCGCGGGCTTCCTCATCGGACATACGCATGACCTTAACCAGTGAGAGGGTTTTGGCAGCGGGCGACAGGAGGAAGTGTTGAGCCATGGCGTATAACCTTATATGGTTATACTGATATGCCATTGGACAACCGCCCCGTCAAGCGTTATATTCACCATATCCGGTTATTTTGGAGCCGCCTATGAATATGATCGACAAGTCGCACCGACCTGCGCCGCCGACCCCGACTGCCCGCAAGGACGATCCTATAAACGTCGATTTTGAGGATCGGGCAAAGCGCCTGTTGCGGGAAGCCATGGACGCGAAGGGTTTGACCGTCGCAGAACTGACGGAGCGCCTTAAGGGTATAGGCGTTACAATGAGTGTTGGAGGCGTTGCAAACAAGATAAGTCGTGGGGGGTTCAGCGCAGCGTTCTTTCTCATGTGCATGGATGCAATTAGCTCAGATTCTAGCTTACTACGATCTTGAGTAGCATTTCAGACTCACAATCCAGTGATTTTGCGCTGAAAAGGAACAAAGTTGGCGTAAGATACTATATATGGTAGTGTGAGTTAAAGAGGACCCGTCACATGTCACCTGTGCTAACTCAAAGGGTAAATCTACCTGGCGGCCAAGATCGGCTTCGCCAGCTAATCCTTTATATTTGCACGAAAAATATCGGCGCGAAGTACTTTGGCCGGGTGAAGCTAAACAAAATTCTGTGGAAGTCGGATTTCAGTTCGTATGCCATTAGACAGGTGCCGGTTACGGGCCGCGCGTACCAAAGACTTCCGCAAGGCCCTGCCCCAAAGGAAATGATGCCTCTGTACCGTGAAATGCTTCGTGATGGAGTGGTGCGTGAAGAAATCACAGACTTCGGCGGAGGGAAAATCGAGAAACGCCCTTCTGCGCTGCACCAGCCGAACCTTGCGCTTTTCAGTGCGGAAGATATTTCGTTCGTTGACAGTGCGATAACTTACTATTGGGCAATGACTGGTACAGAAACGAGCGATGACTCGCATGGTGCCGCGTGGAGTACGCGCCATGACGGCGACCCAATGCCGTACGAGAGCGCCTTCCTATCTGACAGGCCCCTGCTGCCACTACATATTCAAAGGTTGCAGAGGCTAGCAGAACAAAATGATATTCGCTCTCAGTAATGCGTGAGCTTACTATTGACCCGAGGTGTGAACCCGAAGTCGAACTCCTTGGCGGATGGAGATTGTTAGATCTGGCGTGGCTACCCGTCAGCGACGCACTGATGAGAAACCCGTATGGGTGTAAAATTGTAGAGTGCGATTTTTTCTATCAAATTCGTTATATCGTATCTGAATCTATTGGGAAATGTCCGGCTCTCGTTTGGTCATTCTCTATTGATGCCAATAAAAACATCACCATTGAGGACATTCAAAAGTACGATCCATACTGAACGATTATAACCATATTTGGTGAGTTTGCTCCATAATACCGGAATTTCCCCGCGCCGTGCTGGAAACCCTGCGCCAACCGATTGAGACGGGTGAGATTATGGTAGCGCGCGCCAACGCCCACATCCGCTATCCCTGCCGGTTTTTGCTGATCGCCGCCGCCAATCCCTGCAAATGCGGCTATATGTCAGACCCCGCGCGCGCCTGCGCGAAGGTGCCGATCTGCGGCGAGGATTACTTCGGCCGCATCTCGGGCCCGCTGATGGACCGCTTCGATCTGCGCGTCGAGGTCCCGCCCGTGGCCTATACCGACCTCGATCTGCCGTCGTCCGGCGACAGTTCGGCAGCGGTCGCCGCCCGCGTGCAAGCCGCCCGCAATGTGCAAACCGCGCGCTTTAAAGACGCCCCAGACACCCGCGTTAACGCCGATATGGAGGGCAGTCTGCTAGAGCAAGTAGCCGCCCCCGATCCCGAAGGCCGCGCCCTGCTGATAAAAGTAGCCGAACGCTTCGGCCTCTCCGCCCGAGGCTACCACCGCGTGCTGCGCGTCGCCCGCACCATCGCCGACCTCGATAACTCCGCCACAGTTCGCTTACCGCATATTGCAGAAGCAGTGAGCTACCGTCTGGCTGTGGGCGCGAAAAACTGAGGCGATTCTGGTTTAGCGGGACTCGCAGCCATGAAAAATAACAGCAACGGAAAACGCGTTTTGAGAAAATACGCGATTTCCAATGCTACATTAACCGCCAACCTTAAGCCCGCTTCGCCTCAATCACCTGCCAAATCCGTTCGGCAGTGTTGGTGCCATCAAACCGCTCCAACTCCTGTATCCCGGTCGGCGAGGTCACGTTGATCTCGGTCAGATAATCACCAATCACGTCGATCCCAACGAAAATCTGGCCATGCTCGCGCAAGGTCGGCCCAATCGCCGCACAAATCTCCAGATCGCGCGCGGTCAGACCCACCTTCTCAGGCCGCCCCCCCGCATGCATGTTTGAGCGGGTTTCCCCATCCTGCGGCACCCGGTTGATCGCGCCCACCGGCTCGCCATCGACCAAAATCACCCGCTTGTCGCCCTTCGAGACGTCCGGCAAGAACTTCTGCACGATCAAAGGCTCGCGATTCATCCCGGTAAACATCTCATACAGCGAGGCCAAATTGCGGTCATTCGGGTCAAGCCGGAACACCCCGGCCCCGCCATTGCCATAAAGCGGCTTCAAAATGATATCGCCATGCCGCGCTTTAAACTCACGAATCGTCTGCAAATCCCGCGCAATCGCCGTCGGCGGCGTCAGATCGGGAAACCGCAGAACCAACAATTTTTCGGGATAATTCCGCACCCAGAACGGATCATTCACCACCAAAGTCTTCGGATGAATCATATCCAGCAAATGCGTCGTGGTGATGTAACCCATGTCAAACGGGGGATCTTGCCGCAGCCACACCACATCAAACTCGCTCAGATCAACCTCAGCCTCCGGCCCGTAGCTGACATGATTGCCAAGTTCGCGCCGCAAAGTGATCGGGAACCCCCGCGCCATCACCCGACCTTCGACAAAGGCCAACTTATCCGCCGTATAGAAAAACAACGAATGCCCGCGCGTCTGCGCTTCAAGCGCAATGCGGAACGTGCTGTCAGCGTTGATATTGACCGACCCGATCGGGTCCATCTGTAGGGCGACTTTCAGCGGCATGAGACTCTCCGGAATGCATTGCCCACTTGATGCAGCAAGCCCCGCCCGGATGCAATCAGGCGGCGTAAGCGTTTTCCAACACTTCGACCCGACCCATCGCATCGACCATAGCCAGATCAAACCGCACTTCGGTCAACTGCCCCGCCGGTTCGCCCGCTAGAAACTCTGAAGCAGCCCCATAAATGCGCGCCATCTGCCGCGCCGTCAGATGTTCCGCCGCCAGCGCATGGGTTTTGCTTTGCTTAACCTCAATGAAAATCACTTCAGCACCGTCACGCGCGATCAAATCAATCTCACCCGCAGAACCGCGCCAACGCCGCGCACAAACCACACGCCCCGAGCGATCATAAAGCTGCGCCACCTGATCTTCGGCCGCCAAACCTGCGTGATAAGACCGCGCCCCGCTCATGCACCCGCCCTTTTCAATGCCAGTTGATACACGTCGCGCCGCGCCAGACCATAAGCCTGCGCCACCGCAGAGGCCGCATCCTTCATCGTCATATGTGTCAAAGCCAAATCCAAAGCCTGTTCCACCGTTGCCGCATCTGCCACTTGTTCCGGTGCCCGATCAATCAGCACCACGATTTCACCCTTCACATCGCGCCCGTCAAACGCATCCGCAAGTTCGTCCAACGTGCCACGCGAGATTTCCTCGAATCGCTTGGTAAGTTCCCGACACACCACAGCTTTACGCGATCCCCCCAGAATCTGCACCAAATCATCTAATAATCCCTTAACGCGTTTCGGCGACTCATAAAGAATCACCGTCGCCTGCATCTGCGCCAACTCTCGCACAAATGTTTGCCGCGCCCCCTTGGCTGAGGGAGGAAATCCGGCGAACAAAAACCGATCCGACGGCAGCCCCGACACCGTCAGCGCGCAAAGAACCGCCGAGGCTCCGGGGGCCGACAACACCTGATACCCTTCCGCAATCGCCGCGCGGCCCAGTTGAAACCCCGGATCGGAAATCAGCGGCGTGCCCGCTTCCGACGCATAGGCCACCGATTTTCCCTCGGCAATCGCCCGCATCAGCCGTGGCAGGGCTGCATCGTTGTTATGCTCGTGATACGCCACCAGCGGCCGATCCCCGAGGCTAACCCCATGAATTTCCATCAAATGTCGCAATGTCCGGGTGTCTTCCGCCGCCAGCACGTCCGCCGAGGCCAGAATATCCAGCGCCCGCAAAGTGATATCGCGTGCAGCCCCGATCGGGGTCGCCAAAAAATACAACCCTGCCGTCAGGCGCTGTATCTGCGGTGCCGCTCTGCTGATCGTCACGCCGAATCCCTCCCTGACAAGTTTACTTCCCGGCCCGATGCGCTTAACCTGTCGGCCAAATCCGCTAAGGGTGAGGGAGCTCTATGTTGTCCGTTTTGAACCGGGCCCGCAAGTCGCTGGGCCAGATTGTTGTTGCCACAGCGGCGGTGCTGCTCGCAGCCTGCGTGCCCGCAGGCAGTCCGACAGCCGGCAGTGGCAGTGCTTCGGGTAAAATTCAGGTGGCCTTGCTGGTGCCAGCAGGCTCCGGCCAAGCCAGTGATGAATTGCTTGCCCGCTCACTGCAAAACGCCACGCGGATGGCAATTTCCGATCTCGGCGGTTCGGCGCAGGTTGATCTGCGCGTTTACAACACCGCAGGCCAACCCGCACAGGCCGCCGCGATGGCTTCCAAAGCCGTTGCCGAAGGCGCGCAAGTCATCCTTGGCCCGGTATTCGCGCAAGAGGCCAATGCCGCAGGCGTTGCCGTCGCAGGCTCTGGCGTCAACGTGCTCGCGTTCTCGAATAACCCCGACATCGCTGGCAACAACGTCTTCGTTCTCGGCCCAACCTTCGGCAATACCGCCAGCCGTCTGGCAACTTACGCGGTGCGGCAAGGCAAGTCGCAGGTGATGATCGTCAATGATCGCAACACCGCAGGCGAAATCGGTCGCGCGGCTATCGCTCAGGCAGTTGCTGCGGCGGGTGGCACTGTTGTCGCCACCGGCAATTATGAATTCTCGCAAAACGGCGTGGTTGCGGCTGCTCCGGGTATCGCGGCCTCGGCGAAATCTTCCGGTGCGCAGGCGGTGTTCCTGACCGCCGATACCGCAGGCGCTTTGCCTTTGGTCAGCCAACTGCTGACCGACAATGGCCTGTCGAGCGCTTCCGCCCAGTTCATCGGCCTGACCCGCTGGGATATTCCAGCCGCAACGCTGGGGCTTCCGGGCGTGCAAGGCGGTTGGTTTGCGCTGCCCGATCCCGCACTTTATGCGCAATACCAATCGCGCTACCAATCCACCTTCAACGAGCCGCCGCATCCGATTTCCGGCCTCGCCTATGACGGTATGGCGGCCATCGGGGCGCTGATGAAAAAGGCAGGCTCCGGCCCGCTTTCCAAACAAGCCCTCACCCAAGGCGCTGGCTTTGTTGGCGTCAATGGCATCTTCCGGCTGCGCTCGGATGGCACCAATGAACGCGGCCTTGCCATTGCGCAAATCCAAAGCGGCCGCGCTGTCGTGGTCGATCCTGCACCGCGCAGCTTTGGCGGCTTTGGATCGTAAGAGGCACGACGCCAGCCATGAAATCCGCTTTGGCGCCCGCCGCTGGCCCTGCCGCGCGTGTTGAGCTGCTGATCCCCGCCGCCGATCTGATCGATGGCGGGGCTTTGCTTGCGGCGATCATCCCCGATCTGGATGGCTGCACCGATACCCGCGCAGGCCGTGCCATCGCGGTGCGCCACATGCAGCTTGCGAAAAACCGCGCGAATGAGGCTTTAGAGGCGGCTTTCCTGCTGCACCCTTTGAACGCCCGCGCGCTCATTTCCGCGCAATCGCATCTTACCGATGTGCTGGTAACCACCGCTTTGCTGGTCGCCCGCGACCACTTGCACCCCACTCAATCCACAACTGAACGCCTCACCGTCCTCGCCGTAGGTGGCTTTGGCCGCGCCGAGATGGCCCCGTATTCCGACGTTGACCTGCTGTTCCTCACCCCACGGAAAATCACCCCATGGGCAGAATCCGTCATTGAATCAATGCTCTACATGCTGTGGGATTTGAAACTCAAAGTCGGCCACTCCTCTCGCACCGTCGCCGACTGCATCCGGCTAGGCCGTGGCGACATCACCATCCGCACCGCCCTGCTAGAGCACCGCTTCATCGCGGGCGATGCAGCCCTCGCGGCCGAACTTAACGAGCGCCTGTGGTCCGACCTATTCCGCAACTCCGGCCCCGAGTTTATCGAGGCCAAACTCGCCGAACGTGCCGAGCGTCACAAACGCCAAGGCGGTCAGCGTTATGTGCTGGAACCGAACGTCAAGGAAGCCAAAGGCGGTCTGCGCGATCTGCAAACCCTGTATTGGATCGGCAAATACTTGCTGCGGGTGTCGTCCTCCGCGGGTCTGGTCGCCGCTGGCCTGCTCAGCCGTGAGGAATATGACCAGTTTGAGCGTGCCGAGAACTTCCTATGGGCCGCCCGCTGCCATCTGCACTACATCACCCACCGCGCCGTCGATCAGCTGACCTTCGATGCGCAAGTCGATGTCGCCGCCCGCATGGGCTACCACGACAGCGCAGGCCGCCGCGCCGTTGAGTTGTTCATGCAAGACTACTTCCGTCACGCGACGCATGTGGGCGAGTTGACCCGCATCTTCCTGACCGAACTCGAAGCCCGCCATGCCAAACCCGAGGCCCGCATCCTCGGCCTGCTCAACCGCCGCAAGGTCAAGCCGCCCTACAAGCTGGTGCAAAGCCGCATTGACGCGATAGACCCCGCCGAGTTTCTCGCCGACCCACTGAACTTGCTGCGCGCTTTTGAGGAAGCCTTGCGCTCACGCCACCTGCTGCACCCCAACATCATGCGGATTATCGCCGCCAACCTGCACCTGATCGACGACGATCTGCGCGACAATCCCGAAGCCCAGCGCATTTTCCTCGATCTGATGCTGAAACACGGCAACCCGGAGCGTGCGCTGCGCCGGATGAACGAACTCGGCGTGCTCTCCGCCTTCATCCCCGAGTTTGAAAACATCGTCGCGATGATGCAGTTCAACGTCTACCACCACTACACGGTGGATGAGCACATCATCCAAACCATCAGCGTTCTGGCGCAAATCGAGCGCGGTGAACTGGTCGAAAACTTGCCGCTGTCGTCTTCGATTCTGAAAGCCGGAGTAAATCGCCGGGTGATTTATGTAGCCCTGCTGCTGCACGATATCGGCAAAGGCCGCCCAGAAGATCACTCGATCATTGGCGCGCAAATGGCCCGCCGTATCGCCCCCCGGCTTGGCCTCGATCAAGAGGAAACTGAGACCGTCGAATGGCTGGTGCGCTATCACCTGTTGATGTCCGACATGGCGCAAAAACGCGATATCGGCGATCCCCGCACCGTGCGCGATTTCGCCAAAGCGGTGAAAACCCGCAAGCGGCTCGACCTGCTCACCGTGCTGACGGTCTGCGACATTCGCGGCGTTGGCCCGACGACATGGAACAACTGGAAGGCCATGCTGCTGCGCCAGCTTTACAGCCTGACCGCAGAAGCGTTAGAGGGTGGCTTGGAAACCATCAACCGTGTCAAACGCGAGGATGAGGCCAAAGCCGCCCTGCGCGAACGCCTGCACGATTGGCCCGCCGCTGACGTCAATACCGAGACCGCCCGCCACTACACGCCCTATTGGCAGGGCCTTTCCACCGACACGCAGGAAATTTTCGCCCGCCTGCTGCGCGGCCTCGGCAACGATGAGATTCGCATTGATCTGCACCCCGAGCCCGCCCGCGACGCCACCCGCGCTTGCTTTGCGCTCGGCGATCACCCCGGCATTTTCAGCCGCCTTGCTGGAGCCTTGGCCCTCGTCGGTGCCAACGTCGTCGATGCCCGCACCTACACCTCGAAAGACGGCTACGCGACCCCGGTGTTCTGGATACAAGACGCCGACGGCAAACCCTATGACGTCGAACGCCTGCCCCGCCTGCGCGGCATGATCGAAAAAACCCTGCGCGGCGAAGTCATCCCCCGCGAAGCCCTCGCTGGCCGTGACCGTGTGAAGAAACGCGAGCGTGAGTTCCGCTTCCCGACCCATATCACCTTCGACAACGAAGGCTCGGAAATCTACACGATCATCGAGGTCGATACCCGCGACCGCCCCGGCCTGCTCTATGACCTCACCCGCACTTTGGCCGCCAATAACATCTACATCGCCTCGGCGGTGATCGCCACTTACGGCGCGCAAGTCGTCGATGCGTTCTATGTCAAAGACATGTTCGGCCTGAAGCTGCACACCAAATCCAAACAAGAAGCCCTAGACCGCAAACTCCGCCAAGCCATCACCGAAGGCGTAGAACGCGCCCAAAACGTGCCTTAGCCTAAGGGCTTTCATACTTGCTTAAATATCCCACGGGGTCTGGGGTGTGAAACCCCAGCGGCTGCCCAAGATCACGCCATTCAGCGAATACAAAAATACCGACCGCAGACCCCGCGATCGGTATCAATTCCCAGCCACACCGAAGTCGAACCTCAGATATAGCCCTTGGCATCTTCTTCCGTCGGCAGCCGCCCATCCGGCGTCATGCCATGCACCGCCTCAGGTATCGTCCGCGACAGGCGCTCCAACAAAGTCTCCCGGCTCAGACCAGTCTTAGCCTGCAGCTCTGCCAAAGTGTCCTCACCCAACGTCGCCTCAAGATCTGGCGCGGCGATGGGTTTGTTCTCACCCGATGCCACCCAACTGTCTGCGGTATCAGCGTGACCGTTGCCGCGAAACTGCTCGATCAGGCCCGAAAGCCCACCCGACAAAGCGCCAGCCCCGTTCGACCCAGTGAAAAAAGACCCGATATCAGACAAGATATTGCCCATCGACTGACTGTTATGCCCGTCTATCCCCGCAGCAGGCTGATCACTTGGCCCACCAGCTTTGCGCAACATATCGCTGATCCGATCGCGATTTTGATAGCCTGCAACCGCCAAAAGCGCCAGCAGAGCAGTCATTGAAGGCCCTTTAGCCATAAGATCTCTCCTCATTATCGTTGATGTTTACAAAGGCTAAGCCAAGCTCGCCCCAGCATTCATGTCCGACGCGATGCAAAGCTCCAGATCAGCAGCACAATCACCGCACCAACAACAGCACCGATCAACCCAGCGCCCTCATAGGGTGCATACCAGCCCATCGCCTGCCCAAGGTAGGTCGCGACAAACGCGCCAACGATGCCAAGAATGGTGGTCAGAATGAACCCCGATGGCTCATTGCGACCCGGAGTCAGGAATTTGGCAATCACGCCCGCAACGAAACCGATCAGAATTGTCCAGATAATACCCATTGAGTTCCCCTAGTTTTGTCAAAGTACGGGTCTAAACGCGCAATATTGAAATACGTTCCATCACAGATGGTCAAACCACACCCGGACCAACAAACCTCACACAAACGCGCGCTACCCAATCCAACTCGTTTCTTCCCAATCGCTAACAAAACGTTAAGCACCCCCATCTAACCCATTGAAATCTTGTAAGCCGCGCACCTGTCCACGCGTGAACACGCCCTTACCGACTCTTCCACCCTGCCAACTTTCGCAATTCACCCCGCCCGCATTCCCCTGTAAGCCTTGCCCAAACAAGGGGCCGCCCATGAAACCAATCAGCCTGCTGCGCTCCATCCTCACCGTCGGCGGCTGGACCCTGTTATCACGAGGCGCAGGTTTCGCCCGCGACATGATGATGGCCGCCTACCTCGGCGCGGGCCCCGTAGCCGACGCCTTCAACGTCGCCTTCAGCCTGCCGAACATGTTCCGCCGCTTCTTCGCCGAGGGTGCCTTCAACATGGCCTTCGTCCCGATGTTCGCCAAAAAGCTGGAGGGCGGCGAGGATGCCAACGGCTTCGCCCGCGACGCCTTTAACGGCCTCGCGGCGATCCTGATCATCTTCTCAATCATCGGCACCTTCGCGATGCCATGGCTGGTCTGGGCGATGGCCAGCGGTTTCGCTGGCGACGCCCGCTTCGATCTCGCCGTGATCTACGGCCAGATCGGCTTCAACTACATCCTGTTCATCAGCCTCGTCGCCCTGCTGTCCGGCGTCCTGAACGCCTACGGCCACTTCACCGAGGCAGGCTTCGTCCCCGTCCTGATGAACCTCGTCTTCATCGCCATGATGTTCCTCGCCGCCAAATTCGGCTGGGACATGGGCCTGACCCTCGCTTGGGCCGTTCCGATCACTGGCGTCGCCCAACTGGCCTTCACCTGGTATTCCGCCGCCAAACTCGGCCTCACCTTCGCACCACGCTGGCCGAAGATCACCCCCGAACTCAAACGCCTCGCCATTATCGCTGGCCCCGCCATCCTGTCCGGCGGAGTCGTCCAAATCAACATGCTGGTCGGCCGCCAAGTCGCCTCCTACACCGAGGGCGCGGTATCGTGGCTCGTCTACGCCGACCGACTCTACCAACTCCCGCTCGGAGTCGTTGCCATCGCCATCGGCACCGTCCTTTTGCCCGACCTAAGCCGCCGCCTCCGCGCAGGCGACGAAGCCGGAGGCCGGGAAAGCTTTAACCGAGGCACCGAACTCGCCCTCGCCCTCACCTTCCCCTGCGCCATAGCCCTGATGGTGATCGCCCTGCCACTCACCGCCGTTCTCTACCAACGCGGAGCCTTCAGCGCCGACGACACCGCCGCCACCGCCCTCGTCCTCGCCATCTACGGCGCGGGCCTCCCCGCCTTCGTGCTGCACAAAGTCTACCAACCGCTCTACTACGCCCGCGAAGACAGCCGCAGCCCGTTCCGCTTCGCCATCGTCTCAATGATCATAAACGCCGTCATCGCCGTCGGTTTAATGCCTTACATCGGCTTCGCCGCCGCCGCCCTAGCGACAACTCTCGCTGGCTGGATGATGGCCGCCCAACTCTGGCTTGGCACCAAGCGCATGGGCGACGCCGCCCGTTTCGACACCCGCTTCCGCAGCCGCGCCCCCCGCATCATCGTGGCGTCACTGGTGATGGGATTGGTGCTCTACGCCGGCCAAACCGTGCTCGGCGATATGCTGGCAAGCCACGGCTGGCGCTACGCCGGCCTCGCCCTGCTGATCGCCGCAGGTGCCTTAAGCTACTACGCAGCGGGCAGCGCAATCGGAGCGTTCCGCCTGTCAGACTTCCGCAAACTTCGCCGAAGCTAAACATCCGCACCGCACGTCCCATAAACTCGCCAAAACCCAACAAAAGTATGGCCGCTTTCCATACAGTTTATGGCCGTTTTATGGGTGTCGATTTTCACGGAAAATCAACGCATTAACCTATGATTCGCAGCCTATACGCGCGGGCCCGGTTTTACCGCCCCCTGATCCGCTCCCGCACCCGCTGAAACCCACCCGGGCTAACGATAAACGACAGCAGGAATCCCGCCGCAAATCCCGGCAGATCCGCGACCCAAGACCAGTCATGCCCCACCGGCCCCATGCTCGGCATCAGCATCGGCATCACCGTGAAAAACACCCCAAACAGCGCCTGTATCACCATCAGCGCGCCAATCATGCTGAACGCCCGCAGCTGGTTCACCCCAGTGCCCGCCAGCTTCACCCAGATCAGAAACGAGAACGCCCCGATCAGCCCGTAAACCCCCGGAAACGCGCCATAAAGCGGCTGGTTCGGCACTATGTAGGCGTAGATAAACGCCCCCACCGCCCCCGAGCCAAAGAACACCACCGCAACCGCCCAGCTTTTGAAAACTTCGCCGACAAACTTGCCCAAAGCCATCATCATCGCCACGCCAAACAACGCCTGCGTCGCCGATCCGTGAATGAACGCAAAGCTGAAGAACCGCGCCAACAACGGCATATCCACCGCCCCCGCCGCAAGATTTTGCCGCCAAAACTCTGGAAACACACCATAATCCTGAATGGCCGCAACCCGCCACCCCACCGCCTGCGGCCCGCCAATCACCCCGGCATCGGCCAAACTGAACAAAATCTCCAACGCGATCATCGGCAGTGCGATCAACCACACCACCCCCGGCAGCGGATTGATCGGCGCAATCTGGTCGGCTCTCAAATCATCCTGCATCGCATCCCCTTTAGGCACCCTGGCAGGCGCGTGATTGACGCCCCCCAATGCCTTCGTTAAGCCGATCCGGTAGCAATTTCCAGATGGAGTATCCCATGTCCGAGCCGGTCCAAACGCCTCAGACTTTCCCGACCCGCATCTTTTCCGGCATCCAGCCCTCCGGCGGATTGACCCTTGGCAACTATCTCGGAGCGTTGAAGCGCTTCGTCCAAAAGCAGGATGAGGGCATCGAGACGATCTATTGCCTCGTTGACATGCACGCGATAACCACCTGGCAAGACCCGATAAAATTGCGCCAACAGACCCGCGAAGCCGCCGCTGGCTTCATCGCCGCTGGCATTGATCCAACGCGTTCAATCCTGTTCAACCAGAGCCAAGTGAGCGCCCATGCCGAGCTTGGCTGGATCTTCAACTGCGTCGCCCGCATGGGCTGGATGAGCCGGATGACTCAGTTCAAAGACAAAGCGGGTAAAAACTCCGAGAATGTTTCCCTCGGCCTTTACGCCTACCCCGCCCTGATGGCCGCCGATATTCTGGCCTACAAAGCCACGCATGTTCCGGTGGGCGAGGATCAAAAGCAGCATATCGAGTTGACCCGCGACATCGCGCTGAAGTTCAACAACGACTACAAAGAGAACTTCTTTCCGATCACCGAACCGGTGATTGAAGGTGCCGCCACCCGCGTGATGTCGCTGCGCGATGGCACCAAAAAAATGTCGAAATCCGACCCGTCCGACCAATCCCGCATCAACCTCACCGACGATGCCGACACCATTGCCAAGAAGTTCCGCAAAGCCAAAACCGATGCCGAACCCCTGCCCGACAGCCTCGAAGGCTTAAAAGATCGCCCCGACGCCCGCAATTTGATCAACATTTACGCGGCCTTAGCCGATATGACTCCAGAAGCGGTGATCACCGAATACGCAGGCGCACAATTCGGCACCTTCAAGCCTGCCTTGGCCGATCTCGCGGTGGCGAAACTCTCGCCAATCACCACCAAGATGAGCCATCTGATGCAAGACCCCGCTGAAATCGACCGCATCCTTGGCGAAGGTGCCAGCCGCGCCGACGCCATCGCGCGGCCGATCCTTGATCAAGTCTACGACATCGTCGGCATGATCCGCTCGCGTCAGGTGTAAACCCGTGCCAGCCTGCCTTTGGGCGGGCTGGCATCCGCGCGACGGAGGATAACATGACTGCTCTGAGCCGCATCGCTACCGAAAACCCCAACCAAACCCGCCGCGCTCCGGTGAGTGTTATCTGATGTGGCGTGGCCTCACCCAGCTGATTTTGCTGCTTATTCTGGCAGGCTCGCTGGCCGGAACCACCCTCACCGCCGCCCGCATCGCCTCTGATCCGCTAATTGCCCCGTTCGTTGAGGCAAGCTATGATCAAATCCAAGCTGCCACCGACCGGATGCTGGTAACCGCCGCCACCCCCGAAACTCTAAGCGCCCACATCGCCAATCGTCTCGCCGAATCCCCCCGCAACTGGCTTGCGCTCGATGCGCTGGTGGATCTCGCCTACGAGCGGAAAATCCCGCTCCCCTCGGCACTTAACGCCGCCGTGCAAACCGCCCGCGAGGATGATCACAGCTACTACGCCACCGTCACCTCCTGCGCCGCCTGCGCCTACGATCCCGCGCAATGTTCGCTGTCCGAAGTGATGATCTGCCAAGCCCCCATCGCCCTCACTCCCATCGGCGATATCGCAGGCATCACCCGCGCCGGAGTGGCCTATGCGTCGGGCACCAAGGTAGACCAAATCGACCTCGCGCTATCCGTGGTGGGCCTAGGTGCCACCGCCGCAATCATCGCCTCGGGTGGCTCCAGCGGAGTTGTCAAAGCCGGTGCAAGCCTCGCAAAACTCGCCCGCAAATTGGGCCGCCTGTCGCCGCGCTTGGTCGAAATGGCAGTAGACGCCGCCCGTACTGGTGTAAATTGGGCAGCCCTACCCGGAGTGCGCTCCCTCGACGATCTCACCGCCGCGATCCGCACCGAATCTTTCCTGCCGCTGACCAACACTATGGCCGACCTCAGCCGCCTGAACTCCGCCACCGACGCCACCACCGCCCTGCATTTGCTGCCGATGGTCGATGACGCGGGCGACGCCCGCCGGCTCGCCAACGCTGCCGAAGCCTTGGGGCCGAAACTCGTCGGCCGCGCTGAGGTGTTGGGCAAAGCCCGCCTGTTCCGCGCCACACTCAGATTTTCCGAAACCGCGTGGGCACTTGGCGCTGGCCTCGTCGGCTTAATGCTCTCCACCGCCGGCATAATAAGCGGCATGATCCAACACGCCCTGATCAAGCGCCTACGCCGTAGCCTGAAGCGCACCGTCTGACCAAGTAATTCGCAAGAATTGCAGGCGGAAACGCCTTTAAATCACTCGGCCATCATCGCCTTTAAAACCGACTGCGCCTCGCCCGAGTCCCATTCCGCATCGCCAATCAACCGCGCGACCTCTTGCCCCTCGGGGTTCAAAATCACCGTCACCGGCAACCCCAGCACCCCCATCTGATGCGCCAGCCCCGATTTAGGATCGCGCAGCACCGGCAGCGAAGTCACCCCCGCCTCACCATAAAACTTCACGATCTGCGCCGGATCATTGCGCCCCGTCGCCACCGGAACCACCGCAATTTCGGGCATCGCATCGGCCAACCGCTGCAACGACGGCATCTCTTTCCGGCACGGCGCGCACCACGTTGCCCAGAAGTTCAGCACCACCCATTTGCCTTTATACTCGGCCAACGAATGCTCCCCCTCAGCCCCATCCAGCAACACCGCCTCGGGCAAAGCCACAGGCTCCACCAGCGCCAGCTTTTTCATGTCGCCCGTCAGCAAGCCATCCAAGCTGCCCGCATTTGCACCAAAGGCAAAGGCCGTATAAAGAACCGCCAACAGCATCTTCCGCATCATGTCGAAGGCCCTTCCATGACCAATTCCCCAACCACAGCCGCCAACCAAATGTGGGGCGGTCGCTTTGCCTCTGGCCCCGACGCGATCATGACCGCAATCAACGCCTCGATCGGCTTTGACCAACGGCTTTACGCCCAAGACATTCGCGGCTCGCGCGCCCATGCCGCCATGCTCGCCGCCACCGGCATCCTGACTCCTAGTGATGCCGTGGCCATCGGGGAAGGCCTGCTCACGGTGTTGTCAGAGATTGAGACCGGGAATTTCACCTTTTCGGTAGCCCTTGAAGACATTCACATGAACGTGGAATCCCGCCTGAAAGACCTGATCGGCGCGCCCGCAGGCCGCCTGCACACCGCCCGCTCGCGCAATGACCAAGTGGCGGTCGATTTCCGCCTTTGGGTGCGCGACCAATGCGATGCCGCCATTCAGGGTCTCACCGCCCTGATGCGCGCCTTCCTCGCCCAAGCCGAAGCTGGAGCCGATTGGGTGATGCCCGGCTTCACCCATCTGCAAACCGCCCAGCCCGTCACTTGGGGCCACCACATGCTCGCCTATGTCGAGATGCTGGCCCGCGACAAATCTCGCTTCGAAGACGCCCGCAAACGGATGAACGAATGCCCGCTTGGCGCGGCCGCCCTCGCCGGAACATCCTTCCCCATCGACCGCCACATGACCGCGCAAGCACTCGGCTTCGACCGCCCCACCGCCAACTCCCTAGACTCAGTTTCCGACCGCGACTTCGCGCTCGAATTCCTGTCCGCCTCCAGCATCTGCGCCATGCACCTGTCGCGTTTTGCCGAAGAACTAGTGATCTGGTCCTCCGCTCAATTCCGCTTCGTCAAACTCTCCGACCGCTGGACCACCGGCTCCTCCATCATGCCGCAAAAGAAAAACCCCGACGCCGCCGAACTGCTGCGCGCCAAACTTGGCCGCATCTTGGGCGCGACCGTGGCCTTGTTCACCATCATGAAGGGTCTGGCGCTCACCTATTCCAAGGATATGCAAGAAGACAAAGAGCAGGTCTTCGACGCCGCCGACACCCTGATGCTCGCCCTCGCCGCGATGACTGGCATGGTCGGCGACATGACCGCCAACCGCGACGTGCTGGCGACCTCGGCGGCCTCCGGTTTCTCCACCGCCACCGATCTCGCCGACTGGCTGGTGCGCGCACTAAACCTGCCGTTCCGCGACGCGCACCACGTCACCGGAACCCTCGTCGCCTTGGCAGAATCCAAAGCCTGCGACCTGCACGATCTGTCCATCACTGAAATGAAATCGGTGCATGACGGCATCAACCAAGAGGTCTACTCCGTTCTAGGCGTTGAGAATTCTGTCCGCTCACGCATGTCCTATGGCGGAACCTCGCCCACCCGAGTAGCAGAGCAAGTCGCCCGCTGGAAAAGCCTGCTGGCCTAAGGCACCTTGCCCCGAAATCACAGAAAGGCCACACGGAAAACCCCCATGCGATTGCTGCTCGCTACCCTTTTGCTTACTGCCTGCTCTGACCCCTACCTTGGTGCGGGCATAGGCATCGGGCCGCACGGCGCAACAATCCGACCCGTTATTTCCGGAGCCATCGCTGGCGGCCGCATCAGCTATTCACCCTAAGGACCTCAGATGAAATTTCTCCCCCTGCTCGCCCTCGCCCTGCTCACCGCTTGCGGCGCTGACGGCCCTCCCACCGCGCCGCAATCCGGCGTCACCATCTCTGGCGACGCCCGTGTCGGCATATCCTCGGGTGAAACCCCGTAACAACCTGCGCCCTATTTGCCTAGGCGCAAGCAGGGCGCTATACCCCAAGCGACTGATTTCATAAGGGCGCGCCGGATGGACCATTTCCTATATCGCGACGGCACGCTCTATGCCGAGGGCGTTGCCGTCGCCGATATTGCAGCGCAAGTTGGTACGCCTTTCTACGTTTATTCCAGCGCCACCCTGACCCGGCACTACACTCTGTTCACCGAGGCGCTGTCGCCGCTGCCCCACCTTGTTTGCTTTGCGATCAAGTCGCTGTCAAACATTGCCGTACTCAAACTGCTGGGCGATTTGGGCGCTGGCATGGATGTGGTGTCTGGCGGCGAATACCGTCGCGCCTTAGCTGCCGGAGTCCCCGGTGATCGCATCGTATTCTCTGGCGTCGGCAAAACCCGCGAGGAAATGCGCCTCGCTTTGGAAAACGGCATCCGCCAATTTAACGTCGAATCCGAACCCGAACTGCGGGCTTTGTCCGAAGTAGCCACCGCCATGAGCACCACCGCCCCCATCACCATCCGCGTCAATCCAGACGTTGACGCCCGCACACATGAAAAGATCGCCACTGGCAAGAAAGACAACAAGTTCGGCATCCCGATTGGCCGCGCCAGTGAAGTCTATGCCGAGGCTGCCAAACTCCCCGGCCTGCAAATCATTGGCATCGACGTTCATATCGGCAGCCAACTGACCGAACTTGAACCCTTTGAACAAGCGTATAACAAGGTCGCCGACCTGACCCTGCGCCTACGCTCTGAAGGCCATGTGATCTCTCGCCTCGATCTCGGCGGCGGCTTGGGCATCCCTTACGAACGCTCCAACACCGCCCCGCCGCTCCCGCAAGAATACGGCGCGCTTATCAAACGCACCGTTGGCCATCTTGGCTGCGAGATTGAAATCGAACCCGGTCGCTTAATTTCTGGCAACTCCGGCCTGCTCGTCTCAAAGGTTATCTACGTCAAAAATGGTGAAATCAGCGATTTCCTGATCGTCGATGCCGCAATGAACGACCTTGTGCGCCCCTCAATGTATGGCGCGCATCACGATATAATCCCGGTGCAAGAGGCCAAGGCCGCCACAGAAGCCCACAGCTATGATGTGGTCGGCCCGGTGTGTGAGACGGGTGACACTTTCGCCAAAGCCCGCCCGCTGGCACCGTTGCACGAAGATGATCTGATCGCCTTCCGCTCGGCGGGCGCTTACGGTGCGGTAATGGCGTCGGAATACAACACCCGGCCGCTCATTCCCGAAGTGCTGGTGAAAGATGATCAATTCGCCGTCATTCGCGCCCGCCCTACCTATGAAGAAATCCTGAACCGCGATACCATTCCCCTGTGGCTTTGAACCCACACTGGCTTTGAACCCACACTGGCTTTGAAACAGCAGAGGCCGATGACAGAGAACAGCGAAGCGCAGGCACTGAAACGGATAGAAACCCCGCTGCGGATCACGCTCGCGGGGCTTTGGGCTGAGCGTATTACCCGCGCCTTCTGGCCGCTGTGGACGGTCGCAATCGCCAGCCTCGCCGCCGCCGCCTTCGGTCTGCAAGACGTGCTACCGATTGAAGTCGCATGGTTCCTGATGGTCGCCGCTATCCTCGGCCTAGTCTGGGGTCTCGCCCACGGCATCCGAGCTTTCCGCCGCCCAACCCGCATCGAAGCCCTGATCCGTCTCGACAGCAAACTGCCCGGCCAGCCGATCGCGGCTTTGCGCGATACCCAAGCCATTGGCATCACAGACGAAGCGTCGAAAGCCGTATGGGCCGCGCATCGCACCCGCATGGCCGCGCGCGCCAGCGGTGCCAAACCGGTGCAGCCCGATCTGCAACTTTCCTCGCGAGACCCCTATGCTTTGCGCTACGTCGCGCTGACAGCACTGGTAATGGCGCTGCTGTTCGGCTCACTTTGGCGCGTCACCACTGTAGCAGGCATCGCGCCCGGTGGTGCCGCAAATGCCGCTGCTGGTCCGGCATGGGAAGGCTGGGCGCAGCCGCCCGCCTACACCGGAAAACCCGCGCTATATCTAAACGACCAAACCGCCGAGGCGTTAACCCTACCCACCGGAACCAAGCTGCAAATCCGGCTATACGGCGAACCCGGCGCGCTGATCGTATCCGAGACGGTTTCGGGGCGCACCGACGCACCCCCCGCGTCGCAACCCACCCAAAATTTCAGCGTCGCCACCTCTGGCGAACTCGCCATCGAAGGTGCAGCTGGCCGTTCCTGGAAAATCATCGCCACCCCTGACGTTGCCCCCAGCGTCACTCCCGCCGCCGAAATCTCACGTGATGGCGAAGGTCGCTTCAAACAGAAATTCACCGCGAAAGACGATTATGGCGTCACCAAAGGCGAAGTCTCCATCGCCCTCGACCTGACTGCCGTTGACCGCCGGTATGGTCTGAAAACCGACCCCGAATCTATCGCCCCCGTCGTGCTCGACCTGCCGCTGCCATTCAAAGGCAGCCGGGCGGAGATCAACACCACGCTGATTGATGATCTCTCCGAATCCGTGCTGTCAAATCTGCCTGTCACCATCACCTATGCCGTCACCGACGCCGCAGGCCAGACCGGCACCGCCGAACCAATTCACCTGATCCTCCCCGGCAAACGCTTTTTCGACCCGCTCGCCGACGCCCTGATTGAGATGCGCCGCGATTTGCTCTGGTCGCGCGCCAACGCCCCGACCTCGCTGGAAATCCTGAAAGCCGTCAGCCACCAACCCGGAGACATCTTCCCAGACGACAAAATCTACGCCCGCCTGAAAGCCGTGATCAAACGTTTGGATACCGAGGCCAAAACCCTCACCCCCAAGTCTCGGGATGAGATCGCTAAGGAACTCTGGGAAATTTCGCTGATGATTGAAGACGGCAAATTGAACAACGCCAAAGAGCGTATGCAGCGCGCCCAAGAACGCTTGGCAGAGGCGATCCGCAAGGGTGCCTCGCCCGAAGAAATCCAGAAGCTGATGGATGAGATGCGCGACGCGCTGGACGATTACATGGCGGAGGAAGCTAAGAAAAATCCCGCTGATCCGAACGACGAAACTTCGCCGCAAAATCAAGGCCCAAGCATCACCCAAGACCAGATTGACCAGATGCTCGACAAATTGCAAAAGTTGATGGAAGAAGGCAAAACTGCCGAGGCCGCTGAACTTATGAAGCAGTTGCAAGACCTTATAAAAAATATGAAGGTGCAGCAAGGCGACGGTCAAAGCGGCAAAGGCAGCCCCGGCAAGCAAGCGATGAAAGACCTCGGCAATACCTTGCGCGATCAGCAGGGCCTGTCCGACGACAGCTTCCGCGATCTACAAGACGGTCAAGAAGGCCAGGGCAAAGACGGCAAAACCCTGTCAGAGCGCCAGCAAGAGTTGCGTGAGAAACTCAAGCAACTGCGCGAAGGTGGCAAACTTCCCGGCCAAGGCAGCGACAAAAATGCCGAGGGCAAGCAGAACCTCGACGACGCGGGCCGCGCCATGGAAGAAGCCGAACGCGCGCTGAAAGACGGCGATCTGCCCGGCGCTTTGGATAAACAGGCCGAGGCGATGGACAAAATGCGCGAGGGTATGCGCGATTTCGGTGACGCTCTGGCCGAGCAAGACCGCCAAGAAGGCTCCGCCCCCGATGGCACGCAACAGACCGAAGACCCACAATCCGGGGGCCCCCGCGATCCCCTGGGCCGTGACAATGGGTTGCACATTGGCTCTGATGGCAACCTTGCCGAGAACAAAGACATCTACAAACGCGCGCAGGAATTGCTGGATGAGATTCGCAAACGCTCCAGCGATCAATCCCGCACCGAGTCAGAGCGCGGCTACCTCAATCGATTGATTGATCTGTTCTAACCCATCGAGCAAACTGATTCTTTTTGCGCCCCCCTTGTTTTGTCGCCTAAAATAGCGCATGTAAGGGGGGCGAAACGCTATCTATCGAAAAATCTGTCTCCCTCGCGGCTTCAGTTCTCGATTCTTACGACTGAGCCAAGCCATAGCACCCTGCGTATGGCACACCAAACTTAGGAGACACACGATGGCTAACGGCACCGTGAAATGGTTTAACGCCACCAAAGGCTTCGGCTTTATCGCCCCAGCAAACGGCAACAAAGACGTGTTCGTGCACATTTCCGCAATGGAACGCGCTGGCATCCGTCAACTGAACGACGGCCAAGCAGTGACCTTCGACATCGAAGCAGGCCGTGACGGCCGCGAGTCGGCGATCAACCTCGCTCTGGCATAAGCCATTTCGGGCGGTCTTAACCGCCCGTCACATCAAATTTGAAACGGGGGTAGCGCAAGCTGCCCCCGTTTCGCATTTCACGCCAACGATTGCGGCAGTTCTGGCCCAAACAACAGCATAGACGTTCGTGCATTTGGCTGCTTTAACCGCAACACCATTTTAACCCAAGGTGTTCGATGCCAAAAACTTCCCCCCGTAAAGCTCTGCGTCTCGTGTTGGCCCTTGCGATGCCCGCGCTCAGTTTTACCGCGCTGCTTATGCCAACCGCAAGTCACGCCGCGACGCTCCCGACCCCCTATGTGTCGCGCGCCCTCGACGCCGTGCTGATCCCGGTTAATCACGACACCACCGCCGCCTTCGGCCTGCTGCCCGACGATAAAGGTGTGCTGGTGTTGTCAACGCAACCCGGTGGCATCGCCGATAAGGCCGGCATCCTGCCCGGCGATGTGATTTCCAGCGTGCGCGGTAAAACGGTCAAAGACCCGATCTCTCTGGATAAAATCGTCTATTATTGGCTCGCCCAAAACGATTTCGACTTCGTTTTCGACGGTTGGCGCGGCAACGCGGCGCATACAAGCAAAGCCAATATAACCATGGTAAGTTGGGCCGAGGTGATCGAGCTCACTTCAATCGTGTCGTGGACCGCATACTCCTACGAAAGCTTCAGCTATTCAGAATTTTACAGCGAATATTCTGAAGAAATCAGCACCAGTTACGAAGAATCTGAAACCACGATTGAGGCCAGCGCCACTTCGGAAGAATTTACCTCCGAAATGAGCGAAGACACTGCCGTCACGGACGACGTCACCACGGAAGACGCGGCGGCCGATGATGCAGCCCAAGCAGACGATGAAGCCACCCCCGCCGACGAGGCCGCTGCCGACGCAGACATCGGCGCAGATGACGGCGGTGATGAAGCTGCCCCCGATGACGGCGGCGACGATGCCAGCATGGACGACAGCGGCGGCGATGAAGCGGCTGACGATGCAGGTGGCGACGATGGCGGCGGCGAAGCCGATGGCGGCGACAACTCCGCCGGAGACGAATAAGCTTATACAAAGCAAAAGGCCCCGCAAATCTGCGGGGCCTTTTGCTTAAATTTTTAGAAAACTTAGGCCGCCAAAGCGTCGACTTCAGCTTCACCCTTAGCAATCGCCGCGTCCGCACCGAAAGCCATTGCATCAGCCGCTGCGAATTGCACGTCGGTGATGCCGAAGAACCCGAGCATATGGCGGATATAGCCCGAAGCGAAATCAATCTCCGAACCGAACTTGGTGCCATCCGAAGTGAACGCAACAATTGCGCGCTTGCCAGTCAGCAGACCAACCGGGCCGGTTTCGGTGTAGCTGAAGGTCTCACCTTTGCGGGCAAGTTGGTCGATCCACGACTTCAACTGCGACGGCACGCCGAAGTTATAGACCGGCAGCGCGATGACCAGCAGGTCAGCGGCTTTGACTTCAGCCAGCAGCGCATCGGCATAAGCCGCGGTGGTTTTCTGATCGTCATTGCGGGCTTCAGCTGGCGTAAACACTGCGCCCAACCAAGCGCCGTCGATTGCCGGAACACCAGCCGACAGATCGCGGGTAACAACGTTCGCACCCGGGTTAGCGGCCAGAACGCGCGCCATGATACGGTCGGTCAGGCGGCGCGAAACAGCGCCAGCGGGTTTGATTGAGGATTCAACGCGCAGGATATTGGTCATGTCAGGTCCATTCACGGAGTGGGAGGAAGTTGTCTGCCTCTTACATGCGCCCTATGACCCCTCTGCACAATTAGAGGAATCGCACCCAAGTTGCGCGCCTGCGCACAGAAGTATGTGGCACCGGGATGACGCGTTGTCGGCATTCAAATAGCGATCGGCTTTTTGGCCAACTGCTAAAGCGGCGAATCCGGTCTAGAATGCTTTGACATGCGACTGCCCCACCGGACCACATGCACCAATAAAAAAGGCCGCGCAGCAGCGCGGCCTTTCTGATAGCTAAATCTCTCTTTACCCAAGCGTCGGGTAATCTGTGTAGCCCTTTTCCCCCGGAGTATAGAATGTCGCGAAGTCAGGCGCGTTCAGTTCCGCGCCCGTCTGCATCCGCGCCACAAGGTCCGGGTTCGCAAGGAAGGCCCGACCAAATCCGACCAGGTCCGCCGCGCCCGCATCCACCGCGGCCTGCGCCGAAGCCGCATCCAAGCTGCCGCCGACAATGAACGTCCGAGGCCAAGCCGCGCGCAACTTAGCGCGGAAATCGGCAGGAATTGCCGGATTGCCCATCGCCGCATGATCCACCAAATGCACGTAAACCAAGCCGATCTTGTCCAAAGCTGCCATCAGCGCCAGATAAGTTTCATCGACCTCGGCATAAGCCGCCATGCCCGAAGCCGTGCCATAGGGCGAGATCCGGATGCCAACCTTGTCGCCGCCAATCGCCGCCACAACTTCCTGCGCAACCTCAAGCAAGAACCGCGAGCGTTTCGCAACCGATCCACCCCAGCCGTCGGTGCGTTTGTTGGTGTCGGGCGACAAGAATTGCTCCAGCAGATAGCCATTCGCAGAATGCAACTCGACGCCATCAAAGCCGGCAGCGATAGCGTTTTTGGCCGCCGTGACGATCTCGGCTTTTGCCTGCTGAATATCAGCCTCAGTCATTTCCTGCGGCACCGGATAGTCCTGCATCCCGTCCGCGTCAGTATACATCTGCCCCGCCAAAGCGATAGCCGAGGGCGCCACGATCTTTGCGCCGGCTGGCATGTTGCTCGGATGGCTGACCCGCCCCGTGTGCATAAGCTGCGCGAAAACCACCGCGCCCTTCGCCTTGGCAGCGGCCGTTACGGGCTTCCAAGCCGCCACCTGTGTGTCGTTCCACAGCCCCGGAATACGGGCATAGCCGCGACCGTTCGGGCTTGGTGCGATGCCTTCAGTGATGATCATGCCAGCGGTGTCGCGTTGGCCGTAATAGGTCGCCATAATGGGCGTCGGTACCGCGTCCACATCGGCGCGACTGCGGGTCATCGGGTTCATGACGATGCGATTCTTAAGCTGATGCGGGCCCAGCAAAGCTGGTTCAAAGATCGAGGAAGTCATAACGTTTCGTTCCTTTGTCGGAAATCTGGACTAGGAAGTTTAGCCATTTTCGCAGCGATAACTACGCCTGTTTTCGCCTAGCTACTGTGCAACAATGCACTTCTAACACCCCTTGAAAATCCGGTGCTGCGCTCACCTAATTCTTTGCGCGGCCCTTAACAACTCGTTACCAGAATAGTCAAGCCACTGTTATTGTTCGTATTTTCAACGTGTCCACATGTGGACACTACCCTCGCGCGCTGAAAAAATCACTGATCGCCTTTGCCATCGTCTCGGACACCCCCGGCACCGCCATCAGATCCGAGATCCCTGCCCGCGCGACCGCTTTGGCCGAGCCAAAATGCGCCAACAATGCCCGCTTGCGAACCGCGCCCACCCCCGGAATATCATCAAGCGGCGTGATCGACACCTGCTTTGCCCGCTTCGCCCGGTGCGCCCCGTTGGCCCAGCGATGCGCTTCATCCCGCAGCCGCTGGACGAAATACAGCACCGGATCGTTGCGCTGCAAAGCCATCACTGGCCGGCCCGTCCGGTAAAACTCCTCCTTCCCCGCGTCGCGATCAATCCCCTTCGCAACCCCCACCACCGCGATATCATCTACACCGAGTTCCGCCAAAATCCCCGCCACGGCTGAAACCTGCCCCGCCCCGCCGTCAATCAACAGCAAGTCCGGCCAAGCGCCCGAGGTGCGCTCCGGGTCTTCCTTCAGCAACCGCTCAAACCGACGCGTCATCACTTCACGCATCATACCGAAGTCGTCCGAATTCTTCCCCGCCGCCGATTTGATGTTGAACTTGCGATACTGCGATTTCAGGAAGCCCTCCGCGCCCGCCACGATCATGCCACCCACTGCATCCGACCCCTGAATATGGGCGTTATCGTAGACTTCAATCCGCGTCGGCGGCGCGTCGAGATCGAAAGCCTCGGCCAAACCGGCGAGCAGTTTGTTCTGGGTGGAGCTTTCCGACATTTTCCGCGCCAAACTCTCGCGGGCATTGCGAACCGCGTTCTCCACCAGCTCCGCTTTCTCACCCCGCTGCGGCACCGCAAGTTCCACTCTGCGCCCAGCCCGTTCCGACAAAAGATCAACCACCAGATCCTCGTTCTCGACGGTATGTGACAGCAAAATCAGCCGCGGCGGCTCTTTATCATCATAAAACTGCGCGACGAAGGCTTCCAAAATCTCGGCCGCCTCCGCTCCGGCTCCGGTGCGCGGGTAAAAGTCGCGGTTGCCCCAAGATTGATTGGCGCGGATGAAGAACACCTGCACGCAGGCCTGCCCGCCATCGAGATGTAGCGCAATCACATCCGCTTCGGTCACCCCCGCCGGGTTGATGCCTTGCGATTGCTGCACTTGAGTCAATGCTTTGATCCGGTCACGCAACGCCGCCGCGCGCTCGAACTCCATCGCCTCTGAGGCAATGTTCATCTCCGCCGCAAGATTGGATTGCACGGTTGTGGTTTTACCCTGCAAAAATCGCTCGGCGTCAGCCACCAAAGTTGCATAGGCTGAAGGGTCAATACGCCCCGTGCAGGGTGCCGAGCAGCGTTTGATCTGATACTGCAGACAAGGCCGAGTGCGGCTTTCAAACATGGAGTCCGAGCAGTTGCGTAGCAGGAACACTTTTTGCAGCTGGTTCAATGTGCGATTGACCGCGCCAGCCGAAGCAAACGGACCGAAGTAGCTGCCTTTCTCGGACCGCTTACCGCGATGCTTCTTGAGCTGCGGAAAAGGGTGTTCCGTGTTAATCAAAATGTTCGGGAAACTTTTGTCATCGCGCAACAACACATTGTATCGCGGCTTCAGCTGTTTGATCAGATTTTGCTCTAGCAGCAGCGCCTCGATTTCGGTGCGCGTCGTCAGGAACATCATTGAAACCGTCTCGGCGATCATCCGAGCGATCCGGCCAGAATGACCCGAGGCGCGGGCGTAGTTTGACACCCGCGCACGCAAATTACGGGCCTTGCCGACGTAAAGCACTTCGGAGGCCGCGTTCAGCATACGGTAAACACCGGGACTATTATCGAGCGTTTTCAGGTATTCCTGAATACGGTCGTGACCGGTCAAGCTGATTTCACTCATGCAGAAATACCCATGCGGGACTCATCGATTCTCGTCTCTTGCTGCAATGATAAATGGGATGTGACAAGAGAAAAGCTATCCCCGCTTTCTGTGGATAACACTGCGGAGAAGTTTTCAGAACCGTGAAATTTCCCATGTTTTTGGCTTGATTCGCTTAGTTGCCTATTTTTTAGGCGAAATATTAAGCCGTTGATTTTAAACCAAAGAATTCTTATTACCCGTCAAATCCCTGATATGCCACAACATTTTGTAACGTCTCTGTGAAGCAAACGCCAAAAGTGGACAACTTTTGCGTGAGGCCACATATCGCCTAGTCGAAATCCATCACGTCTGGAGTTTTCCAACCCAAATGCTGGCCGCCATCCGCCGAGATCATTTGCCCTGTTACGGCAGGGGAATCTAGAAAAAAACCTAGCGCAGCAGTGATATCGGCAGGATTTGCGCCGCGCTGAAGAATTGTTGCGCCACGCTGCGTCACAAAACTTTCGTCGCTTTGCCGGCTGCCTTGCAAGGTGGGCCCTGGCCCGATCGCGTTCACCCTCACCCGAGGTGCCAAGTCTTGTGCAGCAGTACGGGTCAGTGCCCATAGCCCCATCTTCGACAGCGTATAAGACAGGAATTCGGGCGTCAGTTTCAGGACACGTTGGTCAATCATGTTGAGTACCATGCCGCCAGCGACAGGCTCACCACGATCGTCCAGCTTTGGCGCAGGCACTTGCGCTGCAAAAGCCTGCAAAAGCACGAACGGAGCGCGCAGGTTGCTTTCCAGATGCCGATCCCAGCTTTTGCGGCTGACGGTGGCGACGGTGTCGTACTCGAAGATAGAAGCGTTGTTGATCAGCACAGTCAGCGGCCCGCCCAAACCCTGCACGGCCATGGGTAGCAACTTTTCCACTTGCGATTCGATCAGCAGATCTGCACGCAGCGCAACGGCTTTGCGACCCAAAGCGATGATCTCCTTCACAACCGTCTCGGCTTCCTTGCGGGAACTCGCATAGTGAACGGCCACATCATAGCCGCGACGGGCCAAATAGAGCGCCATCTCACGGCCCAGCCGCTTGCCAGCACCGGTGACCAATGCGCGCCCGCAACTTGTTGCCATCACGAGCCTTTCTTACAGTTGCAGCCTTTGGAGCCGATCATATACCGCCCGCAGCGTTTGCAGGTAGCCGGACTGGAAAGTCCGAAGCGTTTTTTCACCGAACCGCCGATCCGACCCGGAAACAACGCGTTGCCGACCATACCAATCGCCAGCATCACCAGCAAAAACACCAGAACGGCCTTGATCATGTCACAACCCGTAGCGCGCCCAAAGTGCACGCTCCTCGACCGAGGCCAGCGCATCTTCGGCCATATTGAGGCCAAAGCGACTAAGCAGCCCGCGCTTTTGCCCCAGCGGCACCAGCTTCACCTTATCGCCATAAAGCGATTTCAGCTTCGGCACCAGATGCGCCACACCATCCGTCAGCCCCAGATCAACCGCGCGTTGGCCCACCCAAATATCAGCGTTGAACAGATCAGCATCGGCCAAGCGGTTGCCGCGCCGGGCCTTTACATGCGCAATAAACGCCTCGTGGATCGGCATTTGCAGCGCCTTCAACCGCTCAATATCTTCGGGCTTTTGCGGCAGGAACGGGTCGGCAAAGCTTTTCGATTTGCCCATCGCCACCACACGCCGTTCAACGCCCTGCTTCGCCATCAACTCGGGGAAACCAAAGCTCGCAAAGATCACGCCGATAGAGCCTACGATAGAACTGGCATCGACCCAAATCTGGTCCGCAGCGCAGGCCAGCCAATAGCCGCCAGACGCCGCGATGTCTTCGACAAAAGCGTGGACCGGTATGGATTTTTCGATGGCCAACCGCCGCACCCGTGCCGCGATGAGGCTTGATTGCACCGGCGAGCCACCCGGCGAATTGATCACCAATGCCACCGCGGCGGGTTTCATTTTGAAAGCCTTCTCGATGATCGTAGCAAGACCCGCATCGTTCAAAGCGTTGCGGCCAGAACCAATCGTGCCTGCCAAGCGGATCACTGGCACAACGGGGTATTTGTTAACAAACGGGATATATTTCATCATGCAACAAAGCTAAGGCTTCAAACTCTTGCGAACAAGCTCAATCCCAGCCACCTTGGCGTGATGATTGACAAGTTGGAAATGTTTATCGCTCTTGCAAACGAGCGCCACTTTGGTCGTGCCGCCGAAGTGTGCCGCGTAACGCAGCCCAGCCTATCCTCGGCGATCCGCCAGCTGGAAGATCAGTTGGGTGTGCAGCTGGTATTTCGCGGCTCTCGCTTTCAAGGGCTTACGCCGGAAGGCCAGCGCGTGCTGGATTGGGCGCGCCGGATTGTCGGCGACATGCGCGCTCTGAAAGATGAGATGCGCTCGGTACATTCCGGGCTTTCAGGCAATCTACGGGTTGGCGTGATCCCCACTGCCCTGCCCATGGTGGCTGACCTCACCGCACCGTTCATCGCCCGCCATCCGAATATGCGGGTGACTTTGCTATCGCGCACTTCGGCGGAAATTCTGGCTGGGATCGAGAGCTTGGAATTGGATGCGGGCATTACCTACTTGGAGAATGAACCTTTGGGTCGGGTGACGCAGACGCCGCTTTACACCGAATTCTACCGCTATCTCTGTGCGCCAAACTCGCCTTTGGCAGACCGCGCGCAGGTCACGTGGAGCGAGTTGGTCCACGAGCCTTTATGTCTTCTGACCGCAGACATGCAGAACCGTCGCATCGTCAACCAGCATCTTGCCGAAGTGGGGGTGCGGGTTGCGCCGACGGTAGAGTCGAACTCCAGCATCGCGTTGGTGGCGCATGTGAAGTCTGGGCTGTGGGCCAGCGTCGTGCCGATGAAGCTCGCGGAAATGTTTGCGGGTCAGGGGCTGAAAGCGATCCCGATAGTTGAACCGGAAGCCGAGCATTTGGTCGGGTTAATCACCGCCAAGCGCGATCCCCAAACCCCCGTTCTACAAGCACTTATGGATGAGGCTGCAAGGTTGGCGATCCGTCTGCGCCAATAGCTTTCAATAGCCAAAGCCTATTGAACAACGGGATATCCATATTGATTTCCGTATCAATCAGCGTATCACGTCAGGAAGCTACCAAAGGGCCGCCAAATGCTTGATTCCGTCGACATCACCACTCGGGTTGAGGAAATCCTCCGCACCCATAAAGGTATGGAGGGGTCTTTGCTACCGATCCTGCACGCCATTCAGGCTGAATTTGGCTATGTGCCGCAGGTGGCGTTGCCGATTATTGCGAAAGATCTAAGCCTGTCGAAGGCCGAAGTTCATGGCGTGATGAGCTTTTATCACGATTTCCGCGAGTATCCTGCAGGTCGGCATGTGGTCAAGCTTTGCCGCGCGGAATCCTGTCAAGCGATGGGTGCGGACCGGGTTGCTGCCCATGTGCACACGACGCTCGGGCTTGATTGGCATCAAACCAGCAAAGATGGCAGCATCACGCTGGAGCCAATTTTCTGCCTTGGCCTTTGCGCCTGCGGCCCAGCTGCGATCATCGACGGCAAACTGGTAGGCCGCGTCGATGAAGCCCGCATTGATGCGATCATCGGAGGGCTGAAATGAAGATTTACCTGCCTCTCGATAGCGCTGCCGTTGCCCTTGGTGCCGACGAGATCGCTGAATCGCTTCTGTTTCAAGCCAAGGCGCGCGGGATCAATCTAACGCTGGTGCGCAACGGTTCGCGCGGCATGGTCTGGCTAGAACCTATGGCCGAGGTCGTCACCGATGCCGGGCGCATGGCGTTCGGCCCGTTGACCCTGGCGGATGTACCGGCGCTGTTTGGCGATCTGACAGCGCATCCCAAAGCGCTTGGTCTGACCGATGATTTGCCGTGGATGAAGTCGCAAACCAGGCTGACTTTTGCCCGCGTCGGCGTGATCGACCCGCTATCGCTCGGCGATTACAAGGCGCATGGCGGGTTGGCTGGGCTGACTTTGGCGCTCGGCATGGACAAGACCGCGATCGTGGCCGAAGTCACCAACTCGGGCCTGCGCGGCCGTGGAGGCGCAGGCTTTCCAACTGGCATCAAGTGGAAGACCGTTTCGGATGCTGTAGCGGATCGCAAATACATCGTCTGCAACGCCGATGAGGGCGACAGTGCCACCTTCGCCGACCGTATGCTTATGGAGGGCGACCCCTTCACTTTGATCGAAGGCATGGTTATCGCAGGTCTTGCGACGGGAGCAACAAAGGGATTTGTGTACATCCGTTCGGAATACCCGATCGCCGTTGATGTGATGCAGAAAGCGGTCAAGATCGCGACGGATGCCGGGGTGCTTGGCACCTCTGTTTTGGGTTCGGCTCATACCTTCAACATCGAAATCCGCGTCGGTGCCGGGGCATATGTTTGCGGTGAGGAAACCTCCTTGCTCAACAGCTTGGAAGGTAAGCGTGGCGTCGTCCGCGCTAAACCGCCGCTGCCCGCGTTGCAAGGCTTCATGGCCAAACCAACCGTGGTGAACAACGTTATTTCCCTTGCCTCGGTGCCAGTGATTTTCGAGAAAGGCGCTGAGTTTTACAAGAACTTTGGCCTCGGCCGTTCGCGCGGCACCATCCCCTTGCAGATCGCTGGCAACGTTAAATACGGCGGGCTTTATGAGATCGCTTTCGGCCTGACTCTCGCCGAAATCGTTGACAAAATCGCCGGAGGCTCGGCTTCGGGTCGACCGGTGAAATCCGTGCAGGTCGGTGGCCCTTTGGGTGCCTATTTCCCCCGCGCATTGTTCGACACCCCGTTCGGTTATGAGGAGTTCGCGGGTAAGGATGGGCTGATCGGCCACGCTGGTCTGACTGTATTCGATGACTCCGCCGATATGCTGAAGCAAGCCCGTTTCGCGATGGAATTCTGCGCGATTGAATCCTGTGGCAAATGCACCCCCTGTCGGATTGGCGCGGTGCGCGGCGTTGAAACAGTGGATCGCATTGCCAAGGGTGACACCTCGGCAATCCCGCTGCTAACGGATCTGTGCAACACGATGAAGGCCGGTTCACTTTGCGCACTCGGAGGATTCACGCCCTACCCGGTGATGTCCGCCCTCACCCACTTCCCCGATGATTTCGCCCCTATGAAGGAAGCCGCCGAATGAAAGACTTCATCATCCCGGATCGCGATTTCGGAACTCCTGCCGCCAAAAGTAAACAAATGGTCACATTGACCATCGACGGCTTCGACATCACTGTGCCCGAAGGAACGTCGATCATGCGCGCCGCCGCCGAGATTGGCATTTCGGTGCCGAAACTTTGCGCCACCGACAGCATCGACGCCTTCGGGTCGTGCCGGTTGTGCCTCGTGGAAATCGAAGGCCGCAACGGCACCCCTGCCTCTTGTACCACCCCCGTCGCCCCCGGTCTGAAAGTCCACACTCAGAACGCCAAGCTGAAGCAACTTCGCCGTGGCGTGATGGAGCTTTACATCTCCGACCATCCGCTCGATTGCTTGACCTGCTCGGCCAATGGCGATTGCGAATTGCAGGATATGGCGGGCGCGGTCGGTCTGCGTGATGTGCGCTATGAGGCTATCGACACCCATTTCAAAGCCAAAGACACCTCTGGTATCGCCAACCCTAACTATATCCCGCGCGACGACTCGAACCCGTATTTCAGCTACGATCCGCAGAAATGCATCGTCTGCTCGCGCTGCGTGCGCGCATGCGAAGAAGTCCAAGGCACCTTTGCGTTGACCATCGAGGGCCGTGGCTTTGATAGCCGCGTGTCGTTTGGAGCGAAAACCGACACCGCGTTGTCATCCGATTGCGTCTCCTGCGGCGCTTGTGTGCAGGCTTGCCCGACCGCGACCTTGCAAGAAAAGTCGATCATCGAGATCGGCACGCCGGAACGCTCCGTCATAACCACCTGCGCCTATTGCGGCGTTGGTTGCTCGTTCAAAGCCGAAATGCGCGGCGACGAACTGGTGCGCATGGTGCCTTACAAGCACGGCAAGGCCAACCGCGGTCATTCCTGCGTCAAGGGCCGCTTTGCCTACGGCTACGCCAGCCACAAAGACCGCATCCTGAACCCGATGATCCGCGACAGCATCAACGACCCGTGGCAGGAAGTGTCGTGGGATGAGGCTATGGACTTCACCGCCAACCGGATGAAGGGCATTATCGAACGTCATGGCCGTCATTCGGTGGGGGTGATTACATCTTCGCGCTGCACCAATGAAGAAGCCTACCTGGTGCAAAAATTGACTCGTGCCGTATTCATGAACAATAATACGGAT
>NZ_JAQGKQ010000073.1 GCF_028290025.1 Cypionkella sp. | reverse complement strand
AGGCAATTTTCGGCGACTGGGCAATGGATTTGCCAATCTTGGTGCCCATCGTGATCGGCCTAAGTTGCGGTTTGCTCGCGGGTTTGATCAACGGCTTGCTGATCGCTTGCACCAAGATTCCGCCCTTCATCGCCACGCTTGGCATGATGGTTTCGGCGCGTGGTTTTGCCCGCTGGTGGTCCACTGGCAACCCGATTTCCTTTCCGACCGAAAGCTACAACCGCATCGGCCAAGGCATGAACCCGGTGTTCATCTTCATCGCCCTCGCCGTGCTGTTCCACCTGATTATGACCTACACCAAATATGGCAAACACTCGTATGCCATTGGTTCCAATGAACAAGCCACTCGTATGTCAGGGATCAATGTTGATCGCCATAAGGTGCTGGTCTACGTGATTGCCGCTATGCTCGCCTCGATCGCGGCCATCGTGGTGTCGTCGAAGGGCCAGACCGCGCAGGCGAACATGGGCGTGATGTATGAACTTGATGCCATTGCCATGGCGGTGATCGGCGGGATTTCTTTACAAGGCGGGCGTGGTTCGATCATCGGCACAGTGATTGGTGCGCTTATCTTTGGAGTAATCATCTCAGGATTCACGTTCCTGAAACTCGACGCCTATTATCAAGAGATGGTGAAAGGCGCGATCATCATCGGTGCCGTGGTGCTGGATCAATGGCGGCAACGCCGCTCGGGTAGGGGGAAATAATATGAGCGATATCATCCTTGAAACCCGTGGCCTGACCAAACGCTACGGCGGTGTGCACGCGCTGGAGGACGCCAACTTCATCTTGCGCGCGGGCGAACATGTCGCCGTGGTCGGTGACAACGGTGCGGGCAAATCGACATTCGTGCGGCAGATCACCGCCGTTGAACAGCGCACAGCAGGCGAGGTCGATTTCAACGGCCAGGCTGTGAATTTCTCAGGTCCGCTCCAAGCCCGCGAAGCTGGGATTGAGACGGTGTTTCAAACGCTGGCTTTGGCCGACGACCTTGATGTGCCGTCCAACCTGTTTCTGGGCCGTGAGCTTTATAAGTTCAATCTCGGCCCGTTCTCTATCCTGGACCGCAAAGCAATGCGCGAGAAAACGATGGAGGCTTTGAAAACCACCGCCGTCAAAATCCCCAACGTCGATAACGCGATCCGCAATATGTCGGGCGGCCAGCGTCAATGCGTCGCCATCGCCCGCACCGCCGCCTTTGCCTCAAAACTGGTGATTATGGACGAGCCGACCGCCGCTTTGGGCGTGCAGGAAACCGCGCAGGTGGAAAACATCATTCGCGGTCTGAAAGAGCGTGGCGTGCCGCTGATTTTGGTCAGTCACAACCTGCGGCAAGTGTTCGATCTGGTTGATCGTATAGTGGTGTTCCGCCGTGGCCGCATCGTTGCATCGCTGCGCCGGGACGAAACCGATGGCAACGATATCGTGAGCTACATCACCGGCGTTAAAGGCGGCGCAGAGATTTAGGCCGCTACAATGCGAAGACCCTTCCGAAACCAAGCATTTGACAGGTCGAATATCTGATAGGCGCCCGGCCCACGCCCGCTTGGTCCGCATAGTGGGCCTTGGCCCGAGCGCACGGCACCTGTATGGTCGCACTTCCAAGTGAAGGATTGCCCGATGACCCCCGATGCTGCCCACCGTATTCGCCTTGTTATTGCTACAGAAATTGGGGCGAACACGGCGCAGGTGGCCTCTGCGATCACCTTGCTGGATGAGGGATCGACGGTGCCGTTCATCGCGCGCTATCGCAAAGAGGTGACGGGGGGCCTTGACGATACGCAACTGCGCAATCTTGCTGAGCGGCTGGTGTATCTGCGCGAGTTTGAGGCGCGCCGTGCGGCGATTCTGGGTTCGATTTCCGATCAAGGCAAGCTGACCGATGCGCTATCGGGTGCGCTTGCAAAGGCCACGACCAAAGCAGAGTTGGAAGATATCTACCTGCCCTATAAGGTGAAACGCCGCACGCGCGCGATGATTGCGCGGGAAAATGGGCTGGCACCCTTGGCTGAAGCAATTCTCGCCGATCATGCGGCCGACCCTGCGATGCTTGCCAAGAGCTTTATCACCGAAGCCGTGCCGGACGTGAAAACCGCACTGGAAGGTGTGCGCGATATTGTTGCCGAGGGGCTGTCAGAGGATGCAGCCCTGCTGGGCCGTTTACGCGGGCATATGAAGCAGGTGGCGCGACTTTCGGCGAAAGGCGTGGCGGGTAAAGAAGCCGACGGCGCGAAGTTTTCCGATTACTTCGCGCATAACGAGGCTTGGGCGGGCGCGCCGAGCCACAGGGTTCTGGCGATGTTGCGTGGCCAGAATGAGGGGTTCCTGACGGTTGATCTGGAAATCGACCCCGATGCCCCGAAAGGCGACAGCCCGGCGGAACGCGCTTGTGCGGCGGCGCTGAACGCCTCGGGTCGCGGGCCAGGGGATGCTTGGTTGCGCGATGCAGCGGCTTGGGGCTGGCGCGTGAAGCTGAAAACCTCGCTGACGTTGGATCTGATGAGTGACCTGCGAGAGCGCGCCGAGGCCGATGCGATTGCGGTTTTTGCGCGCAATTTGAAAGACTTGCTGCTGGCGGCTCCGGCGGGTGGCAAGGCCACGATGGGGCTTGATCCGGGTATTCGGACCGGCGTGAAGGTGGCGGTGGTCGATGGCACCGGCAAGGTTCTCGCCACAGATACCGTTTATCCGTTTCAGCCGAAGAACGATTTGCGCGGCGCGCAGGCGGCGATTGCGCAGGCCATTATGAAGCATGGCGTCAAGCTGATCTCTATCGGCAACGGCACGGCGAGTCGTGAGACCGAAAAGATGGTAGCAGATATTCTGGCGCTGCTGCCGCAGTCCGACAAACCCGGCGCCGAAAAGCCGATGAAGGTGATCGTGTCGGAGGCGGGGGCCTCGGTCTATTCGGCGAGCGAGTTAGCCGCGAAAGAATTTCCCGGTTTGGATGTGTCCTTGCGTGGTGCGGTGTCGATTGCGCGCCGTCTGCAAGATCCGCTGGCGGAATTGGTTAAGATTGAGCCGAAAGCCATTGGTGTCGGACAGTATCAGCATGACGTCGATCAGCACCGTCTGGGCCGCAGCCTAGAGGCCGTGGTGGAAGATGCGGTGAACGCGGTCGGGGTCGATTTGAACACGGCATCGGCACCACTGCTGGCGCGGGTGTCGGGGGTAGGGCCGGGATTGGCGGAAGCGATTGTCAGCCACCGCGACTTGAACGGGCCGTTTACGACCCGGCGCGAGCTGCTGAAAGTCGCGCGGTTGGGGCCGAAAGCCTTTGAACAAGCGGCGGGATTCTTGCGGATTTCGGGCGGGAAAGAGCCGCTGGACGCAAGCTCGGTTCACCCGGAAGCCTATGACGTGGCACGAAAAATCATAGCAGCTTGCGGGCGGGATATTCGGGCGCTGATGGCGGACAGCTCTGCGCTGAAAGGCTTGGACCCACGCAGCTTTGTCGATGCGCGGTTTGGACTGCCGACGGTGAAAGACATTCTGGCCGAGTTGGAAAAGCCCGGTCGCGACCCTCGGCCCAGCTTTAAGACCGCGACATTTGCCGACGGTGTTAACGATATCAAAGACCTCAAACCCGGCATGATGCTCGAAGGCACTGTCACCAATGTTGCGGCGTTTGGCGCGTTTGTGGATATTGGCGTGCATCAGGACGGGCTGGTGCATGTCAGTCAGTTGGCCGATAAATTCGTCAAAGACCCGCATGAAGTGGTTAAAGCGGGCGATGTGGTGAAGGTGCGAGTGGTCGAGGTCGATGTGCCGCGCAAACGCATCGGTCTGACGATGAAATCCGACAGCGGCGAAGCCCGCGAGCAGGTGCGCGAGCGCAGCCAACACCGCGCGCCGCAAGTTCCGCGTGGCAAGCCGCTGCCAACTTCGGCAGGCTCGGACGCTGGCAGCAGTGCTTTCGCCGACGCGCTGAAAGGCAAGTTTAACAGCCGTTAGCGCAGCCCAAGTCCCGCTTTCATCAGCGATTTACGCACCGGCGCCACTGAGTAGAACGCATTCAATGCACCGGCGCGCAGATCACGCAAGAACTGCCGTTCGATCATCGAGGCGCGGTTCAGCGCGTCGATGCCTGCTACTCTGGTCTGCACCTCGATATGGCGGCGCTTATGGTAGGCGTCGAGCATTCTTGCATTGCCAAGATTAGCGGGGTCAGCTTGCGCAAGATCAAGCAAAGCGGCGAGGTCAGCAAGGCTCATATTCAGCCCCTGCGCGCCAATCG
>NZ_JAQGKQ010000005.1 GCF_028290025.1 Cypionkella sp. | reverse complement strand
GATCAAGCGGCGCGCCGCAATCATATTCAGAGTTTTTCTCGTCAAGCAGGTGCTGAACTTCAGCTTCGATCTCATTCGAGCAAAGCGGGGCAGCGCTGTTGGAAACCACAACGAATACGCCGTTGCCAGCATATGAGATCAGGCCGCATTTTGTTCGCAGCACTTCGTGAACTGCGTCGGCAACCTCGCGCAACGCATAGATAAATTCCTCCGTAGTGGCGCGGACGTAGACTTGCTGGATTTTGTCTACCTTCACTGCAATCACCTGCGACGCGGCAAGGCCCGCACGGGAAATCTGCTTGAGTTAGTTTTTAAGCGAGCCGAAATCGACCAAAGCCTGCAGGCCGTCGATACGGATTGTCTCGGACAGACCAAAACCATGCATTTGATCAGTCGCGCTGCCGGATGGCGCCCGCAACGCCTTCGCCAATTTGGCTTCCCGCCTCGCTATGATCAGCTTGTGTGCAACCCGCAGCCGGGCGCCGAGCTCATCAATGTCAAAGGGTTTGGTGGCATAATCTGTAGTACCTGCTTTGAAGGCGCTGTCTATGTATTCCCCTTCGGACATTGCTGTCAGCATGATAATGGGTGTCGTGCGATAGGCCTCAAGCCGTCGCACACGTTCGCACAGCTCTACGCCATCCATGCCTGGCATATTGATGTCCAGCAAAAGGCAATCGAAGGAGTCGTCACTGTTTGCCAGCGCGTCAAGTGCGCGTTGGCCCGACGATGCTGTAGTGACATCAGGAAACCCTGATATGGCCACAAGCAAGGGCATCAACTCAAGAATGCACGGGTCCGGGGCCGTGGTACAGCTTCGAAGCCACCGAAAACTCAACCCTCGAATGGGTCGACTGGTTCAACACCGCCGCCTGCTCGAAGTTGGAAGATCCCGCTCGCCGAAGAAGCAGACTTCTAAGCCACTCTAAATTTCAAGTCATCCCCGCTTAATTAAGGTCAGTCAGTCTGCGGCAAACCCGGTGCGGTTTAGGGGGCATTCGATTAGTCTGTGTAACCCCACTGAGATGCGCAGATTGCTAACGCCTCCGTCATGCGCGGTTGCGATCCATACTTAGATAGAATGATAGCTGCAGGCCGCGCTGAAAACCGGACCGGTTCGGAACGATGCAAGTGTGCGGTTTGACCTGCCCGCATACGAGCGTCCTAGCTTTGCAATCGCCACCCGGGCAAAAAAAGCTTGACTGGCAAGCGAATTATACCAAATTCTGCTTCGCACGACATGCCGCTTCGGGAAATGTCGGCTTTGGAGAGCTGCAATGGGTATAATCTGGACAATCATAATCGGTTTTGTTGCCGGCGTCATAGCCAAGTTTATTATGCCGGGTGACAATGAGCCTTCCGGATTTATTCTGACTACTATCCTCGGCATCATCGGTGCGTTCGTCGCCAACTTTCTTGGCCAAGCGATGGGATGGTATGGCCCGATGGACAGCGCTGGTCTTATTGGTGCAGTCGTTGGTGCCATCATCGTTCTGGCCGTATACGGGTTTGTGCGCCGCCCCACGTAAAGGCGATCATACGGCTACATCGATGCGCTGCGGTGCACCGGCTAGGGCCTGTGCTTCGGCTCAGTCACCGGACTTTGGCTCGCCTCGGCCGTGCAATCCGCAATTACAAAAGTGCGCTCCAAGCTTAGCCTCGGCACAGACCGCTTGATTTCCTCACCTTAAGGCAAACAAAATGAAAAAATCTTCACTGGCGATCGCGGCGCTCTTTGCTTTCGTGACGGCCCCCATCCTTGAAGCGCAGGTCGTGTTACCTCACGTGACATCAAACCTTTCGTTCTCGCCGGACGCGGGCGCGCAGATTTTTAAGATAGATTCAAAAAATGGCAAGGCGAGTGACAAGAAGAAACCGAAGAAGCACGCCAAGCCTAAAGCCCATGCCGCCAAGGAAAAGCCGAAGGGTGGTAAGGCAAAAGCCAAACGCACACATGAGCAGCGCGCAAGCGAGTCCTCTAAGATATTGGGCTTAAAAGCACCGCAGGGCCGCGACATGATTGTGCGCCTGGGTGCTGCACCTCTTGCCCTGCTGGGACCGAATGTGGTTTTCGCCGACTTGCCTGACGACCGTTTTGTGACTTATCGCAACTGTCCCCCTGGCCTTGCAAAGAAGGATCCGCCTTGTGTCCCGCCTGGCCTAGCCAAGAAAGGCGTGACTTACGATGAGTGGGTAACCTACGACGATGCTCGGCTTGATGAAATCTATCGCGACGAAAGGCTGGGTTATCTCGATGATGTGGGGGAATATGACGATGACGATCTGCTGCTAAACTCAGACCAGATCGCGGCGCTCTACGGGTTGCGTCCTGCGCAAGCAGGGAGGCGATACGCGTTGATTGACGGTCAGCCGGTTTTGCTGGCGGAGGACGACAACCGCTCACTTCAAACGCTGCACAGACTTGCCAGATCGCAGAACCTGCCGGACGGCACGTTCGTCGCCCCCACCGCAGCGCTGACTCAAGACGAATTGCGCCAGGCCTATAAGTTGCCAGAATTGCAACCTGGCTATAACTATGCGGTCGTCAACGGTGAGTTGGTAACACTTGCCGACAGCGCATATGAAACACTTCAGCTGATCCGCATCGCGCGTTCTGTCTTTTGACTGCTGATTTACCCTCAGCCACCGATAGTGCTGCAGCGCCACTAGAATCCGTGATCACAGGGGGAGTCCGCATCTTTGCGCCAAAGAGCCTGTCGAGGCGAAGCATCGCTGATCACCCCGCCTTGCGCTACGACGAATTATTCTGGGACTTAGGTTGATCGATAAGCACTTAGAGCTCCAAGAAGTCAGAGTTGAAGAGCGGCCCATGGATGGGAGGCTCCGCCCAGACGGATGCTCATCATTCCGGGAAGGGGCGGACACCAAGCGGGTTAAGAGAAAAAACGGGGCTGGCTCGCGCGGTGCCATTGACCCGCAACATACTCTTTGGAAATTCTGGCGCGCGTCCGCACCTGCGTGGCGCTTCTGGGCAGAGAAGACGGCGACCCAAACGGAGCGTCTACTATCATCACGACGCTCCATCCAAGTTTATACCGTCGTCGCATCACCTCGCAGCGGCCCTAACGATGCTCAGGCACGCACGCTGCGACGGCGCCCAAATAAGCTGAGCCCAATCACTCCAGCAAGAAGCAAAGCACCAGCGGCAGGTAGGGGAACTGGGGCAACTGGAGATGCGTTGATGTCGTCGACGCGCACATTGCCAGTGCCGATATTGGTGTAGCTTACCGAAAAGACGTCATCAAACAGCCCAGCGAAATCTATGGTATAGCCTGTGTTGTGATCATAGGGCCGATCGGAGTAGGTTGCAGTGTTAAGTACCGTGCCCATGCTATCGTAGCCAGTGACGACCAGAGATGCTGTTCCCCCCAGTAATTTAAACCACAGCGAGGTCAAATCGAATGCCCCGCCATCAACAGCCGACATAACTACGAAATCTGCTGCGCTACTTCCACGCTGTGGATTTAAGGCAAAACACTCTAGCGCGGCGCAGTTACCATTCACAATCCGTGCCACGTCAAAGCTGAAGCCATCTGTGACCAGCGGTGCCGACACGCCGTTTGGCGACCCGTCGAAATCCACCGTCGCTGCTTGGATGCACCCGGCGCCTAATAGGGCAAACGCCGATGCCGCGATCAGGCGCTTTATATTCTGTTTTGCAGTCATCTTTATTCCTCCTTAAAACCCCCTGAAATGATATTGATCCTCGCCACCGATCTGTCAATTTTTCTCAATTCGGTTGTGCGGCTTCTAGCCCACCTGCGGGCAACTAAGGCAAATTACGTACGACTATGCAACTGGGGCGCGCGCCTAAGTCAGAAACCCAACTAAAAATTGCTGTCCTCATCTGGGGGCATCACCATTTTAGATCGTCTCGAATCAGTTCTTGTGCGCGATCAGACGCGATGTATCGCTGTTTCCTATTGGCCTAACCCATCCCTCGTTCCACAGTGGTGAGAACTAAGGTATGGAACATCGACCGATGCTTGGTGAGCCGCACTGATCAGGTCGTCTGACGCGTTTACCGTCGGGTGAGAATAGCTTCAGCGTATATGATTGGCGCGCCATAGTTGGCGCGTTTGGATCGGCCCGATCTAGCGAAACACTAGGAAAGGTTTTGTAGGTTTTTGTCAGTAGTGGTTCATGCGGTTGAAGCGTCAAAAGTTTCTCTCTGCGGCAAGTCTCTCCGAAGCTATGGACTGCTGTATTTTACTCCACAGCCGTAAGTCGCTGTTCGAAGTGTGTATTTTTGGGGCTCGATTTTGTTGCTTGTCAGGCTCGTTTGGGTCGCGGAGGGTTCTGGTATCGAGATTTGTGCTGCGGCACGTCGGTCTGTCTCTGGACGTCGACTAAGATCAAGATGTCACCGCGTCATGAGAAGAAAAGCCCCGCACCGGTCGAGGCTTTTGATGATGGCAACCTTCAAGCTTTCAGGTTTACCGCCGCGCTGAAAATATTCAGGCCCGTAAGGCGCGGGCAACTGCCTCGGGTTCGGCAGCGATAACTTTCAGCAAGATCAGAGCCGCGCGATCTGGGCGGCGGCGATCCTGCTCCCAGTCGCGCACCGTGCCAGCAGAAAGGCCATAACGCTGCGCAAAGGCCTGTTGCGAAAGCTTTTGTTTCTTTCTGATGGCCGCAACATCAATCGTTTCGGGAATGTATACCGCTCCAGGTTCTGCCTCACCGCTGGCAATGCGCAACGCTTCATGGGCGCTTTCGATCGGTTCTTTCCCAAAGCTCATATCAGCCTCCCAGTGTTTTTTTGCGCGGATAGACATCGGCCAGTTTCGGCAGGATCTTCGCCAGTTCGTTGCGTTCCGCCATAGACAAGTTCGGCTTCTCGGACTTTCCATAGATAGCGAGTAAAAACACCGGAATGTCATCGCCCCCGAACAGTGAATAGTCCGATAGCCACCGCTTTTGCCCGCTCCATCCTTGGCGTGTCGCAGTTTGCGCGCGCCTCCTGTGCCGACCATGACATTCCGGCCTCGGGGTTTGCAGCGATCAGCGAGATAATTGAGTCCATTTCAGATTCAGTGACGCCAGCCCGCTTGGTTTGCATCAGGAACAAAGGTGTCGAGATGATTGAGTGCATTAGGCGATCATACGGCAATGCCGTATGACTAACAACCGAAAACCGGTATCACCAAAGAAAAACCGAGCCAGAAGTGGAATTGATCCTCACCACGAGGCGTAAACGCAGGTGCTGTCAGACGAATGCGAACCAGTCTCCGTTTGCCCTATCCCGGCTTTGAGTCAGGCAGCAAGAAGGCCGCGCCACTCGGTGAGAGCGGCGGCGCGGGTCAGCTTAGCGACGACACCGGGGCGGAATGACAGGCAGGCAATGCCTTGGCCCAACGTGCGGTGACTCTGGGCGGGGCCGTCTCTCTTATGGAGCATGTAGCGCAGGCGTGATTGCGTTGTCAAAGTAGCGGGAACGGCAAGCATCTTACGTTTCCAAAATTTCGAAGACTGGAGAGTAGTCGGGCGCGAATCACCTCATGTTTGGGGGGCGGCGATGGCAGCTAGAAGCCATAATTCCGTTGGGAACGGAGGTCGAAGTGGCGGGTTTGCGGGTGGTTGCTGAAGTATTCGATGCAAGGATCAAATCATGAAATTCTCGCATATCCTGATGTCGAACCCTGCGCCTAAGCCCCTGCTGTTCGGCAAGAATTGACAAATCGCTTTCCAAATTTTAACCGAGTTAGATGGAGGTCTTGAGTCTTTCTTCGTCTGCAATTGCCCTATCCAGAATTTCTATCTGCCGTTGATAAAATGCAAACTCAGGTTCGACCGCACCGATCCATTGAAAGCTTGCTGCGGCTTTGCGTCGTGCCTCGAGCATTTGAACTCGGATGGCCAGCAAAATTTCGGTCGAATCAACTGTGCCTGCCATCTCATGTCCTCGGATTGAAACTGATAATGTGGCGCGCCCAGCCAATACGTCAAGCACTGCTGCAAGGCCTAGTTGTTGAACGAGGGGCGACTAGGGGAAAAAACATTTCACGGCAGGTTTTTATCTTCAGCGCGAAATTCGGGCTTTCCTAACCCTATGCGGGCGGAACGGGTAACAGGGCGTGCCTAGAAACTTGCCCGAATTAGTTCGCCGCTCTCACCGCCACCCCAGCTCAGTTGCAGCCTGCCCAGCCTCTAAGAACTGGACGCGTTGAGCCACTAGGGCCTTGCGGATTGCTTCTACCGTTTCATGCCGACCGCCGACTGGGCCTTTCGGGGCTAAGTAACAGGACGACCACGCTAAAAACAGGGTTCAGCCCCTACGTGCACGAATTCTTGCCTGCAGTTTGCTATGTTCAGTATGGGGCGAGGTGATGACTTTGCTTATCGCGTTTTCGGTGCTGGGTTGCATGGTCTGGGCTTTATCTGGCGACACGGGCTTTTGTCGGCTAGCGGCTTTGCCTGCCCTTTTGGAAACCTTTCTCTTCACCCAAAGGCTTGCACCGGCAAATGCAAAGGTAATTGCACCGAAAATAATAAGATGAAGCCGTTTACTTCGCACAATCAACTCCAATCAAGAAAAGGCAGTCGGCTTATTTCCGGCAATAGTAAGCCAACGGAGCGGCATGGCTGAGCAGCTAGGTGTCTTGCTGCTTAAGTCAATAACAGCATAGTGATCGGGCACCAGATCATACCGCCTTGATTTTTTTCGGCCACTAGGCTCATGCATCCAGTCCTGTCGAATCTTGTACACGAGGTGCCTCATTCACACATGGCGAAGGTAGCACTGACCTTGGCCAATATCGGCCCGTGCTTATTGGAGGTCCACGCGGCCTCGTGATGGTCAGATCAAAAGTGTGAATATCCGCGTAATTTGCGTGAAAGGTCCCGGCTTTCAAAAGACATCCGACTTCATGCGAAGTAACACCCTCGCGCCGTGCGCCCATCGTCTCCGCCCGCGCCACAAGATCGCGGAACAACGTCTATAGCTCTAAGCCCTCACCGCATCGTCGAACTGAATATCCCATTCGTTCTCGCGTTGTACCAAGATAATTTTTCCTCCCGACGTTCCATCCTGCACCCACCCACCACCTTCGGTATTTGTCCCAGCAACTTTGAAGACGTAGCATTGGCCACTAAATGCACCGCACCGCGCAATAACACCTTCACTAGTTTGCGCAGGGGGCGGGATTCACGAGGTTAGACAGTGTCGCTAAGGTTAATAGTGTGCCGCTCACTTGGCTACCTTCAAGGCAACTCCCGGCCCCGCCGCAGTTTGCCCTGCGTCTAGGAACTGGACGCCTTGAGCTTCTAGGGTCAGCCGCACAAGTTGCACTGTCGAAGCTTTGCCGTCTCCTTTATCCAATCTACCGAGAGTGTTTCTGTGTAGCCCTGTCTGTTCTGCTATCTCTAAATTGTTCACGCTCAGCGCGGCTTTTGCCATTTTGAATTGTTCCGGCGTCATTTACTTTCTCCTGTCTCAGTCTTCGCAGCAACGCGGTTCGGGGCCTTTGCGCCGTCTCAAGGTGCCGTGAGCCATGCTTGCCACTCGGCGGGAGAGGTGAGTATGACAGGCATCGCCTTGGGATGACCGCTTCGACTTCGGCGTTCGGCCTGCGAGTCAAAAACCCATATAGGTCGTGAGTGATATCACAGTCTTTCACCTTGCGGGCGGAAGTCTAGCCAGGAACATGGATCCAAGCAAAAAACGCCGGTGAGTCATCGCGCAGGGCTCTAGCAGGGCAAAACGGCTGCTTTTCTGCACAACGATTGCTGAGAACCGGGAATCCCGCGCAAGTACGCTCAGGCTGGCGGATGGAGTGTTAGCCTGATTGGTGCGCAGTAACGCACGCGCGCGAGGTGAGGTCATAGGCCTATTGCTCGGGCTAGCCGCATCGGGCGGGCGCTCGGTTTCGGCAAGATTCCATTCCGTTCTCAATAAGAGCTTAACAATGAAAAGAAGAATTGCAGCAGGGCTTTGCGGCACTGCTGCTAAGCCTCGTCCTCAAGCTCCCCGAGTCGCAACGAACAGTTCATAACATTAGATAACTCTGTCGTTACCACCGTCGACCGGAATTTGCGCTCCGATAGTCCTTAAAAATGTTCCGTCCACAAGTGCTGTCACCGCCCGAGCGACATCTTGCGAAGTCACCTCGGCGCGCATGAGGTTGCGAGATCTGTGTTAGCCCATAACGACGCGCCGAAGTCTCCAGCGCTTCGGCCGTCCAAAGCTGAGTGTCGAACACCGCGTCGGGATGCACCGCGTTGACTGTGATGCCTTCGGCGGCCAACTCCAACGCTGCCACCCGCATCAATTGTGTTAATCCAGCTTTCGAAACCGAGTAGGCCGCAGCCCCTGCCCCCGGTGCGGCGACATTGCGCGAGCCAATGAATACCACGCTCGGGGCCATGCCGTGACGCAAGAACGGGATCGCCTGTTTCAGAAGTTTGCGGTGAGAAGTGAGGTTCACTGCCAATGTCTGATCCCAGACCTCATCCGACATCAATTCAACAACCGCCCCGGCGCGAAAAATACCGACGTTGGACACCAGAATATCAAGCCCGCCATAGCTGGCCACAACCCGAGCCAATGCGGCGGCTATTTCGGTCTCGGAGGTTAGTTCCGCCACGATGCCTTCGTAGCCGGAGCGGTTCATATGATCTATCACGCTGGCGTTGACGTCCAGACCGACGACCACTGCGCCATGGTCACGCAAAGCTTCGGCACAGGCCTTACCTATGCCAGCGGCGGCACCGCTGACCACTGCAATTTTGCCTGCAAGCGGCAGCGGTATGCCTTGCGATTTCAGCTTGGCTTGCTCCAGTTCCCAATATTCCAGATCGCGCAAATCGTTTTCGGACAGGCCCTGCCAGCCACCCAGCCGCGCGGCTGTGCGCAGCGCCCTCAGGGTTGCAACCGCAACATCCGCCGATACTTCGGCCCGCGCCAATGTCGGACCGTAACTGCGCACCGCACCATCCGCCAAGATCGCCCAATGCGGATGCAGCGCAAGCGGGATCAATCCGGGCACGGTGCTGCGCGCCACATAGGCTTGGTAGTCGGCGGCAAATCTAGCCAAGCCTACCTCTGGATCACGATCCAAAATGGCGGGGAATGGTTTGTTATGGATCACATGCTCCGGCGTCAGGGTGCCGTGGCGCGAAAAGTCGGCAACGGAAGCAATTTCGTCCAACGGCAGCGATCCGGCAGGCAGCGACAGCATAGCACGCCCCGCAAGACGGCTGACCGCGCCGCGCAGGCTCGCGATGGCAACCACATCAGTTACAGGCGCTGAAGCCGGGGGCAACGCCCCGACTTGTGTTGCCGGCCAATCCTCGGCCTGCGCACAGATTTCCACCATCCGGTCATAGCTTTCGCGCGCCGTTTGCCCCCAAGTAAACACGCCATGATGTTCTAGGATGATCGCACCAATCGCTGCAAATTTTGACGACAGGATCGCCGCCCGCATCTGCCGCGCCAAAGCTGGGTCCCTTTGGGCTGCCTGATCGGCGGGGGTTCTGCCGTTTGATCCTAAGTCTCCATTTTAGATAGAGAACACTCTTATTGTGCCCGGAACTTCCGGACGCGGGTGCGGGTCCCGCAACCTTTCTCTGAGCACCAGTGGCGGCGGCCGCCGCGGGAGGTGTCGAGGAATAGCCAACCGCAGTTTTGGCCCGGGCATTCGCGGATCGACCGCCGACCGGACTTGTCCTCTACAAGCAGTGCTGCGGCTGCGAGCGCTAGGCGGTCGGTGACGAGGTCCAGATCGACGGTCGCCTGCCACTGCCATTCCAGCCCTTCCGGGGAAATGCCAAGATGTCGTCGCTTCTCTGCCTGCCGCACAGCCCTGTTCAGGTGGCCCAGGTCTTCGGGAGTTATCGGAGCCTTCGAAGTCTCGGCTTGGCAAAGTCCGTAGAGCGCCTCGCGCAACACCTTGGCACGGTCGAGCGCGGTCATGCCTGCGGCCGGGTCGAGGTGCGCTAGGCGGGCCGCGCTTTCAGCGGCAGCTTGGCCGAACAATCCGACGCGTTCGGCCCAGAGCAGAAGGTCTGAATAGCAGGTCAGAAAATCTGGTCCCCATGTGTCGCGCCGGGCATCGACCGTGTTGATGAAGTCCAGCACTGTATGACCCCCGAGCAGCGCTATATCGGCGATGGTCTTTTTCGAAGCCATTCCTTTCCTCCTTATGGAACCACACCCGCGCCTGTCAGTTGTAACGCTATAAATTGATTATTACCGTTACTAAAGGACGTGGCAATGCTAAGGGTCGATCGCAACATGCTTAGCTTCCTCACGCTCTGTGCCATCTGGGGCACAACTTGGGTCGGAATCAAGGCGGGGGTTGATGCTGTGCCTCCGCTGGTCTTTGCCAGCACCCGATTCATGACCGCCGGCTTCCTGCTGCTGATGCTGGCGCGCTGGCGTGGGGAGAGGATCCGGATGGAGCGAGAGGACATTCCCCGCCTCGGTCTTGTCAGCCTGTTTATGATCTCGTTTTGCTACGGCCCGCTGTTCTGGGGCATGCAGTACATTAACTCCGGCACGGCTGCGGTGCTTGAGCTGGCGCTGACGCCGATAGCACTCCTATGCTTCGCGCTGCTGCTGGGTGAGGAAACCTGGAGCGGCAAGCGGCTCTTCGCAGTCTGCTTGGGCGCCGCGGGCCTGATGGTTCTCTTTGGGCCGGACGCCCTGCAGAAAACGTCCACCGATGCCGGGACGGGGGCTCTGTATTATTGGGGTGTTCTGGCCGTTGCGTCCTCCGCCTTCACCTATGGCCTCGGGGCTGTTCTGGCCCGTCCCCTGCTGCGGCACTACCCGTCCCTTTGCATGTCGGGCCTGACAACTCTGATCGGAGGAGGCTGCCTGTTTCTCTGTGCGCTTGCCACTGAAAATGGGGCGGTTACGGCGTTGTCGGGACACTGGGGTGCGGCCGCCTGGAGCGGATGGCTGTTTCTCGTCCTGTTCGGCTCGCTTCTGGGCTATACAATTTACATGCGGCTGCTTCGGGATATCGGGGCCTCGCGGTCGGGATCCTACGCCTTCGTCTCGCCCATCGTGGCGGTGCTTCTTGGCGTTCTGATCTTCGCCGAAACCGTGCGCCTGCTGGACTTCGTGGGCATGCTGATCATGCTGGGGGCGGCTTATCTGACGCTGCAAGAACCGGCCTCCGAACCTCCAGAGAGAACCCCCGACGGCAGGTGAGCGACGCCGGACCGAGTGAACTAGATACCGTCAGTTCACGCCAGCGGTTCAACTGGCATATTCAGCTCTATCTAGGATTAGCACGATGCCATGGACCACCGATCTAGCAATCCGAAAGTGACGCCCAACATCAGATGGTCAAGCCGAGAGCTGCTCGAAGCGAATCCTGTGCCGCCCCGCTCAGCATTTTCGCGCATACCGAAATTTAAGAAGCACCACGGCACTATGTCGCGCGACCAGACGCCGGTGTTGTGGCGGTGGCCGCAACCAGTGGCGCCAGCAAAACGGCAAAATGGGCGATCCTAGCTGCAATGTGCACGGCACACCGCGTTGCCGTAGCCTTACCGTCTTTGGGGCGCGTGGCGCTATTGTTTCGGCATCCCCACGAGCGCCTCTCCGTCGGCACATAGTGGTGCTAATGGTCGCTTATATGCACCACGTCGCCCGAGCCAAAGGCGTAAAGCTTCATTGCCAGAACGGCGGGGGTGAGTGACGGGATTGCAACCGTTGCAGCTTCAACTGTGCGCCACCGCGCGATATGCCAACTGCTTATATCGGTCGAAGAAAGCTCAACAATTATCATACGATGACAAGAGGTGGTAATGAGTTACTTGATCGTTCCGCTAGTAACTAGGTCAGCCAGAAGGTGATTTGGCATCGTACAGGGTGCATTAAATTTTTGGAAGTACTCCATATTTCTCACGGAGGTTTCGCTGTGTGACGAAGCGTTGCCGCGCGTCATCTTTACATCTCGAAAAAACTGCAAACTTTGAACCACATAATGATTGAGGTTGAAACGCTCGTTATCCGACACTGTTCGCTCGGAGCGCGCACCCGTTACAGCATGAATTTCAAGGGTTTGACGCGATCTCACCGCTGATGTGCGACAGATATATTTACGCTCGGTGTGGAAATAGAGGCTGGGTGCGCTGAGCGTGAAGCCTTGGCGGATGCTAGCGGGATGTTTGTCGACTCCGTCGTTGCCGAAGTTTCGCCAGTTGGCATAAATAACGTCGTAGGCGCCAAAGTCCGTTAGCTGCTTGACGATAGTTTCGCCGGAAGGGCAGAACCAAAATTCATCAAGATCGGCCACCAGTAACCATTGGCATCGCTGAGCAATCTTAAACTCCTTGAACGCCGCCCAATAATGCTTTTTTTGGTAATGCCGCTCGGTATATTGCACCAGTTCCACAATCCCCTTGTCGATCCAAACTTTGGCTTTGACGAGCGTGTCATCTGTGCAGCCATTGTCGATCAAAAAGATCTTTTCCGCACCCATAGACACGTAATGTTGCACCCATTCGTCGATGTTAAGTGCTTCATTTTTCATAATACCTAGAACACCGAGCGTGAACGCATGCTTACTTTCGGTCTCACGCTTGTTGCGCAACCACATAATCTGGGTGCGATTCCAAGTGCGAAGCTTGTCTAGCAGTTTGGTTGCCACACGCAGTATTCCTTTGCATTATTTTTGAGGTTCGCACCTTGGGCAAGTCACTGCAACAAATTTCGACAGCGTCGCATCATGGAAGTCCGTCCCTCGGCGGGTTGTATCCACGCGCAACTCTTCGCCCGGTTCGGTCGGATGCAGTGAAGAATTGGGCCCGCCGGTCTACGGTGCGGGCAAGATAAGCGGGCAATAGTGCGTCGGCTTGGGCGTCTGCTTGCGCGAGCCAGCTAATGACCCCATTCCCGCTCGCGCGTGTTTGGCATGACAGTATTACGCAAGCCCAAGCCTGCCATTGCGAGTATCAAAGGACCAGTAAGCCGCAATCAGATGGCTCACACCCTAATCGCTGAGGGTGCCGCACCACTTCGGCCATCCGCTTTCCTTGCAACGTCTGGTTGTCGGGTAAGGTAATCGCGGCCTTTTTCTCGAACGGCCGCTGCAACAGCTTTCCTGCGCTCGCCATGCTGCGGTCCATCAGGCCGCTCTCCGTCCTTGCGTCGACACGCCCATTCGCACCCGGCCCTTAGCGGACGCGTGACCTTTAGGCATTGGGCCGGTCTTTACCTTCTGATAGCCACAGCGTCGCTATGTCGAGCCGCCACCGAAACTAGACGATCAACCTCGCAGTCAATGCATTCGCGGTTGCTGCGCCGGAAGCGGTATTGTCGAAGATACACCAGCACTCATCCCCCTCGTGTATCTCAGACCGAAGCGGTTCGACGACCGACCGGATCGCTTGTTCGCTGTAGGGTGAGTGGTAAATCTTTGGCGAGCCGTGCAACCGGCAGTAGCGCAATCCCACCCACCCACCGGATCGCCGGGCCTGAGGAACGAGCGCGGGATCAGCTGCCACGCGGGCGATGCGGAAACCGGCAAACAAGGTGTCGACCTCGGGGATAAACCAAGACGCGTGGCGGAGCTCGAAGCAGACCGGTCCTGCCACGCGGTGGCGCAAATTGGTTAGGAACTGTTCTGCGGCTGGAGGATCGAAGGCAAAGCTTGGAGGCAACTGGAAAAGCAGCGAGCCCAGTCGGTCCTCAAGACCAGACACCTCCGCCAGAAAACTGTCCAGCAACGGTTCGCTTCCTTTTAGCCTGCGGGCGTGGGTAATCTCCTTCGGCACCTTCACGGAAAACTTAAAGCTATCCGGTACGCAAGCGGCCCAACGTTGATAGGTCGAGCGTTTGTGGGGCCGATGGAAGCAGGAGTTGATTTCGACTGCGTTAAAAACGGCAGAATACCTCTTCAAATGCGTCCCCGCTGCTGGAAAATCGCCCTTCACTGCTGTCGGGATGGTCCACCCGGCGGTGCCAATGCGCATTTTGTTTGCTGGGATGCTAATGCGATCCATTTTTCTTCTGTCCTTAGTCTAAGGCACAAACCCGACAGACCCGCTTGGTTCCTTCGGATCGGGTGGCAAACGGCGGCGGACAACGCGTTAATGTCGACCTGACAAACGTACCCAGCCTATAGTCGACGATCAGCGTGTTTGATGCTATCTGCGACCGACCAACTTGCCGTTCTCGTGCCAGGCGGCAAGAGCGGTAGCTTTCACCGCGCCGGGTCCGGTGAGCATGTTGCCGATACGCAATACCTCGGACCGCAACAAAATTCAGATCCGCCACGGTTGTCCGATGATTACAGATGGCAAGACGCAGGCTGTGCCGACCGTGTATCGTGGTATCCGACACCGCAGCGATGCCGGTTTCCTGCATTTTCACCTTGGTTTCGATGTTTAGCGCCCGTATCGCATCTTCGGCCCATCCGCCGCGATTGAAGCGGAAGCAGACGATATTCACCACGGTCGGTGCCATCAACTCGATATTAGTCTCCGCTGTAAACAACCCCTCCAAATTGCGCGATGTTCTGGTCGATCAAACGACCGAACTCCTCAACCCCGTGCTCCTTGAGCATCATCCAGACCTTGAGCGCGCGAAATTCGAAAGGTGTCCAGATTGTAATCGCTAAGCAGTTCGGCAGCCGCCGATCTGGCCGACCGGCCCTACGAGGTGGCGCGTGTCGGGTCGGATTGGTTGCTGCGCACCGGAAGGCGCTGGATTTGAACGCATTCGACCTCACCGTGCTGGCCGCCATTGCTTACCACCAGCCGATAAGCCGCGACTGATTGAGAGAGGTCTTCGGCGTGAGATCAGCAGGGATCTGCTCGGGTGCTGGCCGAACGCGACAGATCACCACAGGCCCCGCGCGCGCCGTAGCGGCGCCCTATACCTTTGTCACCCCTGGGACTTTCCTTGCTGCTTTCGGGATGGAGAGCTTGCGCAAATTGGCCGACCCCGAGCAACTCGCCGATGCGGGCCTGTCGGCGCCATGAGATGCTGCCCGCTCTAGGTCGTGGAATTTGAGGTCAGCATAAAGGCGCATTGCTTTCCGCAGCTGGGCCAATAGAACCACCTGGTCGTCTCAAGCCAAAATCTTCGCCCAGTCGTCCGAAAACGCGCGGCGCATATGATGTATAATGCGCTAGAAAGCGCACTTCGGCGTGCCGATAGGACCCGGGTTATTGCAAACGGGCATGGTAATTGGGCAAAAGAAGCAGGTCGTCGATCAATTGCGGAAGGCAGCGAGTGCCGGGCTGGTCGCGGCAAAAGGCGCAATTCCGCTACGGCACAAGCTGCGAGGAGCCAGCGCCGGAGTCTTCCACGGCAGAGCGTCAATCGTCGCGTACCCATTTGGCATCCCTCATTATGCGAAGCCTAAGCTGACGGAACGGTTCATGTTGTGCGGGCAGGAAAGGCAGAAATTTCCCATACTGCAAAGGTTGTTGTTGCGCATCGCGCGCGACCCATCGATCTTGCATAGGTTATCAATCAGAACGCCCCACTGCGCATAGCCCCCGGGGTAGAAAGGCCAACTCTTATGACATCCCCAACTGCGCACCCCGCCAAGTCTTCGGTTCTCGCTGCAAACCTCGAAATCACAGGCGACGTGAGATGCACCGGTCAGATCGTGATCGAGGCAAAAATCAAAGGAAATGTAGTAGCTGATGACGTCTCAATTGAGGTCACAGCGCAAGTTGAAGGCGATGTCGAGGCGCGCGCCCTCAAGATCGACGGCGTGGTTCTCGGCAAAGT
>NZ_JAQGKQ010000041.1 GCF_028290025.1 Cypionkella sp. | reverse complement strand
CCGTTGTTCATCACCACCACGCGGTCGGCCAGGGTCATGGCCTCCACCTGATCATGGGTGACGTAGACGGTGGTGGTTTTCAGGCGTTGGTGCAGCTCTTTAATCTCAGTCCGCATCTGGACGCGGAGTTTGGCGTCAAGGTTAGAGAGGGGTTCATCAAACAGGAATACCTTCGGGTCGCGCACGATGGCGCGGCCCATGGCGACACGTTGGCGTTGGCCACCTGATAGGGCGCGCGGGAAGCGGTCGAGATAGGGGGTGAGGCCGAGAATGGAGGCGGCACGCTCAACCTTGCTGCGAATCGCGGACTTCTCCATGCCGCGCATTTTGAGCGCGAAGCCCATGTTGGCGGCGACGGTTTTGTGCGGGTAAAGCGCGTAGTTCTGGAACACCATGGCGATGTCACGCTCTGACGGTGGCAGGTTGTTGACGCGGGCAGCGCAGATGCTGATGTCGCCTGCGCTGATCTCCTCTAGCCCCGCCAGCATCCGCAAAAGCGTGGATTTGCCACAGCCGGAGGGGCCGACCAGCACGACAAACTCGCCATCCTTGATGTCCAAATTGAGGCCGTGAATCACCTGCACCCCGCCATAAGCCTTGCGCAGATCGCGGATTGTGACTTCAGCCATGTGTTTTTCTCCCCGTGTTGCTGCAAGATTAAGCGAAGCCGGGGCGTGCTGTCTATGCGCCTGATCATACTAACATGTTAGAATCTTGACAGGTGGATTGGGGCAGGCCAAGCTGGTAATAAGGAACGTGTTTGCGGCGGGAGGGGAGGCCCGTTTGCAGCGATTTGGTAAACGGGTTTGGTCTAAGATGCCGGATCGGGGTTCCATAGATTTTGAGACATAACAGCCCAGCGGTTTTGGCCGCGCAAGGGCATCCAAGGGAGGAGACATCTTGAAGTTAGAGATTTATCAGGCCGCCGTTCAGGCCACTTTAAGCCGCCGTCGTATGTTGCAGGGGGCTACGGCTTTGACCGCATTGGCGGTGATGCCGCGCGCGATGGGCTATGGGCCAGCTGCGGCGCAGGATTCGGTGCGCACCCAGATTTTGCAGATACCGGGGGTCGGTAAGGGCTCACCCACCGATGCGGATTGGCAGAAGGTCGGCGAGTTGTGTCTGGATAGCACCAAGGCCAACGTGGCGGAGGGTGAGTTTGCCGGGGTGGAGCTGTCGTTCTTTGGCATCAATAACAACGGATTACACAACATCCTGTTCCGTGGGCTTCTGAAGGGGTGGGAGGCTTATACCGGGGCGAAGATCAACTGGATCGACCTTGCGCAAGCCGATTATAACCCGCGTTTGCAGCAGAGCATTGCCACAGGGACGGTCGATTTTGATATTCTGGCGATGGGTGCTCCGTTGGAGGGGGATACCGCCAGCAAGGGCTTGCTCGATGAGATGCCGGATTGGGTCAAGGCCCAGATCGACATGGATGATTACGTGAATTATCTGAAAGCCCCGGTTGGGACATGGGACGGCAAGACCTACCGGATCTCAATCGACGGCGATTGCCATACGTTTGCGTATCGCACCGATTACTTCGGTGAGGGCGCGATTTCGGGCATGGCAGAGCCGCCGAAGACTTGGCAAGAGGTCAACGCCTATTCCAAGGCTATCGTCGGCAAGACCGATCCGCTGACCGGGCAGCCTGCGATTGGATATTTGGACCCGCTGAAAGGTTGGGGCGGCTTTGGGTTTTATTTCCTCGAGAACCGGGCTGCGGCTTATGTGAAGCATCCGTCCGATCCGGCTTGGCTGTTTGACCCAGAGACGATGAAGCCGCGTGTCAACAATCCGGGTTGGGTGCAGGCCATTCAAGACGTAATGGACCTGATTGCGACGCCGGGCGCGTATCCGGCGGACCAGATCAACGCCGATCCGGGCACCACGGCATTCTCGCAGTTTCTGGCAGGCACCGGGTCTAGCCTGATGTGGTGGGGCGATGTGGGCTCTAACGCGCGCACCTCGGATACTTCGGTGGTTGGCGATGTGGTGGGCTTTGGCATCAACCGTGGCTCGGACCGGGTTTACAACGCCAAAACTTCCGCCTGGGAGGAGACTTATAACGAGTCGCCGAACATGGCTTTCCTCGGCTGGGGCGTCTATGTGACCAACCGCGTTTCGGCGGATGAGAAAAAGCGCAAGGCGGCTTGGTCGGCGGCGGCGCATCTGGGTGGCAAGGATATTTCGCTGTGGATGGCGGCTTATCCGTCTGGCTTCCAACCTTACCGCAACAGTCAGTTCCAATATGACGAATGGGTTGCGGCGGGCTATGACCGGGCGTTTATCGAGGATTACCTGAGTTCGAACCTTGACAGCTACAACCACCCGAACGCTGCGATTGAACCGCGTATTCCCGGCATCTTCCAATACTATTCGGTTGCCGAGGATGAATTGGCTAAGGGCTACTCCGGCCAATACAAATCGGCGCAAGAGACCGCCGATGCGATTGCGGCAGCATGGGAGAAAATCACTGACCAGATCGGCCGTGACAGCCAGATTACGCTCTATAAGGCCAGCTTGGGGATGTGAATTAGGGCTGGGGATGCCTCCGGCTGGGATATTTTGCGCGCAGAGGATGAGACGTCTTCGCAGAATATGCCCGCCGGAGTTTGTTAACTTGTTGGTCAGAAGTGCGGTGTAGAATGAACGGCAAGGCGTGATTTCAGCCGCGCCTTGCCGAAATTTGAGCAAGCTGCCTTCGCGGGCGGCTTGTTTTTCCCAAATGGGGCGAGAGTTTTGAGCAGTTCAGGCGACCTTCTTCACGTTGTCAGCAATGACAATATCTCGGACCAGCGCCGTGCGTTTGGACGCGCGATCATCTGGGGCTCGGCCGGGCTGATGGCGCTGATGGCGTTGGCGCAGCTGATGCAGGTTCAAGGCGTGCATGACTTCGGTTTCGGCAGTTGGAGGCCGACGCTGTATGCCTATATTCTCTGGGCGATCTGCCTCAGTTGGGGGCAAGTTTTGCTGCATGGCGAACATGGCAAGCGGACGTTGTTCGTGCTGCCAGCGGCTTTGTTCGTGATTTCACTGACGGTATTTCCGCTACTGTTTGGTCTGGTGATCGCGTTTTCCGACTGGAATCTGTCCAGTCCGAATGGCCGGCATTTTAACGGGCTGACCAATGTGCGGCAGATGTGGGCCGACCCGTTCTATTGGAATGCGCTGTTGAACATGGTCTGGTATGTGCTTGCAATCCTTGTCGAATACGCGATTGCCTTCGGGTTGGCTTTGGCGTTGAACGCTGAAATCCGGGCGCGGAAGTTCTTCCGGGTAGCGTTTTTGCTGCCGCTGATGCTGTCGCCGGTGGCGGTGAGTTGGATGATCGGCAAGTCGATGCTAGAGGCGCGGTTCGGCCCAGTGGCACGGCTGGCGAAGTTCCTAGGTTGGGAGACGCCTTCGTTCTTTGGCACCCCGGGTGTGGCAAAGGCGACGATCATGCTGATGGACGCTTGGACGTTCATTCCGTTTATGATGATCATGATTTTGGCCGGTTTGCAGGCGATCCCGAAAGAGCTGAACGAGGCTGCGAAAGTCGATGGCGCGAACGGCTGGCGGGCGTTTTGGGAGGTGACTTTCCCGATGATGCTGCCAGTGTCGATCACCGCGATTTTGATCAGGATTATTTTCAAACTGAAGCTGGCCGATATCGTGATCGCGGTGACCTCAGGCGGGCCGGGGGGGGCTTCGGATACTGTGACCTCGTTTATTTTCCGCGAGTATCGAGATCGATCGAACGTCGGCTACGGCACTTTGCTCGCGATGTTTTATCTGCTGCTGATCATCATCGTGATGACGATTTTGATGAAACTCGCGGATCGGTTTTCGAGGCCCAGAACATGAGTAAAACTGCCATGAGCGATACCAATGTTAGCGGGCAGATTTTCAGGGACTCCGCCGCAGATCGCAGCTTTCGGCCAAACTGGTTTACTGGTCGGTTGTTTGTGTATGCGCTGCTGTTGCTGTGGGCATTTATTTGTTTGTTCCCAATATATTGGACGCTAACCACCAGCTTCAAGATGGCCCCCGATGTGATGAAGGGCAACCTGATACCGTGGCTGGATTTCACTCCGAAATGGCTCGGTTGGAAGTCTTTGGGCCTGTCACCCGATACGATTGGCGCTGATAGCACGGTGCGCGATGAGTTTATGAAGCGCTTCACCAATTCGGCGATCACCTCGGTGACTTCCTCGGTTTTGGCGGTGATGCTGGGGTCGCTCGCGGCTTATGGATTGAGCCGTTTCAATTATAAATTCCTGTGGATGGGCAATAGCGATATTTCGTTCTTTTTTCTCAGCCAGTTGATCCTACCGCCGGTGGTTTTGGCGCTGCCTATGCTGGTGCTTTATAAG
>NZ_JAQGKQ010000021.1 GCF_028290025.1 Cypionkella sp. | reverse complement strand
GGCCAAAGCTGGGCATGAGGTGAAACTGCTGCCGGTGGGTCAGGCGATGGGGCATCTCGCCGATGAGATCAAAGCAGGGCATATGCCGGGTGTCAGCGACATTAAAGAGATGTTCAGCGATGACATTCACCTGAGCGGCAAGGGTCTGTATTTCGTCGCCATGGTGCAAGCGGCTGCGATTGTTGGTAAAAGCCCGCAAGGCGTGCCTGCCAAGGTGACGCGGGCGTGGACCTCTCGCGATGCGGTGATCACGCAACAGCAGGCGGAAGCGTTTCAACGCATCGCTTGGGAGGCGTTGGAGGCTTACGTGCCCGGTCAAATCGCGGCCCGGCTTGCGCCTGCAATAGTGCAGCCTGTTGTTGCCGTGGCAACAGCGCCAGATACACAAGACCCTCCCTTCCCTGCATTCAAGCCGATCACCAACACCCATCTCGCATTGGGTCTGGCGGGCGTAAACGATTGGTCTGTCCAACAACCTTTCTTAAATCTGATGAAAACCGCACGGCCATGGATCGGCCATCTGCCAGATCAATTCGGCGGCTGGACCGAGGCCGATCTCGCCAAAGCCGGGGCGTTAGGGCCGCATGGCTGGCCCACCAAAATCCCGCCCCAGCTGGCGAAAATCTCCACGCTCATCCTGACTGATCTGCCCGAAGATGCTGCGGGGGTCGCCGGGCGCTATCTGCTGACCTATCAAGGCAAAGGCACCCTGAAAGTCGAAGGCCGCCCGCAGGTTGTCGAAGAAACTCCGGGCCGCGTGCTGTTCGATTATACCCCCGGCGAGGGCCTCGTCGCGATCACTTTGCTCGCGTTGGATGCCACCGATCCGATCCATGATATCGTCGTCGTCCGCGCCTCACGTGCGCAAATGCTTGCGGGGGGTGCAATCTTCAACCCCGATTGGCTGGCTCGCATCCGTGGCGTCAAAGGCGTCCGCTTCATGGACTGGATGATGACCAACGATTCCCCCCTTTCCGAAACCAAAGATCGCCCCAAACCCGACGATTACTCCTATGCCCGCAATGGCGTTCCCGTCGAAGTCATGGTCGCTCTGGCCAATGAACTGCACGCCGACCCGTGGTTCACAATGCCGCATCTGGCCTCGGATGATCTGATCCGAACCTATGCCCAGATCGCGCATGACCAGTTAGACCCCTCACTTAAAGCGCAAGTGGAATACTCCAACGAAGTCTGGAACTGGCAGTTCGCCCAAGCCCGTTGGGCCGAGGAACAAGGCATTGCGCGCTGGGGGCAGGATAAAACTTGGGTGCAATTCTACGGTCTGCGCGCGGCGCAGGTGATGGGTATTTGGTCTGAGATGTTCAAAGACGCCCCCAACCGCCTGACCCGTATTGTCGCGGTGCAGACCGGCTGGCTCGGGTTAGAGGGGCAGATCTTGGACGCGCCCTTGGTGGTCGCCGAAGGCTTGCCAGCGCCGGTTGAAAGCTTCGATGCCTATGCGGTGACGGGGTATTTCAGCGCTGAACTGGGTGGTGATCAGAAATATGTCACGGTGAAAGATTGGCTAAAGCAATCCGCCGATGCCGCTCGCAAAGATATCGCGGCGCAACGCCTTACCGGGCTCGAAGCTGAACCCTATTTCGCCGCACATCGCTATGATCTCGCCGATAAACTGGCAGGCCAAGAGTTGCGCGATGGCTCGGTGACGGGCAACCCCGCGAACAGCCTGACGCAGATGCTGGCTGAAACTTTGCCCCATCACGCCGCGATTGCCGCCGAGCGTGGGCTAAAACTGATGATGTATGAGGGCGGCAGTCATGTGGTGGGCTATGGCTCTGCGGTCGATGATGAGCAGTTGACGGCATTTTTCACGCATTTCAATTTCACCCCCGAAATGGGCGCGCTTTATGCGGAGTTGTTGGCGGGCTGGCAGATGATCTCCGATCAACCGTTCAATGCTTTCGTCGATGTGTATCGGCCCAATAAATGGGGCTCGTGGGGGGCGCTGCGGCATCTTGGCGACAACAATCCGCGTTGGGATGCCTTGGCGAAAGGCTGCATCACGTGCTGACCCCGCGATTGAGCGTGATTATTCCGGCATCAAATGAGGCGGAATACATTGGCGATTGTCTCGCGGCGTTGCTCGCCTCTGGCCCGATCAATGCCGAATGTATCGTCGTTGCCAACGGATGCCGCGATGCGACTGCAGAGGTGGCGCGGGGCTATACCGCGCAAGCTGCGGCAGCGGGATGGGCATTGGTCATTCTGGACCTACCGCAAGGCGGCAAACCGAACGCTTTGAACGCGGGCGACAAAATCGCCAAATCGCCGCTGCGGGTCTATCTTGATGCGGATGTGATCGTCTCGCCCAATCTTATGGTCGAACTGATCGCAGCCCTTGGCGGCACTGCCGCGCTATACGCCACCGGAACCGCCCAAATCCCCCGCGCCAAAAGCGCCGTCACCCGCTCTTATGCTCGGTTCTGGCAACGCCTGCCCTTCGCCACAAGCTCCGCCCCGGGTTATGGTCTATTTGCCACCAACGCCGCAGGCCGCGCGCGCTGGGGGGATTTCCCGGCGATCATTTCGGACGACACCTTCGCGCGCCTGCAATTTGAACCGCACGAACGCCTGCAAGTGCCAGCGACATACCAATGGCCGATGATTGAAGGCTTTGCCGCCCTGACCCGGGTGCGCAGGCGGCAAGATGCGGGCGTTACCGAGGTTGACAGGCTTTTTCCCGGCCTTCTGGCGCGCGAGGCCAAAGCTCCCCTCGGCAAAGCCCGCCTGCTGGCGCTGGCGCTACGCGATCCGGTGGGTTTTGCGACCTATGCCGCCGTATCGCTGGCGGTGCGTCTCAAGTCTGGTCAAGACTGGACGCGCGGTCGTTGACGAATTGGCCGTTAACCGGGTCGTTGCATCGCTAAACACAATATGTTGTAAAAAATGCCAGAACTACTCACACAAACCCAAGTCACTCCCAACTGGGAGACGCGCAGGAATCGCCCTAAAGATCAAACGTCGCGAACACTGGCGCATGGTCCGAAGGCTGCACCCATCCCCGCACCGGACGCAGAATCCGACTGGCATGTGCGGCCCTGACAATGTCCGGGGTAGCCCAGATGTGATCAAGCCGCCGACCTTTGTCAGCGGTATCCCACTCGGGCGAACGATAACTCCACCAGCTATACAATTTGCCCGTCGGAATATCGGCGCGGGTGACGTCAACCCAGTTGCCGGAGTCCATCACCGCACCGAAATGCTCGACCTCAATCGGCGTATGGCTGACGATCTTCAGCAGCGCCTTGTGGTTCCAGACGTCATCTTCACGCGGCGCAATGTTCAGATCGCCGACCAAAATCGACTTCGACGGCTTCTCCCCATGAAACCAATCGCGCATTTCGGTCAGAAAATCCAGCTTCTGCCCGAACTTCACATTGACCTCCCGATCTGGAATGTCTCCCCCCGCCGGCACATAGCAATTATGGATCACCACGCCGTTTTCCATCCGCGCCGCAACGTGCCGAGCATGGCCCATCGCGACGAAATCGCGCCCGCCAACATCCTCAATCGGCAGCTTTGAGATGATCGCGACGCCGTTGTAACCCTTCTGCCCCCGCGCCACCATGTAGCGGTAGCCAAGGCTTCGAAACTGCTCGACCGGGATCATCTCTACCGGGCTTTTACATTCCTGCAAGCACAGCACATCCGGCGATTCGTCCGCCATCAACTTGGCAACCAACCCTTCGCGCAGACGCACCGAATTGATGTTCCATGTGGCGAGGGTGAAGGTCATCGGATGCTCCTTGTTCAGACGCGGGAGACTATGCTCGGCCGCATGTGTTCTCAAGGGGCCAAAGCGGAAGTGTTTTGCCTCTCTTAAATGTGGCCACATGAAGCCACCGCAAAAAAAAGTCGCCCAGCCAAGGCGGCCGGGCGTTAGGTCCAACAGGGAGGTAATGCCCAATACATACCATAGATCGCCGTACTTGGTCCGCAGTTGTTACAAAATACCGAGACCATGGTTTTTTCGCCACAACCCGAGATTGCATGGGAAGCGTATAACGCGCTGTTTCCGCGAGGGCCGTTCCGAAGAAGGACAGTGCGCGCGTCGCAAAGGTAATGCGTGTGACTACTTGGTCAGGATCAACTTGGCCGATCTGGTGATGCGCAGGGTATAAACTTGCCCATCAAGTTCAATGTAAGCCGTGCCAGCGCCGCCAGTCAGCGTGCGTGCATCGTAGCGCAATGTGCGATCAGACGGCACGAGTTCCGGTGCTGGGTGCATGGGCGACAGGATTTGAGTTTCGTACATGATGTGCTCCGCTACAGCTAGGATTGGCTCTGAAAGACCGGCTTCCCAAAACAGGCGGGTGGCTTGGCGTTAGCTAAACCTATCAAATCAGTCGGAAATGTAAATCCTGATTCTTTTAGTTAGCTTTAACAAAGCGGCAAAATTTGCTCGACTACCCGGCCACGGCCTGCGGCAGCAGCCAAGTGCCGCTGCTTGGCATCACATTTGTCCTGATCGCGCAACCGTAAGCCCGCGAAAGCTGCGCATCGGTCAACACTGCATCAGGCGGCCCCGCAGCAACCAGCGCACCTTCAGCCAGCAACGCCACCTTATCGGCAAACATCGCGGACAGGTTGAGGTCGTGCATCACCGCAATCACGCCTCCGCCAGCATCGGCAAAACGCCGCGCCAACCGCATCACTTGCAACTGATGGCCGAGATCGAGGCTGGCGACGGGTTCATCCAGAAACAGCCAGCGCGCGCCAGCGGTACCGATCGGATTCCACACCTGCACCAAGGCGCGAGCGAGTTGCACGCGTTGACGCTCACCGCCCGAGAGATCCTGATAGTTGCGGCTGGCGTGTTTGGACAAATCTACCTCGGCCAAAGCGCGCAACGGCAAATCGCGCGCATCGGCGTTCTCGCCCGAGGTTAGGCCGAGTTGGATCACCTCCAGCACTGTAAAAGGAAACGCGAGTTGGGTTTCCTGCGCCATCACCGCGCGCATCCCCGCCAATTGCCACGGCCTAGCGCGGGCGACGTCGAGATCGTTCAGGCTGATCTTGCCCTGATAAGCCACCTCGCCCGTCATCGCCCGCATCAGCGTGGTTTTCCCCGAGCCATTCGGCCCAACAATCGCCGTCAATGTGCCGGGACGCGCGGTCAGGCTAATGTTATGCAGCACCGGGCTGCGGCTAAGGGCTACCGAAATATCGTCAACAACCAGCATCGGCTACATTCCCATCAGGCCCTGACGCCGTATCAAAATCCACAGGAAAACCGGCGCACCCAGCAGGGCTGTCACAATGCCAATCGGCAGTTCTGACGGAGCGACAATGGTCCGCGCGATCATATCGGCGGCCAGCAGCAGGCTTGCGCCCAGCAAAGCCGCGTTGATCAGCAAATAGCGATGGTTCGGGCCAGTAGAAATCCGCAGCAAATGCGGCACCACGATGCCGATGAAGCCGATGCCGCCTGAAACCGCCACTGAAGCGCCCGTTGCGGCAGCCACCGCCAAGATGGTCAGGCGCTTCAACCGCTCAATCTCAATGCCCAAATGCGCCGCCTGCGCCTCACCCAGCGCCAGCGCGTTCAACCCCCGCGCCATCAGGGGTGAGAACACCAGCACTGGCAAAATCAGCGGCAGTGCGGAGGCAATCTTGCCCCAACCCGCCCCCGCAAGCGAACCCATGCCCCAGAACGTCAGATCGCGCAGTTGGCGGTCGTCGGCAAGATAGACCAGCACGCCGATCACCGCTCCACCCAACGCACCCAAAGCGATTCCCGCCAGCAGCATGGTCGCAACCGACGTGTGCCCGCCTCGGGTAGCGACGCGGTAAAGCAGCAACGTCGTGACCCAGCCGCCGACAAATGCTGCAACCGGCACCAACTGGCCGCCAAAATGCACGGCAATGCTGGCGGGCAGCAGGCCGCCGAGCACAATCGCCATCACCGCGCCCAAACCTGCGCCTGCGCCAACTCCAACGATGCCGGGATCGGCCAGCGGATTGCGAAACAGCCCCTGCATCAGCGCGCCCGACACTGCCAAAGCCGCGCCGATCAACATGCCCATCGCCAAACGCGGCAGACGGATGTTCCACAAGATCACCTGATCGCGAGTCGAAAGCTCACCTTTCATCGCGGCGCGCGCCAGATCAATCAGCGACAGACCAGCCGCCCCGGTGCCCAGCGACAGCACTGATACCACGACCAGCAGCCCGATCAGCAGCTTGGTCATCAGGGCGGCGCGGGCCTCGCGGTCATCGCCAATCATCACCCGCGCCATACCGAGCGACACCATTTAGCCCGCCTTCGGATACAGCGCATCATACAGCGCCTTCGCCGCATCCGGCGTGCGCACCCCAAAGCCCAGCAGCATCATGCCGTCCATCCGCACGATATTGCCCGACAGTGCGGCAGGAGTTTGCGACAGGGTCGGATGCGCCATCACATCCGGGTTGCCGATAGCCAGATCGCCTTCGCGGTCCATCATCAGGATCAGGTCGGGGGCTGCGGCGAGAACCGCCTCATCCGTCATTTGTTTGTAACCCTTGAAGCCCTCGGCCGCGTTGATCCCCCCAGCAAGCGCAATGATCCCCTCCGCCGAAGATCCTTCGCCACCCGCCATCAAGCGCCCACCTTGCAACGACAGCACAAACAGCACGCGCTTTTTGTCGGTGACGGCGGCAGCGCGGGTTTCGGCTTCGGACAACCCAACCTGAACCTTCGCCGCCAACGCCTCACCTTCGGCCTTACGCCCCAAAGCCTCGGCCACCGCTTTGATCTTCGCCACCACGCCTGCCGGAGTCGGATCGCCCGGCATCCGCAGGAATGGCACGCCTGCCGCATTCAGCACATCGACCGCAGCGGGCGGACCCGCATCAGCCTCGGCCAAGATCAGATCGGGGTCCACCGACAGCACACCTTCCGGCGACAGCGCGCGGATATAACCAACATCCGGCAAAGCGGTGATCGACGCCGGATAGTTCGAGGTCGAATCCCGCGCCACCAACCGATCGCCCGCACCCAAGGCCACGGCAATTTCAGTGACCGAGCCGCCAAGCGTCACGACCCGCTTAGCATCCTCGGCCACAGCTGGAGTGATCACAGCAACCGACAAAGCCAGCGCCAGACCTACCCGCAGAGTTTTGGTGATGCGCATCATGCCATCACCTGTTCCAGAACCAGCAGCGACGCCATCAAGGCATCCCAAGCCACCGGCGGCGCATCCTTGCGATAACCGAAGATTTGCAGGATCAAGCCGCCCTCGGCATCAAACGCCTCAACCGAGATCGCATCGCCACGTTGAGTAGGCTTGGTGACGCGCCAGACTTCGGTGATGTGATCAGCGCGCAAATGCAGGTTAAAGCGCGGGTCCATCACGTTAATCCACGGCCCCATTGGCACGACTTTTTCAATCGGCCCGCCGTGGATCTGGATGCAACCCGCGTTGCCGACAAAGATCATCAGCGGAATCTTCTGGTCAGCAGCCGCGTGCAACACCTTGGTAATCGTGTCGTTTTCGACCTGAGCTGCGAACTGCGGACCAACCGCGCGGTTCGCGCCCAAACGGTTAAACTTCAACCGACGCGTGAGCTTCAAGAACTGGTGCGTGTCGGTCATGGTTTTCCACTCGGCGCGCAGATCAGCGACGCGGGCCGGGTCGCCCTTCGGCCCCTCAACAGGCGCGCGCGCAATAAGGCTCAGCTGACCCGATTGCTCGGGCAGCCGCAAAGCTGCAACCAAAGCATCGAATGCGGCCACGTTCGACTCGGGCTTCAGATGCACCTTATGCACCGCATCGCCCGCCGCATCGAACACTTGCAGGCTGCGCTTGGGGCCATCCTCGCCCGCCTCAACCACCGCAAAGCCGAACTTCCAATGGCTCGGAAACATCCGCATATCAATCTCGGACCCGAGCACCATCGCCGCATGAGGCCCTGCGCGGTAATCTTCGTAGACGCCGCGCCGCTCGTGCACGCAGGACTCATTACGTGTCAGCGCCATCACATCGCCCAACTCACCGATCAGCGGAAACAACGCATCCGGGGCGGCGTTGATCGCCGTAGCCGTCAAGCCGACATAGGCCGCGACCAGTTCAGCTTCGGTGATTCCCTGCATCCCCGCAAAGTCTCGAGCCCGGGCCTTGGGATTTTCATCACGCAAGGCGCGAATCTGTTCGGGGGTGTGCGTATGAGCCATGACGAATCCTAACATTTGCAGGGAAGCGCGGTTCTGGCGGGCCGTTGGGGCGTGGCTGGAGCGCAAGGGTCTGATATATCTGCATAGATATACTTGACAGTTATAGTCTGGATTTTTATTAGCTTATACCTGACAGATCAAGTCAGAATATTTCTGCCCGCCAGCTTGCACCGGCAAAGCCAGCCATTCGCAGACCCTTAACAAGGAAAGCTCATGCTGCCTCGCCGCACCTCCGCCTTACGCGGACAACTTTTGATATCTACATTCGCGATTGCACTGGTCGCCTCGCCCGCAGCCGCCCAAGATGCCACTGCTACGGACGGCGGCGTGTTCCAAATGCTCGGCCGGATCATTTTCGGCGCAGGAACGGCCAAGGTGGCGATTGATACGCCGCAGGCCGTCACCGCACGCGAGCAAGCCGATCTTGATCGCGCGCAGCCAAACACCATCGGCGATGTGCTGAAAGGTATCCCCGGTGTGCAGGCGACAGGGTCTTCGGCGCGTCCTTTGGGGCAGGCGTTCAACATTCGCGGCATCGGCAACACCGAGCAAACAGCTTCGGAGGCCCGCATCGCGGTCAGCGTCGATGGCGCACCGAAATTCTTCGAGCAATACCGTCTCGGCTCTTTCTTTGGTGACTTTGAGCTGTTCAAGCGTGTCGAAGTGCTGCGTGGCCCAGCCTCATCAACGCTCTATGGCGCGGGTGCGATTGGCGGAGCGATTGCGTTCACCACCAAAGACGCCGGCGATTTTCTTGAGGACGGCAAAACCACCACCTTGCGTTTCAAGTCGGGTTACAACAGCAATGGCGATACCAGAAAGCTCGGTGTGATTTTTGCGACCAAACAAGGTAACGCCGAATATTTGGGCTCACTGAACTATTCCAGCGGCGGCGAGATCAAAGACGGCGGCGGCACCGTGCTGGCAGGCACGGCGCATGAAAGCATGTCTGGCTTGCTGAAAGGCAAGTGGACGCTTGGGCAGGATGAAGATCAAAGCCTGACCCTGTCGCTGTCGCGCACTGACACCGATCTGGATGATACTTTGGTCGCGCAAACTGGTGGCGCGGCTGCGGCATTCTTTGGCACCGCTGACATCCATTCCGTTGACGATACCGTGTCGCTCAAATGGAACAACAGCTTTGCCAACAACCCGCTGCTCGATCTTTCGGTGCAGCTTTCGTATACAAATACCACAGTTGATAAGAGCAACTTCTCGTTGGGCATGGCTTGCGCGCCGGGCCAATCGCAAGTGCTTTGCGAAGGTGATTTCGGTTACGCCACCACCACGCTCAAAGTCGAAAACACTGCTGAATTCGGCGGCGGCGGTTGGGACAACCGAGTGATCGCCGGGGTGCAGCTTTCGCGGCAAGAGCGCAGTGCGCATTCCAGCGTTGGCGCCTACAGCTTCCACCCCCAAGGCACCGACACCAAAGTTGGCATCTATGCGCAGGGCGAATTTGTCTACGACGAACGCCTGACCCTGATTCCCGGCGTGCGGATTGATTTCGGCCAGTTCAGCGCTGGCGATATCGCAGGCGGCCTGGATAGCGACGATACCGCAATCTCGCCGAAGCTGGCGGTGATGTATAAAATCAACGACAGCTTCTCAGTGTTTGGCTCGCTGGCGCATACCGAACGGATGCCGACACTGGACGAACGCTATTCCACCGAAGCCGCAAGCACCTTGCCAGAGCGGCTGGCCAGCATGGGGCTCGCCAAGGAAGAAGCTGATTCGGTCGAGCTCGGGTTCACGTTCAAACGGCAAGATTTGTTGTCAGACGGCGACAGCCTGCAACTGAAACTGACCGGATTCCACAATGATCTGAAAAACATGATCGCCACGACGCCGCGCCTTCCCGGTGGCCCGGCTGTGCCGTATTACTCCAACATTACCGCCGCAGAACTCTGGGGCGCGGAACTTGAGGCCAGCTACGATGCCGACCGTTGGTTCAGCAATCTGTCGTGGAGCAAAGTCCGCACCAAGAACAAAAACCCGGCGGTTGGGGCTATTTCGACAACCCTGCCCGACACGCCAGCGGAAGCGATTTCGCTGACCATTGGGGCCAAATTGCCAGCGCAGCATCTGAACATCGGCTGGACCGGGTATTATTACGACAACATCAAAACCTCGTCGGCGACTACCACGGGAGATTCCTACCAGACCCACGATATGTTCGTGAAATGGTCGCCGGACGAAGGCGTTCTCAAGGGGTTGGACGTGAACTTTGCGGTCGAGAATATGTTCGACGAAAAGTACAAAAATAACCTGGCGCTCGATAACGGCGTAGGCCGCAACTACAAACTCTCGATTGCAAAATCGGTGAGTTGGTAATGCGCAATCGTTGCGCCATTATAATTGGGGTGGGCCTTTTGGCCCATCCCGCGTTTGCCCAAAGCATCGCCACCGATCTGGCCGCACCACACCCGCCGGGAACCGATCTGTTTGGCATCATTCTTTCCGCGCATTGGGTCGTGCAGGTGGTGATGGCAATTCTAGCACTCGCCGCTTTCGTCGCCCTGACGATCATGGTGCAGAAAATCGCCGAGCTTACGCTGGCGTTCCGGGCTTTGCGTCGCAGCGCGCAGAAGCTAACGGCTGCCAGCGATTTGCCCTCGGCAGTGCGCTCTATGGCCGCCCAGCGCGATCCGGCCTCCATGATGGCGCGCGTTGCACATGACGAACTTTCTGCGTTGTCGGAGTTTCCCACCGAGCCGGCTTACGCCCACGCTGCCCAGCAACGCACCCGGATTGCGATGGACCGAATTGAGGCGGGTGCTTTGGCACGACTGCGCGCGGGCTCTGGCTTTCTGGCATCTATCGGTGCGACTTCGCCGTTTATCGGCCTGTTCGGCACCGTGTTTGGCATAATGAACGCCTTCCTCGCCATTGCCGAAACCAAGACCACCAGTCTTGCCGTGGTCGCCCCCGGCATTGCCGAGGCCCTATTTGCCACCGCGATCGGCCTGCTTGCAGCTATCCCCGCCGTGCTGATCTACAACGCCCTGTCGCGCCAGATCTCCGCTTTCCGCCGCAGGCTTGCTGACGCCGCCGCCCAGATCGAACGCCTACTCAGCCGCGATCTCGACCGCCGCAGCGCCGCCCGTCTTACGCCATCGGCAGGCTAAATCATGGCAATCGTCACCAGCAACCGCCGCGATGACGACGACGAAGACGCGATGGCCGACATCAACGTCACGCCATTCATCGACGTGATGCTGGTGCTGCTGATCGTGTTTATGATCGCAGCGCCGCTTTCAACCGTCGATGTGCCGGTCAATCTGCCAACCTCCTCGGCGGAAGCGACGCAGCGCCCGGAAGAACCGATCTGGCTAAGCCTTGGCGAAGATCTGACGCTGACTTTGGGCAACGAGGCGCTGCTCGCGCCCGATCTGCAGGCCGCGTTGGACATACAAAGCAAAGGCAAGCGTGAGGCGCAGGTGTTTTTGCGCGCTGACCGCGTGGTCGCTTACGGCGATCTGATGGCCGTGCTCGATCAGTTGCGCGCGGCGGGATATCTGCACGTCGCCCTCGTCGGGCTGCAAAGCACCACGCAAACGCCCGGTCTTTCCACGCCAATCGCACCCATGGGGGCCACGCCATGAGCCAGCAATTCCGCAATTGCCCGGTGTCTTACCCGATTGCCGCTTCGGCGCAGCCACAGCGCAGTTGGGTCAGCTGGACGCTTTCCGCGACCACCACCGCGCTGATCCTGAGTGCCGCCAGTGCCTTGGCGCTGACCTCGAACCAGATGCCGGCGATTGTGGAAACCCCTGTGTATCTGACGCTGCCCCCCGCCCCCGCCGCCGCAGATACCATGGCCGCGATGACCGATCCTGCGCCGATTGCCAGTTCCGAAGCACCTATTCCGCCGCAGCTTCAGGCCGACGCGCCGCAGCCGGAACCGCTGCCAGATATGCCAAAACCAGAACCCGTGGCACAGAAAACCCCGCCTCCGCTGCAAAAACCACAGCAACTGACCGACGCCAGACCCGAAACCGACGCGGAGCCCCCGCCACCCGATCCGCTGCCAACGCCTGACGCACTGCCAGCAGCAGCCGATGCGCCACCAAAACCGTTAGAGCCCGCAAAGCCCAAGGCCGAACAGCAAACGCCAAGGAAGGCCGAGGCTAAACCGGAAACACCGAAGAAAAAGCCCGAAAAAGCCAAAAAGACCAAATCAAAAAAGGCTGATGAGCCTACCCCGAAAAAAGCCACTAAGGCCAGCGCCGCCCCCGCTGCGGGCGCAGCTTCAGCGCAGGCCAAGGGTTCTAAAGCGGCGGCGCAGGGCCAATCGCCAAAGGCTTACAACAAGGCGGTGCTGAAAAAGATCCGCGGTGTCAAAAAGCGCTCGGGCGTTGGCAAAGGGCGGGCGGTGGTGGGCTTTGTGATCTCGGCCAATGGTGGGCTGTCTCTGGTGAAGATCGTGCAAAGCTCTGGCGTGGCCGCACTGGACGCGGCGGCGCTCGATCATATCAAACGCGCAGCACCGTTCCCGCCACCACCGGACGGCGGCAAAGTATCGCTCTCGACTGAATTCGTCGGCCAGTAAGCTTACGTAAGCGAAATCAGGTGGTTATCCCATTGCGTCGCATTTCGTGTAAGCCGCACAAGCCCATCCCGACCATAGTTCCAAACGCCGCCCTGCCCATCCGTCACTCGCAGGCCCGTCGCCAATGCCGCGACACCCGAGGCATCGGCGCGCTGGTGCGTAGCCAGCCATTCCCCCGCGCCATCGAACAGCATCACCACCCCGGCAGGCGCAGAGGTCAGCGCAATCAGATCGCCGTCGCGACTGACCGCAATAGACCCGGCGTAGCCCTTCATCGCGAAAGCCTCGGTATCCGGTGGCGGGCAAAGCTGCGCGGCCTGCCCCGGCACCCACAGCCCCAACTGCGCCACGGCTTCGGTCTTGTCACCCTCCCACTGCATCGCAAAAGCCACGCCCTCCCCGTGCAGCGCCAGGTGGCGGATCGAGTTTTGGTGAAACTCGGCGTTCAGTTCGACCTGATCCAATAGCACCCCCTCCGCCGACAGCAGCGTCAGATTGGGCCGCATCGTGTCGATATTCAGTTTGGTGCGGTCGTTCGGATCGGTCTCGATCCCGCCATTCGCCACCACAATCCGACCATCAGCCAGCCGCCTGATCTCATGCGGACCAATACCGTGGCTGTCCCACTCACCGATGCGGGTAAAGCCTGCGGTTTCCCACAGACCAACACGCCCTGCAGAAGTTTCCGCCACAACTTCCGACGTCATCAGCAGCGCGCCATCCACCGAGAACGCGCCGTGACCATTGAACTGCCGACCTTCCGGCGGGGTCAACTGGTGCCGAGTCTTCCCAGTCAGGCAGTCCAACACCAAAGCAAACGTGCCGGGACGACGCGCAAACGCCACAGCCAAAGCCTCGGTTGGATGCGCCGCAGCGGCATGGCCGCGCGCTGGTAGGCCGATTTCAAACAGGCTTTCACCCACCGCACTTAGGCCATGCAGCACAAACTCATCACCGAGTTTGCCCGCAGCTAAGCAAGCCGGAGAACCCACCTCCGCCCAAGATACCCGGGGCAGGCTGGCCGCAGCCAACCCTGCCAGAAACGCGCGCCGCGTCGCCATGTCAGTCTCCATCCGCCGCGTTAAAGCCGACTCTGACGTCGAGTTCGGGCCCAAGCTCACCCATCGCCGTATCGCGCAGCGCACTGATGGTCTGTTGCAAAATCTCAACTTTCAGCCGCCCTTGCGGCGTTGCAACCCCGGCGAAAACCGGATCGTTCAGCGCGGTGGCCTGCTTGATCGCCCGGTCAAACCCGGCCAGCGTCAGCGGCGCATCCGGCGTCAGCGTCACTACCATGGCCCGGAGGGCTTGCAACGACAGCAGCACATTGCGCAGACTGCGGCCTGAAGCAATTGCCTCGGCACGCTCCGGGCGCGGTTTGTCAAAACTGCCGAGCGGGCGGACAAGCCGTTGATCTTTATCAAACTCCAACGCCGTGACGATCTGCGTGAACAGCGCCTGCCGCACTTCTGGCCGCAGTTGATAGGTGGTGTTGCCGACATCGCCCGCTGTCAAAACCGTGTTGGCATAGCTGTTGACCCAGTTGTCGTTGATCAACTTTGCCATGCGGGCAAGATCAAGCGTGGTCGCCCGGATCAGCGCACAAGGGTCGGCGGGCAGCGGGGTTGCCGGGTAAAGCAACCGCTCCAACCCGGTCAAACCGCGCGCTGCAACCGACTGGTCGGGAAAGTTTTCGGGCGTGAGCGCGGCGGCATCGCCGAGCAACAACGCCCGTTGCGATTTGGCACCCGAGCCTTTTGGGTCCGGCCAAAACGCGATCGCAACCGACAATCCGTCCGCCTCTGCCGGACCGAAATGCAGATGCTGCACCCCCAGCCACGCATCATAGGCGGCGTTGAACGCGGGCTTCAAACTTTCAGCGTCACAACTTTTAACCGCGCTGTCCGATAGCGCCTGCGTGGTTTCGGCAAAGGCGGCATAGCCAGGCAGAATGTGCAACTTCACCGTATCTTCAAAATCCGCCAGCGCCGGAGTGGCGCAGCAAAACAACAGCAGCAGGGGGCGAAGCAGCATGATTTACAAGCTTTCCAGAAATGCGATGATAGCGTCTCGGTCGTCTTTTGGCAGAGCCACCACGGCGTCGCGCGCAGTCTGCGCTTCACCGCCATGCCACAGCACTGCCTCCAGCAGGTTGCGCGCCCGACCGTCGTGCAGAAACTCGGTGTGACCCGAGACTTGGCTGGTCATGCCAATGCCCCATAGCGGCGGAGTTTTCCACTCCGATCCGGTGGCGCGGCCTTCAGGCCGGTTGTCAGCAAGACCCGGCCCCATGTCATGCAGCAGCAAATCGGTATAGGGCCAGATAAGTTGGAAGCTTTGCTCTGGCTGATCTTTCAGGCGGTCGGTAACGTATTTTGGCGTGTGGCAGGCGGTGCAGTTCAGATCGTAGAACACCTGTTTACCGCGCAAAACCTTCGGGTCGTCGAGGTTGCGCCGCTCTGGCACGCCAAGATTGCGAGCATAGAATGTCACCAGATCAAGGCTTTGGTGATCGACTTCAAGTCCATCGCGCACGCCCGGCTCTTGACCGCTAATGGCCACGCGGCAGGCGTCTTGCGCTGCGGTGCAATCCCCCCACGGATCGGCGTGGAGCGCCGTGGATAACCCCATGTCGCCCTGAAAAGCCGCCGCCGACTGGTCGCGGATGCTGGCCTTGCCGCCCTTGAAGCCAAAGCGCCCCAGCATCGCCTTACCGTCAGAACCCGCAGGCACAATGCTGGCGCGGCCCGAAATGCCGTCGCCATTGGCATCATCCTCATCGACACGCGCTAAAATATCTGCCTCGGGAATAGCCTCCAGCAAGCCCAACCCGATCATCTGCGGCGCGACACGCGGCGACAGCATCACGTCCGCCGCCATAGGCCCATATGCCAAATCCACCACCGAATACTTAGGCGCGCGCAGCGACACCACGCTGCCATCGCCCAGCGTCACCGGGACTTCGGTATAGTCGATGCGCATCTTGCCCTCAGCGGCGATGCCGGTTGAGGCGAAATCCTGAAACTGCCCGCCATAGGTCGGCTCATCCTGCGTCGCCAGCCAATCTTTGATCTCGGCAGGGTTAGCGCCACCCGGCACCGATAGCCGCAGAAACATCGACACGGCACTTTCGTCTGGACTTTCCGGCACATGGCCGCGCCCGTCTTTCAGATGGCAATCCTGACAGCCACGCGCATTGAACAACGGCCCAAGCCCGTCAGAGGCCAGCGTCGATGCAGGCGCAGGCACCCAAGATTTGGTAAACAGCGCATTGCCGAGATTGAAGTTCATTTGCCGCTCAAACGGCATGTTGCCGGAAAATTGCGAGAACGCATCACCCGTAGGCCGCGCCCGCACCGTCGCTGCTCCACCGGATTTGGCCTCAAACGTCTCAGGTTTGCTAAAATCAGTGGTCGGCGCCAGCACCCGGGCAATCCGCGCCACCTCGGCCTTGGTGCGCGCGATCACCGTCAAAGGCTGATCCTGTGGACCTTGCGCAAGGGCCGGTCCCGCCAGCAGCGGCAGTAGCAGAAGGACGCGCAGCATCCGGGTCTTCCCTATATCAGTTGGCAGTGCCGTGTCCCGATTCATGCCCGGACCCTTTGCGCTGCCTGCCTACTCAGAGTGGTTTTCAGCGCGCTTTGTCAACTGCGACACACAGCCTTCAAAGCGCGCTGACGCAAGCGTTACTGGAACACAGCACCCGGATTATCGAGGCTATCGGAACCCTCAATACTGGTGCCAGTCAGCCCCAAAGTGGTGATCGCGCGCTCTATCGAAGCGGTCTGTGTGACCAGCGCATTAACGCCGCCCATCACCAAAGCTTCACCCTCTTTGTTGCCCGCAGCCAGCATCTGATCGTAAGCCATACCCGCCTCGGACGCCGCCTTGATCGCACCCAGTGCTGTCACGGTTGCAGCCAGTTCGCCCTTCAACTGCGTATCAACCGCAGGGTCCACCGCAGCCACCAACTCCGACACCGAGGCACCCGAAACGACGCTGCCATCAACGCGAGTGTATCTGCCGAGGTAGACGTTCTGAATACCCACGCCGTCATAGTAATGGCTGTGAGCGGTGTCGTCCGAAAAACAATCATGCTCTTCTTCCGGGTCGTTCAACATCAAGCCCAAGCGCATCCGCTGGCCCGCGACTTCACCGTAAGACAGGCTGCCCATCCCGGTCAGAATCGCCGACAACGCGGCTTTCGGATCGCTCTCAATCGTCGCACGCGCAGCGCCACCGGCGGCCCATTGCCCGGCCATATCGGCCAGATCCGTCACCAACAGATCAGTCGCCGCCTTCAGATAGGCCGCGCGACGGTCACAGTTGCCGTTGGTGCAAGCCTCGCCCTGCACATAATCGGTGAACTTGCGATCACCCGCCCCCGGCCCGGTGCCGTTCAAATCCTGACCCCACAGCAGAAACTCTACCGCATGATAACCCGAAGCCACGTTGGCCTCGATACCGCCCGCTTCTTGCAATGTGCCCGAGATCAATTCCGGCGTGATATTGGTCGCATCGACCTCGACGCCCGAGATGTTGAACTTAGGCGTCGCAATCACGTTCAGCGTCGCAAGGTCATTTTCTTCCGATTTGCCGTAAGATCGGTCAACGTAGTCGATCAAACCCTCGTCCAGCGGCCACGCGTTGACCTTGCCCTCCCAATCATCGACCGCGACATTGCCAAACCGAAACGCCTCGGTCTGCATGTAAGCCGGACGCGAGGCGATCCACGCAGCCCGGGCAGCTTTCAGCGTATCCTCGGACGGCGTAGCGATCAGCGCATCCACCGCCGCCTGCAACGCTTTCGCTTGGATCAGGCTGTCTTCATAGCCCGCCGCAGCGATATCAGCGTAGGTCTTGGCGACGGCTGCTGGATCAGCGGCAAGCGCAGGCTGCACAGCCGAGACGAAGGCTGTGGTGGCGAGAAGCATGAAAAACGAATTGCGCATACGGGCTCTTTCCTAATGACACGTGATAGTTACGTCGAAATCTTTGGCCCGAACCGACAGGCTTTGGGCGGGTAGGGTCTTAAGCGCAGCGCGGCCAATTTCTTCGGCGGTCTGCATTGCATCTCTCCGTTAAGGTAAGGGCGCATCTCTACCCCAGCTTCACTACTCGATTTGCGATATTAACTGATGGATTCACTCGGAAATGTAAATCTGATTCTTTGACTCGACTAATCGACAGCTCAAAAAAACCCAGCTAAACCGTGCGAGCCTTAGCTTGACCGAACCGCACCACCACTGCACTCTGCCGCAATGAACCTAAGTCCGCTGTGGCAAACCCGCAATTTCCGGATGCTGTTCGCCTCAGCCGCCGCAACCAATCTGGGCGATGGCTTGATCGCCGTTGCAGTGCCATGGCTTGCCACCCTGCTGACCCATGATCCGATCCTGATTGGCCTCGTCGCCACCACCCGCCATCTGCCGTGGTTCCTGTTCGCGCTGCCTGCTGGCGTGATCACCGACCGCCTCGATCATCGTCGCATTCTGATCAGCGCCGATTGCCTGCGCATCGCTTTGTCTCTCGCGCTGCTCAGCTTGGCGCTGACGGCCACCCCCGGCACGACGCCGGTTCTGGTGATGGCGGCACTGACGTTCCTGCTCGGCAGCGCAGAGGTTTTGCGCGACAATACCGCGCAAACTTTCCTGCCCTCGGTGGTCGAGAAACCGCAGCTAGAGCAAGCCAACGGCGCATTGTGGAGCACCGAGCAACTCGCGGGTCAGTTCATCGGGCCACCGCTTGCCGGGCTGCTGATCGGCATTTCCGTGGCGCTGCCTTTTGGTGCCCAAGCCGCGATGCTGGCGGGCGCGGTGGCGCTGATCCTGTCGATGTCGCTGCCACGCCGGGTGCAAACCACCCCGCATTTGCCAATGTTTGCTGCGCTCAAAGAGGGGATGCTCTGGCTATGGCGCGACATTCCGCTGCGCCGACTGGCATTCGTATTGGGCGGCTTCAATTTCATTGGCTACGGCTTTGCCGCCGTTCTGGTACTTTACAGCCAACGAGTCCTCGGCCTTGACGCCTTCGGCTTCGGCGCCTTCCTGACCCTAGCAGCCTGTGGAGGACTCGCGGCCACCCTGATCGGCCCACTGATCTTGCGCCGCATCCGTCCCCGGTCAGCAATCTTGCTTGGCATGGTCGGGTTCACGATGGCCGCGACCGCGCTCGCCTTGGAAGCCCCGCTCTGGCTGATCGCCGTATTTATGGTGCTGGATGGCTTTTCCGGCATGTTGTGGAATATCGCGCAAGTCAGCTACCGCCAACGCCACATCCCCGCGCCGCTACTGGGCCGCGTCAACGCTGCCTTCCGCTTCATCGGCACTGGCCCCGCGGCATTCGGCGCCTTCACCTTTGGCTGGCTGATTTCGTGGGCAGAGCCTTGGGGCAGCGCGCAGGCCGTTCTTCTGCCCTACGCCGTCGCCGCCGCAATCGGAGCAGCCCTCACCGTCTACGCCGCCGCCCGTCTGCAATTACGCTAGACAGATCGCAGATAAAAAAAGACCGGGCGCGAAGCCCGGTCAGGTCCAACAGGGAGGTGCTGTGCCATAACCCCGACACAGCAAGGGGATCTTTCGGCAACTGAACTAGGTAACTTATTTCTGAATAACGTAATCTTCCAAGTGGTCAGTCTTGCCACCGATTGGTGACGAAACCCTTCGCCCCTAAGCGACTAATTTATAGCCGCCATTCTCAGTTACCAGCAGCCGTGCATTCGCCGGATCGGGCTCAATCTTCTGCCGCAACCGATAAATATGTGTCTCCAGAGTATGCGTCGTCACCCCGGCATTGTACCCCCAAACCTCGTGCAGCAGTACATCTCGTGCCACCACGCCTTGCTGGGCGCGATACAGATATTTGAGAATGTTGGTTTCCTTTTCAGTCAACCGGACCTTCTTATCCTTGGCATCAATCAGCATTTTCTGCGCTGGCTTGAACGTGTAAGGCCCCATCTGGAACACCGCATCTTCGGACTGTTCATGTGTGCGCAACTGCGCCCGAATCCGCGCCAACAGCACCGGAAACTTGAACGGCTTGATCACGTAGTCATTGGCACCCGAGTCTAGCCCCAAGATGGTGTCAGCGTCGGTGTCATGCCCTGTCAACATCATAATCGGGCATTTCACCCCGGATTTACGCATCCTGCGGCACAGCTCACGCCCATCCGTATCTGGCAAACCGACATCCAGGATCACCAAGTCAAACAGCCCCGCCTTGGCTTTCTCCATGCCCTCGGCCCCAGTGCGACCCTCAAACACGTCGAAATCTTCGGTCATCACCAGTTGTTCGCTCAGCGCCTCGCGCAGATCGTCGTCGTCATCGACCAGCAAAATCTTCCGCAACGTCGCCATATGGGCCTCCATCAGCCGAGCACACTGCTCTTGCCCAAACACATGCGCCCCACTATTGGTTCCGGCAAGATTTGCTACAATACTCTCACGCGCTCGTGTCGCTGGCTCGGGAAATGTTTCAATTCCTTACACCTTACCGTATGTAGGCGCGATGAGCCTGCGCCCCTCCACCCCCGAAATCCTTGCCCGCGCCCGCGCTGATCTGCGGCTGGGCCTTGCCATCGTGCTCACAGGTGGCGGCCAAGCCATGCTTTGCGCCGCGGTGGAGGAGCTGACCGCCCCCCGCCTCGCCGCTTTGCAGGCGGAGGGTGCGCCGGAATTGGTGTTGACAGCGAGGCGGGCCGAGACGCTGAAGGCTGTGCCCTATGACGGCGATCTTGCGCGTATTCGTGTGCCACCCGATGCCGATTTGCGTTGGCTGCGCGCTGTCGCTGACCCTGCCGACGATCTGAACGTGCCGATGAAAGGTCCGCTGGTGGCTTTGCGAGATGGCCCCGCCACCCTGCACCGTACCGCCATCGCGCTGGCGAAATCGGTGCAGCTGCTGCCCGCGATGCTGCTGGTTCCCGTGAAAGACGGCCTCGCCTTTGCCGCCCGCAACAACCTGACGCTGCTTGCCAACACTGATTGCACCGATCTTGAACGCCTTGCCCCGCTTGCGCCAGTGATCTCCGCCCGCCTGCCGATGGCCGCTGCCGAGGCGGGTCGTTTGCACATCTTTCGCCCCGACGATGGCAGCGCCGAGCATTACGCCATCGAAATCGGCCGGCCTGATCGCGCCAAACCTGTGCTGGCCCGCCTGCACTCTGCCTGCTTTACCGGAGACGTGTTGGGCTCGCTGAAATGCGATTGCGGCCCGCAACTTCATGCCGCCTTGGCGCGGATGGGTCACGAAGGCGCTGGCGTGCTGCTGTATCTGAACCAAGAGGGTCGCGGCATCGGTCTTGCCAACAAAATCCGCGCCTATTCACTGCAAGATCAAGGCTTTGACACCGTAGAGGCCAACCATCGCCTTGGGTTTGAGGATGACGAGCGCGATTTTCGCATCGGTGCGGAAATCCTGCAAAAGATGGGGTTTTCGCAGGTGCGCTTGCTGACCAACAACCCGAAAAAACTCGCCATGTTGCAATCCTGCGGCTTGATTGTGACCGAGCGCGTGCCGCTGCACGTCGGCCAAACCGCGCAGAACCGGGATTATCTCGCCACCAAAGCCGCCAAATCCGGGCATCTGGCATGAAACCAACCGATCTTATCGTCACCCCGATGGGCGTGCGTTTTTTGAACCGTCGCTTCCCCTGCACCTTAGGTCGCAGCGGCATTGTGGATGATAAACGCGAAGGCGATGGCGGCACGCCGATGGGTGCGCATCGCATTGTCGGGATGCTTTACCGGCCTGACCGCATAGCCCGCAGCGGCCTGCCCGATTGGGCGCGCCCGATCCGCCCCGGTGATCTGTGGTCCGACGATCCCAACGATTTCGACTATAACCAGATGGTCCGCGCGCCCTATCCACACAGCCACGAACGGCTGACCCGCGCTGACCGGCAGTATGATCTGGTGCTGATCACCGATTGGAACTGGGAAGACCCTGTTCCGGGTCTGGGCTCCGCCATTTTCATTCATACATGGCGCAGCCCAAGCCATGCTACGGCTGGCTGCATTGGGCTTGCGCGGAAAGATTTGTTGTGGATAGCCAAGCATTTGACGCCCGAAAGCCGTCTGATTGTGCGGTAGCTGCGTTGATCAGCCGTAACTCCGCGCGCCGAAAATAGCCGAGCCGACCCGGACATGCGTGGCCCCGGCGGCAATCGCGGCCTCAAAATCGCCGCTCATCCCCATCGACAACCCGCTAAGGCCGTTACGCGCGGCCATATCGGCGAGCGACGCAAAATGAGGCGACGAATCCTCGGCTTCGGGCGGAATACACATCAACCCATTCAGCGGCAAATCCATCGCGCGACAGTTGGTGATGAAAGCGTCCAATGCTTCGGGCAACACTCCGGCCTTTTGCGGCTCGCTTCCGGTGTTGACCTGCACGAACAATTGCGGACAAACCCCGCGCGCTTGCGCCAGTTTCGCCAGCTTTTCCGCCAAGGATGGCCGGTCTAGGGTGTGGATCGCGTCGAACAGCTCGACCGCCTGCTTCGCTTTGTTGGTTTGTAGCGGGCCGATCATATGCACCTGGACAGGATCAAGCGGGGTGTCAAACTCGGCACGAAAGCCCGGCCATTTCGCTGCCGCTTCCTGCACATAATTCTCACCGAACAGCCGATGACCAGCCAGCAGCACGTCACGCACCCGCGCATCCGGCTGCACTTTGCTGACCGCGATCAGTTTGGTCGAACCCGAAGGCCGCCCAGCCGAAACCTCTGCCGCGCGCACCCGCGCTAAAATCGCCTGCAATGCCATGGCATCCCCACGCTATTCTGCCCGCCTGCTTTGCATGGCACTTCGCCACAGGATGTTCCAAAAGAAAAGAGCGGGCACAAGGCCCGCTCTTTCCAAAGTGTTTTGATCGGTAAGATCAGAACGACATACGCACGCCGAGATCGCCGCGCATGTTGCCGTCGAAGCCCGACTCGATGGCACCAGCCAAGGTCGCGCCGCCGAGGTCGTAGGTAGCGCCGAGACCGTAAGCGGTGTCTGCACCATCAACGTCCAGGTCCGAAACGTATGCAGCCAAGCCGATACCATTGATGGTGTAGTTACCATACAAGGTGTAGCTCGAGCCGATTTCGCCACCGCCAACGGAGGAAGTGTCGCCGTTGTCGTTATAGTTCAAACCAACGGACGCGATGTCGCTGAATTTGTAAGCCACACCAACGAAGGTTTGGTCGTTGTCTTCGATGCCGAGGCCGTTTTTAACGTAAGCAGCGGCGACAGCGAATTGATCAGCTTGGTAGTCAGCAGCAATCGACATTTCGTCTTGGCCCGCTGGGCCGCTGTCGGTGTCGGACTGATCAGGTTGAATGAACGAAGCTTTCAGGTTTACACCCGAAACCGAGTAAGCAGCATAGATGCCAACGCGGTTGTTTTCACCGAAGCCGTATGGGCCGCTGTTAAACGAGTAGTAAGAACCCAGCGGGTCACCAAACGAACGTTCTTGGAAACCGATTTCTGGGTTGTACATCAGAGCAACCGAGTCGAAAGCGGTGTTAGCGTTACCGACTTCAACACGAACGCCGCTTGCTTCAACGTACAGCATTGCTGGGCTGAAAGCTGCGCCGCCATCGCCGTTACGGTCTTGGAAACGGATACGACCGCCGTAGGTGACGCCGTTGTCAGCTTCAAACTTTGCGTCAACGTTGATACGCAAACGGTAGTTCAGTTGAACTTCGTTCAATTCCGTAGCGCCGCCACGGTTTTCAGCATAGTCCAGACCGAAACGGCCGGTACCGCTCAGAGTAACTTCAGCCGAAGCTGCGCCAGCAAACAAAGCCAGCATGGTTGTGGAAAGAAGAATCTTTTTCATCGTGTTTCCTCGTTTTTCTCAATGACGCGACCATACTCAAGCAAGCCTGAAGCAGGTATGACGCTGTTTTCCTCTTCCACGGCTTCGATTGCAACGGCTGCCGCACCAATCCGGGCAATCACGGCAGCGGTGATGCACCCTTGCCACAGTCAGCTATCGACCTAGCCCACGGTTTTCGCATCAATCTTAGCGTCTGCGACGCCGTAAAGTCGCCTCGGGTGGGAAAAGCCTTGGCACGCCCGAAGCTGTCAGTATAAACAGCGACAGGTTGGAATGGGGAAACCGGATGATCTTGCGTCCTTTCGCACTTAAAGCGCTGAACTTCGGCTTGATGACCGCGCTTTTAACCTGGACTTCCGCCTGTGGGATGATGGGCAGCCGATCCTATGATCCCAACGTACAGGCGCAGCTGTCACGCGAAAACCGCGATGTTGCCAAGGGTCGTCAGACCGGCATCGGCGCGCTGTTCCGCAAATCCGACAATCCCAACACCACGGTTGAGGTGAACAAGTATCTCTGGAAGGCCAGCCTTGATGTGCTGAACTTCCTGCCCATCGAATCGGTGGACCCGTTCACCGGCGTTATCGTCACCGGCTACGGAACGCCTCCGGGTGGTGGTCGTTCGGTGCGCGCGACGATCTATGTGCAAGATCCGGCGCTTGATGCGCGCAGCCTGAAGATTGCGATGCAGGGCAGCGGTGGCAGCTCTGTCTCACCGGAAACCATCCGCGCGGTCGAAGACGCGATTATGACCCGGGCGCGTCAGCTGCGCATTCAGGACAGCGGGCTTTAAGCAGCCCTCCCGGTACATAGCTACGCAGGTATCTGCCTGCAGCCGAACCCGCAAAACGCGAAGTGAACTGCGCAATGCAACCTGTGCGTTAGAACGCTGCGGACTCATGTCCGCATGGCTCAACTATTGCAAATTAGTCAAATTTTCGGCATGATTGTGTCGGGAGACGGTTAAATTATTTTCTCATCGCAGAGTCCGTCTTCGATTGTGAAATGCCAGTGCTGCAACTTTCCGCGCTGCCAATTTAATTTATGGGTCAAACATGAAAGCAATCAAAACACTCACGGGTGCTGCCGCCCTGTTCTTAGCCTCCGCAATAGCGGCAAGTGCTACCGTTGTTGCCATCTTTGATGGCATCGCGAAAGGTCGCAACACCTTCAATCAAACCGTCGCCGCCGCAAACGGCGTGGTGAATGTCGACACATGGGCCAATCTGACCCCAGGTGTATCGATCGACCGTGGTGACTATAAGATCACGCGGAACAACGGAGGTTCGTTCTCTCCGGAGCTTTACGGCACCATGTCGGGCGAGGTTGTCAACATCAACCCTGCCGGCGGCGGAGCAAACCCGCGCACCGATCCGCTCGACTATTTCGCCAGCGGCGTAACCCTGACTTTCGCCAACGCTTTGAATTCTATAGGCTTCGAAGTAGGCGATTGGGCGACCTGCTGCAATGCTCCAACCACCGACCTTTTCATCTCGTTCGATAATGGCACACCTATCAATGTCGCTTCTGCGCTTAATCTGACCGAGGGGCTTTTCCCATCACAAGCCTCACCATTTAATATAGTAAACGAGATTTTCGTGGCTGCTTTTGACGATTCCGACTCGTTCAAGAAGGTATCTTTCTGGGGCAATGGCGTTGGCGAATTCTTGGTGTTCGGCGGCGAGGTACGTTATGCGCTGATCGAGGAAGGCACATTGCCTCCGTCCGAAGTGCCGCTGCCAGCAACAGCCGGGTTGATCTTGGCCGGTCTAAGCGCACTCGCTGCCACCAAACGGCGCAAACGCACTTAACCAGTCTGATCTGTAGCAAAGCTTAGGGGCCCCAAGGCACTGCTTTGGGGCCTGTCTTATGTCAGAGCAAAACCGAATCGGTCGCGATTTGCGCTAACTCTGGACCTTGCCCCCCTTGGCGGTGTAATTGCGCCAAGGAACTGACCAAGGGGCCAATAATGTCGCGCTACGAACCCAAAACCATCGAACCGAAATGGCAAGCGGCTTGGGACGTGGCCGAAACATTCAAGGCGCGGCGCGATCCCGCCCGCCCAAAGTATTATGTGCTAGAGATGTTCCCGTATCCGTCGGGTCGCATCCATATGGGCCATGTCCGCAACTACACGATGGGCGATGTGGTGGCGCGTTATAAAGCCGCGCAGGGGTTTTCCGTGCTGCATCCGATGGGTTGGGACGCCTTCGGGATGCCCGCCGAGAACGCCGCGATGGAACGGGGCGGCCATCCGAAAGAATGGACCTACGCCAACATCGCCGAGATGCGCAAGCAAATGAAACCGTTGGGCTTGTCGATTGACTGGAGCCGCGAATTTGCCACTTGCGACCCGGAGTATTACGGCCAGCAGCAGGCGATGTTCATCGACATGATGGCCAAGGGCTTGGTTTACCGCAAGAATGCGGTGGTGAACTGGGATCCGGTCGATATGACCGTGCTCGCCAATGAACAGGTGATCGACGGCAAGGGCTGGCGCTCGAACGCCGCCGTTGAACGCCGTGAGCTGACGCAATGGTTCTTCAAGATCAGCGATTATTCGGCAGAACTGCTGTCAGCTTTGGACGGCTTGAAGGATTGGCCCGAAAAAGTCCGCCTGATGCAAGCCAACTGGATCGGCCAATCGCGCGGGCTGCAATTCGCGTTTACAACGACGGGCGCGCCCGAGGGTTTTGACCGGCTGGAAGTCTACACCACCCGCCCGGATACCCTGCTTGGCGCGTCGTTTGCGGCGATCTCGCCCGATCACCCCTTGGCAAAACATCTCGAACGCCACGACTCGGCAGTTGAGGCTTTCGTCGCCGACTGTCGCAAAGGTGGCACCACGGCAGAGGCAATGGAGACCGCCGAGAAGATCGGCATGGATACTGGCATCCGCGTGCTGCATCCGTTCGATAATTCTATAGAACTCCCGGTCTATATCGCCAACTTCATCCTGATGGATTACGGCGCCGGCGCGATTTTCGGCTGCCCGGCGCATGACGCCCGTGACTTTGAGTTTGCCACCAAATACGGCCTGCCGATCCCAACGGTTTTCATCCCCGAGGGCGCAGAAGAAGTGACGCTTGACGAAGCCTACGTCCCGATGAAATCCGAGCGTGTGCAGTATATCCGTGGTTTCGCGGGCAACGATCTGCAAACCGGAGAAGACGCCATCGCCGCCGCAATCGCCGCCTGCGAGGCCCAAGGCGTTGGCCGAGGCGTCACCAATTACCGCCTGCGCGATTGGGGTATCTCCCGTCAACGCTATTGGGGCTGCCCGATCCCGGTGATCCATTGTGCAACCTGCGGCGTGGTGGCCGAGAAGAAAGAGAACCTCCCCGTCCGCCTGCCCGATGACGTGACCTTCGACATCCCCGGCAACCCGCTCGACCGTCACCCGACATGGCGCAACTGCACCTGCCCGAATTGCGGAGCCGACGCCCGCCGCGAAACCGACACGATGGATACGTTCGTCGATAGCAGCTGGTATTACGCCCGCTTCACCGCGCCCCATGCGACAACGCCCACCATCGCCGAAGATGCAGATTACTGGATGAACGTCGATCAATACATCGGCGGCATCGAACATGCGATTCTCCACCTGCTCTATTCCCGCTTCTTCGCCCGCGCCATGCACGCCACCGGCCATCTGCCCGCCAAAGCGATCGAGCCGTTTAACGCCCTGTTCACCCAAGGCATGGTGACGCATGAGATCTACAAAACCACCGACGCCGCAGGCCGTCCGATCTATCACCTGCCTGAAGATGTGACGAGTTTCAGCCTCGCCGACCGCCGCGTCACCGTGCTGGGCGATGTGCCGCCGCCCGATCCGGATATGATTGCGGATATTGACGCATGGCTTCAGGCCCTTAACGACGAAGGCGCATTGGTCGAGGTAATCCCCTCCGCCAAAATGTCGAAATCGAAGAAAAACGTCGTCGATCCGATGAACATCATCGAAGCTTTCGGCGCGGATACCGCTCGTTGGTTCGTGATGTCCGACTCGCCGCCAGAGCGTGATGTAGAATGGACAGCCTCGGGTGCCGATGCTACTTTCAAACACCTGTCCCGCGTCTGGGCTTTGTGTTCGCGCATCGGTGACATGCCCGCCGACCATCAGGGCGTAGGCGACCAAGACATCGCCAAAGCCACCGCGAAGGCCGTCGAGGAAGTCACCCGCAGCATCGAAACCTTCGCCTTCAACAAGGCCATCGCGGCACTGTATGGCCTGACCAACACCCTCGCCAAAGCCAACGGCTCGACGCTCGCGATGAAACAAGCCATCCGCACTTTGGCACAACTGATGTGTCCAATGACCCCCCACATCGCCGAATCAATCTGGACCTTCCAAGGCGGCGCGGGCCTTTGCGCCACCGCGCCATGGCCGAAAGCCGACCCAGCCCTGCTGGTGGACGATACCGTCACCCTGCCGATCCAGATCAACGGCAAACGCCGCGCGGAAATCTCTGTGCCGAAAGACATGCCCGCTTCCGAGGTTGAAAAGATCGCGCTTGCGGATGAAGCTGTGGTCAAGTTCCTTGCAGGTGCACCTGTGAAGAAAATCATTGTCGTGCCGGGGCGCATCATCAATGTCGTCGTCTAGAGTGGCGTTACGTTGAAGTCGCCTGCGAACCCGATCACGGTTGTAATGAAATCGCTGTTTCGGGTTCACACCGCGACTTCACAATCCAAAAGGTGATTTTGAATGACTGCAACCCGCCTTAGCCGTCGCCTGTTCCTGCTGACACCGCTGGCCCTCGCGGCCTGCGGCTTCACACCCGCCTATGGCCCCGGCGGCCCGGCGCAAAACATCCAAACCAGCATCCGCGTGGCTGACCCCTCCGACAAGAACGCCTTCGATCTGGTCGAGCGTCTGGAAGAACGCTTGGGCCGCCCCAACGCCGAGCGATTCGATCTGACTTACAGCATCAAAACCACCGCGACCGGAGTTGGCATCACCCCCGACAACGCCATCACCCGCTACAATCTGAACGGCACAATCGACTGGGCATTGCTGAACCGAGCCACCAATGCCCGCGTGACCGGCGGCCAAGTCCACAGCTTCACCTCCTACTCCGCCACTGGTTCCACCGTCGCGGGCCTCGCTGCCCAAGAAGACGCCGCCCGCCGCCTGATGCGCATCCTCGCCGACCAGATCACCGCCCGCTTGTTGGCAACCTCTGGCACTTGGAACAAATGAAACTCGCCGGCATCGAAGCCTCCCGTTATTGCGCCAAACCCGACCCCAAACGCGCCGGGCTGTTGATTTTCGGTGCCGATACCATGCGGGTGGCGCTGAAACGCCAAGAGGCCGTCGCCGCGTTGATCGGTCCGCAAGGCGAGGCTGAAATGCGGCTGACCCGTATCCAGGCGGGCGACTTACGCAAATCCCCCAGCCTGCTCACCGATGCCACCCGTGAAGCCGGCTTCTTCCCCGGCCCCCGCGTGGCGTTTCTCGAAGACGCCACCGATGGCCTGACAGCAAGCATCGCCGCCACCCTGCAAGACTGGCGCGCAGGTGATGCGCAGATCGTGGTCACGGCGGGCAATCTCACCGGCAAATCCACGCTGAAAACGCTTTTCGAAAAGCATCTGAACGCCGTCAGCATCGGCCTTTACGACGAGCCGCCTTCCCGCGAAGAAATCGAATCCGAACTCGCCAAGGCTGGCCTGAAAAACTTCGCCCCCGCCGCAATGGCCGACCTCGCCACCCTTGCCCGCGCCCTCGACCCCGGCGATTTCCGCCAAACCTTGGAAAAGATCGCGCTCTACAAATTCAACGACCCGACCCCGCTGACCCCCGAAGAAATCCACGCCCTCGCCCCCGCCACGATAGAGGCCGAGGTGGATGATCTGATTGCCGCCGCCGCTGATCAAAAACCCAACCTGATCGGCCCGCTGCTGCGTCGCCTTGAAGGTCAAGGCATCCTGCCCGTCACCCTCTGCATTGGAGCACTCCGACACTTCCGCAGCCTGCACATCATGGCATCCGACCCCGGCGGCATCGGTGCCGGCATCATGAAAGCCCGCATCTTCGGCCCCCGCCGCGACGCGATGCAGCGCCAAGCCTCCACTTGGGGCATGTTCCGCCTGGAAGCCGCGCTGAACCTGCTGGTCGAAACCGACCTCACCCTCCGCTCCACCTCCCGCGCCCCCGCGATGGCCGTGATGGAACGCGCGCTCATCCGGCTCGCCATGATGAAACGCGGCTAACCCCTTAAAACTTATCTAAAATTGTCATCCTCTCTGCTCAAATATCCCACGGGGGTCTGGGGGTGTGAAACCCCCAGTTCCACCTCAACCCCACGCCCAACCTTGACCTCGCCAGCCCCACCTGCTTCAACCCTAATGAAACCACAGCAGGCACCCATGCCCAAACCGCTTTCTCCCATCGAAACCTTCCTCGCCCCGCTGACCAAACTCGGCCTCAAACACCCCGCCGTGGAGGCAGAGGTGATCTGGGCCAATGGCCAAGAATGGGAACCGCAATCGGGCACCGATGCCCTGCTCGAAGCCGAGGAAATCTCGTTCTACGCTGAAGGTTTGCTGCTGGAAGGCTTCCAGATGCACTACCAAATCTTAGCGGACACAGATGCCCCAAAAGACCCCGCGCATGTCCGGCTGTTCTTCTGGCAAACCGAACAGCTAACCTTGCCACCCCCCGAACTCGGCCTCACTTTGATCGCAAGCGCCACATGGCCCAGCTGATCACAGCCCTGAAACACCTCCTGCACGGCCTCGGCCCCTCGATGCCCGCGCCAATGCCGACCGAAGCTTTGCGCGCCGCCACCGGAGCTGCCTTTGGCCTGACACTCACCGCCGCAATCCTTTGGCTATTGAACCCGACCGCCAGCCTAATGGCGCATCCCGCGCTGATCGCCCCATTCGGAGCCTCGGCTTTCTTGATTTTCGCGGTGCCAAACAGCCCGATGGCGCAGCCGTGGTCGGCGGTGATCGGCAACACCGCCTCTGCCCTCGCCGCCATCCTTATCTTGCACACGAGCCTGCCCCAACTGCCGACGGCTGCCCTTGCGGTCATGCTGGCCGTCCTCGCCATGGCCGCCCTGCGTGCCATGCACCCACCGGGCGGAGCCGTCGCCCTCGCAACCGTGCTTTCCGCCCATCCCGACTCCCTCCCCGGTCTGCACTACCTCCTGCTCCCAGTCGCGAGCGGCAGCATCGCCCTCATTGCCCTCGGCATCGCTTGGGCACATGCCACGGGCCGCCGCTACCCTTTCCGCCTCACCGCCGAGCCGCCGCAACATGGCACCAAAGACCCCGCGCCTGACCGCCGCTTCATTCCATCGCCTGAAGTCCTCGCGGCCACCCTGACCCGCCTGCGTCTTGGCTCCAACCTTGGCGTCGAAGACCTCGCCCGGCTGATTGAAACTGCCGAGACCGAAGCCAACGCCCGCAATCTTGGCCCCGCCAGCGCAGCACAGATGATGTCTCGCGACCTGATCCAGGTCGCCCCCGAAACACCCCTGCCCGACCTCGCCGAAAACTTTCGCAGCCATCGCTTTAAGACCCTGCCGATTCGCAACTCAGATGGCAGCTTCGGCGGCCTCGTCTCGCAAGCAGCCCTCGTGGGTCGCGCTGACCCGAGCCTCACCGCTCAGATGCTCGCCGACCCTGACACGCGCTTCGCCACGCCCGCCACACCCCTCGCAGAACTGATCACGCTGCTTGCCGATGGCAGCCAGCAAGCCGTTCCGATCCTGGACGGCCGCACGCTCGTCGGGTTGATCACCCGCTCTGATATGATCGCCCTGCTGTCGGGCCACATGCCCGCCTGAACCCTACGGAGACTCCGATGCCCCATGTTTACGATACATTACACCAAGCCTGCGCCGCCCTTGGCACCCGCCTGTTCACCGTCACCGTGCAAGACATCAAACACGACGTTGCCCGCCGCGCCTACACCTCGCATCCGCTGGAATATCCAGTGTCCGGCACCAAGCCGCTGACCCGCGACGGCTGGTATGACTACTGCATCACAGGCCAGCAAACCTTCGTGGCCAACACCACGCCCGAGTTTGCCAAGTATTTCTTTGACCACGCTCTTATCACCTCACTGGGTCTTGGCTCCTGCGTCAACATCCCGCTGGTGGAAGATGGCGAAGTGCTCGGCACCGTCAATCTACTGGCAGAAGAACACCATTTCACCCCGCAAAAACTCGCAGCTTACGAAGCACTCGTGCGCCAACACCACGCCGCCCTCGCAGCCGAACTCGCCAAAGGCTAACGCTTCCGGTCATCCTCTCTGCACAAATATCCTGGGGGTCCGGGGGCTAGCCCCCGGTCAACCCGTCATACCGCACCCCCCACTTTATCGTTTGATCAAAAAACCACCCCGTCCAAGCGATTTTTTGTTGCGAAACAGCCGCACGCCGTTACCCTGATGACATGACCGGGAACCCGGCTTGCGCCAATCCACAGGGAGCTTTCAATGACCAAAACCAACAAAGCGGCGACCGCTGCCGCACTTATTGCCAGCCTCGCCACCGCAATCACCCCGGCTTTTGCACAAATGACCGAGGTTGGTGCCTCCGAAGGCCAAGTCAATATCGTCGCGTGGCCGGGCTATATCGAGCGCGGCGAAACCGACAAAGCCTATGACTGGGTGACGAAATTTGAGACCGAGTCCGGCTGTAAGGTCAACGTCAAGACCGCCAACACTTCGGATGAAATGGTCGCGCTGATGAATGAAGGCGGCTTCGATCTGGTGACGGCTTCGGGCGACGCCTCGCTGCGGCTGGTTGCTGGTAAGCGCGTGCAGGCTATCAACACTGCGCTGATCCCGTCTTGGTCGAAGGTCGATCCACGTCTGCAAGATGCCAAATGGTTCACCGTTGATGGCGTGCATTACGGCGTGCCCTACCTCTGGGGGCCGAACGTGCTGATGTATAACACCGAGGTGTTCAAAGAAGCGCCGAAGTCGTGGAACGTGGTGTTTGAGAAGATGGACCTGCCCGATGGCAAGACCAACGAAGGCCGGGTGCAGGCTTACGACGGCCCGATCCACATCGCCGACGCCGCGCAATACCTGATGTTCCACAAGCCCGAGCTGAAAATCACCTCGCCTTACGAGTTGAACGAAGATCAATACAAAGCGGCGCTCGACCTGCTGCGCACCCAGCGCACTCTGGTCAGCCGCTACTGGCACGACGCCTATATCCAGATGGATGACTTCAAGAATGAGGGCGTTGTGGCCTCCGGTTCGTGGCCGTTCCAAGTTGGCATGTTGCAGGCCGAGAAATTGCCAATCGCCTCGACCATCCCACAAGAAGGCGCAACTGGCTGGGCCGACACGTCGATGCTGGCGACCGATGCTGCCAACCCGAACTGCGCCTATAAATGGATGGAGCATACGCTGAACTCCAACCTGCAATCCGATCTGTCGGTTTGGTTCGGCGGTAACCCAGTTGTGCCCGCCGCCTGCACCGATAAATCGGGAATGCAGACGGCAGAGGGCTGCACCGCCAACGGTCTGGATGATTTCGACAAGATCAAGTTCTGGACCACCCCCACCGCAAACTGCGCCCAAGGTGAAGCCGCCTGCGTGCCGTATTACCGTTGGGTCTCGGACTACATCGGCGTGATCGGCGGTCGCTGAACCAAGCTTAGGGTGCGTGGCATCACGCACCCAACTTATGCCCAAACCGGCGCGGCTTTTATATCGCGCCACCCTCACCGCTTCCGCGGATAAAGGCCCTAACTCTATGCCCGCAGCCGTAGAATTTCGCAGCGTGTCGCGCCATTTCGGCCCCACGACAGCCCCCATCAAAGCCGTCGATGGCGTCGATCTGACCATAGCCGAGGGCGCATTCTTCGCCATGCTCGGCCCGTCCGGTTCTGGCAAAACCACCTGCCTGCGGCTGATCTCCGGCTTCGAATCCCCCACCGCTGGCGAGATTTGCATCTTCGGCGAGAACGTCTCCAACACCCCGCCCCACCTGCGCAACGTCAACACGGTGTTCCAAGACTACGCCTTGTTTCCCCATATGAACGTCCGCGACAACGTCGCCTACGGGTTGATGGTCAAAGGCATGGCCCGCGCCCAGCGCTATGCCAAAGCCGAGGAAATGCTGGCCCTCGTCCACCTCGACGCCTACGGCAGCCGCAAACCCGGCCAACTGTCTGGCGGCCAACGCCAACGCGTCGCCCTCGCCCGCGCTTTGGTGAATGAGCCGAAAGTGCTGCTGCTGGATGAACCCCTCGGCGCGCTCGACCTAAAACTGCGGGAAGCCATGCAGGACGAGCTGAAATCACTGCAAAAACGCCTTGGCATCACCTTCGTTTTCGTCACCCACGACCAACACGAAGCCCTCTCAATGGCCGATAGCCTCGCCGTGTTCAACGAAGGCAAAATCGCCCAAATCGGCACCCCCGCTGAGATCTACGCCCAACCGAAAACCCGCTTCGTCGCCGATTTCGTAGGCTCCTCCAACGTCCTGCCCCCCGCCCTCACCCAATCACTCGGCGGCCCCGCCAAATGGTCGAGCCTGCGCCCCGAAACCCTGCACCTAGACCCCGCCGGCCCCCTGCAAGGCACCGTCACATCCTTGCGCTACCTAGGCTCGGGCCACCGCATTGCCATCACCACCCAAGGCCAAGACATCGCCGCCATCCTGCCCACAGGCACCGAACTCCCCGAACCCGGCCAACAAATCCGCCTCAGCTTCCCCGCCAACGCCCTGCACATCATGGACCAAGCCTGATGCGCCCCAATTTCACATTGGCGATAAATATCCCCGCCGGAGGCTCCCACCGCAGCCAACCCCCCCGCCGTCAGGCGTCGCGTTCAGGCTGCGCCACCCCATGACCGCCATCCTCCCCGCCAAATCGCTCGCCGACCGCCTCACCACCTTGTTCTGGCGCAAGCCCAACCTACTGCTTGCCCTGCTGATCACCCCGCCGCTGCTCTGGCTCGGCGTGATCTACCTTGGATCGCTCGCCGCCCTGCTCCTGCAATCCTTCTACTCCATCGACGAATTCTCCGGCATGGTCGTCCGCGAGTTCACCCTGAAAACCTACGGCGAACTGCTCCGCCCTCAAAACTACGACATCATCCTGCGCACCCTGCTGATGTCCGCCGCCGTCACCCTAGGCTCCGCCATCCTCGCGTTCCCCATCGCCTATTACGCCGCCCGCTACGCCAAAGGCCGCTGGAAAGCCGTGTTCTACCTTGGCATCATGCTGCCACTGTGGTCGTCTTACCTCGTCAAAGTCTACGCCTGGAAACTGATCCTCGCCAAAGAGGGCATCCTGACCTGGGCCGCCACCCAAACCCACACCAACTTCGTCCTCGACGCCGCCCTTGCGCTACCGGGAATAGGCGGCAACTCGCTCTCCACCAGCTACATCGGCATGTTCCTTGTCTTCACCTATGTCTGGCTGCCCTACATGATCCTGCCGATGCAGGCAGCCCTCGAACGCGTCCCCACCTCAATGCTTGAAGCCTCCCAAGACCTCGGCGCGACAAAGGCCCAAACCTTCCGCACCGTGATCCTACCGCTCGCGATGCCCGGAATAATCGCCGGCTCAATCTTCACCTTCTCGCTCACCATGGGCGATTACATCATCCCGCAAATCGTCGGCAACTCGGCCAATTTCATCGGCATGGCAGTCTACCAACTGCAGGGCACCGCCGGAAACACCCCCCTAGCCGCCGCCTTCGCGGTAATCCCCATCGTGATCATGCTGATCTACCTCAGCCTCGCCAAACGCGCCGGAGCTTTCGATGCCCTCTGACGCCAACCCCAACCGCACCCCCTTCGCCTTAAAAGCCGCCGCGACCGCGGTGCTGCTGTTCTTGCACCTGCCAATCCTGATCATCTTTCTCTACGCCTTCACCACCGAGGAACGCACCTACGCCTTCCCGCCCCCCGGCCTGACCCTGAAATGGTTCGCCGCCGCATGGGAGCGTGCCGATATCTGGCAAGCCCTCACCCTGTCGCTGCAAGTCGCCACCGCCGCGACCCTGCTCGCGATGATCCTCGGCACCCTGATTTCCGCCGCGATGGCGCAAGCCCGCTTCTTCGGACGTGAGCAAATATCCCTGTTGATAATCCTGCCCATCGCCCTCCCCGGCGTCATCACCGGCATGAGCCTGCGTTCCGCCTTCGGTCTAATGGATATCCCGTTCTCGACACTCACCATCATCCTAGGCCACGCCACCTTCTGCATCGTCATCGTCTACAACAACGCCGTCGCCCGCTTCCGCCGCTTGTCGGGCGGCATCCTAGAGGCATCGGCCGACCTCGGCGCCAACGCCTTCCAAACCTTTCGCCACATATTGCTCCCGAACCTCGGCACAGCCCTGCTGGCCGGAGGAATGCTAGCCTTTGCGCTGTCGTTTGACGAAGTCATCGTCACCACCTTCACCGCAGGCCAACAAGCCACCCTGCCGATCTGGATGCTGGAGGAATTAATCCGCCCGCGCCAACGCCCCGTCACCAATGTCGTCGCCATGATAGTCTTCGCCGCGACGTTCTTCCCAATCCTGCTGGCCTACTACCTGACCCGCAACGGGTCTGAGACCGCAGGCTCCGGCAAATAACCCCGCCGCAATTACGCCGAAAAGATCAGATATTCCGCTTCGGTGGCCAAATTTACCTCTGTAGTTTGGTCAAAGTGCTGATGCCGCAACCCCCTAACAGGGTAAGCGGCATCAGCACGCCTTACTTGGATCACCTGCAACTTCCGGCCCAACCTCACGCAAAATAATCTCGCAAAACCCGCGTGTAGATGGCTTTCAGCGCATGGATTTGTGCCACCTCGACCCGCTCATCGACCTGATGCATGGTGCGGCCGACCAAACCAAACTCCACCACCGGGCAGTGATCCTTGATAAACCGCGCATCCGAGGTGCCGCCACTGGTCGAATACTCCGGCACCCGCCCGGTTTCCGCCTGTACGGCTTTCGCCACCAAAGCCGAGAAATCTCCCGGCGGTGTCAGAAAACTTTCGCCCGAGATCGTCACCCGCAGCGCAATCTCTACCCCCGTCTCCGCCTGCACCGCACTTGCATGGCCCTGCAACCACGCGGTCAATGACGCCCCCGAATGACTGTCATTAAACCGGATGTTCACCGTGGCCGTCCCCCGCGCCGGGATCACGTTTGTCGCCTTGTTGCCGCAATCAATTGTGGTGATCGCCAAGGTCGAGGCATCAAAATGCGCCGTCCCCTGATCTAAAGGCTCCGCCTCCAGCCGCGCCATCAGCGCCACCAAGGCGCTCATCGGGTTCTTGGCACGATGCGGATAGGCCGAATGACCTTGCACGCCAACGGCGGTGAAATAGCAGGTCATGCTGCCGCGCCGTCCGATCTTCATCATATCGCCTAGCTCGTTCGGACACGTCGGCTCGCCCACCAAGCAATGCGTCATCCGCTCGCCATGGCTTGCCATCCAGTCCAGCAGGGCCACCGTGCCATCGACAGCGTCGGCCTCCTCATCGCCGGTAATCGCCAAAATCACCGCGCCATCGGGGGGCGTTTGCCGCACGAAATCCACCGCCGCCGCCGCAAACGCAGCCACTCCGGATTTCATATCGGTAGCACCCCGACCGTACATCCAGCCATCGACAACTTCCGCGCCGAACGGGTCTTTGGTCCAAGCCGCGAGATCGCCCACCGGCACCACATCGGTATGTCCGTTGAACCCAAACGATTTATTCGCCCCCGCCACACCCCAGCGCGCATAAAGGTTCGCAATGCCACCGCGATCCACCCGGGTGCAGGCAAAGCCCGCAGCTTCCAACACTTTCGAAAGCAGCACCAACGCGCCACCCTCATCAGGCGTCACCGAAGCACAGCGGATCAGATCAGCCGTCAGTTTTTCCGGATCAACCGGTGCATAAACAACCATGACGGGAGCCTTCTCGCTGAAATTTCATGCCGCTTCGGGATACCGCCTTGCCCGAACCAATGCAACGCCAGCAAATCTGTGGCCGCACCGCCACCATCTTGCTCGCCCGCACCCGCCGGCTCAAAATAAAATGGCCGCGCGACCTCAATCCGCCTTACCCTAACGTCAATACCATGTGCTGGGGCCAACGAGCCCTTAAAGCGGCAACGCGCAGCGCAATGGCAACCGAGGCAAAATGATAACGGGCGGCTTGCGAACCCCGACGAAACCGACAGCTTCCCCGATATCCTCGGGTCAATCAGCCATGCCGATGCCGCCACCCCCGCAGCAAGGTTGGGTGGCGCTGTCCGATCGCGGCCTTCTTAACCCTGCGGTCCCCGATGCTCTGCTGCACCACGGCCTGTTCGTGATGGAACTCGCCTTGCCGCTGGAAAACGTCAGCCTCTTGCTGGACTATCAAGCCAACGTCGGGTGGCCGCGCACTTCGCGATCTTCCACGACCGCGACACAGGCATAATTCTGCTGCACCGCCAAGGCAGCGCTGTCGCCCGCCACGTGCTGCCCGGCCCGTTGCCGCAAGGCCGTGGCACCGCCCGCCTGTCGTTCCAGTTCGACGCACCCGCCCGGCAATGGAGCCTGTCGTTTGAAATCTTGGCCAGCGAGCACCCCCTGAAAATCACCGCGCATGGCTGCAATCCGCTGCCGATTCCGCTGTCCGATCTGCAATCCCTCTGCACCCAGCCGCGTCCCAGCGCGGTGCTATGGCTTGGCTTTACCGAAGGCGCAGCTCCGCCCAACGCCGCGCCTTGGATCGGCCTGCGCACTACGATTGAAACCAGCCTTGGCCCGGTGCTTGCAGGCCATCTGAAACCGGGCGACATTCTGCTCACCCAAGATCGCGGCCCGATCCCGCTGCGAGCCGCCCAGCGCCTCGCCCTTCCGGCCCGAGGCAGTTTCGCGCCCGTCCTGCTGCGTGCGCCGTTCTTCGGCCACACCCAAGACCTGCTGGTGTCCGCCGATCAGTTGCTGGCGATCGGTGGCCACGAGGTTGAATACCTGTTCGGCACCGATGCCGTCCTGATGCCCGCCGGTAGCGTAACAGATGGCCGCACCGCACTGTCAGACCAGCGCCGCGCCATCACCGGATCGGTCGCTCTAGACCTCGGCTCCCCCGCCCTCATCGAAACGAACGGCTGCCTGCTTGCCATCGGCCACGACCAGACCTGCGATTCGCCGTTGCGCTGCCTGCAGACCTACGAGGTGCTTACGCTGATGACCTTGCTTGGCCGCACACCCCGCCGCGCCGCCTGAATAAGCCGCATCCAGCGTCAGCCAACGTGCCAGCCAGCAGCGTATCAGATTTTGAGCGCTACGCTTGCGGGGCGGTAAAACAGCAAAAGCCCTTTGACGCTACGGACTTCAACGCTGTTTGTGGTATCGGCACGCGGGCGACCGCCGCCCTTCGCCTTGACGCTCCGCGTGTTGCACAAAACATGGCGGGCGGTTTTCAGTAAAATCCGGTACGGCATCACTACCTGCTTAAAAACTGGTTGCACACCTAAGCGAAGCAACATGAAAATACGGCGGCAATATGGCGACTTTTGCAGTGTCGCCAGAATTAAACATAAACCGCTCATAAATAGGGCAGTTTTCAGGCTAAATCCTTGAAATCATTCAATCAAAAAATGGCGTCATCTGGGCCACCACGACCGAGTTCTCGGCCAAAGCCCGCGCCATCAGCGCGCGTTCCTCGTCGTCAACCTCGTCCCCTGCCGCCAACCGTTCATCCAGCGTGCCGTAGCCCGACACATCCAACGGCGCGAGATCGGCCTGCTTCAAAATCGCCACGGTTTCGCGCACCGCTTCGGCCTCATCAATCCCACTGGCATAGCACATCAGCGCCGCGCCAGTCGATTTCTCGGGCAAACCATCACCCGGCTTGCGGCCAACTTCGACGGCGAGAGTGTAAACCTGCTGCGGGCGTTTGGTAACTTCGGTCATCGGCTTACCTCTGGCGGCCAAGGATTTGGCGGAAACGGGATTGCCCCTTCTACGCGCAACGCATGGCAGAGAAAACCCTTGCCAGACCGCAGCAAACCCGGCGGAAATGTGACCGAAAACTGCCCGGTTCAGCGCGGCACCAACCCCGGCCCGACCACCTTCATACCATGCGCCGCAAATACCTCCGCCATCTGTTGCGGTGTGGGCGAAGTCATAGCGCTCGCGATATGGAAAAAATCCTCCATCTGCCCCGCCGGAAAGAACGTCACCAGCATCCGCCCCGTCTCGGTGGTATTGGCAAACGCGTGCGGCACCCCACGCGGAGCAAGCAGCGAATCCCCCGGTTTCAGGTGATGCATTGTCTCGCCCACGCGAATATCGAAAGCGCCCTCGCGCACGAAAAACCACTCGTCCTGATCGGGATGGATGTGCAACGGCGGCCCACCACGCAGCTTGCGATTGGTATCGACACTGCAGGCGGCGCCGCTGGTATCCTTGCCCGACAGCACCACGTTGAACCAAGCATCCAGAAATGCAAACGGAGTGCCGAAGCGATCGGTTTCAGCGGCAACCAACACCCCCGCAACAGCGGGAGGCGCTATATTATCAGTAAGCAAATCGCTCATCATATGCGACCTCACCGGGGCTAGGTTGCGCAATTATAGCACAACAACCGCTGCCGGTATATCGCGGCTTGGTTCCAGCCCGAGCTTCGCCTTAGTCCCGCAGCAATTCGTTGATCGAAGTCTTGCTGCGGGTCTTGGCATCGACTTTCTTCACAATCACCGCGCAATACAGGTTCACGCCATTCTTCGACGGCATCGAACCCGCCACCACAACCGAACCCGCAGGCACTTCGCCATACATCACAGCCCCGGTTTCCCGATCAACGATCTTTGTCGATTGGCCGATAAACACACCCATTCCCAAAACCGAGCCTTCGCGGATAATGCAGCCCTCAACCACTTCAGATCGCGCCCCGATAAAGCAGTTGTCCTCAATGATCGTCGGCCCAGCCTGCATCGGCTCCAACACGCCACCAATGCCCACGCCACCCGACAGATGCACATGCTTGCCGATCTGCGCACACGATCCAACTGTCGCCCAACCGTCAACCATCGAGCCTTCATCGACAAACGCCCCGACGTTGACGAAAGACGGCATCAGAACCACACCTTTGCCGATGTAAGCCGAGCGCCGCACAATTGACCCCGGCACAGCGCGGAAGCCAGCCTTGCGCCAGTCAGCCTCGGTCCAGCCCTGAAACTTCGATGGAACCTTGTCCCACCAGTTAGAGCCGCCATTGCCGCCCGAGACCTCAGACATATCGGTCAGCCGGAACGACATCAGCACGGCTTTTTTCGCCCATTGGTTGACGTGCCAATCGTTGCCACGCTTCTCCGCCACCCGCAACGCGCCTGTATCCAGCGCCGTCAAAGTGGCTTCAATGGCGTCCCGCGCAGCACCTTTGGTGGTGGTCGAGATGCTTTCCCGGTCCTCCCAAGCAGCGTCAATCGCAGTCTCCAGCGCAGCATAGGTCATCACAACTCTCCCCAAAAGCGTTGCAGCCCTATAACGGCCACGGCCTCGCCATGCAATCGCTTGGGGTAGCGCGCGCCAGATGGCTTGAGCACGGCACCGCCGCGCAACCGACCCGCGACCCGTTTCCTGCTTATTGTGAGGGGCTTGAGGCTGACCCGCATGAAACGGGTCGCCGTTACGCGCGCTCAGACTGTAGTTCGCCGTCATGCAATAGAAAGGCATGACTATGGAACTTAAAGGCAAAACTATCCCGATTACCGGGGCAAGCAGCGGCATAGGCGAGGCCGCCGCTATGCTGTTCGCAGCAGAGGGTGCAAATCTTGTGTTAGGCGCCCGCCGCGCGACCGAATTGCAGCAAGTGGTCGATGCAATCACTCAGCAGGGCGGGCGCGCCATCAGCCTTGCCGGCAATGTCACCGACGAAGCCTATGCGGTGTCCTTAGTCGAATTGGCCGAAACCCACTTCGGGCATCTAGACGGAGCCTTCAACAACGCCGGGATCGTCGGTGACATGGGGCCAGTCGCCGTAATGGAAGCCTCAAACTGGCACAACGTCCTCGCGACTAACCTCACCGCCGCATTCTACGCCGCTAAAGCGCAGCTGCCCGCGCTGAGCAGAAACGGAGGCGGTGCCTTGGTGTTCACCGCAACCTTCGTCGGTTTCAGCAATGGCGGCTTGCCCGGAATGGCCGCCTATGCCGCGTCAAAAGCGGGGTTGCTGGGCTTAGTGCAATCTTTGGCCTCGGATCACGCCGCAGCAGGCATCCGAGTCAACGCCATCCTGCCCGGCGGCACTAAAACCGCATTGGCAGGCGAAGATACCGCCACCCACGACTTCATCGCGGGCCTGCATCCGATGAAGCGCATGGCTACCCCGACCGAGATCGCACAAGCCGCATTGTTCCTGCTCTCAGACCGCGCCAGCTTCGTAACCGGCTCGGCAATGGCGGTTGACGGCGGCATGGCAGTGCGCCTGCTGTAAAGCTCCGTTGCGTTTCAGATGTCGCTGGCGCAGCCTTGCCCAGCGGCATCTCAGACCTGCTTTTGCGAAACCAAGTGCACTACCGCAAAAGCTAATATTGCCTTAATTTCAAAACGTAGCCTTGATTTTAAACAATTTTATTAGCGTCCACACGTGGGCACGCAAAATAGGCGCCCTTCCAAACCCTCACAAAATCAACTACCCCTCCCCACAACAGCCCCAATCAAGGCCACCCCGATGTCCGAAGAATCCCGCCCCAACCCCTTACGCGACTCCGTCCAGGATGTAGCCGCCACCAACCGAATTCCCGACACCCCCCAAACCCGTGCCCCCGCCTACAGGCTTGCCTTCGCTGACCAAGATTTCCTGACCCGCGAAGAACTCCGCCCCGTCCGCCTGCAACTGGAACTCTTGAAACCCCAGTTGATCCTCGATGAACTCGGCATCAAATCTACCGTCGTCCTCTTCGGCGGTGCCCGTATCCCCGACCCCGTCCACGCCGCCACCGCGAAGACGCCGATGCTGGCCGACCTCACCAAATACTACACCGAGGCCCGCACTTTCGCCCGCCTGATTACTGAACGCAGCCTGCAAAGCTACGGGCATGAAAACGTCATCTGCACCGGAGGCGGGCCGGGCGTGATGGAGGCAGGGAACCGTGGTGCCGACGATGCGGGAGGCCAGTCGATCGGGCTGAACATCGTGCTGCCGCACGAGCAGGCTCCGAACCAATATGTGACGCCGGATTTGTCGTTCAACTTCCATTACTTTGCGATCCGGAAGATGCATTTCCTGATGCGGGCGCGGGCGATTTGTGTGTTTCCGGGCGGGTTTGGCACGCTGGATGAGATGTTTGAAAGCCTGACTTTGATCCAGACCGGTCGGATGAAGCCCATCCCGTTCCTTCTGTTTGGCCGCGCGTTTTGGGAGCGGTTGATCGACTGGGAAATGCTCGCCGAGGCGGGGGTGATCTCGGCTGCGGATTTGAAGCTGTTTGAGTTTGTCGAGACGGCCGAAGAAGCCGTGGCGGCTATGGATGCTTGGGGTCAGGAATAGGGGAGTTTGGATGTGTCCACGCATGGACAAAACGCTGCTTATTATATTTCAATGGGTTAAGCTGCCTTCGTTATTGGATCTTTAATACTTTGGCTATTTTTCGCAGCATGACAAAAATTGAAAAAGGGTGCTCAGTGGGCTTAAAAATGGCGCAACAAAGGGCAGCGCCTGAGCGCCGGGTGGGCGCTGCTACGTCAGTTCTACGCACATTCTGCCTCAACCAATGCCGCAGAAGTTCCAAGCGGCACGGCACACAAGCGGCGGGCGCATTCGCGCCTTGATTGCGGGCGGTGGGCTTTGCTGGGCAGGGTGACTATTAGTCTATAAGGATCACTTAGCCAAACCCGGCAGCAAGATTGAGACCAGAGGCATCCGGCGCATTTGACCGGAAGCGTCGGGGTCGTGGTATTTGTGCGGCACGCCGTTTAGCTCCCGTAGACGCGCGCAATAAGCGACGCGATCGGCATCCAAGGTGGCGGCCCAGGCCAAGGCTTTTTGGGAGCGAAACGTGGGGGTTCTCGGACAAAACGGGCCTTCCCAACCAATCCGCGGCGGAGTCGGATCTTGAGTACCTTGAATGATGGGGCAGGATGCACGCTAGGAGACAGCGAGTCAGCGCGATTTCGATGCCACTTTGAGCTGCGCGCATGGCGACGCCAACCAAGCTGCGCGTGGCACAGTCGGTATCGGAATGACTTGCGGACATCGAGGGAGAACCCGACGTTCTATCCGGACCTTATGCCGAGATCACGGCCCTCGATGCGCCTCGCGCGGATGGCTTTGCTCTGCAGGTCGGCTCCTTGGTTTCGGATGGGTGGCCGAGGATGTTCGGGCTGCCCGATGCGTTACGACAGATTAAGTCGCCGCTTGCCACTTTGCGCAGCGACGCAGCGCGGCTATACTAGGCAAATGATGCGCGCCTTGATCATTTTCATTGGAATTTGCCTTGCCAGCCCGGCGGCGGCGGAATTTGCTGTGTGCAACCAGAGCTTTGACGTGGTGAACGTCGCGATTGGGCAGGATGTTGAGGGTGACTTTCAGACCGAAGGCTGGTGGACGATTGGCCCGAACCAATGCGCCAACGTCATCAAGGAAGAACTGAGCAGCCGTTATATTTACCTTTATGCGCAAGACGTGTTTGGTCAGCCGATTATGAACGGCACTACGCAGATGTGTGTCTCACCGCGTAAGTTTTCCATTCGCGGGATTTCGGAATGTTGGTCTAGGGGGGATATTTCGGCGGGGTTTATTGAGGTCGATACGCTGAAGACTCAGCGATGGACGTTGTTTCTGGCGGCCACGCAGTAGGGTGCATTCTGCCCCCTCGGCTTCGCCTCACCCCCGGAGGATATTTGAGCAGAGAGGATGACAATTTTAGCTAAGTTTTATTGATTTTGGCCAGCTAGCCAGTTGGGTTTTGCTGCGTTAGGTTGGCGGCGTTCATCTACGATATTTTAGTTTTTTCCAACAAGGTTGGCATGGAAATCGACCCCCGATTCAAGGCGGCGCGGGCGCGGTCAGCGCAGCGGCGGCGCAATGCCGTGGCGGTGCCTGTGGTGCTTTGGGTTGCGGGATTGCTGGCTTTGTGCGGCGTGGCGGTGGCTCTGTATCTGGGCGGGGTGGTGACGGTTGGCACGCCGGATGATCCTCTGGAGGTGGCGGATGACGCTGCCCCCGCCGCCTATGTCTCAGCTTTTGTTGATCTGGCCGGCGATCCGATGGTGTTGCGCTTCGATACCGGGGCGGCGCAGAAAACACGTAAAGTACTGCGACCGATAGATATTCCGGCAGACCGGGTGAGCAACGATCTGTCGCTGCTGACCGATGATCTGATCACTGGGGAGGAAAGGCTGATCACCACCCTCCCGTCAAGTCGTGAGGATTTCGCCTATTTTCAGGCGCAGCGGTCTGCGCCCACCGTGGTGCCAAAGCCGCAAGCCCCGGCTGAACAGCCCGCCGAAACCGTGGTTGTCGCGGACGGCGAGGCGAGTTGGGGTGAGAATATGGACGGCTCTACTACGCCCGAAACCTACGTCAAAACCCGCATTGAGAACACCACCAGCGTTAATTTTATCCTGCCAGAAACGCAGCGCAAGCCGCCCTATCAGGATACGTTTCTGCGGCTGAAGGACACCACCGATCTGACCGGGCTGATGGTGGCGAATGGCATGGAGGCGGCGGCGGCGAAGCGATTTGCCGATGCGGCTGTGCTATTAGTGCCGGAATTTGGCAGCCTTGGGCCGGGGAAAATTCTGGCGATGCGGGCGGCCAATCGGTCTGGTGTGATGGTGCCGGTGCAGGCTTCGCTTTACACCAAGACCGACTATTTCGGCTCGGTCGCGCTGAATGATACGGGCACAGTGGTCAGCTCCGCCGATCCGTGGGTCGAGGAAGATCTGTTCAGCTTTGCTGGCGATCAGGTGGCGGCGGATGTCGATACCAGCCGGAAATACCGGATGCTCGATGCGTTCTATTCTGCAGCGATCCGCAACGGTGTGCCGTCTGCCGTGGTTGCCGAAACCATCGTGATGATGAGCCAAGCCTTTGATATGGATAGCTTCGCGGCACCGGGCGATAAGATGACGTTGCTGTATTCACGCGATGCGGGCACGGAGGGGTCCGGCCCCGGTCAGGTGCTTTATGCCGCGATCAAGGGTGAGGGCAAGGTGCTGGAATGTCACGTCTACAAGCCTGCAGGGAAAGAAGACTATAGCTGTTTTGGCCCGGGAACCAGTTCTGGCGGCGGTGCAGCGGGTGGGGGTGTAAGCTTGCGGGCAGGATTTGTGACGCCCGCGAAAGGGGTTTTAACTTCACGGTTCGGCCCCCGAATGCACCCGATCTTGAAGGTGCTGAAGCTGCATAAGGGCACTGATTGGGCGGCTCCGGTTGGCACTCCGGTGATGGCGGCGTTTGGTGGCAGTATTCTGTCGGCGGGCGATGGCGGCACTTATGGCAACCTGATCAAGATCACCCATCCCGGCAATCTGGAAACCCGCTATGCGCATCTGAGCGCGTTTGCCGAGGGCATCAAAGCCGGGGTTGTGGTTACCGCTGGCCAGTTGATCGGTTATATTGGCACCACCGGGCAATCGACCGGGCCGCATCTGCATTTTGAATTGTACGAGAACGGTGAGGCGGTTGATCCGCTGGTTGGTGGGGTGACTGTGGTGGCGGAAGGCGGCGGTTCGGCGGTGGAGATTCTGGTGGATCAGATCATCCGCGTTGAATCGGGCGGTAAGGCCGACGCGAAGAACCCGCTGTCGTCGGCGACTGGCTTGGGGCAGTTTATTGAGAGCACATGGGTCAGGATGATGGCCCAATATCGGCCGGATTTGGCGAGCACAATGGACCGCGCCAGCCTGCTGGCTTTGCGCAACGACCCCACGATCAGCCGCGAAATGGTCACGGCTTTGGCGCGCGAAGGCGAAAGCTATCTGCGGGCGCGCGGGCATGAAATTACGGCGGGGCGGCTCTATCTGTGCCATTTCCTTGGGGCCGAGGGCGCGAATATGGTGCTGAGCGCGACGGATGATCAGTTTGTCGTCGATGTGATGGGCGGCGGCGTGATCAAAGCCAACCCGTTCCTCGCGGGCCGCACGATTGGGTATGTCAAGGAATGGGCTGAGCTGAAAATGGGCCGGAAGGGCGGTGGCTCGCTGCCCGCTGTGGCTGCAACTCCGCCCGAGGTTTTGGCCTATCAGAAGATCATCGCGGGGCTTTTGGGCACGCCAATTTAGGCGGGCAATAGCTCGGGGGCGTGCAAGCACAAACCTACCGAAAGGTCGTGTGCTTGCGCGCATCATTATAGGTTAATTAAATTCGTAACCAATTTTGCCGTCTTTCATCACAATCTCCACGGTTTTCATCTCGGTCTGGGACACCATCCGCGACAAAACTTCACGGCTCAGGTCGGGCAAAATCGTGTTGGTGATGATGTTATCGACCATGCGGCCACCCGAATCCGGGTCTTTGCACTGCTCGACGATATAGGCCATCACCTCAGGCGAGACCGTCATCACTGCGCCATGGTTTTCCTTCATTCGGCGGACAATCGCCTTTAATTTCAGCTTCACAATGCCCGCCAGAACATCGGTAGACAGCGGGAAATACGGGATCGTTACGATGCGGCCCAGCAGGGCGGGCGGGAACACGCGGGTCAGGTAGGGCTTCATCGCCTCGGTCAAATCTTCGACCGCTGGCTTGGTTTCGCCCTTCTCGGCCATATCCATAATCACCTCGGTGCCAACGTTAGAAGTCAACAAAATCAAGGTGTTCTTGAAGTTGATCGGGCGGCCCGAGCCATCTTCCATGATGCCCTTGTCGAAGACTTGGAAGAACAACTCATGCACGTCAGAGTGCGCCTTTTCGATCTCATCCAGCAGCACCACCGAATGCGGTTTGCGCCGCACCGCCTCGGTCAGCCGCCCGCCCTCGCCATAGCCGACATAGCCGGGAGGCGCGCCTTTCAGCAGCGAAACCGTATGCGCTTCTTGGAATTCGCTCATGTTAATGGTGATGATATTCTGCTCACCGCCATAAACCGCCTCGGCCAAAGCCAGCGCGGTTTCGGTTTTGCCCACGCCCGACGGCCCGCAGAGCATGAACACGCCAATCGGTTTGTTCGGGTTCGATAGCTTGGCGGATGAGGTTTCGATCCGCTTGGCGATTATCTCTAGCCCGTGATCCTGCCCGATCACCCGTTCTTTCAGACGGTCCCCCAAGGTCAGGATCATCTGCAATTCGTCCGAAACCATCCGCCCGGCGGGAATCCCGGTCCAATCCGAGATGATTGAGGCTACCGATTGCTCGTCAACATGACTGTAAACCATCCGATCATCCGGCTTGGTTTCCTCCAGCCCGGTCATTTTGCCCGCAAGCTGACCACGCAACGCCACGGTATCGGCGCCGTCTTCGGTGAGTGAGGCGCGCAGGGCCAAAATCTCATCGACCATCGTCTTTTCGCCGGTATACATCGCCTCGGTGACGGCCAGTTCGGCCTCTGCCACCGCCTGTTCGGCCTGCGCTTCCTTGATGCGGTCTTCGTTAACCTCACCCAGATCGCGCTGCGATTCCTTGGCGGCGATTTCTGAGATCAGGGCCTGAATTTTCACCCGCAGATCTTGCACTTTGGCCGGCGTGGTCGATTGGCTGATCGCCACCCGAGCGCAGGCGGTATCGAGTAGGGAAACCGCCTTGTCGGGCAGTTGCCGGGACGGGATATACCGCGCCGAAAGGTTAACGGCGGCGACCACGGCCTCATCGGAAATTCGGACGCCGTGGTGCTTTTCCATCGGCGCAAGTATACCGCGCAGCATGTAACAGGCGCGGTCAATCGAGGGCTCGTCGATGGTGATCGGCTGGAAGCGCCGGGTCATCGCCGGGTCTTTCTCAAAGTATTTCGCATACTCCATCCATGTCGTCGCCCCCACCGTGCGCAGGGTTCCCCTCGCCAAAGCAGGCTTCAGAAGGTTGGCCGCATCGCCGGTGCCAGCCGCACCGCCAGCCCCCATAAGCGTATGAATCTCATCAATAAACAGGA
>NZ_JAQGKQ010000116.1 GCF_028290025.1 Cypionkella sp. | reverse complement strand
GTTCAGCTATGTGGAGCGCGGCCTCTACGCCCAGCAAGTGCGGCGCTTGCTCGATCTCTTCCCGAGCCAACAGATCTTGTTTCTGCGGTCCAGCGACCTGGGTGGCGATCCGGCGGGAACTCTCACGAGGATCGCCGAATTTCTTGAGATTGGGCCGTTTGCGCCTACGTTGGAAAAGCGGGTGAATATTAGAAAATATCTACCTTATCCGTCGCAGCTGACGGTTTGTGACATCCGCCATCTTCGTAAGATCTTCCGACCTGAAATCGACGCGTTCGCGACTCTCACCGGGCTCTGCGTCGACACTTGGCTTACCTGTCGATCGGGCTGACGATCTCGCAGGCCAAGAGCTGTCTATCTCAGCGTGGTCCTTGGCTCGCCTAGGCGAAGGCGAAGTCGTCAGCGGATACAGACCTTCCGCCTCTATGAGGTCTGAGCATGTCACGCGACAAGAGCCCGGCAGAACTAGACCGCGAACTGGCTGAACTCTCGCCCGATTTACGCTGGCAGGAATGGATGCGTCGGATTGAGGCGGTGCTTTTTGCCTTCGCGACGCCAGTTGCGCGACGATTTGGCACGGGTGGTGGGGCAGGGGCTTTCGTCGATGTGTTGATCGAGGATGTGGCCGACCGGCCCTATGAGGTGGCGCGGATCCGGTCGGCTTGTATGCTGCGCACCAAGGCAGCCTATGCGCCAGCAATCCGGGCTGCAGAGGATATCCAAGCCCCTGAATGGCCTGATCGAAGCCCCGTACCTCCTCAACGGTCGCGCGAAAATGGAAAACACGATTGCGGAAAGCACTTCGCGCCGTCTCGTCACGTTGGTTTCTTGCACACCCGGCGGACGTGATCCGGCGAAACTTTATACTCGTCGGCCAGTGCCGCGGCAGTTTCACCGGCCCTGAACCTGCGCGTCACCTCAACCGAGGTTTCAATCGTCAATTTCTTTCTTTCGCGCCGCATGGACCCCCGCCGACATAACGTGTGTCACGTTAGGCATATCCTGCCAACGTCTTTCGACTTCGTAACATATCTATCGACGCTAAACTATATCTCGATACTTCAGAAAAATGGTTCGTCGCAAGTTCGCCGGCTAGGCGATCTGCAGTGTGTTTGGGTGAAATGAAGGAGGGTTTGGCTCGCTCGTCGGTGTCGTCGAACCCCTGTCCGCTCGAACCTAGGGCGTTAGCGAAGCGGAACAAGGGAAACACGGGATAGCGGAGCGGCGGATGGACGGGACAGCGGTAAAGCGGATTGGCGGAACAACTGAAGCGCGGAATAGCAGCAGCGCGGATTAACGGCATAGCAGAAGCACGGCACGGCGGAAGTGCGGCACCGTGGAAGCGCGGAATAGCGGTGTCACGGATGATTGGTGTCGGGATCGAAAAAAGGGGAAGCAGGATGAAAATTATCTCGGTGGTCAGGCGGAAGGGTGGGCTGGGTAAAAGCACCATCGTTTTTGGCTTGGTCAGCGCTGCCATCCATCGCGGACTCAATTTCAGGATCGTGGACACGGATGACAACGGCACGTCACGGGAACCGCGATAGATCGTTTGGCAATGATGGTGCTGCAGGCCGGAACCGCCCTAAATTACGGTGAGGTCAAGAATTATACCGGACCATGTAAATGAGACGAGATCCCGTGTGATTTTGCAGGGGCGCAGCGAGGGGGTGAAACCGTTCGCGATCTGTCCGTTAAGCGAACACCTATCGGACAAGCTAAACATCGGAGTCCGCTTGGTAACCGTTCGGAGCCATCTTATCGCCCAAAACTGGTCGCCCCACCGCCCTACTCTGTAGGTAAAAACTGTGGTTTAACCGATCTACAGCTTTATGTGCGGAAGTAAGGGTTTGCAGAGCATGATTACCCCCGTTCTTTTGTGTGGCGGCTCTGGCACCCGGCTTTGGCCTTTGTCACGCAAAAGCTTTCCAAAGCAGTTCAGTGCGATTTTGGGCGACCAAAGCTTATTGCAAGCCAGTGCGGCCCGATTCAGCGGCGCGGGGTTTGCCGCACCTGTGGTGGTGACGGGCAATGAGTTTCGCTTCATCGTCAGCGATCAGTTGCGCGCGGCGGGGGTCTTACCTGCGGCGATCTTGATCGAACCTGCGGCGCGCAACACCGCCCCTGCCGCACTCGCCTCAGCTTTGTATCTGGCAACAAAAGACCCGCAGGCGCTGCTGCTGTTGACGCCCACTGATCATGCCATCGCCGATGCGACTGCATTTCGCGCCGCGGTCAAGCTTGGACGGGTGGCGGCCGAAGCCGGGCAAATCGTGATCTTTGGCATTCAAGCCACCCGCGCCGAAACCGGCTATGGCTGGCTTGAGGCGGGGGCTGCGACCTTCCCCGGCGTGCAACAATTAGCCCGATTTATCGAAAAGCCCGATGCGGCGCGTGCGGCGCAATTGTTTGCTGATCCGCAGCATCTGTGGAATGCAGGCGTGGTGCTGGTGCGCGCCTCGGTGCTGATTGAGGCTTTTGCCGCCCATGCGCCGGCGATCCTGGCCGCGCTGCGCCCTGCGATGACAGCGGGCGAGGTGGATTTGGGCTTTATCCGGATTGATCCTGCGGCTTGGAATGCGGTGCCAGAAGACTCGATTGATTTTGCGGTGCTGGAGCGGGCGCGCAATGTAAGCCTGGTGCGCTACGATGGTGCGTGGAGCGATCTCGGCGGTTGGCAATCGGTCTGGCAGGAAAGCCCGCAAGACGCTGCGGGCAATGCGAGCTTTGGCCATGTCACCGCGCTGGATTGTGAAAACTCCCTGCTGCGGGCGGAAAGTGACGATATTGAGCTGGTTGGCATTGGCTTGAAGAACATCGTCGCGGTGGCAATGCGCGATGCGGTGATCGTGGCAGATATGTCCGACACGCAAAATGTCAAACAGGCGGTGGCAGTGCTGAAAGCCCGGGCCGCCAAACAAGCAGTGCAATTTCCAAAAGATCACCGACCGTGGGGCTGGTATGAGACCCTGGTGCTGGCGGATCGCTTTCAGGTCAAGCGCATCCATGTGCACCCGGGTGCGGCGCTCTCTTTGCAAAGCCATGTGCACCGCTCGGAACATTGGATCGTGGTGGCAGGCACGGCGAAGGTCACGGTGGATGACAAAGTACAATTGCTAAGCGAAAATCAGTCGATCTATATCCCTCTAGGTGCCGTGCACCGGATGGAAAACCCCGGTCGGATGCCGATGGTGCTGATCGAGGTGCAGACCGGGCCCTACTTGGGTGAGGATGACATCACCCGTTATGAGGACATTTACGCGCGAAAATAACGCAATCGTGTGCATCCGGAAGCTGCGATCGGCAATAATCCCCAGCTTTCTTTCCTCAACACGGCAACAGCTGTTCCGCCAATCCACAACAACAGCTAAAGAAGATGAAATTCCGGTGCAGCCTGCATCATCTTCGACCCTTGGGGGCCTGCATTCATGTTCGTTAAACTCGTGTCGATGGGTCTTGTGTTGGTGCTGGCTGGCTGCGGAAGTTTGCCGCGTAGCGCAGGCTTGCAACGCGAGGTGCTGAAGCAGGGCAGCAAAATTGACCCCGCCGTGGCGCAAGCCGATCAGGTGGTACCAACCGAATTTGCCGTCGAGGCCATCACCAAAGACAGCCTTGCCCGCTATGCCAGTTGGCCAGAGGCAGGCCCTGCGCATCTGGGCTGGATCAAACGGGTGGCCCAACCCAGCACCCGCATCATTGCCCCCGGCGATACCGTAGCACTGTCGGTCTGGGTGACCGAGGACAACAGTTTGCTGACCACACCGGGGCAGCGGTTCGTCAGCTTCCCATCAATGCAAGTGTCGTCAACAGGCCAAATATTCCTGCCCTATATCGGCACGCAAAAAATCAGCGGCATGTCGCCCGAACATGCCCGTAGCACGATTGAAAAAGCCTATTCGGCGGTCACCCCCTCGGCTCAAGTGCAACTGGGCCTGACCGAGGGCCGTGAAAGCAGCGTCAGCGTGGTCAGCGGTGTTGGCAATCCCGGGCCCTATCCGCTAAGCGACCAAGATGTGACCCTGCTGGATATTCTGGCCGCATCGGGTGGCCCCAATCAACGCTTCAAAAACCCGCAAGTTCGCTTGCAACGCGGCAGTCGCACTTATGGCATCGGCATGGATCGCTTAAGCGAGGACAGCGCGCTGAACACCACTCTGCAAGGCGGCGACCGGATCTTAGTCGCGGAAGATGATCGCTATTTCCTGTCGCTGGGGGCCGCAGGCAGCCGCGCGCAGCACCAATTCCCACAAGACAAGGTTTCGGCGCTGGATGCACTGTCGATCATTGGCGGATTGGCGGCCGAGCGCGCCAATGCGCAAGGCATTCTGGTACTGCGCAGTTATCCGCAATCAGCCGTGCGCCGCGACGGCACCGGGCCGCGCCATGTCCGCACCATCTTTACGCTCGATCTCACCAGCGCCGATGGCCTGTTCAGCGCTGGCGCGTTTGCCATAAATCCCGGCGATTTGATCTACGTCACCGAAAGCCCGCTGGTCGGCACCCGCAACGTGTTCAGCTTGGTGGGGTCGGTTTTCGGGCTGGCTACCCAAGCTGAAAGGATCAGCAGTGACTGAGGCGTGCTTCCGTTAAGCCGGAGATACATCTTGCCACTTAGAGTTCACGATTAGACAGCAATATCCGATGCGGTCTTGGTTTGACCCCAAACGGCGCTTCCGCCGGAATAAATTGCAGTGGGTCCCTTATATAAGGCATAGGCTTTAGCTTGCGTAGGCTAGCGAATGACGAAGGGACGAAAATGACGCGCGACAACGCTTGGCAAGACAAAAAAGTTACCTACGAGCCAGAACTGATAGACTGCACATTCGAGACCTTGACCGTGCATTTTGACCGTCAGATGCATTATCGCGTTGCTCACAAAGGGTTCGTAATCGAGTTCTTCGCCTTTCTACACACGGGTGCCACAAACTTGCTGATTAGCGGGCAAGATGCGATCCAGCGACAGCGCGACCAACTACCTTACTTTTACCGCTGGTCGTGGCATCGCGACATAACTGCGTCGTTTATTACCTTCAACGATCCCACTCTTTATATGGGAGACAGTCTGGATGCAGGCTGGTGTCAGGGCTATCGGGAAGTTTGGGCCGTTGAGGCGATTGACAATGTCTTACAGCGGCTTGCACAACTTGTTGCAATCGGCCCGGAGGAAACAGTGCTTTACGGAATTTCCGCCGGTGGTTTTTGGGCGCTCATGGCTGCAGTCTGTTTCCCCCGCTGCCAAGTGATAGTGGAGATCCCGCAGGTAGATCTCTTAACTTATAAGGACGATGGCCCGCGTGAAAAAATGATCCGCCGCTGCTACAAAGGCCGAAGCGAAGATTATATCAGCAGTAATTATTCTACACGCATGCGGGTGATCGACCGCTGGCGCGAGGCTATTCATCTTCCAGCGCGCGTAATCTATTGTCAAAACATTAAAGATTACAAGCACACCCGCACTCAAATGGAGCCATTTTGGGATGACTTGAGCCTTCTTCGCGAGCAAGACTACCGCTTTCGCAACGTTGAGGTAGAGTTTCACATGTTTAACCGGAAGACCCCCAAAGGAGGGCATGTTCCCATGGAAAAAGCTGATACAATTGCTCTCTGGAGCAAGCTACTGGGCCGTGGGATCGCACGGGATATAGGGAAAGACTGCGTGTCTATTGAAGCAAAAACACCCAATGAGCTCAAAGAAGGAGGACGAGTTTCCAGCTGAGCAACCGCAAGGCTCTTCTTTTAGCATGATCATTTTGGACTATCTGCCACCATGGGTCAATCGAATGGTTGCTCTGTTCGAAGGGCAGTGGCGGAAGGCACATAGACAGAAGCGTCGGTCAGAACCCCTACTATCTACACTAATCCAGACAGTCGGCATAAAACCGCTGTCAACATCAAGCGTCTCGTGCAGGCCGCTTCTTTGCTAGAGATTTGGCTAGATTTTCTTATGAAGAACATTAGGTGAAAGTGTTGGTTCGCATAGGACATATCGAATGAATAGCTCTGAAAAAATTAAAAAAATTCTGGAAAGCAACTTCTTTGATTCAGAATGGTACTTTAACGAGTATCTAGACGTCATTTTTTCAGGATTAACCCCGGCAGAGCATTATGTAAATATTGGCTACTTGTTAAATAGAAATCCAAGCCCACGGTTTGACAGTAAGCTGTACAAAGAAAAGTATAAAATCTCTTTTGAAAAAGAAGTAGATGCGCTTCTGCATTATGAGACTGAAGGTCGCTCAAAGAAATATAAACCGCAAGTACCTAAGAGCAACCTCGCGACTGATCCCGCAGTCGAGGTATCGCGCATTAACAGCATAAAACAGGAAGGCCCGGATTTTCGAGAGGTCGCTAAAAATATACTTCTCACGAAATTGTCAATTTCCCCTAACAGGTTATATGGCAATTTTGATAACATTTTGGCTCGGGAAGTTATTGAACTCCTTGCTTCACTAAAACAGGAAGATTTCCGGGCATCGCAAGTTAAAGCCACCGTAATTATGCCTACTTATAACAGAGCTGATAAAATCAGACGCGCGCTTATGTCTGTCTTTGAGCAATCGCACTCCAATTTTGAACTTATCGTCGTAGATGACGGCAGTACCGACGGGACGGATAAGGTTCTGCAAGATTACGAAACCGACACTCGCTTGCGTATATTCAATGCCTCGCATGGCGGTGTCAGTGCGGCGCGAAACCTTGGGCTGCAGATCGCAACCGGTTCGGTCATATTTTACCTTGATTCAGACAACGCTTGGACGCCAGATTATCTAAGACTCATGCTTATATCCTTGGATGTTTCTGGCGCCGATTGCGCCTATGCGGCGTCCCGCCTGCAGGATGGTGAGGGCAATTTAATAGGATATCGTGGTGAGCCGTTTTCATGGTCTGACTGCTTACATGCAAATTACATAGATATGAATGTCTTCTGTCACCAAAAAACTTTCTCTGACCCGCTTGGACCTTTCGATACCTCTTTGAAACGCATGGTAGATTGGGATTTTATCCTACGTCTTACCAAAAATGCTATTGTAGCTTACAGCCCGTTCATCGGGTGTCTTTATGTAGATGACAGCGAGGACAAGAGCAGGGTTACCACATCAGCACCTTATTTATATCGGCATGTCGTTCATCGAAAAAACATGGATGGGCATGTTTCAACAAGTGATACAGTTGCTGCCTTAACTTACAAGTTCGCGATAAAAATTCCCGCACCATATGATCTAAGAATGGCTTGGGGAGACTATCACTATGCAGAGTCTTTGAAAGCCGCGCTGGAAAATCTGGGCCATAGTGTAAGGCTGGATTTTCTTGGTACTTGGTATGACGCGCCAGTAACGTCAGATCATGTTGTCATTGCTCTGCGCGGTCTTACCCGATACGAGCCTCGCCCTGAACATGTCAGTCTCATTTGGAATATTTCGCATCCTGATCGTATTCCTTATGAGGAATACACAGCTTACCACGGAATATTTGTGGCGTCGCAATCCTACGCGGCTCTGCTCGCCCAAATACTGGATCGACCAGTTTATCCGTTGCTGCAATGCACCGATACTGAGCGATTTCGATTTGAGACACCGCAAGAACAATCGGAGCGCGGCGTTTTTGTCGGTAATTCGCGCAATGTTATGCGTGAAATTGTCAAATGGGCGTGTGAGGCGGAACTTCCGCTCGATGTGTATGGCGAAAAATGGGAAAACTTTATTCCCAATGAGATGATTAAAGCTCAGAACGTTCCAAACTCCGAGTTGCGCCACATCTATTCTGCGGCTGCCTTCGTTCTAAACGATCATTGGGCTTCGATGCGGGAGTTTGGCTTTGTCTCTAACCGCGTTTTTGACGTTCTGGGTTGTGGCGGACGGCTGATCTCGGATCATCTTCCGCTGATCCCTAAACTATTTGGCGATGCCGTGCTGACTGTGCATGATGGCGGTGAGTTGCAGCAGAAACTGGCGCAGGGCCTTGTCCCCTTATCGCCAGAGGCGCGCAGGGCAGTTGCCGACCTGATTCACCAAGAGCATACATTTGATGCGCGGGCCGCCAAAATCCTTGATTGGCTGCGAAACTATCTGTGCGGCGAAGTGCCCCCCGTAGAGACGACGCCCGACAAGATCAAACTTGGGATTTTGCCGCAGCATGGCCGTTTCTGGCCAACAAGCTCTGCGTTCATTCGACTTATCGCGCCGCTGACGACCGATGCTGCGCATGTGATGGTTGATTTAGTTGTGCTGAAATCCGCACTTGATCCGCAGATTGATACATTGGACGCCTGTATCGTGCAGCGTATCGCGATACCGGACCAAGCCGATGCTCAATCCTTCATTACGCGGCTTGAGCGTCAGAATATTCCGCTTTTCGTGGATACTGATGATGCGTTTTCTTTCCATGATACTCATAATCAAGCGGAAAAGACTCTGCGCTATCTTATGGGATATGCGCGTGAAATCTGGGTTTCTACTCCGGCACTTGCATTATCTTATGAAGATGTTGGCCGGCCTTTGCGTGTGGTGCCAAATGATCTTGATGCAAGGTTTTGGCGCAACTATCGGACATTGCCGAATATGGCCTTTGGTGACGGGCCTGTCCGCTTTGTCTACATGGGCACTGCAACCCATGATCACGATTTTAATCTGGTATTGCCAGCATTTGAAAAGCTCGCAGAGACCCATGAAGGTCAATTTGAACTGACCCTTATTGGGGCTACGCGCTATGCTCAGCAAAAACCTTGGCTACATAGGCTTCCTCCCCCTAGAAAACGTGGCGATTATCCTAATTTTGTGCGGTGGTTTGTCAATCGCGGGCCATTCGATGTTGGGATTGCCCCGCTTCAAGAGACGCCCTTCAACAGTGCCAAATCTGACGTGAAGTTCTTGGATTACAGTGCGATTGGCTTGTTGTCGGTTGTCTCATGCGGGCCAGCATACAGCGATGTTTTGTCTCAAGGTTTGGCAGTTGGATGTGAAGGGAATACAGACAGCTGGTATGACGCGATGGTCGATATTCTTGAGAATCGCGGCCAGTTCAACGCTATGCGCCAAAAGGCATATGACCTTGTTTGGCAACAACGCAACACCAACTCTGGCGACAATCCGATGGTGGCGCGTCTCACCGAAATCGTCGCTGCACGTCGTGCAAACACCTTGCCTCTTTTGCATCCAATGGTGCTTGAAGGCAAAGATGGCTGGCTTTTCCTGCGCAGCGATAGCAACAAAGTACTTTTGCAAATTACTGGCAAAATGCAGGTTGCAGACGGTTTTGAGGACAGCTGGCGTCGGCAGTTTCAAGAACGGAGTAGGCTGGCTCGCGAGGGTGGCTATCGCTACTTTCACAGCATCGTGCCCAACAAGGAATGCGTCTACGCGCAGTTTCTTCCCGATGGCATCGTGTTGTCTTCCAATCGCCCGGTCCATCAGGTGCTTATGGCTGCGGATGGCTTGGTGCCGTGTCTTTATCATCTGGACCTTTTACGTGACGCGGCGAGGACACAAAATGTTTTCAGCATGGGCGATACCCATTGGAACCACTGGGGCGCTTTTGTCACATTCAATCAAACCATGGCGGAAATGGGTTTACCCCCCATTGGGCCCGATGAGTTCCAACTTATCGAGCATGAGATTGACGGCGACCTGAGTGGTAAAATTGGCCAACGTACGTCCAGCCCCCTGATTACGTTCATTAATCCTGCCTTCCAGCGTGTGTATAACAATGATGTTAAACACATGGGAAATCTGCAGATTTACGAAAATGAAGACAAGACTCTTCCAAAATTAGTGATGTTTAGGGATAGCTTTTCATCTCACCAACTTGAGATGTTTGCGGCGCGTTTCTCGCGGGCGGTTTTCGTCTGGCAACCCAATATTGACTATTCGATCATTGCAGCAGAGGCACCTGATATAGTGATTGTGCAACAAATTGAACGCTTTGTAGTTACGGTTCCTGACGACGAGAACGGGCTCTCGGTGAAGGATCACGAGCGACGCAAGCTCACAGACATAATTTCCTAAGGATCAGGAGCATAAGAATGCAAAAAAAGCGCGAAGAACAGCCTGATCCAAATGTAACAATCAAGGGCCGGCCAACATGTCTTTTGGTCTTGGGTATGCACCGCTCTGGCACATCGGCGCTTGCTGGAACCCTTGGTTTGGCAGGATGTGATCAACCCAAAACAACGATGGTGGCGGATGTCGGCAATCCGAAGGGATATTTTGAATCTCGCCAAGTCTATGAGCTGCACAAAGATATCATGAGCGGCATCGGGGCAACTTGGGATGATTGGCTGCCGCTCAATGATGCTTGGGTGGCATCGTCCAAGGCAGAAGATTTTTGTGAACGCGCGGTCGAAATACTGCGGCAGGAATATGGATCTTCGCGGCTGTTTGTTCTGAAGGATCCGCGAATATGTCGGCTAGTGCCATTTTGGCGCAAAGCCTTAAGCTCATTTGGCGCAACGACGAAGTTTGTGCATATTCATCGCCATCCCTTTGAGGTCGCTGACTCACTGAAGGCGCGTAATGATTTACATCCAAGCTTCGGCAAGTTGCTTTGGCTGCGTTACACGCTGGATGCAGAGCGGGCGACCCGTGGAGAAAACCGGGTTTTTGTCAGCTACCAGAGTCTTCTACAGCGGCGACATCGCATTATAGAAGATATCGAGACCAAGTTTGACGATAAATTTCCGATCCGCGGTCTGCGGGCCGAGCGGCGAATTGACGATTTCTTAACTGTCCAATTGAAGCATAAAAGTTGGGTCGGTGAAGATCTGGAACAGGCGGCGCATGTTCCTGCGGCGATACGAACCAGTTTTGCCATTTTTGAGAAATGGGTCCGCACCGGGGAGGATGCCGCAGATTTCAACGAACTTGACGGCATTCACGCCACTTTAAACGAGGACAGCAGATTGTTCGCGGATCTCGTTCAAGACGGCCAGCGCACCCGCCGTTTGCTTGCAGAAGCCGCCGAAACCGCGTCCCGCATGGCCGCAATGACGCTGAAGCAGCAGGAATTAACGCAAGCCTCAGAAGCCGCCTTGGCGCAGAGTGCGAAACTGAGCACCGAGCTCGTGCAAGTGGAGGCGGAGGCTGCGCAGGCTTTCGACCCGGTGATTACGCAGCTGAAAGATGACCACAAGCAGACAATTTTTAGCTATGACCGTCGGCGGTTCGAACAAGAAAAACTCATCACAAGCCTTAAAGCCGACCTGCGCACGGTCACCACAGACCGAGATGCATTGTCCGTTCGCGTCAGAACGCAGTCCGAAGATCTCGGCCGTTTGGCGAAAAATATGGTTGCTTGGGAAAAACAACATGTAACGCAAACCGCCAGTGCGAAGGAATTGATTAAAACAATGGAAACCAAGTTGCGCGATTTCGAACGTTGCAAGAAAAACCTTGGAACGGCGCGGATACAGATAACGCGGATGACTCAAAGCACGTCATGGCGGGTAACCAAGCCACTGCGCGGCTTCAAACGCTTGGTCCGTTGGACTTTGGGTCGGTGACCTCGCTGCGCGACAACAATGAAATGCATGACAACAGCGCCAATCCTAAGATCGAACCAGAATTTACTCCGCAACTTAGTATTATTGTCCCGGTTTTTAAAACATGGCACCAGCTGACTCATCTTTTGGATGCGTTGGCGGCACAAAAGTTTCAAGACTTTGAGCTGATTATTGCAGACAATGAACCGCAGGCGTTCCCTGAAGAAACGCTGCGCCAGATGGTGCCCGTTGGGCTGGCGGGACGCTGGCGGCGGATACATTGCGCGCAACCGGGGTCTTATGCGGCGCGCAACGCGGCAGTGGCCGAGGCGAAAGCCCGGTTTGTTGTTTTTACCGATGCAGATTGTTGTCCTGATACCGATTGGTTGTCTTCGTATGTTACCGCAGAACGCGTTGCGCCCGAAGTCTTGCTGGCTGGCCCAATTCAAGTGCGCTGCCCGCCATTTGCAAATGCATGGCAGATATTCGATACGGTGCGCGGTATTCCGCAAGAGCGCTATATTGCGCATGGTTATGCCACGACGGCCAATCTTGGCATCCCCAAAGCCGTGATAGAGCGCCTGGGAGGCTTTGATGCGAATCGATTTTCAGGCGGAGATGCTGAGTTCTGCCGCAGGGCGGGTCGGGCCGGGATAGGTTTGCGTCTGGTTCCGGGGGCCGTGGTTTTTCATCCGGCCCGTTCCGGGCGTCTGGAATGTGAGACAAAAGCCCGGCGGATTAAAGGCGGTCAACTCCGCTCCGGTCCATTGCGGCGTCGGGTGTTCTGGACTTTGCGCAGCTTGACACCGCCTCTGCGTGAGATGGTTGGCTATGTAAGCGACCGGCGATATTCATATCGCTGGCGGTTTACGGCCTGTGCCATCAGGCTTCGACTGTGGGGCGTTGAACTGGCCGAGATGGGGCGGTTGTTGGTGCTGCGCAGTGCCCCAGAGCGCCGTTAGCCAGCAAGACCACCGCGGGGCACTGCATCGGCAAACAACATATCCTCCCACAGATCGACCACAGCATCAGGGGCATAAATAGCCATGCTGGGCGGGCCAGCCTGTGCAAGCTCTAGGCGCAAGTTCTCATTTTTCATAAGCGACCGCAGGGCTTCAGCAAAATTCGACACCCGGTCGCCCTCGGCTGCGACAAGCAACCCATTCACGCCATGCGTCACCAACGTGTTGACACCTGAACAATCCGCGAAGCCAATCACTGGCACAGCCGAAACCATCGCCTCTGCGGGTGCAAGTCCAAAACCCTCAAATTCCGCTGGATGCGCCAAAATCATGGCTTTCCGGTAGCGCTCGGCAACATCCTGTTGATGCCCCATCAACATAACTGTTCCAAGGGCCAACTCCTTGATTCGATCCTCCAGCTGAGGACGCAACGGCCCATCGCCGTAGATTTGCAGTTCCCACTTTGGGAAATCTGCTGTGACTTGCGCCCAAGCCTCAATCAGCAATTCATGCCGTTTCACCGGAGCCAGTCGTCCAACACTCATCACAATGGGCTTACGTTGCGCCTTAGCAAGCTGCCCGCTGTCGACCTGCGCAACGGCATTGGGCATCAAAAGAACCCGGGCTCTTAAACTACCAGAAAAGAACTCCCGAAACTCGGGCAACAAAACGGCAATTCTATCCATCTTGGCGAGCATCGCCAAGCGCCGGCGACGGTCTAGCCGGGACGGATCCCAGCGTTCGGGGTTGCAAAAATCCTGTTCCGGCACGTTATGAGTTGACGCCACGCGGCGCATCGGGTGCTGGGTGCGCACCATGCCCAATGCCGTCATAGCGGGCGGCATGAAAGCAATCGCGACATCGGGGCGGGTGGTCTCGATGTAGCGCTGCAACCGCCTCCAAAATCCGCCGTTGCGCGAAAGCCAAATCAGTCGATCCAGCAGCGGCCAATCAGGCGCATGCCGCTCAAACAAATTGCGCAGCCGACCCGTCAATATACGCAACCCGCGGCGTGGGGGGCGTATATTGGAATGCACCACCCCCGCAGCAGTCTGGTAGAACGGGCGGCCTCGGCGAAATTCATGACTTACAATCTCTACCGTATGCCCTCTGTTTGCCAGTGCCTTGGCCGTTTCGATCAGCACCCGCTCGGCACCTCCGCTTCGATTTGCCAGCCTATCAATGATGAACAAAAGTTTGCGTGCCGGGTAGCGCGGGACCCAGAGTTCCGCCTTGGGGAACTGAAAACGTGCGGGCTGATCCGCCGGGTTGATGATTGGTCCTAAAGCCAGATGTGTCGCCAAAGCCGATCCGGCAACTGGCACAATTTCGCCCGTCTCTGCCGTAACACCCCTTGCGTTCAACGCAGCAACAAGCGCGTTTGGCAGGCCGATGGTATTTGGCAATCCGGTAGAAATCGACCAAATACGATAGTTTATTCTATCGTCGCCTTCGCCAGCGAGACCGATCAGAATCGACAACCATGTCTCATCGGCGGTATCTGGAGCAAGCGACGGTAGCACCAGCAAAGGCTCGGCGCGGCGGCCATAATCACGGCGCAAAACCTCGGCCATACAAGCCAACCGATCATCTCTCAGATCGAAGCGGAGGAAATCATGGTCTATCTGTTCTGAAAGCCCAGATAGCCAACTTTTTGCCTGGACCAACTTGACCGTCGGCCCAATCGCCGCAGCTATATCAAAAGCGGCCTCAAGGCCAATGCCGCGCGCAGTCGCGCCAGCAAAAACATGCACAATTCGGGTCATTAGCGTAAAACTTTCCGCAGCAAAACTGTTTTTAGAATCTGGAGGCTGTGTCTTGGCGAACCAAAGATTGCGCACAGACGGAAAAACAGCCAAAGCCCGAGCTTTTGATTATTCCGGGCGAAGCGTGCGGCAAGGCTGTTAGCCTTATAGTTGAGCTTTGATTGCAGGGCGGGAGAATATTCATTAATCACCGGTGCTTGTTTTGCCAAAATCAGGCGGTGGCAAATATTAATTTCGCGCGCGTTACGTCCGACATCCGACTTGAAATAACAACAAAGTGCTTCTTTCTCGGGCGGGGTTATAATCCGACCGCCAGCCCGAACAAAACGTAGAAAATAATCCAAATCCTGTAGCCTTGGAAGCCGCTCGTCGAAGCGGCCTGCAATTTGGAAGGCCCGCCGGGTACCGAGCAATGTCCAAAGATAAGCCCGAAGCCGCGCGCCGTCTAACAATTCTTGCACTTGATCGCCTTTGGTAACCTGAAGCAAACTGCGGATGTTCTCATTGCCCTCCCACTTCCAGTCATAGGAGCAGGTCAACCAAATTTGATCAATATTGTTGCCCTGCATGCGCAGACGCGTCAAATGGGCAAATTGTACTTCGAGTTTTTGCGGGTACCAGATATCTCCGGCGTCAAGCCAAGCGACATAATCGGCCTCAATTGCATCAAGCAGTCGATTTCTGGTGCGCGGGCGACCGAGGTTTTGCGCATTGACCAAAAATGTAAGCCCGATATCGGTTTCTTCGGCAAAGGCGCGGGCATAGGCTTCGGCGGCAATCCGATCCGGCTCTGGTGAGCCGTCATCCACGATGACGACCCGCATCTTACCACCCCAAATTTGTGCCGCGATGGAATCTAGGGAGAGTTTCAGCCCAGCCGGATCTTTGAAATGCGGCAACAGGACATCAAGGGAGAAAGGCACGAGGAATATCCTTGCTTGATCAAGTAACCGAGCGTTTGCGAAATCAGCGGCTAGCATAGACTTACGGCGTCGGAAAGCCGAGATGCAGATAGCGCGTTGCGGCCAGACTGGCACTAAAGCGCTCGGCCGCCGCAGCTTGGACCACAGGGTCAACCACCCTCACCAATGCCTCTGCCATCGCTCGGCTCAGGGCCGCAGAATCGTCAGGCGGCACCAACCAACCAAAACGGCCGTGGTCAAGAATTTCGTCAGGCCCCGACGGGCAGTTGGTGGCAACGATGGGCAAACCTGCGCCAAGCGCTTCGACCAAAACCATCGAAAACCCTTCCCAAAGTGCCGAATGCACAAAAGTATCTGCGCGCGAAAGCCAAGCCATCGGCTGCTCTACATGCCCGGGCAGAGCAATATCCTGGTCTAACCGCAATCCCAATTCCGCACAGAGCTTGGTTAAAGCCGCACGGTCCGGGCCTTCTCCCAGCAAAATCAGCCGCACAGCCGGGTGGTCACGCCGCAATTCAGCGAATGCGCGCAATAGGGTTGGAAAATCCTTTTGCGGTGCAAAACGCCCCATACCGATCAGCACGGGCTCTGGCGACAGAGCGCCCCCCCGTAAAAGGCGCGGCGCACGATCTGCCAGCCAAGGATGTGGACAAGCCGCAAAGACTTGCGCCGCCCGCGTCAAGGTCCAGCCAGGATTGGGAATGACTGTGATCGGCGCCTGCGCGGCGTTTTGGCCCAAAGCAACGCGCAAATCAGCGGCCACCCCTACCGACACGGCCACACGGGCTTCGGGCCAAGCAGCCAACCGCAGCGCCAGCCCATCAATCAACCGTAATGCAGGCCGGGCACGGGCCATCTCGGCACTGCGGTGGGTATGATAACTCCAGATCAGTCGGCGGTTTGCCCGGCCGGGTGCCAAGCGATGTGCCGCCAGCATAAGCAGGTTGACGTAAGAGCGGGCCGAAATCACCACGTCAGGCCGGGCCTGGCTTAAGTAAGACACCGCCCGGCCAAGCGCTGTGCGGACCCGGGGGCCCAGATCGATCACGTTCACCCCTGCGGGCACGTTGCGCGCAACGCCATCCCGTGCTGCGATCAACAGATCAACCTTCACGTTGCGTGCCAGCAATTCCTCGGCAAGGTTGAGCATAACCACCCCGACGCCACCACCACCAATCCCCCCCGGACAAAGGCAAATCCGCCGCCCTGCGCCGATGCAATGGTTGGTGTCAGACATGTAGGGTGCCGTCCTTATGGTAAAATGATGGTTCAGAGCCCCTGACCGCACCCGACGAATAATATGATGGTGGATGGATAGAAGGCTTGCCACAAGGCGATCATGCGCGCACATCTTCGCCGCTTTATTCACCCATATTACGCTCATGGTGTTTGATCGCGGCATTTATATCTTCGTAATACGTCAACTTGCCATTTTCCAGAACGACACCAACCTGACAAAGATCGCGCACCATTCCCATGGAGTGACTGACGACAAAAGCACCTGCAGTTTTCATGCGCGCTTTAAAAAGAGACGAACTTTTTGATTTGAACGCAGCGTCGCCCACCGAGGTGACCTCGTCTACCAGATAGGTGTCGAAGGGAATGCCCATGGACACGCCAAATGCCAAGCGTGAGCGCATGCCTGAGGAATACGTGCGGAAAGGCAAATGAAAATGCCCGCCCAGCTCGGCGAAATCTTCCACGAAATCAACGAGTTCGTCGGTGTCCACTCCATAAATCCGGGCAACAAAGCGGATATTCTGCACACCGCTAAGCTCTGGGTGAAATGAGCCCGCAAAGCCCACTGGCCAAGAGATACTGCCGGTTGACACTATCCGCCCCGAGGTTGGGGCCTCGGTGCCCGCAATCATCTGCAACAGGGTGGACTTTCCCGCGCCATTACGTCCCAGCAATGCCACCGACAGACCGGATGCAAAGGTCAGGTTGACATTTTTCATCACGACTTTGCTCTGGCCTTCCAGAGTGAATATCTTGGTAAGGTTTTCAAGCCGGATCATGGATAAGCTCGGCTAGCGCCGGTCTTTCAGCGAATACGCAATCAAGGTGGTGATCGACCACATCAACAGAACAAACAGCGCCAGAAGGCCCAGCATCGACAAACGCTCGGGGAAGCGCGAGATCTCGGCCTTGGTCGGCATGACATGCGCTGCCAGATAGCGACTGGTGCGCTGGCTTTCCGCCTTGGCGGTGTCATAGGTGGCCAAGGTGGCCACATAGGCACGTTCGGCAAACTCCCGGTCTACCGCAAGGCGTTCATAATCGCTGGCCAGTGCTGCGTAATCTTTCTGACCTACGCCAAGATCATCGCCGACCTTGGCACGCTCTGCGGCGATGCGGGTTTCAATCACTTCCACGCGACGTTTGGCCTGCGCCAGACGTGGATCGCCTGCAGGCATGTCGCCCAAAAGATCAATTTCGATCTGCGCCGAGGCCAGTTGGTTTTCCAGCGAGGCAACCAATCCAGCTTGTGCTTGGAAATCTGTGGTGGGATCAACGATCTGGTTTTTGACGCGGAAAGCGGTGATCGCCTCACGCGCACTGCGCAGTCTATCCTCGGCTTCAGCCAGTTCTTCGCGCGAAAACTTCACCGCATCTTCGCGGGCCGCGGCGCCCAGATCGTTGATCATGCGGGCACTTTCGTCAAGCACAGCTTGGGCGATCAGGGTCGCATCATTGGGATCAAACGCCAGAACCCGCACCTCAATCAGCCCGGTAGAGCTATCATAAGAGGTGCGCACCATGCTCTGCCAATAATCCAGCAGGTCTTCGACCGAGCCGTCAGGATCAAAGGCAAAATACGGGTCGCTTTGTGGCTTAGACCAGATCGCGCGCAGGTTAAGCTTGGCATCCATTTCGGCCACCAGCTTTTGGCTGCGCAGATATTCATACAGAATATCAGTATCTGAAGATGACGATTTTGTAAGTCCGCTCAATCCGCCGAGCATGTCCATAGCGGAACTTGCGTCTTCGCGGCGCACCGAAAAGCCCACCGTCGAGGCATATTGGTCAGCAGCCTTGCCCCAGAGATAAGCCGCAGCGACCAAAATCGGAAGCAAAACAACCAACACGAATGAGGCGATCAAAAGCCTGTGGCGGGTATGTATGCGCGCCATCTTCGCAACAGGGCGGATAAAGCTTGAATTCACCAAGCCGACGGCTTTTGGCGGTGCCGGGCGTGCAGAAACCGCCGGTGCCGCACGATCCGAACGAACCGCAGCCAGTTTTGAGGTTCCGGCAACGCCCGTGATATGCGCGCCGGGCGGTGCGGGGATAACCGTGGGTGTAGGCTTCACCGCAGATAACACCGGTTTGCCATCTGCGGGGGGCAACGCTGTCTGCGGTTTGACAGGGTTAGAATCAGCCGAAGCATTGGACGAGGAAGACACGGGGCCTCACGGAATGATTTGTTTCCTTGAGCTTGTTCTTACATTATTGCAGTCCAAAAGCCCAGAACCGATCTGTCCTACTTCAGAATTCGAAGGCCTTGTTGATATGACTACCACATTTCTTCCGCAAAAACGACCTGTCTTGCCAAGATATCGGCGGCGGATTTTCGCCAGTTTCCGCACTATCACCGCTTTGGTGCTGCGGGAAATGGCCACCACCTATGGCCGCTCACCGGGCGGTTATCTTTGGGCAGTGTTAGAGCCGGTGGCAGGGGTAATGTTGTTGTCCTTGGTGTTTTCACTGGCGTTGCGACATCCTTCACTTGGTACCAATTTTCAACTTTTTTATGCCACCGGCATCATTCCATTGGGCATTTTCACTACGGTCTCAAACCGGATCGCACAATCAGTGACGTTTTCCCGCCCGCTGCTGACCTATCCCAGCGTGACGTTTATTGATGCTATTTTGGCGCGCTTCATTTTGAATATGCTGACCCAGATCATGGTCGCATACCTGATCTTTGGGGGGATTTTGCTGATCTATGACACTAAGGTGATCATCAAACTGCCCGCGGTTGCCGCGGCTTTGGCACTTTCAGGCGGGCTGGCTTTGGGGATTGGAACGCTGAACTGCTTTTTGTTCACCCGATTTCCGCTTTGGTCGCAGATCTGGAGCATCCTGATGAAGCCAATTTTTATGATCTCTTGTGTCTTCATGGTTTTTGACGATCTGCCAAATTGGGTACGGGACATACTTTGGTATAATCCTATCGTCCATCTGGTTGGCCTGATGCGTTATGGGTTTTATTCCAGCTATCACGCAAATTATGTCTCGGTTACCTATGTGCTGGTGATTAGTGCCGTCTGCATGGCATTGGGGCTGATGCTGTTGCGCAAGCACCAATATTCTCTGTTGAATCGCTAAGGCAGCGCGCAGTGTATCTGTCCACGGATGACGCGGCCCCAAAAGTCAGCGTGGTGATGCCTGTCTACAATGCGGCGGCATTGCTGCCGACGACAGTGGCCTCGGTTCAAGCGCAAAGTTTTGCCGATTGGGAACTGATTGCCGTTGATGACGGATCAACCGACGCTTCGGCGCAGTTGCTGGCCGAAGTTGCAGCGGCTGATCTGCGGATACGGGTGTTAAAGACTCCCGGCAATCGGGGTGCGGGTGTTGCGCGCAATCTGGCGATGGATATTGCACGCGGCCGCTTCGTCGCTTTTCTGGATGCTGACGATCTTTGGCACCCCGAAAAACTGGTGCGGCATTTGGAATGGCTTCAGGCGCATCCGGCCGGCCTAAGCTACACCGCTTATCAGCGCCAAAGCACGCCTGACGCAGCTTTGGTCGCGAAGGGTGTGGGCGTGCCCTCTCGTGTAACCTACCGCCAATTGCTGGTTACCAATGTCATCGGCTGCTCGACCGCAATCATCGACCGGGCAATCATTGGTGAGATGCGGATGCCCGATTTGCGCCTCAGGCAGGATTTCGCCTTTTGGCTTGCTATTTTGCGCCAGCACGGCCCGGCCTGCGGGTTGCCTGTGGCCCTGACAACCTACCGAGTTCACGCCGGACAAGTCTCGGGGGATAAGGCCCGCGCAGCACGAGCGACTTGGGCAATGTATCGGCACCATCTGCAGCTTTCCGTGCCGAAGGCGGGCTGGCTTTTCGCCAATTATGCCTTGCGGGGCTTTATGCGCCACCACATCCCTCGGCTAGCGCGCACTTTGGGATGGCTGCAACAGCCTGCCGAAATGCCGCCCACATTCTGAGATGATCCAAAAAGCGTGCGAGGTGACGTGGTCAGTCTTCCATCTTGCAGCTCGTATTATTCCGTTTTTGCGACCGTTCGGAAACTAATAAGATAATCTGAGCTCTCATTGTTTCCGAAACTTAAAACTGGCTCTCTCTCCAGTTGCAAATTGCAAATTATGGCAAATTTTTGTCGTGAATGCAGCCAAATCTTGTATGGTCCGGCAGGGCGATCGCTGCTTTGATCAATTTTTTTTTGCGATGTCCTTTATGAGGAATATGAAATGAAACTTTCTAAATTGTCGATTTTTGCAAGTGCTTATGCCGCAGCGCTTGTGCTTTCGTTGGCACCTCTCTCTGCTGCGACAGTCGACTTCGCTGCGGGCACCGCAGCAGGCGGTACTGTGGCGGGTGGGCCGAGCTACACGACTTCAGCCCTGGCTACAGGAATTCTGAACGGCGGCGGCGCTGTCGTCACCAAAACCGTGAATGGCCTAGGCGTGAATGGCATGCCGGATTCCAATCCAAACCAGATTGACGGGTCTCCTATCGGAAGCGCGGAAACTCTGACGATCACTTTCAGCTGGGCCGTCAAACTGCTCAGCATTTCTATGGGTCTGATCGACTCCAACGACGATATGGAATGGTCTGTCAATAACGGCAGCTGGACGACCGTTGGCTCGACCATTCCAGCCTCAATTCTTATTGGTCTGAACAACGTGACGTCGTTCAGCGTTCGGGCAAAGGGCACTTTCTGGCAAGACGGCTTCATTTTGGGCAATGATGATTTCACTTTGAAATCGGCTAACATTTCCCCGGTGCCATTGCCTGCGGCTGGACTTTTGCTGGTGGCAGGACTCGGCGGCTTGGCGGCACTGCGCCGCAAACGCAAAGCCGCCTAAGCGAGCGGTTTGAATGGCGAGAGGGCGGTCTTTTGGCCGCCCTTTTGGTTAAGCGTGCAGCCTTTGGTTAAGAGAATGTGACTGGTGGTAAGGGTTCGAAGTCTCGTCAACGCTTGATTTTCAGACTATACAAGACTTGTTGCGTCTCTTTTCTTTAACGGTATCGTAGAAGTTGCTGTGGCGTCACCTTAATCCGATAGGCCCCCAACTCGATAGGCTCCATGACATTTTCTTCCACTTCCCCGCGCAGCCTTAGTTTGAACCCGCTTGGGCTTGCTTGGTTTGCACTGCTTATTGTCTCGGCAATCCCGATGTTCTGGCTGGGGTTCACCTCGCTTGCAGCCGCATGGGTCACACCGGAATATAGCCAAGGCCCCATTATTCCGCTGATCTCGCTGTATCTATTCCTACGGGAATTGCGCCACAACCCGCCTGCCCCGCCCGGCACGCCGGTCAATCGGATACCCGGGATTCTGGTCATTTTTTTTGCGCTGACCTTCGCCATTTTGGGCAATCTGGTGCGCATCCCTGACGTGGTGACCTATGCCTTTATCATCTGGGTGATGGGGGTGGTTTTGGTGAGCTTTGGCTGGGCAAAAGGCCGCAGCCATTGGGCACCGGTTTTGCATCTGATCTTCATGCTGCCCTTGCCGCAATTTGTGTTCTGGCACATGACCATCACATTGCAGCTGATCTCGTCCAACCTTGGCGTCTGGTTTGTGCGCCTGATGGGCGTGCCGGTGTTTTTGGAAGGCAATGTCATTGATCTTGGCGTTTACAAGCTGCAAGTCGCCGAGGCTTGTTCCGGGCTGCGCTATCTATTTCCGATCCTGTCGTTTTCCTATCTGTTCGGCATCTTGTATCGCGGGCCGTTCTGGCACAAGGCGGTGCTGTTCCTGATGGCGGCCCCGTTGACGGTGTTTATGAATTCGCTGCGCATTGGCGTGATCGGTGTTCTGGTCAACAGCTATGGCATCGAGCAGGCCGAGGGCTTTTTGCACTTTTTCGAAGGCTGGGTGATCTTTGGTGCCTGCATCATCATTCTGTTCATCGTGGCCATTGGATTGCAGCGGCTGACCCCTAACCCCCTGCCCTTCCGCGATACCATTGATTTGGATTTTGAGGGCTTTGGCGCGCAAGCAAAACGGCTTGGCTCCATCGGCACCTCACGTGGCATGATTATTGCCGCACTGCTGACCACCGTCATCGCCACGGCCTTTGTGCTGACACCGCCGCGCGCCATTGTAGATCCGCCGCGGGATGGGTTCTCTTTGTTTCCTCGTGATATTGGTGCGTGGTCGGGCAGCGTCTCTGCCCTTGATCCCGATACTGAACGCGTGCTGGGTGCCACCGATTACATCAACGCCACCTATGCCACCTCTGGCGAAGCGGCTTACGTCAATTTCTTTTCGGCTTGGTATAAAAAGCAGACGGAGGGGTCTGGCATCCATTCGCCCGCTGTCTGCCTGCCTGTTGGCGGCTGGGAGGTGTTCTCGATTGACCCCACCCCGATCAGCATCCCCGGCACGGTTTATGGTGATTTCACAGTGAATCGCGCGGTGATCCAGAAGGGGCTGACCAAGCAACTGGTCTATTACTGGTTCGAACAGCGCGGCAAGCGGATGACCAATGATTACCTTGCCAAGGTCAGCGTGGTTCTGGACAGCCTGACCATGGGGCGCAGTGATGGCGCGATGGTTCGCTTTGTGACGCCCATTTTGGACGACGAAACCGAAGCCGAGGCTGATGCCCGCATGCAGCGCTTCATGGCAGTGATATTGCAGAAATTGCCGCGGTTTGTGCCAGAATAGCAGCGTCTCCCATCGGGAAGGGGACTTCGCGGCACGGGATTGACCAGGGAGCCGATCAATAAAAAGGGGCGGCCAATGCGCCGCCCCCTTTGTCATTAAAATAATCAGTCAGATTGCTTTGCGCTTGCGGCGGAGCGCGGCAAGGCCACCGAGGCCCGCAATCATCAGCCAGCCTGCAGCAGGCAGCGGAACAGCTGCAGGAGTGCCAATGTCATCAACGCGCACGTTGCCTTTTCCACTGTTGGTGAACGTCACCCATTCGACATCTGTGAACAAGGCATTGCCCAACAAGTTGTAAAAGTTGCCGTCGTTATTTTTCCCATAGACAGCTTCTGTCAAAACGACGCTACCGCCTTTAGAGCTGTTGACGGTAAGCTCTGCCGGAGACGCGCCAAGCAACTTGAACCAAAAGGATGTTACGGTGAACACGCCCCAAGCGTTTCGCTCGTCAGCGTGGAAATCTCTGTTTTGTTCAATGCCATGCAAGGTGCACCAGAGGTACTGATGTTACAATTGCCGGATTGAATGCGCGCATCGTCGAACATAAGGCCATCTTCGGTATAACCGATGCTGTCGCCACCATTCGCCCCAGTGAAAGAAATAGTGGCCGCACTCGCTGGAAGTACAAAAGTACCAGCCAAAAGTGCTGCTACCAATCCGTTCTTGAAATTCATCTGACCCTCCTTCTCTTAACCCAGCCGCAGCGGACCAAGATTTACAAAAGTTGTTGTCTTAATTTACGCCATCCCCACCATAAAAAGAACACTTTTTCGACATATTTCAATTTTTACACGCTCTGCGGGAAAATCACAGCGCTTACCCAATCAATATTGCCGGATTCGTCCGTAATGTTTACTTAACGGAAACATTGGCGAGTCTGAAATAACAAACTTAGGTATCGACCTTGGGGCGCGTCGCTCTTTTTGGGCGAATCAGTGAGCGCTCGTCAATTTCTTGCATTAATCTCTGCGTCAAAGCTCGTTTGGCATCTGCCGCTGACTTTATGTGTTAAACCATCCAAGCGCACAGCTTGCAGTGTCGACGTGGATTGTTCACCAATGGGTTATGACACCCCCTGCCCCACCCCCCGGCTCCGCCAAGCCACGCCGCGGACAAATTGTGCTGATCGCGCTGATCTTGGCTTGTATGCTCCCCGAGATTATCCTGCTTGCGGCCGACTTCGGTTTGATGGGCTCGCCACGCTGGCGGCCGTTGGCTTATCAGTATGGCGCATTTTGGGCTGGGCTTCTGCATGGCTGGCGGCCGAACTTTGCCGCCCAACCCATTACCATGTTTTTGACCCACGCGTTTTTGCACACCGGGCCACTGCATCTGATCGGCAATATGCTGGCTTTGGCGGCGTTGGGGCAAGCGATCCTTGAGCGGCACGGCGCCGGGCGGTTTCTTCTGGTCTACATCGCCGCAGCTCTTGGTGGCGGGGCAGCTTTTGGGCTGCTGTCCTATAGCGCAGTGCCGATGGTCGGTGCCTCGGGTGCGATTTTCGGGCTGGCTGGGGCGCAACTGGTCTGGCGCTGGCAAGATCAGCTGGCAGCTGGTTTACGTCGCCTTCAAAGTCTTGCCGAGCTTTGTGGCGGTATGGTGGGACTCGTGGTGATCAATTTGCTGATGTGGTGGATTCAAGGCGGTCTAGTGGCATGGCAGACTCATCTGGGCGGCACGCTGATAGGAGCGATCGTGGCAGCGCTTCGGCCAGTTCAGCGGCCCATTTTGGCAAATATCCGATCATAAGCTGCGCGCAACTGCGGGGCCGAATGATCCCACGACAGCTGCTCTAACATCCGCGCTCGCCCGATTTTGCCAAGGCGTTTTTGCTCTGCCGGATTGTCGATTAACTGAGCGATTTTCGCGGCGAAATCTTCAAAGTCGTTGGGCTTAGCGTAAAGCGATGCGTCTGCTGCCGATGCCCTGCCCTCGGTCAGATCAAATTGCACGGTGGGCTTTTCAAGGGTCATGTATTCCATGACCTTGTTCATCGTCGAGATGTCGTTCATCGGGTTTTTCGGGTCGGGGGAAAGCCCGATGTCAATGCTGTTTAACACCGCGAGCATGTCTTCGCCATAAAGCGCGCCCGCAAAGGTGAAATATTGTCCCAAGCCGCGCGCCTGCACATCACGCTCTACTTCGGGGAGTTGCGGGCCAAAACCTACAATTATGAAGTGGACGCTGCTATAACCCAACGTGCGGATCAAATGATCGGCAGCCGCAACCAAGAGGTCCATACCCTCTTGTTGGCCAATTACACCAACATATCCCAACACCGTTTCAGCCCCCTTGCGATGCACAAGGTCGGCAGGACCGGGTAGAAACAGATGCGTTTTAGGCGCAGAACGGACAACGAAAACATCTTGCGAGTTCATCCGTCCACGTCGCAGGGCGATAGTGCGAAAACTTTCGTTGGTCGCGATAGACACCGATGCGGTTGCAAAAGTCATACGCTCCCAGATCAGCATGACGCGGTAAAGCAGGCCGCGCTTTGCGAACTTTGCCTCGAACAATTCCGGGCAAACGTCGTGGTGATCGAACATATACCTCACGCCCCAAAGACGATACCACAAGGCCAAAACGAAGATCAGGTCGGGGGGGTTGCAGCCTTGAATCACGTCGAACCCGCGTTCGCGCCAGATTATGCGCGCCAGCTTAAACCAGTGCCACAGCGCATGACTATATTCGCGCGCGTAAGCTACCGCACCGGAATGCGCTTCTGGCGGTTCTGAATGACGATAGATATGCACGCCATCGCGCAACTCATAAGGCGCCGTCCATCCGCGCCCCATCGGGCTAATAACTGAAACTTGATAACCGGCCTCAACCAAAGTCGTGGCTTCCGACCACACCCGACGGTCCAGCGGAACCGGCAAGTTTTCTACCACAATGACGATGCGGCGGGCAGGGCTAAACGTCATAATCAATCCTTGCGGTCAGGCGCACCAAAGTCCCTTGCCCAATACTTACAGTCCAATAGGACAATAAAACGGCCGGGATTCTCAAAAAAATGAATAAGCATACTCTGCCGGTACCTATCAAGATTCATTAGCCAACATTTTCAAATTACAACGAAAAGATGCCGAAGAGGTTGCTTGCAAAATGCGAAATAGCGTTTTTTGCCATCTTGAGACAGCAGCAGAATGTTTCGCGCGCGAAACATTCACTGGGTTTTCAACCATTGTTCCAAGTGTTCCAAAAACTCTGCGCTAACATTTGGGCCTGACAGAATGAGCGTTGGATTACGCCGATCACCGTCAGTTTTCAGGAACACTCCGGGGCGCAGCTCTTGCACCGTTGCGGAAGTGGATTGTGGTACAGCAGCAGGCTTTGTAGGCGAGTTGCGCTGAGAAATAGTCTCTGTCCGAGCAGTTAGAGTCTTTTCGGTCAGCTGAGCTAAGTGGTGTAATTCATCTTCTGCGGTCTTTGGTGGATGAGCCTGCAAAAATTGAGCAACGGTTTCAGCGCGGCCCGGATCGTCACTTAAGCTTTTGGATAACGTCAACCCGAGCCGCTCTGGTAACGCCGAGGGGAAGCGCAGGACATCGCCAAGTCTGCGGTAAATCTCAAGAAAAGAGCCTATCTTTGACCTTTTGGCGCGGCTGGCGGTAGCGAACAGCTTTTGCAGAGCCTCACGATCAGAGCCAAAAACCCCTTGCTCGACGGCTTTGGCAGCAATGCGGGCGCGCTCAAAATACGACAGGCCCAAACGAATTTCGTTTTCCTCAACCATCGCTATGTAGGCATCGCCGGCGGTGTCTGGATGCCGTAGAAGGGCCAGCACAGAGCCGAAATTGGCATCGCCAGTCTGCTCTTGAAGCTGGGCCAACGCAGTGATGCGACGCCAACCTGAGATCAGGCCATAGCGACCGGGGGCAATTTCAGTCACCTCAATCGGGCTGCGCTGACCATGGCTGCGCAGACTATCCATCAAAGCCTGCATCTCTTCTTGATCTGCGCCGATGCGGTCGCGCACCAGATAGCCCATATCAATCGTTGAGAGCGGCAGGCGGTGCAGTAATCGGCCTTCGCTGCGCGCCGAGGCGAGAGCGGCGGAAACCTCGGCCAAGGCCGCTGTAGCACTGGCATCACCCGCAACTTGGGCAATCGGGGGCGGGCTGATGCCCGGGCGCAGGTAGGCTTTGGTTTCCAGCGGCAGAGGCGTCGTGGTGTAATCGGGCTGCGCCGGGGTCAATCTTTTGCGTTTTGCCATGTTCTAGTTCTTTCAGTGCGATGACAAATGTTTCGCGCGCGAAACACCTCAGCCTTCCTGCATGGCGCGTTCATCACGTCGCCAGATGCCCAGCAGAAGCTGCTTGAAGCTGGCATAGGTGGCATCAAAGGTTTCGCGGCCACGGATATAGGTGTCTCGGTTGAAATCTCGGTAGTCCGCCTCGTAGATCCCGTTAACCTGTTCGCCTGCCTGCCCGATCAGCGCCGTGAAATCTTGCCGTTGCGGTGCCATGGTGCGGCCCAGATAAGCCTGCATGAGCGCCGCAAGTTCGGATTGCTGGCTGCCGTCGTAGCGGGTGACGATGGTGCGTACCGCGTCCCATTCAAAGGCAAGCTCTGGCCGCCCAAGCGCACGCGCCGCGATATTCTCGCCGTCTTCGATTGAGCGGAAGGTAGAATGCAGCATGTCAAAGAAGCGGCCAGTTGAGTCAAACTCCAGAAAGGATGCGCCAACCGGAACCAGCAAGATATCGGCCGCAGCAAGACCATTGATAGTCAGATAGCCGAGGGCAGGGGGAGTGTCGAAGAAAATCAGGTCGTAGCGATCAAGCAACCCTGCTTCTGACAGACTTTCGCTGAGTGCATCCCAAAGCTTCCAGCCGCGTGCTGCCATCCGCCAAACCGGAATTTGAAATTCTGACCAGTAGAGATTAAGCTGGCTGCCGATCAGATCAATGTTTGGCCAATGCGTTGATTGGATCACATCCGTGGCTGAGATCTTCAGCGCCTCGACCAATGTATCGTCGAGGGCTGCAGGCGCCTCACCACGGGCGACACGAGCGCGGTTGTCCGATTGCAGGTGGTTGGCATAATGCCGTGCGATCAGCGGAAATACAGTTTGCCATTCATCCGCCACCTTCCCGCCGAAGATAGAGGTCATCGAGCCTTGGCTATCGAGATCTACCACCAGTACCCGATAGCCATCCAGTGCCGCCGACATCGCCAGATGTGCACAAGTTGATGTCTTGCCAACGCCGCCTTTGAAGTTGGCTACGGCCACCATCTTGGCTGGCAGGCCCTTGGGTCGATATGGAAGATAGTCTTTCGATTTACGCCCCTCGGCGGCAAAGAAGACGCGTAGGCGCAGCACCTCTTCCAAGGTGAACCATTTGGCACCGGCTTCGGATTCGGATTGTCCTTGCGGCAGGTCTGGGTTGGCTTTCAGCACGCGGCGAAAATGGGCTTGAGCAACGGGGATCAGATAACGAGTGATTTCCCAAGTTGAAAACAGACGCAACCGTTTGCGGCCTTCATCCCCCAAGCCGCGCGACGCCAGATCATCGCGACCCCGCCCACAGGCAGAAGCAATTTCAGCGAGCTGATCGGTGCCGACCGCAGGGGTCAGTTGATCCAGTGAGGCATCTGGAGAAAGGTTGAAATAGGGCGGAAGATCCGTCACTGATTCTTTGGACATAACTACCCCATATGCCGTGTTTTTAGGAATATACGCCAAAACACAGCATATGGGAACATAATGCGCACATATTGGCAAAATTTCTATTTTCTGAGCAATATCAATACATTACGGATCTTGGTGTTTGGGCGTCTAAAAGCGTTCCAGTTTTTCCGGTTTGCTCATCCTATGTTATGTATGAGTTATTTTATAGTTACAGGTCCAGCAATTTTTTATAATGCGTTGATTATAAAAGAAAAAACGGCAAATTTTTTTACATGGGTGACTCTGAACCCACGATAGGACGACTCTGAAGCCACGTCGCAGTGACTCTGAACCCACGTTAGCTTGAACAGTTTCCTCGACCTGTGTGGCTGCTTGCTCTAGGTTCAGGGTGTTACTGAAACCACGAAGTTCCGCAGCAGTCTGAACAGGTGGTGAGGCGAGGCAGGGCAGGCATGGCTACACATTCTTTGGCACGTAGTGCGGGGCGTTCGATTGCGGGTCTTTTGCCTGAACGTCATGGTGGGGATTTTTTCGTTTGTGATGTGTTAGACGCGCTGCCGAAGGATGATTTGGCCAGCATGGAACATCCAATTTTTTCTCTGGCAACACGTCCCGATCTGCGGGTGCTGAGTTATGCGCATAACAATGTAACGATCACGGTGGTGCCGTCGGTCCGCGGATTGGCTACGCTGTTTGACAAAGACATTCTGATCTATTGCATCAGTCAGTTGATGGCGGCGCAAAACGCCGGGCTGGTGATCAGTCGCACCCTGCATCTGACCGCGCACGATCTGCTGATGGCGACCAACCGCGAGTCATCGGGAGATGGTTATGCCCGGCTGCGCGAGGCGTTTGAACGGTTGGCAGGCACCCGGATCACCACCAATATCGTGACCGGGGGGTTGGAGGTGACCACTGGTTTCGGCTTGATCGAGGGCTGGCAGATTGTGCGCCACACCCGAGGCGGGCGCATGGTGCAGGTCTCGGTCACGCTGTCAGATTGGCTCTACCGGGCAGTGATGGCGAAATCTGTGCTAACGTTGAGCCGTGATTATTTCCGACTGCGCAAACCGCTGGAGCGGCGGATTTATGAATTGGCGCGTAAGCATTGTGGGCGGCAATCGGAGTGGCGGGTGTCGATTGAAACGCTGTCCAAAAAGTCAGGGTCTGCCAGTCCGCGCAGGGTGTTTCGTAAGATGATCCGCGATATGATCGTGGCAGATCATCTGCCAGAATACCGTCTGGCGGAAGAGCCGGGTGATATCTTGTGTGTAACGCGTCGTGATCAGGTGGTTCAGCCGGCGGCAGGTCCGGTGTTGCGCGGCCTTACCCTAGAGAAGGCGCGCAGTCTTGTCGGCTCTGGCTGGGACATTTATGCGCTTGAGGCGGAATGGCGCGATATTTGGATGCGCAGTGGCAGGCCATCTTTGCGCAGTCCAGATGCGGCGTTTCTGGGCTGGTTAAAAAAACGCGGGGGCTGACATGCGGTGCACGCTGTGGTCTGGGCAGGTTGGATGCTTCTTGCTGCTGTTTGCAGCGGGGCAGGGCAATGCGCAGCAGGCTCCACTGGCGGTTGGACGCATCAGCTATGGTGATACACTGGTGCCGGGGGCGGCGATCTGTACCGGTGCACTGGTGGCTCCCGATCTGGTGCTAACGGCGCGACATTGTGTGGAGCCTGCGTTGACGACGCCCGCAACCATTCGGTTTGCTGCAAACTTCAGCGAAGGGCACAGCTTAGCCGAACGGCGGGGCGCTGAGATGATCCTACCGCAGGCAGGGGTTACCGAGAACCGTGCGAATGATGTGGCGTTGCTGCGGCTGGAGGCGCCAATTGCGGTTGATGTGGTGGCGACATTGCCAATCGCCGATCCGGCTTTGGCACAATGGCTGGATGGCCTTAGTTTGATCGCTTATCGCAGGGATGCACCGGACCAGCCGCAACGTGGGGATGACTGTGAGCTTCTAACCACGCTCCCCGGCATTCTCGCCTTGTCTTGCCCGGTGGTATCGGGGAACTCCGGCGCACCAATTTTGGCTTGGGACGGCACTGAGTGGCAGATTGTGGCGGTAATGGTGGCCGCATCATCGGGCAGGCCGGTTCGATCGCTTGCAGCGACTATTCCGGCAGATCTGCTGGCTTGGATCACGTCGGCTGTGCAGCCTTAACTGAGGCAGCAGCTAAACTTGGCCGGCCTGAACACGTCCAGCATAAAGCAGGCGTTTTAGCGCTGCCAAACAGCCGAGCGACATGATCAGCAGCATACCGCCGGCAGGTAAAGGCACGGGGATGGGCGGAGTGATGCCGATTGCGATATCGTCGATGCCGAAGCCATCGTTATGTATGGTGTTCTGAAACAGGATGGAGGTGGCGCGGACTTTATGGGCAAAGACGATTGTCACCAAGCTGACCTCGCCGTTCATCCGCTGTCCGGCACTGGTGAAGTAGGTTATGCCATCGACAAGGATTGAAAAGGTGGAGCCGACATCTGCCGCATCGAAAATGTTGAAGACCAGCCTGTCAAACATTCTGTCCCCCGCCAGAGCAACATTCCATGCCATGTTCTGAACATCGTTGCTGTCCAGATGAAAGCTTCCACCCGCAGTCGTATTGGTGCGGCCATAGGTGTTTTGATCGCGCAAATATGCACCGACACCGTGGTTGGTCACCGGATTAAGCGGGCCACCGTTGGTCACGGTACCGCCAGAGCCTTGCGAGCCGGTCATCGAAAAATTACCGACGGTATTGGTGTCAAAACTTTGCTGGGCAATGTCGCTACCAGTGCCAGTCACAAATTCTCGGGCAGGGCCCTGATGTTCAAAATCTTCCATGCTAAGCACATGCGTTCCGAGCATTGCGTCTCGCGCTGCCCGGCCTGCTATGGGATAATCTGAGAAAGAAAAATGCTGAACGTCCAGCGACAAAACCGCAGCATTGCCCATTCCGGCAACACCCACCCCACTCGCCAGTGCAAGAAAGGAAAAAAGAACTGACATACGCATGAACGAATCCAAAAAAAACTGTCGTCCCCACGCCAGTGCCATAGTTCTGCCGCATTGTCTCTTCGGTTGCAAGCCCTAGAGAGGAAACGCTTTGTTTCTGATCTGAGCGCTGCCAATCCATGTTGGATAGATCATTGTCACTTCGTGCGCCGATCTGTAACATCAGCGCTCGTCGGGCGTAATTTTCTAGGTTACATGCTGTTTTTTTATGTAGATAGCAGTCGTGGTATCAAAACGGCAAACGTTTAAGTCTAATACATAGTAATTTAGTCTGCCAAAAACATAAAAGACCAGAAATTTATATTAAAGGGATAACTCATGATAGTTACTCTTGTTGCTACGGCGCTTTTATTTCCGTTGGTGACCTGCTGGCTGATGATTAAGGTAGGGTTTGCACCAGCACTGCCCAATGGACATCGCGTTGGGGCTATAGATGGCCTTCGGGGCTATCTTTCACTGCTGGTGGTTGTCCATCACTTCGCGGTGTGGCAGGTCTTTATCGACACCGGTATTTGGTCTGCGCCGGAAGATAACTTTCTCTCCAATGCAGGTAGCGGGGGAGTTGTGCTGTTTTTTATGGTGTCTGGCGCGCTCTTTTATTCGATCCTTGATCGGCAGCACGGCACCGTTGAGTGGGCACCGCTATATTTGTCTCGCTTGTTTCGGATTCTGCCTCTGATGTGGGCAGCCGTCATGGCACTCGTCATCATCGGAGTGATGCGGGGCGGTAGTTTAACTAGTGGCGACATTATGCCGCTTGCAAGATGGCTGTCGTTGCTTGGGACGCCAGCGATAATGGATGGGACTATTATGCGGAACGATATAGCCGGGGTCTTGTGGACTCTGCGTGTAGAGTGGTTATTTTATGTCAGCCTACCGGCCGTCGCCACTTTTCAAAAGATGGTGAAGGGGCCACATACCCGGGTATTTCTGCTGGTTATTTTTTGTTTGGCGCTGATGACGGTACGCGGATTGAATATTGGGCCGCGTCCACCAATGTTCTTCGCTTTGGGGGGCCTTGCCATTGAAATAATTAAAAACTCAGCATGGTCGACTGCGCTCCTAAGTACTCCAGCGACTTGGGTATCGTTAACATGTATGGCAATCGCGTTCTTAATGGTTCCTTACATATATTCACCTGTGGGCGGCGGCCTGCTGTTCATCGTATTTCTCACTGTCGTAGCAGGTAATGACCATTTTGGTGTTTTATCAACCAAGTTTAGTCGCATGCTCGGTGAAGTCAGCTATGGAATATACCTGCTGCACGGAATCGTTCTAACTGTGTTATTTCAAGATTTAGGGGCAGCCAGCTTGCCACCGTCTGAACGTTGGCTTTTGCTACCGTGCGTATCCATAGCCTTGGTGCTGATTGCCACGCTTTCCTTTGTGACAATTGAGCGGCCTTGGAACCGCCGCGGGAAAAACATTGGGCGGCGCTTTTCTCGTAAGTCGTCCGAGCCTAAGCATTTTGTTTCTTCCTAAAACGGAACTGTTCTGATCTCCGCAAACTGGACCGTTTGAATGTGGAGTTTTCCGCGACGTTTTCCTGGCTGGGAGAGGAACGGAATCGGATGAAGGCATCGAAGTTCACGGACGCGCAAAGGCGTTCATTATTAAGCAAGGCGAGGAAGGTACGCCGGTTGCGGAGATCTGCCGCAAGGCCGGGATCAGCCTGGCGACCTACTTCAACTGGAAGAAGAAGTAGGTCGGGTGTAAGCGCTGCGTCCGGGCCGTCGACTTAGCGGGTTGACGTTTTGTCGAAGGCCCATGGCAAGAGGTCGTCGTCTGTGACTTTGGGTGACCGTTGGTGATGGCTTCAAGTGTGGCCCGCAGATATGCGTATGGGTCGATGCTGTTCAATTTGCAGGTTTCGATCAGCGAGGCCATGCGCGCCCAAGTGTGGCCGCCCTC
>NZ_JAQGKQ010000112.1 GCF_028290025.1 Cypionkella sp. | reverse complement strand
CCCACATCGTGCCAAATGCCATGGTATCGCCATGCGCAAAGTTGGAAAACCGCAGGATACCGAACACCAGGGTCAGTCCCAGCGCGCCCAAGGCGATCTGGCTGCCATAGGCAAAGCCCGGCACCACGACAAAATTCAAAAAAGCCACAAGGGCGTTGAGCATATCCATGGCCTCAGCCCCCCAAGAACGAACGACGGACTTCGGGGTCGGCAAGCAGCGCTTGGCCCGTGTCGGTAAAGCGATTGGCACCCTGCACCAGAACATAGCCTTTGTCTGCGATATCAAGGGCTTGGCGGGCGTTTTGTTCTACCATCAGGATGGAAATTCCAGTGCGAGCGACCTCGATGATGCGGTCAAACAGCTCATCCATCACGATGGGGGACACCCCGGCAGTCGGCTCATCCAGCATCAAAACCTTCGGCTGCGTCATAAGCGCCCGCCCCACCGCAACCTGCTGGCGCTGCCCGCCCGAAAGCTCACCCGCCGCCTGAAGCCGCTTTTGCTTCAAAATCGGGAACAGATCATAGATCTGCGCCATGGTGTCCTTGATGTCATCGGTGCGAATAAACGCACCCATCTCAAGGTTTTCTTCCACCGTCATCGAGGTGAAAATGTTGCTGGTCTGCGGCACAAAACCCATGCCTTTGTGCACCCGGGCCTGAGGGCTAAGCTTGGTGATATCCTCACCATCCAGCAACACGCGACCCCCACGCAGGTTCAGCATCCCAAACACCGCCTTCATCGCGGTCGATTTGCCAGCACCATTCGGCCCGACGATCACCGCGATCTGGCCCCGCTCAACAGCAATCGTGCAGTTGTGCAGAATATCAACCGGGCCATAGCCGCCCGTCATATTCTCACCGATCAGGAAGGGTTCAGCCATGCGCGGCCTCCTTCACTTTATTCTTCAATCCGGTGCCCAAATAAGCCTCAATGACCTTTTCGTTGTTCTTCACTTCTTCAACCGTCCCCTGCGCCAGCACTTTGCCCTCGGCCATGCAGATCACCGGGTCGCACAGGCGGCCAATGAAATCCATGTCATGCTCGATGACGCAGAACGTATAGCCGCGCTCTTTGTTCAAACGGATGATCGCATCGCCGATGGTGTTCAGCAGGGTGCGGTTCACGCCTGCGCCAACCTCATCCAGAAACACGATCTTGGCGTCCACCATCATGGTGCGCCCCAATTCCAGCAACTTCTTCTGCCCGCCCGAGATATTGGCGGCGCGTTGATCGGCGAGATGGGTGATGGTCAGAAACTCCAACACCTCATCGGCCTTCTCGCGAATGCGGCGTTCTTCGGCAGCCACAGCGCCACGCCGGAAACAGGCGTTCCACAACGACTCGCCCGATTGCGCGCCCGGCACCATCATCAGATTTTCGCGCACCGTCATGCTGCCAAACTCATGCGCAATCTGGAACGTGCGCAGCAGGCCCTTGGCGAACAATTCATGCGGTGGCAGGCCGGTGATATCTTCGCCCGCCATCAAAACCCGGCCACTCGTCGGCGGCAACCGCCCGGCGATCACGTTAAACAGCGTGGTCTTTCCCGCGCCATTCGGACCGATAAGCCCAGTGATCGAGCCAGATTTGATTTCCAACGAAGCGCCATCAACGGCCCTAAAGCCGCCGAAATGCCTGTGAAGGTCTTCGACAACGATCATACGTCCCCCTGTCCGCCGCCTCTTGTCATGGAACCCCATGCGAGCGTGCTTTACTTGCATGGAAATCCATGCGGGCTTGCTTCCTACAGCAACGGCCCGAGGCGTAACCCCGGGCCGTGCAAGATTATCTCAGACCGAAATCAACGGAATTTGACGGTTTCGTATTTGCCGTCCTTGATGACGAACTCTTTGTAACGACCAGCAGACTCGCCCGGTCCGATCAGCTCCACGCCCGACGCGCCATCATAGTCGATGTCTTTGCCAGCAGCGAGAAGCTCCAAAGCTTTGCCGATTTCGCCGGGAAGGATTTTCTCACCCGGAGCGTTGGCAATTTCCATCATCTTGTCTTTGTAGACTTTGGAATCGGTGGAATTTGCTGCCTGCATCGCTAAAATGATCATGGCAGCCGCGTCGTAGGATTCCATCGAATAGGGCGATGTTGCGTCGAACGGCGCGGAGTTGGTTTTGCCCATTTCGGTCAGAATAGCCGCACCGGGACTGTCCGACTGTGCCACTTGGCCGTAGGAACCATCCAACGCAGGACCGATTTGTTTTGGCAGGTTGTCACCCACCATACCGCCCGGAAGACCGAATTTGGTGAAAGCGCCTGCATCGAGCGAACCTTGGACAATGCCCTTGCCACCTTGATCGAGGTAACCTGCAACGACCAGCAGATCGCCACCAGCAGCCGCCAACGAAGCCACCTCAGCCGAGTAATCAGCCTTGCCGTCTTCATGCGGGATGTTGATGGTGACGGTGCCGCCCTTAGCGATAAAGGCTGCCGAGATAGCCTCTGCCAGACCCTTGCCGTAGTCGGTGTTGGAATAGGTCAGTGCGATCGACTTCACGCCATGCTCAACCAAAATATCGCCCATGACTTCGCCTTCGCGTGCATCCGAAGGTGCGGTGCGAAAGAACAAGCCATCGTCTTCAGCGGTCGAAAGCGCAGGCGAGGTCGCCGAAGGCGAAACCATTACGATGCCGTTCGGACGCGCCACGTTTTGCAAGATTGCGCCGGTCACACCCGAGCAATCGCCGCCCATGATGCCCTTGACGCCATCAGCGGTAACGATCCGCTCTGCCGCCGCAGTACCCGCTGCCGAGTCGCCGCAGGTGTCATCTGCGCGCACTGAAACAAAGTTCCAGCCGTTCAGCGCTTTGCCCGAAGCGTTGGCTTCCGACATTGCGAGTTCCGCCGCATTGGCCATATGGCCGGTCAGCGATTCGATAGGCCCGGTAAAGCCGATCAGCACGCCAATTTTCACATCTTCCGCCGAAGCAGCGCCAGCCATAAGGGCGGTTGCCGCCGAGGCCAAAAGCAGTTTTTTCATTGTTAGCTCCCATGTTGGATCGTAATCCTGCCGTCGAGCCTAGAGCGACGTCTTGCAAAAGAAAAGCATCTTGAAGGACAGGTTTCTCATGCATGAAGTCATCGTGGAACGCGACAGGTTGCAAGCTGGGTAATGCTGGATCAATTTCATTTCAAGTTTGAAGTAGTGGTCAAGGCGGAAACTATGGCGAAATCTAGGGCAACTGCTCGAAAATACGGCGGCACAGCGATCTGCGCTGCATTTTCTGGACATTGATGCGGGCAGGGTGCAGCGTCGCCGCATTCATCAGCCGATTAATCAGCCAATAGGTCTCAAATGAATTTTGTCGAAGCCGTGAAGTCTGCTTATGCCAATTACGTCAATTTTTCCGGTCGCTCGCAACGCTCCGCCTATTGGTGGTTTACCCTGTTCAACGTGGCCGTGGGCCTCGTCATAGCACTGCTTGAGGGCGGCGGTTCCTACAGTGCGGGCGGCGGCTCGATGCACTTTGCGGTGGTCGGCGGTTTGTACTCGACGATTTGGATGCTGGTCAATCTGCTGCCCGGCCTGGCACTCGCGGTGCGCAGGCTGCATGACGTGGATAAATCCGGCTGGTGGCTGTTCATCGCTTTGATCCCGCTCGTTGGCGCGATCATCTTGCTGGTCTGGTTCTGCACGCGTGGCACCGTCGGCAGCAACCGTTTCAGCGCTGATCCGCAGGGCGGCGCCAACGCCAGCGTGTTCTAGCTTAAATCGACAACCGCACACCAATACCCGGGCTGGGCATCCCTTGGGTGCCCCGCTCGCGGTAAGGCGTGGTATTGTAATGGCTGCGATAGCATTTTGAGAAATGCGACGGGCTGGCAAAGCCGCAAGCCAAAGCCACGTTGATCACGCTCATATCGGTCTGCATCAACAGGTTACGCGCCTTTTGCAACCTGAGTTCCATGTAATAACGCTTGGGTGAGCGGTTCAGATAGCGCCGGAACAACCGCTCCAACTGCCGCGTAGACATCCCCACATCTTCCGCCAGATCCGCCGGGCTCAACGGGTCTTCGATGGCGTTTTCCATCATCTGAATAACCTGAGACAGCTTCGGATGCCGCACCCCGATCCGCGTCGGAATGGACAGCCGCTGGGTGTCCTGATCGGTGCGGATCGTGGAATAGATCATCAGATCGGCTACATTGTTCGCCAAATCCTCACCATGATCCGAAGCGATGATCCGCAGCATCAGGTCAATCGACGAAATCCCCCCCGCCGTTGACCAACGATTGCCATCCATCACGAACACCGATTTGGTCAGCTTGACGTCCTCAAACTCCTCGGCAAATCCGTCTTGGTTCTCCCAATGGATCGTCGCTTTCTTGCCATCCAGCAACCCGGCCTTCGCCAAAGCATAAGCCCCGGTGCAAAGCCCGCCAATCGCCACGCCGCGCCGCGCTTCACGCCGCAGCCAACCGATCACCGGCTTGGTGGTGGTCTTCTGAATCTCAATGCCGCCGCAAACCAAAATGGTGTCTTCGCGGTCCACCTCATCCAGACCGAAATCCAGCTTGAAGGTCGCACCGCTGGAGCAGGTCTTCTCCACCCCGCCTTCGCCACACAATGCCCAAGTGTAAACCGGGTAGCCCGTGACATGATTTGCCAGCCGCAAAGGCTCTATCGCGCCTGCGAAATTGATCATGGTGAACTTGTCCAAAAGCAAGAAGACGAAGCGACGCGGCGCCTCGGCTTTTTCAACTTGCGTGGCTTTGCGGGCAGGGGAGGACATGTTGCGACCCATTTATGTCGGTTTCGTGCAAGGAAACAGGAAAAACCGCCCGCCGCAAGGGCGAACCATACACAATAACGGCCTTTCGCTCTTTGCTTTCGCGCATAATTTTCCTATACCGCCCCGGTATCGCTAACGGAGGGGGAACTTCCATGACCAAAGGTTGGACAAAGTCGGATTGGCGCGCAAAGCCGCGTGTGCAAATGCCCGATTATCCAGACACCGCTGCGCTCAATTCGGTAGAGGCGCAGCTGGCAAAATATCCCCCGCTGGTGTTTGCAGGCGAGGCGCGCAAGCTGAAAAAGCAACTCGCTCTGGCGGGCGAGGGTAAGGCGTTCCTGCTGCAAGGTGGCGATTGCGCTGAAAGTTTCGCTGAATTCTCGGCGGACAACATCCGCGACACCTTCCGCGTCATGCTGCAAATGGCGGTCGTGCTGACCTATGGTGCGAAAGTTCCGGTGATCAAAGTTGGTCGCATGGCGGGCCAATTCGCCAAGCCGCGCTCGGCTGGCACCGAAATCATCGGCGGCGTCGAATACCCATCCTACCGTGGCGATATCATCAACGGCTTTGAGGCGACGGTGGACAGCCGCCGCCCCGATCCTCAACGGATGTTGCAAGCCTATACCCAAGCCGCTGCCAGCCTGAACCTGCTGCGCGCCTTCTCGACTGGCGGTTTCGCCGATATCCACCGCGTCCACTCATGGACCCTTGGCTTCGCGGAACATGACAAAGCCGAACGCTACCGCGAAATCTCCAACCGAATTTCCGACGCGCTCGACTTCATGTCAGCTGCTGGCATCAATTCCGATTCAGCCCCGTCGCTTGCCACCGTCGATTTCTACACCAGCCACGAATCGCTGTTGTTGGAATACGAAGAGGCGCTCTGCCGCGTTGACAGCATCACTGGCCAGAATGTGGCAGGCTCGGGTCATATGATCTGGATCGGCGACCGCACCCGTCAGCCCGATGGCGCGCATGTTGAGTTTGCGCGCGGCGTGCTGAACCCGATCGGCCTGAAATGCGGACCGACGACCACGGCGGACGATCTGAAAGTGCTGATGGCGAAACTGAACCCGGCCAATGAAGCGGGCCGCTTGACCCTGATCGCGCGCTTTGGTGCAGGCAAAGTCGGTGAAAACCTGCCGCGCCTGATCAAAGCTGTGCAGGAAGAGGGTGCCAACGTGGTCTGGTCTTGCGATCCGATGCACGGCAACACCATCAAGGCGGCGTCGGGCTACAAAACCCGCCCCTTTGAATCGGTGCTGCGCGAGGTTCGCGAGTTCTTTCAGATCCATAAAGCCGAAGGCACCATTCCCGCTGGCGTGCATTTTGAGATGACCGGCCAGGACGTCACCGAATGCACTGGCGGTTTGCGCGCCGTGACCGATGAAAATCTGTCCGACCGCTACCACACCGCCTGCGATCCGCGCCTGAACGCTTCGCAATCACTGGAACTGGCGTTTTTGGTTTCGGAAGAACTCTCGGCTCAACGCGACTCCGACCGTCGCATCGCGCTGTAAGCTATTCAGTCTCCTGACTAAAGGGCGGGGAATAAACTCCCCGCCCTTATCCATTTCACATTGGTCCAAATATCCTCGGGGGAGAGGCGAAGCCGAGGGGGCAGACAGCCCCCTTCTTGCTTCCCCGCCTGCTGCTACAGACGCGAACTCACCAACCGCAACTCCGCCCGCCCGGAACTCCGCGGCAGCGCAGGCTCGACAAACGCTGCATCCGGCACCACTCGTAATCCCGATCCCGCGACCAATTCCCGCACCAGACCCGAGATCGCAAACCGGCGCGGCTGCCGACCCAAGACGCCTTCGGTCACCAAACACCCCAAAGCCAGCTTCGGCGCGCCCGCAACAACGGCCAGCGGCAACAGCAACATCCGCCCCGACAAGGCTGGCCGCCCCACTGAACGCTCCGCCTCCAGCCCAACCTCCATGATCGCGGCAGAGGCAAACATCCGCTCCAAATCCTGCCCAATCCGCGCCCGCGCCACTGGCTCAAACAACGATGACAGCGGCATCCCGCGCGCATCCATCCCCAATAGGTCGTTCAGCGCCATCCCCGCCAACCGAAACCGCGCCAGACCGGGTGCTATCTGTTCGATCAAAAACACCTTGTCCAAACAATCAGCCATCCCGCGCGGATCAATCTGCGCTCGCGAAGGTAAGCCACCCGCCACCCGCAAAGCCTCCCAGTAGCCGCGCACCTGCTGCAAAACCGCCAAAGTCTCGGCCGACGACCCGACATGCTGACCGCCCTTGCCATTCGGCCCCTTACCAAAGAAAGTTAACATCGCACGCCCTCCAGCAGGCTTTGAGTTTTTGCAATCTGACCGTGCAGATTCTGCAACCGAAGATTGATTACTGATAAGTTAAGATACACACTTTGACGCTTGTTTTGTTGACGATCTGGACAACTGGTAAACACCGCGCCACGCAGAATGCGGCGCAAAAGGAACGCAGAATGACAGTTTCCATGACAGGTTTCGCCGCGCGCAAGGGGCAGGGGGCGGGGCATAACTGGTCTTGGGACATCCGTTCGGTTAACGGTAAGGGCCTCGATTTGCGCCTGCGTCTGCCCGATTGGATCGACGGTTTGGAAATCGCTCTGCGCGCGGAACTCAGCCGCGCCCTGCAACGCGGCAATGTCAGCCTGTCGCTGAAAGTCGCCCGTGATGGCGCGGCTGAGGGTGCCGAGACGCTCCGCCTCAACCCCGCCACGCTGTCCGCCGTGCTGTCGGCACTGGCGCAAATCGAAGATGCCGCGATGGCCGCAGGCGTCACCCTCGGCCAGCCCACCAGCGCCGACGTGCTCGCCGCGCGCGGTGTCATCGACGCCAACAGCGCCGACACCGACCCCGCCCCAATCCGCACCGCCATCCTCGCCGATCTGCCCGCATTGCTAAGCGATTTCCAAGCGATGCGTGCCGCCGAGGGTGCCGCCCTGAACAGCGTGATCGCAGCCCAACTCGACAAAATCGCCGACCTCACCGCAGCAGCCGACACCGAAGCCACCGCGCGCCGAGATGCTGCCCCCACCACCCTGCGCGACGCGCTTGCCAAAGTGCTGGCCAATGCCGAAGGCGTCGATGAGACCCGTCTTGCCCAAGAACTCGCCCTGATCGCAGTGAAAAACGATGTCACCGAAGAACTCGACCGCCTGCGCGCCCACATCGACGCCGCCCGTGCCTTGCTAATTGATCCGGCCCAAGTCGGTCGCAAATTCGATTTTCTGACGCAGGAATTCATGCGCGAGGCCAACACGCTCTGTTCCAAATCGCAAAGCCTCGCGCTGACCCGCATCGGGCTTGACCTGAAGACCGTGATAGATCAGATGCGCGAACAGGTTCAAAACGTGGAATAATCATGGCCCAAACCCTTACCCGTCGCGGCCTTCTGCTGATCCTGTCCTCGCCTTCCGGGGCCGGAAAATCCACGCTCGCCCGCAAACTGATGCAATGGGATCCGACCTTACGCTTCTCAATCTCAGCCACCACCCGCCAACCTCGCCCCGGTGAACAAGATGGCCGCGAATACTATTTCCACCCGCGCGCAGCCTTTGAAGCCCTCGTGCAATCGGGTGAAACGCTGGAACACGCCGAAGTGTTCGGCAATTTCTACGGCTCACCGAAAGCCCCGGTCGAAGCGGCGATGCGCGAGGGCCGTGACACGCTTTTTGACATCGACTGGCAGGGCGGCCAGCAAATCCGCAACTCATCTTTAGGCCGCGATGTGGTGTCGATCTTCATCCTGCCACCCTCGATTGCCGAGTTGGAATCCCGCCTGCGCGCCCGCGCCCAAGACTCGGATGAGACGATCGCTGCCCGAATGGAGAAATCCCGCGATGAAATCAGCCATTGGGCCGAATATGATTACGTCATCATCAATCGCGATATCGACGTTTCTTTCAATGAGTTGACGGCCATTCTTCAAGCAGAACGTTTGAAGCGCGACCGCCAACCCGGCCTCTCCGATTTCGTCCGCAACCTCAACCGAGAGTTTGAATCCCGATGATCTACGCGCTTGACGGCATTGCCCCGCAGATCGACCCTACGGCTTGGGTCGCAGATACCGCCGTATTGATCGGCAAGATAACCTTAGAAGCCGATGCGAACATATGGTTCGGCGCGGTGCTGCGCGGCGACAATGAAGAAATCCGTGTCGGACGCGGCTCGAATATTCAGGAAAACTCGGTCCTGCACACCGACATGGGCCATCCCTTGACCATCGGTGCGAACTGCACAATCGGCCATAAAGCCATGCTACACGGTTGCACGATTGGCGAGGGCACACTGATCGGCATGGGCGCGACCATTCTCAACGGTGCCAAAATTGGCGAAGGCTGCCTGATCGGGGCAGGGGCGCTGATCACCGAAGGCAAAGAAATCCCGGATGGCAGTCTGGTGATGGGCGCGCCCGGGAAAGTTGTGCGTCAGTTGGATGCCGAGGCACAGGCGCGGCTGCTGAAGTCGGCGACCGGCTATCAAGCCAACGCACGCCGCTTCGCCAAAGGGCTGGAATTACTTAAATAAAAAGGGGGCCGACTGGCCCCCGAACGTCGTAGATGACTGATTTAGCAGCAAAGCCGAGGGCTTAGCCCCAGACAGCCTTGCGTGCGATGATCTCCGCATCCTCAGGGAAGATACCCAGATCAAGCGCAACCCGGCGTGGCATGCCCGCAATTTCGTCACGAGTGCGACGGTACATTGCACGTTTTGCGGCGGCGTTGCGCAGTTGAGCGATAAGCGATTTCATAGTGTTTCCTTTTCCTCTGCGATGACTTGCCCGGATGGCTTCGTCCTTTCGCATGTCCTGAATATAAGAAAACTGTTAGCGCCAACAACCGACAACGCTGCGGTGCCGCATTGCGTTCAGCGCATAGCTGGTGCAGAAATGCCGTGGCTGAGATCGAGTGCTAACAATGCAAAAGGGGCGCCCAAAGGCACCCCTCAATAAATCTTGGAAGAATTAGCTCCGGAACTCGCGCGAACTCCGCCCTACCGAAGCCTCAGATCAGCTTACCCATCGCCACAGCGGTATCCGCCATCCGGTTTGAAAAGCCCCATTCGTTATCATACCACGACAAGATCGAGCAGAACGTACCGTCCATCACCTTGGTCTGATCCATATGGAACACGCTGGAATGCGGGTCATGGTTGAAGTCCGACGAGACGTTCTTGAACTCGGTATAGCCCAAAATCCCCTTCAGCGGCCCAGAAGTCGCAGCATCTTTGATTGCCGAATTGATCTCCTCAACGCTCGTCGCCCGCTTGGCGATGAACTTCAGATCAACCACCGAGACGTTCGGCGTCGGCACCCGAATGGCAAAACCATCCAGTCGACCCTTCAACTCTGGCAGCACCAGCCCAACAGCCTTGGCAGCCCCGGTCGAGGTCGGGATCATGCTCAAAGCCGCAGCACGGCCGCGATACAGATCCTTGTGCATCGTATCCAGCGTTGGCTGATCGCCAGTATAACTGTGGATCGTCGTCATCATGCCTTTTTCGATGCCGATCAATTTGTTCAGCACATAAGCCACAGGCGACAGGCAGTTCGTGGTGCAAGACGCGTTCGATACAACCAGATCGCTGGAGGTCAGCGTGTCATGGTTCACCCCGAAAACAATCGTCTTATCAGCATCTTCGCCGGGCGCAGAGATCAGCACGCGCTTGGCACCATTCTCCAGATGCGCTTGGCACTTCTCTTTGCTGGTGAAAATCCCGGTGCATTCCATGACGATATCAACGTCGCTCCACGGCAATTCTGCCGGGTTGCGCAACGCCGTCACCCGCATCGGCCCACGGCCCACGTCAATCGTATCAGCAGTCGTCGTCACAACATGCGGAAAGCGGCCATGCACCGAATCAAACCGCAGCAAATGTGCGTTAGTCTCCACTGGGCCAAGGTCGTTGATCGCAATCACTTCGATATCGGTGCGACCCGATTCGATGATCGCGCGCAGCACGTTGCGGCCAATCCGACCGAAACCATTAATGGCGACTTTTACGGCCATGAGATAACCTCCTGAAAAAGCGCGACTCACGCGCGCAATGCTTGCGCTAACATCACGAAACTGCCGCGACAATCAACGGCAAGTTCAAAGCTTAGCGCCAGACCATCACATATTGAACCAGATCACCCAGTTTTCGTAGCAAAAACACCGAAGCGTGACCATGGTTGAACGCGACATCTGCGCCAATCGCGGCGGCAATCAGCAGGGCGAGCCCTAAAGCAATACGGTCGGTCACAGCGTCTCCGGTCTATTGCAACAGACGTCCCATAACCCCAGCCACATCGGCCATCCGGCAGGAAAACCCCCATTCGTTATCATACCAAGCCAGCACCCGCACCGAACGGCCCACCACCTTGGTCTGGTCTGGCGCGAAGATAGACGAATGCGGCGTGTGATTGAAGTCGATTGATACCTTGGGTTCAGGATCATACGCCAGCACCATGCCCATATAGCCCGCCGTTGCCTCGCGCACGATCGCGTTGACCTCATCCACCGTCACCGATTTCTGCGCGATAAACGTCAGATCTACAGCCGAGACGTTCGGCGTCGGCACCCGGATCGACGAGCCATCGAGCCGCCCCGCCAATTCCGGCAACACCTCTCCCAACGCCCGCGCCGCCCCGGTAGAGGTCGGTATCATCGCCATCGACGCCGCCCGCGCCCGATATAAATCCTTGTGGCGGCGGTCCAACGTCGGCTGATCGCCGGTATAGCTGTGGATCGTCGTCATAATCCCGCTCTCAATGCCAATCGCGTCATTCAAGACCTTCGCGAGCGGAGCCAGACAGTTCGTCGTGCAAGACGCGTTCGACACCACATGATGATCCGCCGTCAGTGCCCGATGGTTCACCCCATACACCACCGTCATGTCCGCCCGCTTCGCCGGAGCCGAGATCAAAACCCGCTTCGCCCCGCGCCCCAGATGCACCGCTGCCTTTTCCCGCGCGTTAAATTGCCCGGTGCATTCCAGCACGACATCCACCCCGTCCCAGTCCAGTTCTTCAGGATTATAGGTGCTCATCACTCGCATCGGTCCGCGCCCAAGGTCCAGCTCATTGCCGGAAACCTTCACCACACCCGGAAACCGTCCATGCACCGAATCATATTTCAACAGATGCGCATTGGTCTCAATCGGCCCGGTCGCATTGATCGCGACCACCTGCACATCGTTGCGCGCGGACTCCGCAATATGCGCCAAAGTGCAGCGGCCAATCCGGCCAAATCCGTTGATACCAATGGTGATCATCTGTGCGCGCCTTCTTTCCAAACCAATACCTATTTTCGCTATAGGCAAGGCGTGCACAGCATAAAAGCCGAAAAGAGTCGTTAATTCAAAGTGTTAGCGCAAACTTCTCATGTTCGCGCTAACAAGTCACAGGCTTTGCCTTTTGCTGAGGCAGACCCTAAATACCACTGCGAAGCAAACGGTGAGGCGGGTATGAGCAGGTTATTGGTATGAGCGGATTACTGGCACTCTTAGACGACGTCGCGGCGATTGCCAAAGTTGCAGCGGCCTCGGTCGATGACATTGTGGGTGCCGCCGCCAAAGCCGGTGCCAAGGCTGCAGGCGTGGTGATTGACGATACCGCTGTGACGCCAAAATATGTCCACGGTTTTGAAGCCAAGCGCGAGTTGCCAATCATCTGGCGCATTGCCAAAGGCTCGCTGAAAAATAAGCTGATCATCCTGTTGCCGGTGGCCTTGGCGCTCACCAGTTTTCTGCCGCAAGCGATCACACCCTTGCTGATGCTTGGCGGCGCCTATCTGTGCTTTGAGGGTGCCGAGAAGGTGTTCCACACTTTGTTTCCACATGGCGATGCCGAGGTTGATCAGGATTTCGACACCAAAGACCCGGCCCGTCTTGAGGAAGAAAAAGTCGCAGGCGCGATCAAAACAGATTTCATCCTGTCAGCCGAGATTATGACCATCGCCCTCGCTGCCATCCCCGAAGCCGCAATCTGGATAGAGGCGATCACATTGGCCCTTGTCGGCACCTTGATCACCGTTGGCGTCTACGGTTCGGTGGCGCTGATCGTGAAAATGGATGACATTGGCCTTTTCATGGCGCGGCGCGGCAATTTGTCGATTACCCGCGCCTTAGGTCGCGGTCTGGTTTTAGCGATGCCCAAGCTGATGAGCGTTCTGTCCACCGTTGGCACCCTCGCGATGCTGTGGGTGGGCGGGCAAATCCTGACGCACGGCCTCGATACGCTTGGCCAGCACGAACCCTATGCCACCATCCACCACTGGGCCGTCGCCGCCAGCGAAGCAGTTCCGCAAGCCGCTGGACTGGTGGAATGGAGCGTCACCGCCGCCTGCGATGGTATTATTGGTCTGGTTTTGGGTATGATTCTAATCCCGCTCGCCACCAAAATCATCATCCCGGCATGGTCCGCGATCACCGGAAAGAAAAAGGCCGCGCACTAAGCACCGCCCAATCAAACCTTAAAAGCTCAGTAAAAGCGACAGGGCAGGGTGAGGGCTAACCCCACCCCGCCCGCCGAACTCAAAGCATTGCCTTGACCTTCGCCACCGCATTCTCCGCCGTGATGCCGAACTCTTGGTACAACCGCTCCATCGGAGCAGATGCCCCAAACGACGACATACCGACGAAATCAGCCTTGCCATCGCGGCCACGCTCACCGAGCAGCCAGCGATCCCAGCCCTGACGCACCCCAGCTTCAATCGCCACCCGCACCGGACCCGGAGGCAGCACGCGACGACGATAAGCCTCATCCTGCGCCGCAAACAACTCCATCGACGGCATCGACACAACCCGCGTGCCAATCCCGTCAGCTTGCAACAAATCGCGCGCCTTGAGCGCAATCTCGACTTCCGAGCCTGTCGCCATCAGAATGACCTGACGCTTGCCGACAGCCTCCTCGAGCACATAAGCGCCCTTGGCAGTCATGTTGGTGTTGGTATGCACCTTGCGCACCGTTGGCAGGTTCTGACGGCTCAATGCCATCACCGAAGGGGTTTTCTTCGAGGTAAACGCGATCTCCCAAGCCTCAGCCGTCTCAACCAAATCCGCCGGACGGAACACGTAAGTGTTCGGCGTCGCCCGCGAAATCGCCAGATGCTCAACCGGCTGGTGCGTCGGGCCATCTTCGCCCAAGCCAATGCTGTCATGCGTCATCACATAGACCACTGGCACGCCCATCAGCGCCGACAACCGCATCGCAGGCCGCGCATAGTCCGTAAAGCACATGAAGGTGCCTGAATACGGACGCACCCCGCCATGCAGCACCAAGCCGTTCATCGCCGAAGCCATGCCATGCTCGCGGATGCCGTAGTAGATATAACGACCCTTGCGATCTTCCGCGCTAAACACGCCAAGATCAGCGGTCTTGGTGTTGTTCGACCCGGTCAAATCCGCCGAGCCGCCAATGGTTTCCGGCAACACAGGGTTCACCGCTTGCAGCACCTTTTCCGAAGCCGAACGCGTCGCAATCTTTGCACCCGCCTCGGTAGCCGCCTTCTTCACGCCCCGAATGATCGCAGGCAATTTCGCGGGCACTTCAAGCGAGAATATCCGCTTAAACTCCGCCTGCTTGGCTGGCGACAAAGCCGCAAACCGAGCCTCCCATGCTGCATGAGCCTCACCGCCACGCACCCCAAAGGCTTCCCACTGGGCTTTGATCGCCGCCGGGATAACGAAAGGCTCCGACGTCCAGCCGTAAAGCTCTTTCACTGCCTTCAGCTGCGCCGGATCAGTCAAAGCGCCGTGACCCTTTGAGGTGTCCTGCGCCGCATGACCCAAAGCGATATGCGTCTTGCAGGCGATCATCGCCGGGCGGGGCGAAGCCTTAGCCGCTACCAACGCCTGATCAATCGCCACTGGATCGTGGCCGTCGCATTCAAACACATCCCAACCGCTCGCCGCAAACCGCGCCTTCTGATCGGTCACATCCGACATCGACACTTTGCCATCAATGGTGATGCCGTTGTTGTCCCACATCACGATCAGGCGGCTTAGCTGCAATTTGCCCGCCAAACCAATGGCTTCCTGAGAAACCCCTTCCATCAAGCAACCGTCACCAACGATCACATACGTATGGTGATCCTGCACCTTGGAACCCCAACGCGCGCGCAGGTTTTCCTCGGCAATCGCAAAGCCCACCGAATTGGCAATGCCCTGACCCAGCGGTCCAGTGGTGGTCTCAACCCCCGAGACATGGCCGTATTCCGGATGGCCCGCCGTAATCGCGCCCCATTGGCGGAAATTCTTGATCTGCTCAATCGTCACGTCGGCGTAGCCTGTCAGATACAGCAGGCTGTAAATCAGCATCGAGCCATGCCCCGCCGACAGGATAAATCGATCGCGGTCGGCCCAGCGTGGCGCTTTGGGATCAAACTTCAGGTGCTTTTCAAACAACACGGTTGCCACATCCGCCATGCCCATCGGCATTCCGGAATGGCCAGAATTGGCGGCGGCAACAGCGTCTAACGTGAGCGTGCGAATGGCGGCAGCGCGCATCCAATGGTCGGGATGGCTGGTACGAAGCGTCTGGATATCCAAGGTTGATGTCCTGTTCCTGAAACTGGGGTGGGCTAAAAGCTGCATAACACCCATTGCAGCAAGATCAAGCAGGCCGCGCAAGGCATTGGGCGCAAAAGACAAGACGGCCCCCCGCGCAACGGCTAAGATCAGCCTACGCAGCCGCTGCCGATTCGCTCCACACCGGGCGGGCATGTTATGTGTTAAGAAAATGGAAAGGGTGCCAAGACCCATGCAGGACATAACCGAACTAGAGCGCCGCATTACAGCAGCCCTCGAACGTATTGGCCGCGGGGTTGAAAGCCTAAGCGCCGCTGTGACGATGCCAACCGATAATCCCACCGCAATGTTGCCAGAAAGCGATTTCGCGGTCCTGAACGAAAAGCTTGACGAAGAGCGGATGCTGAACGCCCAGTTGCAGGAACGCCTGCGCGTGGTGCGTCAGAAGGATGATGCGGAAAAGACCGCGCTGACCGATCAAGTCTCGGCCCTGAACGCCCAGCTTGCCGCCCAGTCGGATGAACTCGCCCGCTTGCGTGCCACCTCGAATGCGCTCAGCCAAGAACTCGCCGCCTTGCGTGACGTGGCTGAATTGGGCGTGACCGAACCCGAACATATCAACAAAGCGATGCTGGCCGAGCTTGACGCCCTGCGCGCCGCCCGTGCCTCCGAAGCAGAAGAACTCTCGGAAATTATCGCCGCCCTGAACCCGCTGATTGAAGAGGCCGCAGCCCATGCCTGATCTGGAAATCACCATCGGTGGCCGCAGTTTCACCGTCTCGTGCCAACCCGGCGAGGAACATTTCTTGCGCGGTGCAGCCACCATGCTGGACACCGAGGCCGCACCCTTGGTCGCCCAAATGGGGCGCTTGCCCGAAGCCCGTATGTTGCTGATGGCAGGTTTGATGCTGGCCGACAAAACTGCGGCCGTAGAAGATGAGAACCGCCAGTTGAAGCTGAAATTGGCCGCGATTGAATCCCGCCCGCAGCCCGAACGCGAGAAACTCGAGGTGCCAGTCGTGCCGCCGGGCCTGCGCGAGGCACTTGCCGAAATAGCCGCCCGCGCCGAAGCGATGGCCGCTTCAGTCGAGGAACGTCTGCAATGATCCGTAAACTCGCTTTGCTCGGCCTGCTCGCCGCCTGCACCTCCGAGAATGCACCGCCGCCTACCGTATCCGACCCCAACACCACGCAATACCTCTGCGCCGACGGCACCAAAATCGCCACAGTGTTGGGCACCGACGGCAACCTCAAACTCACCGTCAAGGGCGAAACCTTCAACCTGCTGGCCGAGGAAGCAGCCTCCGGCGCACGCTACGGCTGGCCATCCGACGGCTCCAACTACGTCTGGCTGATCAAAGCCGACACCGGCACTCTGCTCTGGAAGGACGGCACCAAAGGCGGCGCAGAATCCATACTCCACGACGCGTGCAAACCTCAGTAACCAAACGCCAAACTTCACGGCATTTGATTAACTTTTCTTTCAGACTGGGGAAAATATCCCACGGGGGCGCGGGGGTGTGAAACCCCCGCTCGCCAATTCAACCCGCGTTAGCTTCGCGGATTTTATCCGCCGCCGTCTTGTCAAACGCCACGCCATTGGCCTCCAACAACGCATCCAACTCGCCCGACAAAGCCATCTCAATGGCGATATCGCAGCCGCCAACAAACTCGCCCTTAACGTAAAGCTGCGGAATCGTTGGCCAATCCGAGAATTCCTTGATGCCCTGCCGGATTTCTGCGTCCGCCAGCACGTTGACGTCAGCATATTCGACGCCCAAGTAATTCAAAATCCCCGCCACCTTCGACGAGAACCCACATTGCGGCATCAACTTGTTGCCCTTCATAAACAACACCACGTCATTCTTCGTCACGGTGTCTTTGATTTGGTCAAGAGCGGTCATTCTGCGCTTCCTTTTCTGTCTTTCGTCGGAACGAAAATCTTTGCATATTCTTCGGGATCTTTCGGCACGGTGTAAGTTCGCTTCACCAAATACCGCAAAAATGCTCCGTCTCTCTGAGGATACTCACTGCCCAAAACATGCACGTCAGCAGGTAACTCTAAATCAGGCTGCCAATCAAACTTGCTGCGTTTAGGTTTAATGGGGAGGTGGCCCAGTATCGACCAAAAAACCAAGCCGACGAAAAGCAGTCCCGTGCCGACCCCGACATATACCCAATCAAGCCATGTCAGCGGTTGTTCCATCTCACTCCGGCGCTTTCGTCGTCAGGGCCAGCGCATGCAGCGCGCCGCTTGGCCCGTCCATCTTGCCCTTCAAACTCGCATAAACCGCGCGCTGTTGTTGCACCCGGTTCATACCTTTGAAGCTGGCATCAATCACCTCAGCCGAGAAATGCGCGCCGTCGTCGCCCTGCACGGTGATAACGGCATTCGGGAACGCCGCGCGGATCAACGCTTCGATATCATGGGCTTCAATCGCCATTGCGCACTCCTGGACAGTTCTCGCCAAATGTAAGCCCGGGGCAGGGACGCCGCAAGGGGTCAGCGTAAGCTAGCCGACCGCCTTCTCAAACGCCCCACGATAAAGGTTCGACAATTCCGCCAAGCTGGCCTGATCGCCGCCGAAATCCACTACGTCACCGCCAAAGCGACCAACACGGATCACCTCAACACTGCCTAGCAATGCCGCAGCCTCCAACTTAGCCGCTCCAGCCTCATCGACTGCCACCAGATACCGCGCCTGATCCTCGCCAAACAGCGTCGCAATATCGCCATGGGTCAAAGCAATCCCAAGCCCCGCGCCCTCTGCCATCTCAAACGCCGCCAACCCAAGCCCACCATCCGCCAGATCGGTGCAAGCCCGGATGGCCTTCCGGTTCGCCAGAATGAAATCGCCATGCGCCTTCTCGGCAGCCAGATCAACCGACGGAGCATCCCCGGCTTCAATCCCAAACGCCTCAGCCAGCAGCGCCGACTGCCCGAGATGCCCAAACGTCTCACCAACCACCAGTGCCACATCACCCGCCACAGGCCGCCCCGAGATCAGATCGTCGAGCGAGGCCAAAATCCCCACCGCGCCAATCGTCGGCGTCGGCAGAATCCCCGAGCCATCCGTCTCATTATAAAGACTGACGTTGCCCGACACGATCGGCATGTCCAGCGCCAGCACAGCCGCGCCAATGCCCTTGATCGCCCCCACCAACTGCCCCATAATCTCGGGCTTTTCCGGGTTGCCGAAGTTCAGATTGTCTGTCGTCGCCAACGGCTTAGCACCCACCGCGATCAGGTTGCGATAGGCTTCCGCCACCGCCTGCTTACCCCCCTCAAATGGGTTCGCCTTGACATAGCGCGGCGTCACATCAGAGGTAAACGCCAGCGCCTTGCCCGTGCCATGCACCCGAACCACCCCCGCACCAGCCCCCGGAGCCACCACCGTATCCGCCCCCACCATGCTGTCATACTGCTCGTAAACCCAAGCCTTCTGCGCATAGTTAGGTGAGCCGATCAAAGCCCGCAGCCCCGCAATGGCTCCTATCACAGGCACCTCACCCAACGGCAAAGCTGCCGGAGTCTCCACCCAAGGCCGATCATATTCCGGCGCACTTGACGACAACTTAGACAGCGGCAGATCCGCCTTCACCTCATTGCCGTGCAGGATCAGGAAGCGATCCTCAGGAATAGTCTCGCCAACAATCGCGAAATCCAGATCCCATTTCACGAAAATCGCCCGCGCCACGTCTTCCAGTTCCGGCTTCAGAACCATCAGCATCCGCTCTTGGCTCTCCGACAGCATCATCTCATACGCCGTCATATTGGTCTCACGCTGAGGCACCGCATCCAGCTGCAACTTGATCCCCAAGCCGCCCTTATCGCCCATCTCGACCGCTGAACAGGTCAGCCCCGCAGCCCCCATATCTTGTATCGAAATCACCGCGCCCGAAGCCATTAACTCCAGACAAGCCTCGAGCAGGCGCTTTTCGGTGAAGGGGTCGCCAACCTGCACGGTAGGGCGCTTATCCTCAATCGTATCGTCAAACTCGGCGCTGGCCATCGTCGCCCCGCCAACCCCGTCGCGCCCGGTTTTAGCGCCCAGATACACCACCGGCATCCCCACACCAGACGCCACCGAGTAGAAAATCTTGTCCGCATCCGCCAAGCCCGCCGCGAACGCGTTCACCAGACAGTTGCCGTTATAGCTTTTGTGAAACCGCACCTCGCCCGCAACCGTCGGAACCCCAAACGCATTGCCATAAGACCCGACGCCCTCAACCACGCCCTTCACCAGATAGCTGGTTTTCGGATGCGACGGCACGCCAAACGACAGCGAGTTCATCGCCGCAATCGGCCGCGCTCCCATGGTGAACACATCGCGCAAAATCCCGCCAACGCCCGTGGCAGCGCCCTGATGCGGCTCGATATATGATGGGTGGTTATGCGACTCCATCTTGAAGATCACCGCCTGCCCATCGCCAATGTCGACAACGCCGGCGTTCTCGCCCGGCCCGCAAATCACCTGTGGCCCGGTGGTCGGCAACGTCCGCAGCCACTTCTTCGACGACTTATAGCTGCAATGCTCATTCCACATCGCCGAGAAAATCCCCAACTCGGTGAACGAAGGCTCTCGCCCGATGATCTCCAGCAGCCGCTGATATTCGTCGGGCTTCATCCCGTGCTTGGCAATCAGGTCCGGGGTGATTTCGGGCTCGGTCACGGGCGTTCTCCTAAAGCGGGGTTGGCCGGGTATTAGGACAAGCGAGCGGTCAGTGAAAGGGGCGGCTTGTCATAGCCGCGATGCAAAGCCAAAAATTATGCCAACGTCGCGAATAATCATCCAGCAAACGCGTTTTGGTGCGTGTCCAGCGTCTTTTGAGAGCGATAAATCGGAGCCGGATGACCTTCGCCACCCGCATAGTTCTTTCTCGGATGGGCCGGGGGCACTACCAAGTGCCCCCGGCTTCCTGCAGCCTTAGACCAGCATAATGTCCGCGAAGCCCATCACTGCATTCGCTTGCAAATCGGCCACCATCGTAAGCCCACCGGCAGCCTTACCATTGGCGTCAAACCACAGCGTCGTATCGGCGGTGTCAAAAATGAACCGGATGCTGTTATTCGCTGCGACGTGACCGTTGCTTACCTGAAACTCCAAATGGTCCAGAGCGCCCACCGTAAGACCGCCGCCAAAGGCCGAAGCCTTGATCTGAAAAAAGTCGTTGTTGCCGGTGGCTGCCGAAAAGTCGGTTATCTTGTCGCCGGACTCCGCCGTGGAATTGAATACAAAAGAATCGTCGCCCATTCCACCGGTCAGCGCATCGGTGCCCACGCCGCCAACCAGCCTGTCCTTGCCAGCACCACCGCTCAAGACATCATTGCCGCCTTGACCATAAAGCGCGTTCGCTCCAGCGTCGCCGTAAATCTTGTCATCGCCGTACAGCGAGCCTTTGACATTTTCGATGCCCGTATAGGTGTCGCCATCAGCCGCGCCGGTGTTTTGTATGCCGTTGGCAAGACTTACCGTAAGCTTGCCGGACTTAGAGAAGTCCAGAACGTCAGTGCCAGCGCCGCCGTCGAAGGTTTCCTCGGAGAGCCCCGCGATGAAAGTGTCGCTGCCGCCGCCGCCATAAACCGTGCCATCAATGGTGCCGCCACGTCCGTCATAGGTATCATCGCCCAGTGCGAACATAATGTCGCCGGTCATAGAACCACGGTTCAGAATGATGTCTTGGGATGTGCTGTTGTCAGATGACGCGAAAGAGTGCCCACTACCAGCAAAGATCGAACCGGTGTTTGTTATCACCACCTTCGATGAAAAGCTGTTATAAATCGCATTCGCTCCACCGAACATGGTGCCGTCGTTCAATATTGTGACTGCGTTGCCTGCGTTTGCAGCGACATAGATCGCGGCATAATCACCAGTAATTTCACCCAGATTGGTGACATGTGTCCCGGCGTTGAAAATTGTGACGCCGCCCGTGCCGCCAGCAGTAATCGAACCGCTGCGACCGATGAAAACTTCGTCTCCACTGGATTTCTGATCGCCGACCGTAATGCCGGAGTTGGCAGCAAATACCGAACCGTTAACAGTAACCCTCATCGCGTTGCCATTGAGCTCGATCGCGTCGCCTGATGTAGCGCCAATCGTGACGCCGTTCAAAACGATCAGAGATTCGCCTGATTGTGACAGTGTGGCACGAGTGTCAGCACCGATATCGTTTGCGTATAAAATTTTAGTCAAAATGACCTCCAAGGTCGTTTAGTGAAAATGGGTAGAAGTACATGGCCGTAATGCCATGACAGCACCCCTAGGCAGTTGCTGCCCGAAATGCCAACAAAATCTTGCGGTAATCGTTTAATTTTTGTTGTGAAATTTCCGCGTCCGTGAATTAATGCGCGCCCGCCAAAAAAAATGGCCGAGCTTTCGCTCGGCCGAGTCCAACAGGGAGGTATGAAGCAACCAGAGCGAACTCAACGGCTGCTTCAAGGCGGTGTGTATACTGATGCGCGATGTGCCTCAATATTGATCACACTGAAAACGGGCAATGCCGTTATGCGTCCCGCGCATAGCTTTGATCATCTGGTCAATTTATAACCAAGCGAAACCAAGCCACTACCGAAAAAGCCCCACCCAACCGGGGAGGGGCTTAGTCCGCTCAGAGCCGAACAGCAATGTTGCAACCGCTTACTGTTACAGTTGCTGACGCTTGCGAAATGCGAAAATCTCCTCGGTTACGAAATCCCGAAATGCCGACACGCGCTTGGAATGCCGCAACTCCTCAGGATAGGCCAGAAACACCGGCACTTCCGTCGATTCCGTCTCGGGCAACACCCGCACCAAATGCGGGAAATCTTCGGTCAAATAATCCGGCAGCACGCCGATGCCGAGATGGTTCAACACCCCCTGCAACACGCCAAAATAGTTATTCACCGTCAGCGTTGACGGGATGTCGTGCGCCATCAACTCCGCCACCAAATTTGCCCCCGCCGCGACCTGCGCCGTCCCCGCGTGCTGACAGATCAGCCGATGCTGGGTGAAATCATCCATCGTCAACGGCGTGCTGTGTTCCGCCAGATATTCCGGCGTCGCATAAAGCCGCATCCGAATGTTCATCAACCGCTTGCGGATCAGATCGGCTTGGCTTGGCTCTTTCATCCGAATAGCCACATCCGCCTCACGCATAGGCAGATCGAGCACCCGCTCCTCCAGCATCAGATCAATCTTCAGGCTGGGATACTTCTTATACAAAGCAGGCAATCTCGGAGCCAACCACAACGTGCCAAACCCCGTCGTCGTCGTCACCCTAAGTTCGCCAAACACCTCATCCTCGGAATCCCGTATCCGCGCTGCAGTAGCGTCCAGCCGCTTAACCATGGCTTGCGTCGCATCATACAGCAACTCGCCCTGTTCAGTCAGGATCAACCCGCGCGCATGGCGGTGGAACAGCGTCACCGAAAGGCTTTCCTCCAGCGCCCGAATTTGCCGACTGACCGCCGATTGCGACAGATGCAGCACATCACCCGCATGTGTAAGGCTGCCCTTTTCGGCAACCGCATGAAATATGCGCAGCTTATCCCAGTCCATCAGTCCCCTCAGACATTTCCGCCAATTAACATAAGCCTGCTTATCTATGCACAATTTTGGCTCTGTAAACTGGGTAATTCCGCTAAACTTCCCCCTAATTCTTAGCCTCGTGCCGCGATGCGTGTCATTTCAGCGTCACGCACAGCCATTACGCTGCGGCAATCCGGCTATGTCGCGGGCGCAAACCCCGAGGTTTACATGCTGCAAACCAACATCAGCCGCGACATCTCTTACGCAACCTCTGCCCGCACCCGCTCCGGCCGCGCCCTGATCCGCGTGCTGGAAAATGTCTCAGGCCGCCGCCACCTGATCGACCGCGCCTCCGGCTATGAAAATGAAGTAGCCCAAGGCCGCTCGTTCTGGCAGGTCATCCCCGAGCGCTACGGCCTTTCGCTCGACCTGATTGCAGGCGCGCTTGACAATATCCCGACCACAGGCCCGCTAGTGCTGATCGCCAACCACCCCTACGGCATCCTCGACGGCCTGATGATGGGCCACCTGCTAGATGCCGTCCGGGGCGATTTCCGCATTCTGTCCAACGCCGTGTTCCGCCGCGCCGAAGCGCTGAACAAAGTCCTGCTGCCGATCTCGTTTGACGAAACCAAAGAGGCCGTCAAACTCAACCTGGAAACCCGCGCCACCGCCCTAAGCTACCTCTCCCAAGGTGGTGCCATCGGCATCTTCCCCGGCGGCACCGTCTCGACCTCTCTGAAACCGTTCTCCCGCCCGATGGACCCATCTTGGCGCAACTTCACCGCCAAAATGATCGCCAAATCAGGCGCTACCGTGGTGCCGATTTACTTTGAGGGCCACAATTCCCGCCTGTTCCAACTCGCCTCGCGCATTCACAGCAACCTGCGCCTCGCGATGTTGTTGAAAGAGTTCAAATCCCGCACCGACACCCCCGTCCGCCTTGTGATTGGCCAACCGATCCCCTCCACCACCATCCAATCGCTAAAATCCGACCCCACTGCGATGATGGAAACCCTGCGCCAAGCCACCTACGCCCTTTCGCCGCACCCCATTCCCTCATATGCTCACGGCTACGAATTCGAGGCAAAATACAAATCCCGCTAAACCGCAGCCCAAAGACTGCGAAAGTGGGCAGGGGGCAAAGATGGCAGTAGGCGTATTCGACAGCGGCATTGGCGGGCTGACAGTGCTGGACGCGCTGCAAAAACGCCTCCCCGACACTTCCTTCATCTATTTCGGCGACAACGCCCACGCGCCTTATGGCGTGCGCACCCATGACGACATTTTCAACCTGACCTGCGCCGCAGTCGAACGCCTGTGGGCCGAAGGCTGCGATCTGGTGATCCTCGCCTGCAACACCGCCTCGGCAGCCGCCCTGAAACGGATGCAGGAAACTTGGCTGCCGCCCGAAAAACGCGTCCTCGGAGTCTTCGTCCCCCTCATCGAAGCCCTCACCGAACGCCAATGGGGTGACAACTCCCCGCCGCGCGAAGTCTCCGTCAAACACGTCGCCCTGTTCGCCACCCCCGCCACCGTAGCAAGCCGCGCCTTCCAACGCGAACTCGCCTTCCGCGCCATCGGCGTCGATGTCGAAGCCCAACCCTGCGGCGGAGTGGTGGACGCCATCGAGCAAGGCGACGAAATCCTCGCCGAAGCCCTCGTGCGCAGCCATGTCGAAGCCCTGAAACGTCGCATGCCTCACCCCCAAGCCGCCGTCCTAGGCTGCACCCACTACCCCCTGATGGAAAAAGCCTTCGCGGAAGCCCTGGGTCCAGATGTCAAAGTCTACAGCCAAGCCAACCTAGTAGCCGAAAGCCTCGCCGACTACCTGACCCGCCGCCCCGAAATGCTAGGGCAGGGCACGCAGAGCAAGTTCATCACCACCGGAGACGCCGCCTCCGTCTCCAACAAAGCCACGCAATTCCTGCGCAAAAAAGTGGTGTTCGAGGCCGCGTAAGCTCGACCGTGTGGGCTGAGTTTACGCGCCACCACTCACATCACCCACCAACTCGCTTTTTTTGCTTTCATAGATAATAGGTGGCGCAGGACTGTTCGCATTCGTCTGAAAGCACCATTGCGCGATCTTTATCATCACCCCCCGGCCTTCACCGTTGACATGGCGCGCAATCCTAGCGCCCCATGCAGCCAAGTCATTTTCGATTAAGACCCTCTTTTTGATCCTGCCCGCTTATTGCAGATGCTTTGAAAGGCCCGCCATGCCACGACAACCCCGTGATCACCCAGAGCGTGACAACAGCGCGGACGGCCTTTCGAACCGGATCGAGGCGCATATGCTCAGCCACTATCCGGCGTTCTGGAACTTCGTCATGACCGTGCCGTTCCTGCGTAAGATCGCCAACAAGGCCATCATAAATCGGGCGGTGATGCGCGCCCGCACCCGGCCCTCGCCCTATGGGTCTATGGCCGTGCAGGGTGACAGCGCGAAGGAAATGGCGGGCTATACCTCGTGGGAGATGATGACGGACACGGCTTGGTTCGGTCGTCACCTGCCTGCAACCACGCCCGATGCTTTGCCAGCGTTGGAGGACGTTCGCGCTCTGTTTGTCGTGCCGAAAGGCCAGCAGACCGAGTCCGAGAATTCCAGTGTGCTGTTCCTGTCGTTTGCCCAGTGGTTCACCGACGGCTTCTTGATGACGGACGCCCGCGACACCCGCAAAACCAACACCTCGCATCACATCGACTTCAACCCGCTTTACGGCCTGAACCGTGCTGAAAGTGACGCCATCCGGGAGAAATCGGAAGCGCGGGGTCAGAAGGGGCGGCTGAAGTTTGAGACTGACCCGATCAGCGGCGAAGTCTTCGCACCCAAGCTTTACGATGCGAGCGGCGCGATCAAACCCGAGTTTGCGGCTCTACGCCCGCCCTTGAAGTTCGAGCGATACCTAAGCCGGGTGCCCCCCGCACGGGGCGAGGCGGTCAAGCAGACCTTGTTTGCCTTTGCGGGCGACCGGGCCAATACCACGCCCTATACGGCGATGCTCAACACCCTGTTTTTACGGGAACATAACCGGCTGTGCGGGCTGTTGGAGGCTGATAACCCGGCCTGGGACGACGAGCGAGTGTTCCAGACCGCGCGCAACGTCAACATCGCCCTTCTCATCAAGATCGTGGTTGAGGAATATATCAACCACATCTCACCCTATTATTTCCAGATTTCCGCCGATCCTTCCGTCTGCTGGCACGCCCAGTGGAACAAGCCCAACTGGATACCGATTGAGTTCAACCTGCTGTATCGCTGGCATTCCTTGACGCCAGATCATTTCGAGATTGCCGACACTGCGGTTCCACCCGATGCGTTCATCTTCGATCAGTGGCTGCTGACCGCCGTGGGCTTAGGTCCAGCGATGGCCCGCGCCTGCGGTCAGCGCGCGTGGAACATGGGGCTGATGAACACGCCCGACTTCCTGATTGAAGTAGAGATGGCTTCGGTGGTGCAGGGGAGGCTGAACCAGCTCGCCTCCTATAATGACTACCGCGCAGCGATGGGCTTCGGGCGGGTCCGCGCCTTCAACCAGATCACTGGCGACCCCGCCCGGCAGGACATCCTCAAGCGGCTGTACGGCGATGTAGACAAGGTGGAGTTCTTCGTCGGCCTGTTCGCCGAGGATGTAGCCCCCCGCGCCGCCGTCCCCCCTCTGATCGGCCGCATGGTGGCGCTGGATGCGTTCAGTCAGGCGCTGACCAATCCGCTGCTGTCAGAGCATATCTTCAACGCGCAGACCTTCGGGCAGGCCGGGTGGCAGGCCATCCAATCAACAAGCAAGCTTCAGGATGTGCTGAACCGCAATCTGGGCAGCGACACCAAAAGCTATGTCGCTACCATGACAATTTGAAAGGCGCCGAGGCACGGCAGATTGGCATCTCGGTCTTTGATCCAATCGTCAGGGACGCCATCGTTCCAAGTCCAAGCAATCACCTTAATCTCGCTTCGAAAACGTTGGAGACTTTCTGGGACGCCTCGTCATCATCGCTGAAGAAGGAATAGGGTCTGCATGTCCCCATTCTTGGCCACGTAGCGTTCGATCATGGCGGGGCCTTTGTTCTGCGCTTGTTATGAGAAAGACTCTCTTGCCTGAAACGGTCTAGTTTGCGGGGATTGAGGCAAAACGTCCTTAACATAATGTTAACATCATTTCTAACCTATTGATATTTAGAGCATCATATTGCGTCCACACGTGGACAGCGCCCTTGCCGCTATACTCAGCCCGGTTCATTGTTTGGCCATTCCAAACCAAAGGCCCGCAAATGCTCCCCCTAACCGAACACCGCGCCGCCCGCCTAGAAGCCCTGCAAGCCGAGGACGGCTGGCTCAACCTCACCGACCGGGTCGAGCTAAATCCCGGCCCACAATCCGTAGGCCAAGCCCCCGATAATCAAATCCAACTCTCCACCGGCCCCGCCCATCTCGGCCTGATCGACCCCACCACCGAAACCGTGACCCCTCCCGACGCCGCCCCAATCCCGTTCCTCCCCACCACCTCCGGCTTCCCCCAACTCCGCATCGAAACCCTCCTCCTAGAACTCCACACCGCAGACGGCACCCCCGCCCTCCGCGTCCGCGACCTGACCCTGCCACGCGAGGCAATCCTCCACTACTTTCCCACCAACCCATCCCTGATCATCCGCGCCCGCTGGCAAACCCTGCCCACCCCGATCCAACAATCCATCAACCAAAAAGGCGGCGCGCCCACCACCGTCAGCCTCACTCACACCGCTCATTTCACCTACCAAAACCACGCCATCACCCTGCTTGCCACCCACTGGAAAGACGGCAAGCCGATGTTCGTGATCCGCGACCAAACCAGCGGCGTCGAGACCTACCCCGCCTCACGTTTCCTGATCGGCGAGGACGCCTCTGACACCGAAATCACCCTCGATTTCAACCGCGCCTTCACCCCTCCCTGCGGCTTCACCGATTTCGCAATCTGCCCGCTTCCGCCGCGCGAAAATATCCTCCCCTTCCGGGTTGAGGCTGGCGAGCGCCTGACACCATAATTTCGCTTGCATCCGCACCCCCCAGACGCCACATCTGCCCCAACAAACGGAGGCTGACATGACACATCGCATCGCCATTCTGGGGGCCTCGGGCTACACAGGCGCTGAACTCGTCCGCCTGATCGCCACGCATCCGTCGATGCAGATCGTGGCGCTTTCGGCGGATCGTAAAGCCGGGATGGAAATGGCCGAGGTCTTCCCGTTCCTGCGTCATCTATCGCTGCCACGCTTGCAGAAGATTGATGAGATTGACTTTTCCAAAGTTGATCTGTGCTTCTGTGCGCTGCCACATGCCACCACTCAGGTCGTGGTTTCAAGCCTGCCGCGCGATTTGAAGATCGTTGATTTGTCGGCGGATTTCCGGCTGAGCGACCCTGCGGAATATGAGAAATGGTATGGCCAAGCCCACACCGCCACCGATCTGCAAAAAGAAGCCGTCTACGGGCTGACCGAGTTTTACCGCGACGAAATCCGCCAAGCGCGCCTTGTGGCTGGCACTGGCTGCAATGCCGCGACTGGGCAATATGCCTTGCGGCCGCTGATTTCGGCGGGGGTAATTGACCTTGATAACATCTTGATTGACCTCAAGGCGGGTGTGTCCGGGGCAGGGCGCAGCCTCAAGGAAAACCTGCTGCATGCCGAGCTTTCCGGCGGCACCCATACCTATTCGATGGGCGGCAAACACCGGCATTTGGGCGAGTTTGATCAGGAGTTTTCTAAACTGGCTGGCCGGCCCGTTCACATCCAATTTTCGCCCCACCTCTTGCCGATGAATCGCGGAATTTTGGCGACGACCTATGTCGAGGGCGATGCCAAGACTATTCACCAAACGCTGACCGACGCCTATGCGTCCGAGCCATTCATTCATGTGCTACCGTTTGGCGCACTCCCCTCGACGCGCGACATTGCGGGTTCTAACTATTGCCATATCGGCGTGGTGGGTGATCGGATTGCAGGCCGCGCCGTGGTGGTGGCGTGTTTGGATAACCTGACCAAGGGTTCGTCGGGGCAAGCTATTCAAAACGCCAATCTGATGCTGGGAAGTGAGGAAACGGCGGGGCTGACCTTAGCGCCAATGTTCCCGTAAGAGGCTGATATGGCTGGGTTAAAGGGGCTAAAAAAACGTGGGCGCGTGCAGTTGATCCTGTTCGCGTTTGTGCTGCTTGCGGCCTCAACCGCGCTGGTCGGCTATGCCATGCGCGACGGCATTAACTTCTTTCGCTCTCCCAGCCAAGTTCTGACCGATCCGCCGCGCGCGGGTGAGGTGTTTCGCATTGGCGGGCTGGTGCAAAAGGGCACATTGATGCGGGGGCAGGGTGAGACAATCACCTTCAGCGTCACCGACACCAACAAGACGGTTCCGGTGAAATTTACCGGAGTGCTGCCCGATCTTTTCGCCGAAGGTGCAGGCATGGTCGGCACCGGAGAGATGCAGGACGGCACCTTCATAGCCTCCGAAATTCTTGCCAAGCATGATGAAAATTACATGCCGAAAGAAGTTGTTGACGCTTTGAAAGCGCAAGGCGTTTACGTAGCACCGCAAAAGTAATGCGCTAGCTGGTTTTGCGCGCGTAAGCATTGCCAATTTCAGTTTTTTGGCGGCTAGTGCCGTGCGGTTGCATAGCGGCAGATTAACCCTTTGGCCCCAGCATCTCCCCCGACAATTCAAGGGGAGATGCGATGAAATCTGTGCAAGATTTGGCGGTTGAGATTGTCGCTCGCGAGGGCGGCTTTGTGAACGACCCGGATGATCCGGGAGGCGCTACCAATCACGGCGTCACCCTCAATACGCTGCGCCGACTGGGGATTGATATCACCCGCGACACCCGCATCGACGTGGCCGACGTGCGGGCGCTCACACCCACCCAAGCCGTTGATATATATGTAGAACATTACTACCGCCGCACTGGCATTGGCGCTCTGCCCGAAAGCTTGCAGGCTTCGGTCTTCGATATGTATGTCAATGCCGGGACGAATGCGGTGAAGGTGTTGCAACGATTGTTGACCAGCATGGGTTTTCCCTGCGACGCCGATGGTCAGATCGGCCCGCTGACCATTCGCGCAGCACAAATGGCCGCCGAAGCCGCCCCGAGCCATATAGCCGATGCCTACGCAATTTCGCGGCGCAATTACTATTATGCGCTCGCCGATATGCGTCCGGCCAGCCGGAAATATGCCCGCAAACGCGATGGCGGCAAGGGTGGCTGGATCACTCGGGCGGAGGAATTTATGGCACCGAAGTATCGGCTCACCGATGCGCAACATCATGCGAGGGTGGCGACATGGGGTTGATTGGCACAGTTTTGAACGCTCCGGGTGCGGTCGCGGCGTTGGGCGATGCAGCAAAGGGGCTGGCGGAGGTCTTCACTCCGTCTGCCACCAAGCGGATGGAATTGTCAGCACAAGCTCAGGCGGCAGCTTTAGAGCAATTTGGCGATGAGTTCAGCAATGCCTCGGGCAGTTGGTTTGATCGCTTGGTCAACGGGTTAAACCGCCTGCCGCGCCCATTGCTGGCCTTTGGCACCATTGGCCTGTTTGTCTATGCGATGGTTGATCCCCCAGATTTCGCGCTGCGCATGGTGGGGCTGAATGCGGTGCCGGAGCCGTTGTGGTGGCTTCTTGGCGCCGTGGTCGCGTTCTATTTCGGCGCGCGCGAGACACATTACTTTCGCAATCGACCTGTAGGCGTGCCAGCAGGGTTGAACCCCCCGACCGCAGCCTCTGACTCCAATCCCGCCTTGGACGATTGGCGTTCCGAGCAAAACTAGCCTGCTAAACCGGTCCAATTCCGGGGCTGTCCTTGACCTGTCTTGCTTGCTCTGGCATGCCCGCACCAACGAGACAGGAATTGATCAAATGAACCTCTTTGCCGAAATCCGCACCTTGGTGACCGATAGCCTGACGGCGTTGGCCGCTGAGGGCGTGTTGCCCGCTGGCCTTGAACTTGCCCAAGTAGCAGTCGAGCCGCCGCGCGATCCGGCGCATGGCGATATGGCAACCAATGCGGCTATGGTGCTGGCGAAACCCGCCGGAATGCAGCCGCGCGCGATTGCAACCGCGCTGGCCGAGAAGCTGAGCCTCGACCCCCGCGTAACGGCTGTCGAAGTGGCAGGGCCGGGGTTCTTGAACCTGCGGTTGGCGGCGAATGTCTGGCAGGGCGTGGTGAAAGCTGCCCTCACCGAAGGCTTGGATTTTGGCAAATCCAGCGCCGGGGCGGGGCGTAAAGTCAACGTCGAGTTTGTCTCGGCCAACCCCACCGGACCGATGCATGTCGGCCATGTGAGGGGTGCCGTGGTAGGTGATGCTCTGGCGCGCCTGCTCGCCTATACTGGCTGGAATGTGACGCGCGAGTATTACATCAACGACGGTGGCGCGCAGGTCGATGTCCTGGCGCGCTCGGCCTATGAACGCTACCGCGAGGCGAATGGGCTGGAGCCTGAAATCCGCGAGGGGCTTTATCCCGGCGATTACTTGATCCCGGTCGGTGAGGCTTTGAAGGCGAAATTCGGCACGACCTTGCTGGATAAAGGCGAGGAAGTCTGGCTCGCCGATATCCGCGAGATCGCCTCTGAGATGATGATGGAAGAAATTCGCGGCGATCTGGCGGCCTTGGGCGTCAAGATGGACGTGTATTCATCCGAGAAGGCGCTTTACGGCACTGGCCAGATTGAGGCTGCCATTCAAGCCCTGCGCGATATGGACCTGATCTATGAAGGCACGCTAGAGCCGCCAAAAGGCAAGACCCTCGACGATTGGGAACCCCGCATCCAAACCCTGTTCCGCTCGACCGCGCATGGCGATGATGTAGACCGCCCGGTGATGAAATCGGATGGTTCATGGACCTATTTCGCCCCCGATATCGCCTACCACTACAACAAAGTGCAGCGCGGCTTTGATGAGCTGATCGACATTTTCGGCGCCGACCACGGTGGCTATGTCAAGCGGATGAAGGCTGCGGTTTCGGCGTTGTCGAATGGCAAAGTTCCGTTGGATATCAAACTGGTGCAGCTGGTGAAGCTGTATAAAAACGGCGAGCCGTTCAAGATGTCAAAGCGGGCGGGGACGTTTGTGACCTTGCGCGATGTGGTCGAACAAGCGGGCGCGGATGTGACCCGCTTTATGATGCTGACCCGCAAGAACGACGTGACCTTGGATTTCGACTTTGCCAAGGTGTTGGAGCAATCCAAAGACAACCCGGTGTTCTACGTGCAATACGCCAATGCCCGCATCAACTCGGTGCTTCGCAAATCGCGTGAGGCTGGGATTGATTGCAGCGATGCGGCTTTGGCAAACGCTGATCTCGCGATCCTTGGCCATCCTGCCGAGATCGAAATGGCGAAAAAACTCGCCGAATGGCCGCGCTTGGTTGAGATCGCTGCAAAGGCCAACGAGCCACATCGTATCGCGTTTTACCTCTATGAACTCGCCTCGGAGTTCCACAGTTTGTGGAACAAAGGCAACGATGACACCAGCCTGCGCTTCATCCAGGACGGCAATGCGGCAACATCTTCGGCGAAAATCGCCCTAGCGCGTGCCACGGGCGTTGTGATTTCGGCTGGGCTTGGTATCCTTGGCGTCACTCCGGTTGAGGAAATGCGCTGACGTGCCTATGTCAAACCAGCCTGACCGGAATGGGCAAAATAACAAGCAGGGGTGGCATGTATCGCCCTTGCACGCGAGGCAAGACATGGCGGATGTGGATTTCGATGAGTTCGACGGTGGTTATGCCGAACGTAGCACAGGGCCGCTTACGGGTCGGACGCTGGCGTTTGTCAACATTGGCGGCGCGGTATGCTCGCTGGCTTTGGTGATCGGGCTTGGCGTTTGGGGTTACAAACTGGCGGTGCGCGATGTGTCAGGCATACCGGTGGTGCGCGCGCTGGAAGGCCCGCTGCGGATCGCGCCCGACAATCCCGGTGGCGATGTGGCGATGCACCAAGGTCTGTCGGTGAACGCCGTTGCCGCCGCTGGCACCGCTTTGCCGTTGCCCGATAAGCTGACCCTTGCACCCAAAGAAGTCACGTTGACGGATGAAGATCAGGCCGGAATGGCAGAGCTATCTGCTTTGCCGAAAGACGCTCCGGCGGCCAGCGATACCGCCGCCGCGCCTGCTCCCGTGGGTGAAGTTGATCTTACGCCGATTGAGATCGCTCCGGTTGCGACAGCAGAGGCTATGCCTGCGAAAACTTCGATTGATAACAATAGTCTAGCGGTCACCGCTCCTTTGCCGAAAACGCAGGAAGATGCTGTTGCGGCAGCATTAGCAGCAGCTTTGGCCGAAGGCGATGAGGCCGATCCTGCCGCGACTGAACTTGCCGCACTGCCTGCAGCGATGTCGATGCGCCCCAAGACGCGTCCTGCCGCCGCCAGTGCCGCTCCGGTGGGCGCTGTTGAACCCGTCGCTGCCAATGCGGAAGCTCCGGTCGAAGTGCCGGCCGAAGCAGCCGCCGATGCTGCGGTAACTGCCGCTACGGCCGTCGCCGAAATCGACCCTGCGACCATTCCAGCTGGTACCCGTCTCGTCCAACTCGGTGCTTTCGACGATGAGGCAAGCGCCCGCGCCGAATGGACCCGGTTGCAAACCGATTTCCCCGATCTGATCCCTTCGAAAGCCATGGTCGTGCAATCGGCGCAAAGCGGTGGTCGCACCTTCTACCGCCTGCGCGCGCATGGTTTTGCCGATGAAGACGTCGCGCGCCAATTCTGCGCCGCGATGCTGGCGCAAAACGCCTCCTGCATCCCGGTTGCGCAAAAATGATCGGCTCTGGAGCGGCAATTTTCGGCTGCGAAGGGCTAAGCCTGACCGCCGCCGAACGAGATTTCTTTCGCGATTATGACCCACTAGGCTTCATCATCTTCGCCAGAAACGTTGCTAATCCTCAACAGCTCAGCCGTTTGACCGCTGAATTGCGCGACTCGGTGGGCCGCTATGCGCCGATCTTAGTCGATCAAGAGGGCGGTCGTGTGCAACGTCTGCGCGCTCCCTATTGGAGCGAATGGGCTGCCCCGCTCGATACCGTCGAGCAGGCAGGCGCGAACGCCGCACATGCGATGGCGCTGCGTTCAATGGTCATAGCCGCTGAACTGCGCGCGGTCGGCATTGATGCCAACTGCGCCCCCGTCGCCGATATCGGCGGGCCACGCACGCATCCGTTTCTACGCAATCGCTGCTACGGCCAAGACGCCGCGACCGTGACCAAAATCGCCCGCGCCGTTGCCGATGCACATCTTGAAATGGGCGTGCTGCCCGTCGTCAAACACATGCCCGGCCACGGCCGATCTATCAACGACACCCACCTAGATTTGCCCACCGTTACGACCGACCGCGCCACGCTGAACGCCACCGATTTCGCGCCATTCCGCGCGCTTGCCGACCTGCCAATGGCGATGACCGCGCATATCATTTTCTCGGCCTATGACAGCCTGCCCGCCACACAATCGCCCGCGATGATCCAAGCCATCCGCGACGAGATCGGCTTCAAAGGGCTGCTGATGACCGACGATCTGAACATGCAGGCGCTGGAAGGCACCTTGGGCCAACGCACAGCGCGTTCCATCGCCGCTGGCTGCGATATTGCGCTGCATTGCAAGGGCGATATGGCGGAAATGCTAGAGGTCGCGACCGCCGCAGGCACGATGACCGAAGCCGCCCGCGCCCGTGCCACAGCGGCGCTCGCCCAACGCCGCCCGGCAAAATCCGTTGACATCGTCGCCCTGAAAGCCGAATTTTCAAGCTTGCTGGGCGAAGGCGCACATGGCTGAACAAGATCGCGACGATTGGAATGCACCCGAGCGTATTCCGGCTGCTGAAAGGCTGGCCTCGGAAGCCTTGATCATTGATGTCGATGGTTTTGAAGGCCCGCTCGACCTGCTTTTGATGCTGTCGCGCACCCAAAAGGTCGATCTGCGCAAGATTTCCGTGCTGCAACTGGCCGAGCAATACCTGATTTTCGTGCAGCGTGCGGTCACTCTGCGCATCGAACTCGCCGCTGATTATCTGGTAATGGCCGCTTGGCTCGCCTTTCTGAAATCGCGCCTGCTGCTGCCGCCCGAACCCGGCGAGGCTGGGCCGTCTGCCGAAGATCTCGCCATGCATTTGGCCTTCCAGCTTGAACGCCTGTCAGCGATGCGAGAGGCCGCCGCCCGCCTGATGGGCCGCGATCAGTTGGGTCGCGATTTCTTCGCGCGCGGTGTGCCTGAAGACGTCACGCGTAAGGTCACCGTCAGCTACACCGCCACTCTGCTCGATCTGATGCGCGCCTACGCCCGCACCCGCACCCGGGACGAGTTTCGTCCCTACGCCTTTGATCGCAAAGACGTCTATACCATGGAGGACGCGCTGGAACGGATGCGCAGCCTGCTCGGATATGCCGGTGAATGGTCAGACCTGACCAGCTTTATGCCTGACGGCTGGGAAGTCTCACCAGCGCGGCGGCGTTCGGCCACAGCCGCCCATTTCGCCGCGATTTTAGAGATGGCAAAGCGCGGCCAAGTGCAGATCAAACAAGGCGAGGTCTTTGCCCCCCTGATGATCCGGCGCGTCGAACAATGACCCATCCCATCGAGAAAAGTCTGTTCGAAGCGCCACCGATGGGCGAACAGGAACGCATGGTTGAGGCCATTCTGTTCGCCTCAATCGAGCCCGTGACCTTGGCCGAACTGGTCAAGCGAATGCCACATGGCTGCGATCCCGCCGAAGCCCTACTGACCCTGCGCCGCCGCTACGAGGGGCGGGGGGTGAATATGGTCAAGGTTGGCGATGCCTATGCCTTCCGCACCGCCGCCGACCTTGGGCATCTGATGCAAAAGGAAACCGCCGAGCAGCGCAAGCTGTCGCGCGCCGCGATTGAGACGCTGGCGATTGTCGCCTACCACCAACCAGTTACTCGGGCCGAGATTGAAGAAATTCGCGGTGTCGCGGTCAGCCGTGGCACAGTCGATCAACTGCTGGAACTCGATTGGATCAGGCTGGGCCGCCGTCGTATGACCCCCGGCAGGCCGGTGACCTTCGTGGTGACCGACCATTTCCTCGACCACTTTGGTCTTGAATCCGCCCGCGATCTGCCGGGCCTTAAAGAGTTGCGCGCGGCTGGGTTGCTTGACAGCCGCCCCTTGCCGGGTGGACTATCGACCCCATCTGAGGATGAAGAACAGCCCACCACCGGGCAGAGCGAGTTGTTTGAGGATTGAGTTGATGGACCGGATTATTCAGATGATCTTGAACAAACTGTTGGGACGGTTGGTCAATACCGCCGTCAACAAGGGTGTCGATTATGCCGCTCGCCGAGGGAAATCGCCGCAAGATATGAGTCCCGAAGAACTCCAGCAGGCCCGCGCTGGCAAAGATATGGCGAATCGCGCGCGGCAAGCTGCGAAATTAACCCGCCGCATCCGCTAAAAAAACGGCCCGCAGATTGCGGGCCCTTTCCTTTAATTCCAACGGTTTAACGCGCGCGACGCCCACCGCGACGGCCCGAAGTCGCCGCCGTTGCCGCAGCAGAAGCCTCGGCAAACGTCGCGCCAGCCTCAACAGCCTCCAGCACCTTGGCAAACCTGATCCACTCGCCACCATTGGCATCGTGGTTCATCAGGAAATTGGCGGCGCGAATGGCCTCCATCTCAACCTGCCGCACCGGGTTCATAATGGCGCTCGTCATCCCCGCGCCAATCGCCATCGGCAGGAACGCCGCGTTGATGCCGTGGCGGTGCGGCAGCCCGAACGAGATGTTCGACGCGCCGCAAGTGGTGTTGACGCCAAGTTCTTCGCGCAGACGCCGCACCAAGGCGAACACCTGTTGACCAGCCGTGCCCATAGCACCCACGGGCATCACCAGCGGATCAACCACGATATCATGCGCCGGGATGCCGAAATCCGCCGCGCGCTGCACAATTTTGCGCGCCACTTCAAACCGCACGTCCGGGTCTTGCGAAATGCCGGTATCGTCGTTGGAAATAGCGACAACTGGAACGTTGTATTTCTTCACCAGCGGCAGAACCAACTCCATCCGGTCTTCTTCGCCCGTCACCGAGTTCAAAAGCGGACGGCCCTCGCAGGCCATTAAACCAGCCTCCAACGCGCCCGGGACCGAGCTGTCGATGCATAAGGGCACATCCACAATCGCCTGAATGCGCAAGATTAATTCGCGCATCAACGGCGGCTCGACGAAATTGTTGTCAGCGTAGCGCGGATCTTCGGCCATTTTGTTGGTAAATACCGCGCCCGAATTCACGTCGAGAACGTTGGCACCGCAGGCGACCTGCTCTAGCGCGTCGCGCAGAACGGTTTCAAAATTGCCAGCTTCCATCTCGGCTGCGAGCTTTTTGCGACCCGTTGGGTTGATACGTTCACCGATCACGCAGAAGGGTTCGTCAAAACCGATGATCACGGTTTTTGTCTTAGATTCTATGACGGTCCGGGTCATTCTTAAACCTTCTCTTTAGCGTTTGCGGGAACGCCAGCGGCGCCGCCATTTTCAGTAACCCAAGCCGCATTGGTCTTAATGCCGCCCAGCGGGAAGAAGTGAACTTGCTCAATCCCAAACGCCGGGTTCGCCGCTTTATGCGCGGCAAGGCCAGAGACAAATTCAGTCGGCTCGTAGGGCAAAAGCAGTTTCGTCACGTCCATAGCACGTTTCTGCAACACGCGCAGAGATGCCCCAACGCCGCAGGAGATCGCGAATTTGATCAGCGTTTGCAGCTTGGCAGGGCCAGCCACGCCGATATGGATCGGCAGATGCACACCCGCTGCGGCCAAACGGTTGGCCCAAGCGATCACGGGCTCAGCCTCGAAGCAAAACTGCGTCGCAATCGCCATCTTAGCATCGGAACGCTCGGCAAACCCCTGCTTCCACTTCAGCGCCTGCATGACGATGGCATCGCCGCCGTCCTTGTCGATGTCCTTGTTGCCCTCAGGATGGCCAGCCACGTGCAGACGCTCAAAGCCATCGAACAACCCAGTTTCGATCAACTGCATAGAGCTGTCAAAATCCCCCGCAGGAGTATTCACGCCGCCCCCAAGCAGCAAAGCTTGCTTGACTCCAGCCTCGGCTTGATAGCGCGCGATCCAATCGGCCAAGGTTGCTTTGTCATGGATGATGCGGGCCGGGAAATGTGGCATCACGTCAAAGCCTTCGCCCGCGATACGCTTGGCGGTGGCGACCATATCCTCAATCGGCGTGCCCTCAATATGGGCGATGTAAACGCGGGTGCCTTTTGGCAGTAACGCGCGGAAGTCTTCCACCTTTTCGGCGGTGCGCGGCATCACCTCAATGGAATAGCCTTTCAAAAAAGCTTCATTCGCGTCGGTGTTGGTAACAGGTTTGGTTTCTTTGCGGAAAAAACTAAGTGCCATTCGGGCCTCCCTTGAATACGGTCAGGCTTGCGCCCAGCCCTCGGCATTGATCAGCGCCTTCAGACGCTCGGTGTCATAGGTGGCATCCAACCGGGCAGCCTCGGCAGCGGCCACCTCAGCGGCTTCGCCCTCAACCGGATAGGGATCAGCTTTGCGCCATTCGGCCAGATACGCATCGGCATCCTTGGCACCGATTTTCATCGCGCAACGGTCAATCGCTTGCTCAAACCGCTCAGGCAACTGCACTTTTGACGCAGACCGCCCTTTGCCGACAATCACCTGAGCCGGAATGTCGCGCCAAAATACCACTGTCACGTCCGGCATAGTTGATTCCTCCCACCTATTTTGACACCTGTTCTATGCGCTCATACGCGACACATAGGGTCGGTTTTCGACATGGCACACGCTCGCAGCGACCACGCCTGTTGCTATCCGCAAAGCAGCCGTGCGGCTATAGCCCGCAACTGGAGAATTTTTCATCATCTCTATGAACGCCCCGATCACGTTAATGTAGATCACGTTTGCGCAGGTCGGGGTGAGGCGCTTGCCACTTGCCTGCAACGGGGCTACGTTTGAGGTAACAACCAATGGAGGGCGATTATGGCGCCCGAGCGTCCCCTGGGGGCGGACGCAATTATCTCAGCGGTCGAGGCACCCAGTGCTTTCCGCGAAACTGACCCGTCGGCCCCCCCCGGCCTGTGGTCCAAGGGGCTTTATGCTGCCGTGGATCTGGGCACCAATGCGTGCCGCATGTTGATTGCCCAACCAAAGGGCAGTCAGTTTGTGGTTGTGGACAGCTTTTCTAAGACTGTCCAACTGGGCGCGGGGCTGGAAGCCTCGGGCCGTTTAGGTCGTGCCTCAATGGGGCGTACCATGCAGGCTTTGCGGATTTGTCAGAAGAAGATCGAACAGCACGGCGTCACCCGGATGCGGTTTGTGGCGACAGAAGCCTGTCGTCGCGCCCGCAATTCCAAGGAGTTCATGCGGCAAGTTCGGCGTGAAACCGGGCTGATTGTCGAGATAATTCCCGCCGAGGAAGAAGCCCGTCTCGCGGTGATTTCCTGCGCACCATTGGTCAATCGCTCAACCGAGCAGTTGCTGGTGGTCGATATCGGCGGCGGCTCTACTGAGTTGGTCTGGATTGATCTGTCAGGCGTTGCCCCCGAAGATCGCCCACATTCGATCATGCGGCTGCATCGCGGCTTTCAACCCGAACCCGCCGGCGCGCGGGTCGTGGATTGGATTTCGGTGCCTTTAGGTGTGGCAACGTTGAAAGATCAGTTTCAGGATGTCGAAGACGACAGCGCCCGCTTCGCCCTGATGAGCTGGTTTTTTGAAGAAAACCTCGCTTCGTTCAGCCCCTATGCCTCGGCGCAAAAGCGTGAGGGATTTCAGATCATCGGCACCTCTGGCACGGTCACGACGGTGGCGGCGAGCTACCTTGGCCTGCGCCGCTACGATCGGACCAAAGTTGATGGCTTGCAGATGACCAGCGACCAGATCGACCTGGTGATCCGCGAATATCTGATGCTTGGTCCAGAAGGCCGCCGCAATGACCCGAGGATAGGCCGCGACAGACATACGCTGATCATGTCCGGCGCGGCTATCCTTCAGGCGCTGATGCGGATATGGCCAACGGATCGCCTTTCGGTGGCCGACCGCGGCCTGCGAGAAGGACTGTTATATGCACAGATGAGCGCCGATGGCGTTCTAGAGGACGGACCGTTCGAATGACTGAGAAAACCACATCAGGCCGGGGCCAGCGCGAGCTGCGCGTGCGGGTCAAGACTGCCAAGGGCCGCAAGCTGTCGTCAACGCTGTGGCTCGAGCGGCAGTTGAACGACCCCTACGTCATTCGCGCCAAGAAGGAAGGTTTCCGGGGCAGGGCGGCGTATAAGATTTCCGAACTCGACGACAAATATGGCTTCCTCGTGCCGGGTGCGCGGGTGGTTGACCTTGGCTGTGCGCCGGGGGGCTGGTGTCAGGTCGCGGTCAAGCGGGTGAATGCCTTGGGCGACAATCCGAAAAAGCCGATTGGCACCGTGCTTGGGATTGATTTGCAAGAGATCGAAAGCATCGCAGGCGCGCAAATCCATCAGCTGGATTTCCTGTCGGATGAAGCCGATGGGCTGGTCAAAGGCTGGCTCGGTGGGAAGGCCGACGTTGTGATGTCCGATATGGCCGCCTCGGCGTCGGGGCATAAAGGCACCGATCACTTGCGCATCATCGCGCTGATTGAAGCCGCCTTGGCCTTCGCGTTTGACGTGCTGGAAGACGGTGGCACTTTTATCGCCAAAGTTCTGGCGGGTGGTGCCGAAAATGAGATGCAGGTGCAATTGAAGAAGTCGTTCAACAAGGTAGCAAACGTAAAACCGCCGGCGAGTCGCTCTGACAGTTCCGAGAAATTCGTCGTGGCGCAGGGCTTCCGCGGCAAAGCCACCCTGACCGGATCGTTCGCGCCGCGCTCAGAAGACAATCAATAGTTGAGCTGAGTTAAGTCAACTCAAGAAACAATCATGAAACCCATTCAAAACAAAAGGCGCCCGATCAGGCGCCTTTTTGCTTAAACTTCGATCAATTCTAGGCTGGCCGGCGTTAGCCGCCCCAAGAGCGGACCGGGCCGCAGTCCATGTGCACAAAGTTGGAGCCGTAGTAGTGGCCCACCCCACCGCCCGAACACGCCTCAGCCGCTTTGGCCATCTGGCGGACCGAACGCGACTTCAAACGTAGATCAGCCGCCATGCCCTTCATGTGCAAAGAGTGCTTTGCAACGCCGCCTGAACGCGATCGCAGCATCGCGTTGGTGGCTGGGCTGCGATAGCCCGACAACAGCATGTAAGGCTCGCGCACGTCCAGCAAACGGTGCGCTGCAGCTATGATGTCATAGTTGCGCGGGTCCATCTTGACGATATCGTCAGACCGCCAGTCACGCATGAAGTGGTTGATTTCTTTGGTAACTTCCGGGATGTATTCACCTTCGACCCAATAAATCGTGTCGATGCTTTCCCCGGTGCGACCCGAATACATTCGGATCCGTCGGATATCGCCTGCGCCCCTGAGAAGGCCGAAAGCATTGGAATAAGTGGGGGCTGCAACCACGGCTGTTGCCGCAAAAACACCCAGCAGCCCACGCCGCGTGATCACGTTCGAGTTCATATTCGCCATTCTTTGCGCCTGTCCCGTCACTGGTCTCTGACCGCCTGAAGTTGCGGTTCTGTTCGTCACTTCATCCCCAAGTGCTGAGCACGTTATGGCACAGCTTGTGATGAAGCCAAAGAGCAGATTGGCCGCCTCAACTCAGTCTGACAGCAATAGGCAAAAAATTGCTGAATATCTCGGAACCAGGTGGGGATTTCCGCATCTGCCTTATTCGTGGCGAATATGCGACAATCAACGGGTAACTAGCGAGTTCTGTACAAGCCGATACCGTATCACGAGTTTACAGTGCCAGCGATTTCACCCAAGCTTTTTTGAAGATAAATCAACTTTCAGACGCGACTGGGCAGTTGCCAGTTTATAGGAATCATCGTGCGCCTCAATCGTTCAGTCCCTAGTCTTACCTCTGCTGTCCCCGGGCTTATCCGCAGCTTAACCGCAACAACCGCACTCACGATGTTGTTCGCTTGGGCCTCGCCGGTTTTTGCACAAACCGACGCGTTCACTCGGTCCTTGGCGGAAGCATCCGCGCAAGACGAACCGACGGCCGCTTTCTACCGCGCCCATCAGTATCAGCCGCTCTGGACTGGCCCCAACGATCAACAGCGCCGACATGCATTGATCATGGCGCTTTCTACCGCGCAAGCGCAGGGTCTTCCAGCAAACCGCTACGATCCGGCTGATTTGATCGCGCAAGCGAAAGCCGCAGTGACCGAAGGCGACCGGGGCCGTCTGGAAATGGCGATGACTGCCGCGTTTCTGTCCTATGCGCGCGATGTAAGTTCCGGCGCACTCACGCCGAAAAAGATTGATCCGACGATCCTGCGCGAGATTATTCGGCCCGACCCCGCGGTATTGTTGGCGGCTATGGCCACCACCCCCGTACCCGAGGCTTATTTGGCGGCTTTGCTGCCAGTGGCCCCCGAATATGCGCGGCTGGTGAAAGAGAAGTTGCGATTGCAGGCTGAAGCGCCATCGCTGATCGGCGTTTCGGCCGCCAAGCTGTCGCCGGGTGATACGGATGATGCGGTGATTGCCCTGCGTGATCGGCTGATCGAACTCGGCTATATGAGCCGTTCAGCGACGGCTGTATATGACGCGCAGATGCAACGCGCCGTTCAACGCTATCAACTCGATCAGGGCTTGGCGGCGGATGGTGTGGCAGGGGCCTCAACCATTGAGGCATTGAACACCCCCCCGGCAGAGCGATTGAAATCGGTGGTCGTGGCGTTGGAGCGGATGCGTTGGATGGCGCATACCGATCTCGGCAAACGTCATATCTGGGTCAATCAGGCGGATTTTTCCGCCCAAATTGTCGATGATGGCCGCGTGACGTTTGAAACGCGCGCCGTGGTGGGCAAAAGCTCGCCCGAGATGCGCACGCCCGAGTTTTCCGACGAGATGGAATATATGGTGATCAACCCCAGCTGGGGGGTGCCGCGCTCGATCACCGTCAAGGAATACCTGCCGATGTTGCAGCGCAACCCCAACGCGGTTGGGCATTTGCAGGTGATTGATGGCCGGGGCAGGGTAGTGCCGCGTGGAGCCGTGAATTTCGCAGCCTATTCGGCGTCCAGCTTCCCGTTTGGCCTGCGCCAACCGCCCTCGGATGGTAACGCCTTGGGCAAGGTGAAGTTCATGTTCCCGAACAAATACAACATCTACCTGCATGACACCCCCGCCAAAGCCCTGTTTGCCAATGAGGTGCGGGCCTTCAGTCACGGTTGCATCCGTCTTGGCGACCCCTTTGACTTTGCCTATACGCTGCTCGCAAAGCAAACCAGCGATCCGAAGGGGCTGTTCCAAGGGCATCTGGATACCGACAACGAAAGCTCGGTTTCACTGGATATCCCGGTGCCAGTGCATTTGGTGTATTACACCGCTTGGCCGACCAAAGATGGCATGGCCTACCGTCGTGACGTCTACGGTCGCGACGGTTTGCTGTTTGACGCCTTGACCAAGGCTGGGGTGACTTTGCCTGACGTGCAAGGCTAACGCGGGCGAGATATAGTGGTTCAAATCGGGGCGAAACCGCGCTAAATCATCCGCAAACCGCCGGAGGATACCATGGCCCATTCGATCCGCGATATTGCACTGGCGTTGGGGGCAGAGGCCGACGGCGATCTTGACCTGACAGTGCTGCGGGCTTCCGAACCCGCAAGCGCAGGCCCGCAGGACTTGGCGCTGGCGATGGACCCGCGTTATGCTGATGGAATTCCAAAGGGTCAGGCGCAGGCAGCGATGCTGTGGCCCGGTGCCGATTGGCGGGCCTTGGGGCTGAAAGCCGTGATCTTTGCACCGCGTGGCCGTCTGGCGATGGCGGGGCTGTCGGTGCTGCTTGATCCCGGCCCTACCATTGCCCGCGGTGTGCATCCGATGGCGCTTATTGATGCCTCAGCGCAGATCGGTGAAAACGCTGCGATTGGCCCCTTCGTAGTCATCGGCCCAGACGTTAAAATCGGCGCACGCGCGCGGATTGCGAGCCACGTCTCGGTGGCCGAGGGCGCTGTGATCGGTGATGATGCCCTGATCCTGCAAGGTGCGCGGATTGGTGCGCGGGTGAAGATCGGGCATCGCTTTATCTGTCAGCCGGGTGCTGTGGTCGGTGCGGATGGATTTTCCTTCGTCACGCCCGAGAAATCGGGGGTTGAAGAAATCCGCGCAAGCCTCGGAAAACGCGATGAAATTCGCGCGCAGCGTTGGGTGAGGATACATTCCCTGGGGTCCGTCACCCTGGGCGATGATGTTGAGATTGGCGCGAATGTTACGATTGATCGTGGCACCGTTCGCGATACGGTAATCGGCTCGGGCAGCAAACTCGATAACCTCGTCCACATCGGCCACAACGTGCAGGTCGGTCGCGATTGCCTGCTCTGCGGGCAGGTCGGCATTGCGGGCTCGGCAAAGATTGGCGACCGGGTGGTGCTGGGCGGCCAAGTGGGCGTCAGCGATAATATCTTTGTCGGTGATGACGTGATTGCCGGCGGTGCGACGAAAATCCTGACCAATGCGCCTGCGGGCCGCGTGCTTTTGGGCTATCCTGCGGTGAAGATGGAAACCCATGTCGAGATGCAAAAGGCGCTGCGGCGGCTGCCTCGGCTGGCGGTTAAAGTGGCTCAACTGGAGAAGGCCATATCCCTGTTACCTGACGTTGATTAAACAGTGTGAACGGATAGCTAAGGAAAACCGATGAACATGCAAAGCCAAGTGATCAGCGTGCAAACGCAAGTCATCGCGATCATTGCCGAGCAAGCGGTGCTGGACATGGCCGATGTAACCCCGGGGCAGTCGCTGCAAAGTCTGGGCATTGACAGCTTGGGGCTGGTCGAAACCATCTTTGCGATTGAAGAAGCCTTTGATATCTCGGTGCCTTTCAATGCAAATGAGCCGTCGAAAAGCGGTTTTGATCTCAGTTCAGTGGCCTCGATTGTCGCCGCTGTCGAAAACCTGATCGCTCAGAAAGCCACATGACGCGGGTTGTTATCACCGGCGCGGGCACGGTTAACGCACTCGCCCGCGATGTCGCGGGAACATACGCCGCCTTTGCCGAGGGGCGCTGCGGCATTGCCGAATTAGACATCCGCGACAAGGATCGCCTCAGCATCAAGATCGGCGGTCAAATCCGCGATTGGGATGGCGACGCGCTGTTCACCCGGCAACAAATCACGCTTTACGACAAATTCACCCAGTTTGCCTTGGTTGCCGCCGCTGAAGCGATTGCGCAATCTGGTCTGGTCTTCGACGCCGATTTGGGCGACGAAACCGGTGTTGTGCTAGGCACGGCGGCGGGCGGCGTTAATACGTCTGACGACAATTACCGCGCAGTCTACGCCGAAGAAAAAAACCGCGTGCATCCGTTCGTCGTTCCACGGCTGATGAACAGTGCCGCCGCCAGCCATGTGGCGATGCAGTTCGGGCTGCGCGGCCCAAGTTTCAGCGTCTCCACCGCTTGCGCCAGTTCCAATCACGCGATGGGTCTGGCGTTTCAGGCAATCCGGGGCGGTGGTGCGAAAGTGATGGTCACCGGGGGCTCGGAATCCATGCTGTGCTTCGGCGGCATCAAGGCTTGGGAAGGTCTGCGCGTCATGTCGCAAACCGCTTGCCGTCCGTTCAGCCTGAACCGCAGCGGCATGGTCCAAGGCGAGGGTGCCGCAATCTTCGTGTTTGAAGACTACGAACATGCCCGCGCCCGCGGTGCCGAGATTTTGGCCGAGGTGATCGGCTTTGCGATGACCTCCGATGCCTCTGACATTGTGATGCCCTCGCAAGCCGGAGCCGCGCGGGCGATCCGTTTGGCGCTGCGCGATGCCAAAGTCGCACCAGATGCAGTTGGATACATCAACGCGCATGGCACCGGCACTGCGGCAAATGACAAAACCGAATGCGCCGCGATTGCTGAAGTTTTCGGGGCGGCGGCGCAGAACGTCATGCTGTCCTCCACCAAATCCATGCACGGCCATCTGATCGGCGGCACGGGCGCGGTAGAGCTGTTGGCTTGCCTGATGGCTTTGCGGCAAGACGTTATCGCGCCGACGATTGGCTATGATCAACCCGACCCGGAATGTCCGCTGGACGTCGTGCCAAATACGGCGCGTCAGGCCAATGTTGACGTCGTAATGTCGAACGCGTTTGCGTTTGGCGGATTGAATGCTGTGCTGGTGTTGCGCAAAGCACCGTAGAGCTTCGACAATTTACGCATGAAAAAAACCCGCCCAGAACTGGACGGGTTTTCTTAAATCTAACTCTAAAGCCTGCTTTGGCCGAAAAGGCTTACTTAGGCATCGTCAAAGCAACAGCGTCGTAACCCGCTGTGAAGCCTTTCAGCGACACATCAAGATCGACTTTCTGATCGGGCGCAGCAGCTGGCACGATAGTGATCGTCGCCTTGCTGCCCTTTTTGAACTGCGCGATTTCCTCTGCGGTGAAGCCGACACGCGCCACGCAACCAAGTTGGGCGCAGAAGGTGAACGGGTAAACCTTTGGTTTCGATGTATCGACAGCCACCACCAAATTAGCCGTCAACAAGGTTTCCAGCGGCGCGATAATCGTGGCGCCCGAGGCGGCTTTGGCACCAGCAGGCAGCGGGAACATGCTGATCTCGGCAACATTGGTGCCTTCTTTGTCTTTCAGCAGTTGATAAAGCTCGCACGGATCAGAACCGTCTTTCATCTTGGTGCAGCGCTGCGACCAGCTATCAAAAGCCGCCAACTGATAAATCTGGCCTTCTGCAGCCGTTTCTTGGGTCAGCGGCGCGGGCGGCGTATTGTTCTCAACGCCCATGCTAAGATCGTCAGCCGCAGGTGCGGTCGTATCGACCGTAGTTGTAGGCGCAGGTGCGGCAGGTGCGGCAGGGGTCGCTTCTTGTGCGAAGGCCGCAAAGGTCGAGCCAGCAAACGCCAGAGCGAACGAAAAGGCGAGGGTGCGGGGCAGGGCAGTCATCGACATCGCTGTCACTTCCTTGATTGGTTGCTCGACGCGAGCGCAGAGCAAGTTTCTTGATATTTGCTGGGCCAAACCATGGCTGGGCGGATGAATTGTTGGCCCTGCGCATAACATGGCAAACTGAGGAAGTCAGCGGAAAAAAACATCACGTCTTCGCGCGCAGATCAAAAATCCCACCGCTATACTCCTGAGAACATATTGCCTGTGAGACTGGCTACAAAAAGGAAAAAGGGCCGGAAAACCGACCCTCTTTCAACTTTTTTTATTCTCCCTGTCGGACTGGCCGACTTGTGAGGCAGACGCTACGGCGGTTTATTGGCCCCGTCAATACAATTGTGACACAATGTGACAGCCGCCCAAGCACAGCAAATGCTGCATCGCTTGCCCCCCTCGGCGCAGGGACGCTTCGGTGGACAAATCTTAACAAAGTCCTAATTGGCACCTGCTAAGTCATTGATTTATATCAAATGGAAGCTTGCCCACGCGTGGACATCCTGAAATCACCCGCAAACCCCAGCGCGACCTCGGATAATATCAAGCTGGCACTGACAAGCTAACAATGTAATTTGCAAACAAATGCTCCCCAAAGCGGGGAGGCGGCAGCGCAAAGGGTGCAACGATGGGCGAGACGATCTTTGTCGGCGGCGGTGGCGAAGCCTACGGCGTGCCGCAGAATATGCTGCTAAAATACGGCAACCGCCACGGCCTGATCGCCGGCGCGACTGGCACCGGCAAGACCGTGACGCTGCAAGTGCTGGCGGAAGGTTTCTCAGCCGAAGGTGTGCCGGTTTTCATGGCAGACGTGAAGGGAGATCTTGCGGGGCTGGCAGTCGCAGGCTCGACCAGCCACAAGCTGCACGAAGGCTTCATGACACGAGCCGCCACCATCGGGCTCGATCTGCAATACCGCGCCTTTCCGGTCACCTTCTGGGATCTGTTTGGCGAAAAAGGCCACCCGATCCGCGCCACCGTCGCCGAAATGGGGCCGCTGTTGCTGTCGCGCCTTCTGGAACTCACCGAACCGCAAGAAGGTGTGCTGAACGTCGCTTTCCGGCTGGCGGATGAGGAACAATTGCCTCTGCTCGATCTGAAAGACCTGCAAGCTCTGCTAAGCTTTGTCGCCGATCATGCCAGCGATATTTCGGCGCGTTTTGGTCTGGTTTCTCCCACCTCAGTCGGTGCGATCCAGCGCCGTTTGCTGGTTCTGGAAAATCAGGGCGCAATTCAGATGTTTGGCGAACCCGCGCTCGATCTTGCCGATCTGATGCGCACCGATGCCAATGGGGCAGGGATGATTAACATTCTTGCCGCGGAAAAGCTGATGAACGCGCCGAGGCTGTATGCGACGTTCCTGCTGTGGCTGCTATCAGAACTGTTCGAAAATCTGCCCGAAGTTGGCGATCCCGATAAGCCCAAACTCGTGTTCTTCTTCGATGAGGCCCATTTGCTGTTTACCGACGCGCCCAAAGCACTCGTGGCTAAGGTAGAGCAGGTGGCGCGTCTGATCCGCTCGAAAGGTGTTGGTGTCTATTTCATCACGCAAAATCCCGCGGATGTCCCCGATCTCATCCTAGGGCAGCTTGGCAACCGTGTTCAGCACGCTTTGCGCGCCTTTACAGCCAAAGATCAAAAAGACCTCAAACTCGCCTCCGAAACCTATCGGCCGAACCCACGCTTTGCCACCGAAGATGCGATCCGAGACGTCGGCACCGGTGAGGCTGTGACTTCATTTTTAGAGACAAAAGGTATTCCCGGTATCGTCGAACGTACACTCGTACGCCCGCCATCGTCGCAAGTTGGGCCAATTGAGCCTGCGCTGCGAGCGCAGCTTATGGCGTCTTCGCCGATGGGCGCGAAATACGATGCGGTGGTCGACCGCGACAGCGCTTATGAACGCTTACGAGCCCGTGCCGACCATGCTGCCCAAGAAGCGAATGCGGCCGAGCCGACGTCGCAGCACGACGAAGTTGACACGCGAGGATTTCGCAACGCCCGCCGCTACGACGGCGGCAGTCAGACCAGTAACGCGGCGCCAAAGAAGACAATCACCAGCCGCTCCGATTCGATTGGCGAGACCTTTGCCAAAAGTTTCGCAAGGAGTTTAGGATCAAAAACTGGGCAAGCGGTGATCCGCGGGGTGCTGGGGTCACTATTTCGCAGTCGTTGACAATGTTGCCTTAATCGCGTCTAGGTTGTGCCATATTCATCAGCAAGAGTGTTGAGCGAATGCGAATGAAATGGAGGCCGCGATGGCTCTGACGGCTGCTGAACAGTACTCATTGGAACTGATAAACCGCGCCCGGCTTGATCCGGCGGCAGAGGCCGCACGATACGGCATCAATCTTAATGCGGGTCTCGCTGCGGGTACGATATCGACTGCCTCGAAGCAGGTGGTGGCCCCCAATGCTCAGCTTGAGAATTCGGCGATTGGTCACTCGAAGTGGATGTTGGCTGAGGATGTATTCTCGCACACTGGCAGCGGCGGCTCTACGTCAGGGCAACGCGCTACCGCAGCCCATTATACGTGGTCTAATGTCGGTGAGAACCTAGCGGTTCGCTATACGTCGGGCAAAATGGACACCAACAGTGCGTCGCCGGCTCAGCATCAGGATTTATTTCTCAGCGCTGGTCATCGGTCAAATATGATGAAAAGCGTCTATCAAGAGATCGGCATTGCGCAAGAACGCGGCAACTTCACGCTTTCGGGCCACACTTACGATGCTTCGATGCTGACCGAAGTTTATGGTCGACCTAAAGCGGCGAACGTATTTCTGACAGGGGTTACTTACAACGATACCGACAAGAACAGTTTTTACAACATCGGTGAGGCGGCGGGAGGCGTCAGCTTTTCCTCGCAAGGGAAGACAACGACGAGTGCTGACTCAGGGGGCTACGCGTTAGGTTTGAAAGCTGGCGGTGCGGTGGGTGTTACCGGCAGCGTGGCTGGTCATGCGTTCTCGGCGACGGTCAATCTGGATGCGGGCAACGTCAAGCTGGACGTGGTGAATAGCAATTTGTTTCTGACCTCGGGAAGCCTGACGTTGGGTTCTGGCATCGACGCCGCTACGTTGCTCGGCTTGTCCGACCTAAGGCTTACTGGCAATGCACGGGCCAATTCACTTAACGGCAATAATGGCAGCAATGTGATTGCCGGCGGAGGCGGGGCCGATACGATGCACGGCAGCGGCGGCAACGACATCCTGACCGGGTCGGACGGCAGTGATCGGATGTACGGCGACCGTGGCAATGATCGGCTCTATGGCGGCTCAGGCAATGATAACATCATGGGCGCCACAGGCACGGACCTCTTGGATGGTGGTTCGGGTGCGGATCGCCTGACAGGAGATGCCAGCGCCGACTCGTTTGTTTTCAGAGCTGGGTTCGGCAAAGATGTTGTGACGGACTTTACTGCCGGTGACGGCGATAAGCTGCTGCTGGATGATACGCTTTGGGCCGGCAAGTCTTTGTCAGCCGCGCAGGTCGTATCACAGTTTGCGCATGTGGTTGCGGGGAATGTGGTGTTTGAGTTCAACCATGACACCACCTTAACGCTGAACGGACTGACATCGACCGCCAAACTCGCCGCTGCGATTGATATCATCTGACCAGTCGGCGGACTAAGACATCGCAAATGTGGCGCTAGACAACCCGTCGCAACTTCAACTTTGTGATGCGGTTCTCGCGCCGTTGCGCGATTTCAATCCGAAAGCCGTGGAAGTGAAAAACTTGCCCCTCGGCGGGAATCATCTGCGCCTCGTGGATCACGAGGCCCGCAATGGTGTTGGCTTCGGCATCAGGCAGTTGCCAATCCGTCGCGCGGTTTAGGTCACGGATCGTCATCGCGCCCTCTACCAGATATTCGCCGTTAGCTCCCGGTTTGAGCCCAGAATCGCGCGACACTACATCAAATTCGTCGGTGATATCGCCGACGATTTCTTCCAGAATGTCTTCAAGCGTGATCAGCCCCTGCAGCGCCCCATATTCATCAACGACCAGCGCGAAATGCGTACGGCGTTTGAGAAACTCGCGCATCTGCTCGTCAAGACTGGTAGTGTTTGGAATGAAGTAGGGCTTCTTTGCGACCTTGAGAATATCGAGGCTTTCCAGCCCCTCTGGCGATTCGCCCCGCAGCAGACGGTCCAGTTCGCGAAGCAGGTCTTTGGTGTGGATAACGCCGAGAATATTCTCGGTCTCATCCCGGTAAACTGGCAAGCGCGAATGTGGTGAGGCGAGCATTTGGCTGACAATATCTCCCGGCGCATCATCGACGTTGATCATCTCGATCTGGCGGCGGTGGCGCATGATTTCTTCGACCGCCCGGTCGGACAGATCGAGCGCGCCCAAAAGACGGTCGCGGTCTTCCTTTTGCATGGCACCGCCGGAGTGACCCAAAGCAATGGCCCCTGCGATGTCATCTCGCAGAGCATCGTGCTGTTCAGACAGATCAAACGTCAGCCCAAAACTGCGCAATGCGGCAAGTTTAAGCATCTGCATCACCGCTGCGAGAGGCGCAAATAAGATCGCTGCGACAAGCCCAAAATAACCCAGTCGGCTAAGCGTCGCCTCGGGTACCGCTGCCCCAACGCCCGACGGGATAATTCGACCTATCAGCGCCAGCGTCATGCCAGCCGCAAAACTTAATAAAGCGAAATCTACCCCCGGCCATGCCCGCGCTTGCCAGAATGTTGTCGCCAAAGCCGCCAATGCCATTAGGTTATGGGCCAGCCGCAGCGCCATCAAACCGGGCTTACGTCGTGCGACAAGCCGAGATGCCACCACCTCAACCGGACGGCCATGCGCCAGATGTTGCAGTGCCGCGATGATCGCAGCCAGCAACGCCGCTGCCGTAAGCAGAACGAGGATCAGCGCAGAAATCCAAAACTGCTGCATCACGCCTCAGACTTGCCAAGGGTTGCCAGCGGATGATGCGTCAGCACCAACCGTCGCAAATCCTCATCGAGCACATGCGTGTATATCTCTGTCGTCGCGACATCCGCGTGACCAAGCAAAGTTTGTATCACCCGCAAATCTGCACCGCCTGCAAGCAGATGCGTCGCGAAAGCGTGGCGCAGAGTGTGAGGCGTCACCGTGCTTGGATCAACTCCACCCTGCGCCGCTATGTCCTTTATCAGCAAATAAAAATGCTGGCGGGTCAGATGGCCATCAACTCCGGGGCCGGGGAACAGCTGTTTTGAGGCGGGCTTGCCGAGTTTGCGCGCCGCTTCATCTTGTGCATCACGCTCGGTCAACCACGCCCGTACGGCTGCGCGTGCGGGCGTAGACAGCGGCACCATGCGTTCTTTGTCGCCCTTGCCTTTGACCAGAATCATCTTCGGATCACCGCGCACCGCCGCGATGGGCAAGCCGACCAATTCGGACACACGCATGCCGGTGGCGTACAAAAGCTCGACCAGAGCGCAGTTGCGCAGGCGCTCGGATGGTGATCGCCCAGTGATCCGAGCCGCCTCCAACAGGCGCTCAACCTCTGGCAGAGACAGAGTGCCCGGCAGACGCTGACTGGCCCCCGGACCCTTGATGCGCACGGCGGGATTGTCGTCTCGCCAGCCTTCTTCATGTGCGAAGCGGTAAAGCTGCCGTATCGCCGACAACCGCCGCGCCCTTGTGGCCTTCGACAAGCCTTGGGCATCGCAAAACACCAGATAACTTTCCACCTGATCACGGCCAGCCAACATAAAGCTGCTACCGCGCTTGGAAAGCCACTCTGAAAAATCTTGCAGATCGCGGCCATAGGCCAGTTGAGTGTTGCGTGCAGCACCCAGATCGGCTGCCTGCGCCGCAAGGAAACTCGATATCCAACTGTCCTGATGAGCGGGCGCGGCCATTTAGCCCCGCCGTTCCAGAAGCATCAACTGCAATGCGGTGCGGCGGGCAATATCTTCCAGCCCAAGCTTGCGCAGCACGCTCAAACCCTCGGTGACCTTGACCAACTCGCCGCGAACGCCGCTCTCGATGCGGATCATCGCCTGCAACATTGCCTCACCCACCCGTTTCTGCGCGATCAGTTCCGCAATATCGTCGGGAAGTTGCGGATCGGTAAACGCAGGCGCAATCGCCCGCGCCATGCTGTCCGGGGCGAGCAGGCCCTTGACCGAACCCGCAGCCAATCCGGCGAGAAATAGGCTGCGCGCGTCGGTTGCTGCATCTGGCGACTTTGCCAATCGCTCATATTCCGGCGATAACAGGCCCATCTCATAGCTGATGCGAGCCGCATCTCCGGTAAGGTGCAGTTTTGCCAACGGTCCAGCGAACAAGGTGGCAAATGGCACTTCCACCTCAACATCGCGCATCCGAGCATAAGCGAGCGGCAGACGTTGCTCTATTGCCGCAACATCGCCTTTGCTTAAGGCGGTATCGAAGCGCTGAAACGCATCGGCGCGGTCCCATACGCCGCCCGAGGCCGCCGGGGCGCGATCAGTGTAAAGCCCAAGCAGAACGTTGGGCGTGATTGCCCCCGCGCGAGACAACCGCTCGGCGGCTTCGATCTGCGCCTTCCAGCCTGCATGTTCTGAAAGATCAGCATGGGCAAACGCCGGAGGCAGAGTAGCTGTCGGCAAAGGCTCTCCCAGCGCATCGTAAATCCGCCAGACCAGCGGCGTTATCGGTTTTGGCGCAGGTGGCATATCCTCACCGTCGAATTGCTCGGGGTCGAGGAAACGCGACAGCAACAGATCTTCATCGGCCGTAATATTGCCCAAGGCTTGCGCCGTGCGCAGCGTCAGGGCTGCGGCATTCCAATCACCCGCACGGGCCAAGCAGAACACCCGCGTGGTCAACGTCGGGGCCAAACCGGGCGCGGCTTTCAGCACCTCGCAGGCGTGATCCTCATTACCGGTCAGCAGTGCGACGTCAAAGCTGCGGCGGAACAGGTCGGGCGAACTCGCAGCACCTGCCGCATCAATTAGCGCCTGCGCTTGATCAAGTGCTCCCATCGTCAGCAGCTTGTCGACGCGCGCAATCAGCAGATCGCCGGAGCCTTCGGAATCCGCCGGTGCTTCGGCCTCAGCCAACAACAATGTCATTAGTAACGATTGCAGCGCAGGCACGTCGCCTTGACCGGCTTCGGCAATATCCGCGGCAATTTCAGCGCTGTGCCCGATGCCCCAAAGATCATGCGGAAACCCGGTTACCATTGGCGGCAGCAGCCCGACGGCATCCAGCGATGTGCCACCCAACACAGTCGTCGCCACCGCATCCGGCAGAGCATCGGTGGTCACCTTCGGCTCGTTAGCGACTGGAGGCAGATTTGCCTGCGTGCCATTCAGCGCAGTAGGCGCACTCACGGACTTCGGAGGCGCAAGCGGAGCCTTGGCCACGCTGCCTTTCGGCGTAGGGGTCTTCACCGATTGCGACAACCAGCTGATCGCAGACAGCGGCTTACGCTCTGCCAAACCCATCTGCGGCAGGCAAAACAGAGCCGCCGCCAGCATAAAGCGCGCAGCGGGATTAATAAGCATGATCAGTCGGCATGCAGGGTCACCGGCAGTTTTACCTCTGAAGCGGTCGGAGAAAGATCCGCCAGATAGGCGTAACCTGTCAGCCCAATGAAGCCAAGCATCGCCAAAACAACCAAAACCTTGATAATACGCACCATGCCCACTTCGCCCTTACTGCTACATCGGTTCGCCCGACGTCTTTGTTGTGTGTGTCACTGATCAGCGTTCTGCCCCCTGCGTAGGCGCTTCGCAACATGGGCCAGATTATATATGGCATTTGCGCCGAGTTCACGCCATTCAGGGAAGAAAGATTTGCCTTGGGCGGCGATGCGCCGCCGATATATCACAAATCGAGGCAGACAGGGAAAAACAACGTGCTGCTGAAAAAAACCGTGGTGATGGTTGGGATGATGGGCGCGGGTAAAACTGCGGTAGGCACGGCACTTGCGCGCCTGCTTCAGGTGCCGTTCCGTGATTCGGACGAAGAGATCGTGCGCGCGGCCGACCGTAGCATTGCCGAAATCTTTGAGCGCGATGGCGAGGCGTTCTTCCGCGCCCGTGAAACCGAGGTCATTGCGCGCCTGCTGCGTGGTGCGCCTTGCATTCTTTCGACCGGGGGCGGGGCGTTTCTGTCGCAGCCCAATCGCAGCTTGATCCACGAGGCTGGGGTGTCGGTTTGGCTGCGCGCCGATCTCGAACTGCTGTGGCAGCGCGTGCGTCATAAAGCCACCCGCCCGCTCTTGCGCACCTCTAATCCACGCGAAACCCTGCGCGGGCTTTACGATTCCCGGCTTCCCTTCTACCAGATGGCTGATCTGACGGTTGATTCCTCGGCGGAATTGTCGGTTGAAGATATGGCGCAACGGGTGGTCAATGCGTTGGCGATCCGTGCTGACGTACTCGAAAGGATCTAAGATGAGCCTGAATGTCGTCAACGTGGACTTAGGCTCGCGCAGTTATGAAGTACGGATCGGCCGCGGCCTGATCTCGCAAGCCGGTCAACAGATTGCGCCCTTGCTCAGGCGCAAGAAAGTCGCCGTCATCACCGATGATACCGTCGCCGCGCGTCATTTGATGGATCTCGCGAAGGCGTTTGAAAACGAAGGCATTACCATGACCGCGTTGACAATTCCCCCCGGCGAAAGCTCGAAGGGGTGGGAGCAGTTTGCGCGTTGTGTCGAATGGCTGCTGGAACAGAAGATAGAGCGTCGCGACGTTGTTGTGGCGTTTGGTGGTGGCGTGGTCGGTGATCTTGTCGGGTTTGCCTCGGCCGTACTGCGCCGGGGCGTGCGGTTCGTGCAAATCCCCACGACGCTGCTGGCGCAGGTCGATAGTTCGGTCGGTGGCAAAACCGGTATCAACACCACGCAGGGCAAAAATCTCGTCGGTGCCTTCCATCAACCAAGCTTGGTGCTGGCCGACATTGACGTGCTCGCCACGCTGCAGCCCCGCGACTTCCTTGCGGGCTACGGCGAAGTGGTGAAATACGGCCTGCTCGGCGACGCTGATTTCTACGATTGGCTTGAGGTCAATGCCCCGGCAATGGCGCAGGGCCATGCGAGCTTGCAGCAATACGCCGTCACCCGCTCGGTCGAGATGAAAGCAGGCATCGTCAGCCGTGACGAAACCGAAGAAGGTGAACGCGCGCTGCTTAACCTTGGCCACACCTTCTGCCATGCACTTGAAAAAGCTACCGGATTTTCAGATCGCCTGCTACACGGCGAGGGTGTCGCCATCGGCTGCGCTTTGGCATTTGAACTTAGCCAACGTCTTGGCCTCTGCGCCCAAGAAGTTCCAAGCCGCGTCCGCGCTCACCTCAGAACCATGGGCATGAAGACCGATGTTGCCGATATACAAGGCGATCTGCCAAGTGCCGAGGCTTTGCTGGCGCTGATGGGGCAGGACAAGAAAGTCATCGACGGCAAGCTGCGATTTGTGTTGGCGCGTGGCATCGGACAGGCTTTTGTCGCCGAAGATGTGCCACATGACTTGGTGCTTGGTCTGCTCGGCGACGCCCTAGCTGCGCGGCGCCAGGGTTCGATAAGCTGAATAAACACGCATCCGCCCAGTTTCCGGGCGTTCTCGCGCATGTTTTGCCGCCTGCGTCCCGCTAAGCTCGAATTATTCGCTTGCACAATTAGGGGTCGGCGCATTTGATGGCTGAAATCATAACGGCTGGAAACACATGCCGATTCAGGGAACTACGGCTGAAAAGCCCACAGCAATTCGTGTAGCCGGTCTGCACAAGTCATTTGGCACCCATGAGGTGTTGAAAGGTGTGTCGCTAACTGCGCGCGAAGGCGATGTGGTGGCGATCATTGGCGGCTCGGGCTCGGGCAAATCGACCATGCTGCGCTGCATCAACTTTTTGGAAACCCCGTCGGCAGGCACGATTGAGATCGGCTCTGAGGCGGTTTCAATGCGCCCAGATGGCAGCCCGTCTGATCGCCGACAGCTAGAGCGGTTGCGGCAAAGTCTGGGCATGGTGTTTCAGAATTTTAACCTCTGGACCCATAAAACCGTGCTGGAAAACCTGATTGAGGTGCCAGTGCATGTGCTGAAATTGCCAAGGGCAGAGGCCGAAGCGCGGGCGCATAAGCTGCTCGCTCGGGTGGGTTTGGCGGAAAAAGCTGGCGCATACCCGGCGTACATGTCGGGCGGTCAGCAACAACGTGCCGCCATCGCGCGGGCCTTGTGCATGGAACCACGTGCGATGCTGTTCGACGAGCCGACCTCGGCCTTAGATCCCGAATTGGTTGGTGAGGTGTTGCAAGTCATCAAGGGCTTGGCTGACGAAGGCCGCACTATGGTGCTGGTTACGCATGAGATGAAATTCGCACGTGAGGTCGCAAGTCATGTGATCTACTTGCACAACGGACTGATCGAAGAAGAAGGCCCGCCGGCCGAAGTGTTCGGTGCGCCAAGATCGGAAAGACTAAAACAGTTCTTGAAAACCGTGGGTTAGCGCGGAGACTTAAACCAACTTGTAAGGATTAACTATGAAGAAAATAGCTATTGCGGCAGCGGTGTCTCTGCTGTTTGGAACAGCCGCGTTTGCAGCACCTTTGAAAATTGGTGTCGCCGCAGAACCATATCCACCGTTCACGTCGCCCGATGCCAGTGGCAACTGGACAGGTTGGGAAATTGATTTCCTTAGCGCAGTCTGCAAAAAAGCAGCACTTGATTGCGTGATCACCCCGACAGCTTGGGATGGCATCATCCCCGCGCTGAACGCCGGGCAGATTGACGTGATCATGTCCTCGATGTCGATCAACGAAGAACGGCAAAAAAGCATCGATTTCACCGACAAATACTACAACACGCCGACCGCCGTTATGGCCACCAAAGACGCGGGCATTCTGCCGACCGCAGAGGGCCTGAGCGGCAAGATTATCGGTGTGCAGGTTTCAACCATCCAAGAGGCTTATGTGCAGGCGCATTTCCCTGACGCTGAGCTGAAAAGCTATCAAACTTCGGACGAATCCTATCAGGATCTGGCAGCAGGCCGGATTGATGCGGTTGTCGCGGATTCGATCGTGGTGGCCGATTTTCTGAAAACCGCACCCGGCGCTTGCTGCGAAAACGTCGGAAACGTTGCCGATGATCCAGCTATATTGGGACGCGGCGTCGGCTTTGGTTTGCGCAAGGGTGATCCGCTTAATGCGACGCTGAACAAGGCAATTGCCGATGTTCGGGCTGATGGCGAATATGATGCCATCACCAAGAAATACTTCACCATCGACATCTACGGTCCCGCAAACTGATGGTTTGCCCTCCACCCGCAGAGCTTTCGAGCCTGACTTTACTTGGCTTCGGCGATTGCGGCTGGGGGGCGACCCTGCTTTGGGGCTTTGGCAACTCGCTGATGATCGCGCTTGGCGCCTATGCGATTGGATTTTGCATTGGCGTCTCCGGCGCGTTTGGCAAACTTTACGGCGGCCCGGTCGCGAAAGACCTGCTCGCCGTTTACACGACTATTGTGCGGGCGGTGCCGGAGTTGGTACTGATCCTGATCCTGTATTACGCGGTGCCCGCGCTGATCAATCAGGTACTGCTGGGGTTAGGCTACGAGCGTATCAATCTTCCCCAATTCATCACCGGCGTGGTTGTGCTGGCGGTGGTGCAGGGCGCTTATCAGATTGAAGTGTTGCGGGGTTCGATTCTCGCGGTGCCGCAGGGTCAGATTGAGGCTGCCCGCGCGATGGGGATGTCGCCGGTGATGCTGGCGCGGCGGATTACGTTGCCGCTGATGACCTCGAATGCGATTCCGGGATTGGGAAATCTTTGGCTGAACGCAACTAAGGATACAGCTTTGCTGGCGGTGATTGGATTTACCGAACTGACCAAAGCGACGTTCCAGGCTTCGGCCACCACAAAGGCATTTTTCACGTTTTACGGCGCAGCGATGGCGCTTTATATGGCGGTTTCGCTGGTCTCAATTCTGCTGTTCGGGCGGCTCGAAAAAGTCTCACGCCGCGGCCAACGCGATTCGAGGGGCTGATGCGCGACTTTCTCAATTTGCGCCGGGTGATTATGATCGCGATTGCAGCGGGGCTGGTGTTGTGGTGCGCGTATTCTTTGCGCTGGGATTGGCTGGCGAACCCGAAGTATCAGTCAATGATGCTGCGCGGGTTGTGGCAGACGATCTGGATGCTGGTGGTGACCATGGTAATCGGGTTTGCGCTGGCGATCCCGATTGGGTTCGTACAGGCGGCGGGGCCGCGGTGGCTCGCTTGGCCGGCGCGGGTGTTTTGCTCGGTGATCCGGGGCACGCCGCTTTTGATGCAGATTTGGCTGCTGTATTACGGCATAGGGTCGTTGTTTCCGTCGATCCCGTGGATCAGAGACAGTATGTTCTGGCCGATCTTGCGGCAGGCTTGGCCGTATGCGGTGGTGGCGCTTTCGCTGTCCGTGGCGGGGTATGAGGGTGAGGTTTTACGCGGCGCTTTCAAATCTGTACCGCATGGCCAGTTAGAGGCTGCTCGGGCGATGGGGATGCCTCGGTTCACCATCTTTCGGCGGATCTGGTTGCCGCAGGCGATCCAGCGGGTTTTGCCGACGATTGGCGGCGAGACGGTTTTGCAGTTGAAATCGACGCCGCTGATCTCGACGATTACGATCATGGAAATTTATGATGTCGCTGGCCGGGTGCGGCGCGATACTTTGGTGGTTTATGAGCCGCTGTTGTTGCTGGCACTGACTTATATGGCGATCACGGCGCTGATTGTTCTGCTGTTCAAATGGTTTGAAAGTCGGTTCCCGAGCAAAGTGGCTTGAGGCGGTGTCCACACGTGGACAGGATTGCGATTACGTAGAATCAATGGGTTACGAAGTGAGATTCAGGGTTTATTAATGGTTTGCTATTTTGGGTCGAGGTTTTGGGTGCATTTTGGATGCCTTCGGCGCGGATATCTAAACCCGTCTGAAAGCAAATTTAGCTAAGTTTTGGCGCGTTTCTCGGCACGGTCAGCTGCCGCCCAGCCGTAGCCGCGCGAACAACACGCAGCCGTCAAGGCCGTTTTTGACCGCTTGCTCGTCGCCTCGGCGCAGCCAATCCAGCCATAATCCGTCCAGCGTTGCCATGATCAGGTCGGCGACGGCTGGGATGCGTTCATAAGCATAGCCTGCGGCCATGTGGTCGAGCAGGCGTTCCAGCGCGTCGCGATGGCTGTCGTAAAGCGCGCGCTCAATTGAGGCTATTTCGCTGTGGGTCAGGGCTGCCGACCACAGATCAATCCGCAGCCGCAAATGCGCGGGGGTCATCAGGTCGGTGCTGAAGCCTGCGCGCAAAAAGCGGTCCAGCCGTTCTGAGGGCGTGCCACCGGGTCTTATCAAGGCGCGACGACCAGCCTGTTGCACCTGATCGGCGGCGAGACGAAAGGCGGCTGCCAACACTTCGGCCATATCTTTGTAGTGATATGTCAAATGCCCCAGCGACAGGCCAGCCTCGGCTGCCACCTTGCGGGCAGTCAGACCGGAATGGCCGTGATTTTGCAGGCTGCGCAGAGCGGCTTCGGCAATTTGTTTGCGGCGGGCTTCGGAGGTCAGGCGCGTTTGGGCAGGACGGCTGGACTTTTCGGGCATGTGTACTTTCCACGGGTAGGCAAAAGCAGGGTGCGCATACCCCTTCACTTTCTGCCCTTATTCCCGCAGAAGGGCAACGCTAGAGGCAGGGGTTATGGCGGAAATTATGGCAAAATTCGGCTTCGATTTACAGGCGACCGATGGCGCGGCACGCACTGGCGTGATCCACACGCCGCGCGGAGCTATCCGCACGCCAGCCTTCATGCCGGTGGGCACGGCGGCAACGGTGAAGGCGATGTTGCCGGAATCCGTGCGCGCCACCGGTGCCGATATTTTGTTGGGCAATACCTATCATCTGATGCTGCGGCCCACTGCCGAGCGCATCGCGCGCCTAGGCGGTTTGCACAAGTTTATGAACTGGGAGCGGCCTATTCTGACCGATTCGGGCGGCTTTCAGGTGATGAGCCTCGCCGCTTTGCGTAAGTTGACCGAAGAAGGCGTGCGGTTTTCCAGCCATATTGATGGCTCAAAGCATATGCTTTCGCCAGAGCGCAGCATGGAAATCCAAAAGCTGCTCGGGTCGGACATTGTGATGTGCTTTGATGAATGTCCCGCCTTGCCTGCAACGGATGCTGAGGTGGCAAAATCAATGGCACTGTCGATGCGTTGGGCGCAACGCTCGCGTGATGCGTTTGGCGATCGGCCGGGACATGCGTTGTTTGGCATCATGCAAGGCGGTGTCACGCGGGATTTGCGCGAGGAATCCGCCAAGGCGCTGACCGCAATTGGCTTTGACGGCTATGCGGTGGGCGGTTTGGCTGTCGGCGAAGGGCAGGAGGCGATGCTCGGCGTTCTGGATTACGCGCCGGGGATGCTGCCCGCCGATAAGCCACGTTATCTGATGGGCGTCGGCAAGCCCGATGATATTGTCGGCGCGGTAGAGCGCGGCATTGACATGATGGATTGCGTGCTGCCGTCACGCTCGGGCCGCACCGGGCAAGCATGGACGCATCGCGGTCAGGTCAATATCAAGAACGCGCGGCATATGGATGATCCGAGGCCGCTGGATGAAAGCTGTAGCTGTCCGTGCTGCGCCAATTACTCGCGAGCTTATTTGCATCATGTGTTCAAGTCGGGCGAGATAATCGCCTCAATGCTGCTGACATGGCATAACCTGCATTATTATCAGGTGCTGATGCAGGGTCTGCGCGACGCGATCGGGGCAGGGCGCTTGGCCGGGTTTGTCGCCGACTTCCATGCGCAACGCGCGTTAAGCGATATTGAACCGGTTTAACGCGATTCAATCTGCCTTTCTTCGGTTTCCTTTGAATCAGCGATTGCAATGCTGCTCGCGCGTGCGACTCGGTCGGACTGCGGCGGAATTGTGTTGACCTAAACCCTTTGGTCCTTACTGTTCGGTACGCTGGCGGCAAGGTGCGGGGCCCGTCACGCTTTCGTCTTTTGATATTCAGGAGGTCGATTTGAACGTAAAAAGTTTGGAAGCGAGCACGGCTGGCTATTATGATTTGGTCCGTCACGAAATAATGCCGCTTGTGCCGAAGGGCGGGAAACGCCTTTTGGATGTGGGTGGCGGCGAGGGCGCTACGGTAGTTTGGCTGAAGGAGCATGGCTACGTTGAGCAGGCCGGGGTAGTAGACCTCATTAGTCCTGAACGACCGGACGCCCGGCTCGATTTTCATGTCGCGGGCAATCTTGAGGATGACGCGTTTGTGCGCCGACTGTTAGAGCAGCACGGGCCTTTTGACGTTATTCTGTGTCTTGATGTGCTCGAACATCTTGCAGATCCGTGGTCAGTTGTGCGTCGGCTGCATGAAGCGCTGGCGCCGGACGGGGTGATCGTGGCCAGCATCCCCAACATCCGGTATTTTGAAGCCTCATTTCCGTTGTTCTTCCGGGGCAAATGGACCTTGCGAGACTCGGGGGTGCTTGATCGCACGCATCTGCGCTGGTTCGTCAAGCAGACCGCCTGTGAGCTTATGACATCAAGTGGGCTGGTGCTTGAAAGGGCTATTTCCAAGCCCGGACGCGGTCGCAAGATGAAATGGGTGATGCGCGCGACGTTGGGCCTGTTGAATGATTTCTTCACGGTGCAGTTTTTGATCCGCGTGCGAAACCGGTCGGCTCGGTTCTGACGCTGCGTGATGATAGGGTTTGCTTAAGGTTGATGGGCGAACCTGCTTGCCCCCGCTGGATCGGCAGCGCATGATTACACAAGATGCGGTGGTTGACAGGCAGGCTTGCCACACCCAAATACATAATCCGAAGGGGAAAGCCTTACTGCTGCCGATAATCGGGGCCAAGGCTTTCCTGCCAGATAAGGAACGCGATATGACTGATACTCTCGCCACGAGCTACCCGGTTCTGCCGCTGCGTGACATCGTGGTCTTCCCGCATATGATCGTGCCGCTGTTTGTGGGCCGCGAAAAATCCGTGCGGGCGTTGGAAGAAGTGATGGCGGATGACAAACAGATTTTGCTGTCGAGCCAGATTGATCCTTCCGTAGACGATCCCGCAACTGACGGGATTTACCAGATTGGCGTTCTCGCCAATGTGCTGCAACTTTTGAAATTGCCTGATGGCACTGTGAAAGTGCTGGTTGAAGGCAAGGCACGGGTGAAAATCACCGAATTTGTTGAAAACCCCAGCTTCTTTGAGGCGCGGGCAGAGCGTTTGGCTGAGTCTCCCGGCGATAAGGACAGCGCCGACGCCATGGTGCGCGTCGTTGCCGAAGAATTTGAGCGTTACGCCAAGATCAAGAAAAACATCCCCGAGGAAGCTTTGTCGGCTGTCTCGGAAACCCGTGAGCCTGCGCGCTTGGCGGATTTGGTTGCCGGACATTTGGGGGTTGATGTTGGTCTGAAGCAAGACCTGCTGGAGACGTTGGACGTCGCTGTGCGGCTGGAGAAGGTCTACGGCCAAATGCAGGGCGAAATGTCGGTCTTGCAAGTTGAGAAGAAGATCAAGACCCGGGTGAAGTCTCAGATGGAGCGCACTCAGCGCGAGTATTATCTGAATGAGCAGATGAAGGCCATTCAGAAGGAACTCGGCGACGGTGAGGAAGGTCAGAACGAACTGGCCGAGCTTGAGGCGCGGATCAAGGCCACCAAGTTCTCGAAAGAGGCGCGTGATAAGGCTGAGGGCGAGCTGAAAAAGCTGAAGAATATGTCGCCGATGTCTGCGGAAGCGACCGTCGTGCGCAACTATATCGACTGGCTGTTGTCGGTGCCGTGGGGCGTGTCTTCGCGCGTTAAGAAAGATCTCGGTGCGGCGCAAAAGGTGCTGGATGCTGATCACTACGGGCTGGAAAAGGTCAAAGAGCGCATCGTTGAATATCTGGCGGTGCAAGCGCGTTCGACCAAGCTGAAGGGGCCGATCCTGTGCCTTGTTGGCCCTCCGGGTGTGGGTAAAACCTCGCTGGGGCGCTCGGTGGCGAAGGCTACCGGGCGTGAGTTCATCCGGATTTCTCTAGGTGGCGTGCGTGACGAGTCTGAAATCCGCGGTCACCGTCGGACCTATATCGGCTCTATGCCCGGTAAGATCATTCAGGCGCTGAAAAAGGCCAAGACCACAAACCCGTTGATTTTGCTCGATGAGATCGACAAGATGGGGCAGGATTTCCGCGGGGATCCGGCGTCGGCTATGTTGGAGGTGTTGGACCCGGAACAAAACTCGACCTTCGTCGATCACTATATGGAGGTCGAATACGACCTGTCGAACGTGATGTTCATCACCACGGCGAACTCTTACAACATGCCGGGGCCGCTGCTTGATCGGATGGAGATCATTCCGTTGTCGGGCTACACCGAGGACGAAAAGCGCGAGATCGCCAAGGGCCATTTGGTGCCGAAACAGATCGCGGGCCATGCTTTGAAGAAGGGTGAGTTTTCGATCACCGATGCCGCGCTGACCGAGATGATCCGCACCTATACGCGGGAAGCGGGGGTGCGGAATCTTGAGCGGGAAATCGCCAAACTGGCGCGGAAGGCTGTGACCGAGATCGTCAAGAAAACCGCGAAAGTGGTTGAAGTGACCGAGGATAAGCTGGAAGGCTACCTTGGCGTCAAACGCTATCACTATGGTCTGGCCGAGCAAACCGATCAGGTTGGCGTGGTGACGGGTCTGGCTTGGACAAGCGTGGGCGGCGATCTGTTGCAGATCGAAGCATTGCGGTTGCCCGGTAAGGGCCGGATGAAAACCACCGGTAAGCTGGGCGATGTGATGAAGGAGTCCATCGAAGCGGCTGCCAGCTTCGTGCGCTCGATCAGCCCAGAACTCGGGGTGAAACCGCCGAAATTTGAGACGATGGACATTCACGTCCACGTTCCAGAAGGGGCGACGCCGAAAGACGGGCCGTCCGCTGGTCTGGCGATGGTAACCTCGATCGTGTCGGTGATCACTGGTATTCCGGTGCGCAAAGATATTGCAATGACGGGCGAAGTCACCCTGCGCGGCAATGCTTTGCCAATCGGCGGGCTGAAAGAGAAACTGCTGGCGGCGTTGCGCGGCGGGATCAAGACGGTGTTCATTCCGGCTGAGAATGAAAAAGACCTGATTGAGATCCCGGATAACGTGAAGCAAGGCTTGCAGATCATTCCGGTCAGCAACGTGCGTGAAGTGTTGAAATTGGCGTTGGTGCGTCAACCGGAGCCGGTGGAATGGGACGAAGCTGCCGAAGAAGCCGCCGCTGCTGCGCGGGCTTTGGCGGCGGGGCCACACTCGCCATCTCTGGCGCATTAAAGCGCAAAATCTCGTCTAAAATATCAGCAAGGGCGCGAGTGCAAACTCGCGCCCTTGTGTTTTTTCGCTTTGACAGCTTGGTTTTAGAATAAAATGCAAGTATTGGTTTCTCGTTAAGCGATAATCTTCTATGTCTGTTTCTAAGTAAGCCCCAATGGGAGAGTTTTGAATGGTTACGAAATCCGCGAGCGCCGAACCTGCGCCAAAAACATTGAAATCGAAAACCGCAGCAGGCAGCGTCACTGCGAAATCTGCCGCAGCGAAAACAGCCCGCGTTGCGAAAAAGTCCGAAGCCGCCGCAGTCGCGGTAAAGTCACAAGTTGCAGGGAAAAACATGAACGAGATCGCCGAAATCGCTGACACGGATGCCAAAGCTGTGGCGCAAATGAAGGTAAAAGACCTGATAGAGCGGGTTGCGGGATCGGTTGAGCACAACAAAAAAGACGTGCGCACTATCGTCGAAGCAACGCTGGTCGAACTTGGCAAAGCCATGGAAGCGGGCGAAAGCCTGAACCTGCCGCCGTTCGGCCGGGTGCGGATTGCCAATCAAAAAGCCGATGCTACCGGGCAGTTGCTGACGCTGAAACTGCGCCGCGGCGGCGAGAAGAAACCGGCCAAAAATGCTGGTAAAGAGGCTCTTGCAGGGGCCGGCGAAGCCAGCTAAATACCCCGCAACGGGAGATTAGCTCAGTGGTAGAGCGCGTCGTTCACATCGACGATGTCAGGGGTTCAAATCCCTTATCTCCCACCATTACAAGCTATTGATCTTAAAAAACCCCTTGTAACCGAGGGGTTTTTTACGTTTTGGGTTACACCTCAGGTTACGAGATTGAAGCTACCTTAAGGCAAAAACAGATCACACGCCGATAAGGCTTGATTTCCGACTGCGCGCTGCGAATAGTCAACCAAAGCGGCGGGCGCGTTGTAGCCACTCATCCGATTTTATAGATGGTTTTCAAACATTTGGCTTTCCGATTTATCCACACTGCGGATTTGCATCTGGACTCGCCTTTGGTGTCGCTGGCGCTGCGCAACGCTGATCTTGCCGATCAGGTGGGGGTCGCAAGCCGATCAGCGCTGACGAAGATTGTAGACCTGTCCTTGGCCGAGGCCGTTGACGCGGTGCTGATCGCGGGGGATCTTTGGGATGGCGGGTTGAGTTCTGCCAAAACCGCACGGTTTTTGAAGCAAGAACTGCTGCGGCTGGAGGAGGCTGGCATCCGCTGCTTTATCATTCGCGGCAATCACGATGCGATCTCAAAGGTTACGCGTGAACTTGATCCGCCTGCAGGGACGCTGGTATTTGGGCCGAAGGCAAAAACCGTAACCTTCGAGGTAGCCGGCCATTTGGTTGCCGTGCACGGCGTCAGCTTTGCAGAGCCGATTGCGGTCGGCAGCCTGTTGCCGCTGTATCCTGTCGCGGTGGCGGGGGCGTTTAACATCGGCATGATGCACACCAGCCTTAACGGCAGCGCACGGCATGATGTTTATGCACCCTGTAGTGTCGCGGATTTGGATGCACATGGTTACGATTACTGGGCGCTTGGCCATATTCATCGCAGGTCAGAGCATCGCGGTCGGGCGACGGTGGTAATGCCCGGTATTGCGCAGGGACGTGATATTGGTGAGGCCGGGGCCTGTTCGGTGACGCTTGTGGCAGTGGATGATCAGGGAAATGCGGTGACTGAAGAGCGCAGTGTTGCTGCGCTGCGGTTTGATCGGCTGCGGATTGATCTTACTGATATTTCGGAGTGGGCAGAGGTGATCTCGGCTGTCGACAGCGCACTGCGTGACGTGGCATGCGCGCCGCGCGCCGAGCCGCATCTGGTGTTGCGCCCGATGCTGGTAGGCTCGACGCCGCTTGCGTGGCGGCTGGCCCGCGATCTGGACCGGCTGTGCGAGGAAGCCCATACTGTCGCCGCATCGGTTGGGGGCATCTGGATCGACAAGCTAGAGAATGGCACCACTTCGCTGGGAGCAGGCATCTCCAGCCAGTTGCCTGCCGATCTGGTCGGTATCGTTATGGCTGAGTTGCCGAATGATCCGGCGCTGCTGGCGGCATTGGCCGAGGCGGCGCGCGTGTTGATGCTCGATTTACCGCCGGAATTGCGTGATTTATTAGGCGACGATGCAGACGTTGTTGCTGCCGCGCGAGGCTTGTTGCTGGCGGATGGCAGCGCGCAGATCGTGGCTCGGCTTAGCGCGGGTGCAGACGTCTGATGCGCTTGGAAGGCTTGGATCTGACCCGTTACGGCCGCTTTACCGAGGCAAAGCTGGCGTTTCCCGCGCCCGCAGTCGGTGGCGCTGATCTGCATGTGATCTTCGGGCCGAACGAGGCTGGCAAATCGACGCTGTTCTCGGCTTGGCTGGATTTCCTTTACGGCATCCCGTCACGCAGCCGCTACGATTTCAAACATGCCGGACCCACGATGTGGATCGGGGCTCAGATCAGCCATGCCGGTGGTATGCTGAATCTATCACGGCAAAAACGCACCGCTTCCAGTCTTCTTGACGCGCATGGCGCTGCGGTGCCGGATGCTTTGCTGCAATCGGCGCTGGGTGGGCTTTCGCGCGAAGGCTATATGGCGATGTTTTCGCTGGATGATGAGACGCTGGAAAAAGGCGGTGAAGGCATTCTCGCAAGCCGGGGTGATCTGGGTGAGATGTTGTTTTCGGCCAGTGCCGGGCTTGCCGGGCTTGGCCCGCAGCTGGCTGCGATCCGGGTCGAGTTGGACGGATTTCACCGTGCCGGCGGCCGCAAGGGCATGGTTTCCGAGGCAAAGACCCGGTTGGCCGAGTTGGATCGCCAGCGTCGCGCGCTTGACACCTCGGCTGCGACTTATCAGCGGTTGGGCCGCGAAGCTACTGTGGCCGAACGCAACTGGCACATCGCGCGCGACGCCGAAGCTGCCAACACCCAGACCCTGCGCGATCTGCAAGGTGCGTTGGCAGTCTTGCCTTTGCGTGAGCGTCTGGCGCGGCTAGAGGCCGATCATGCCGAATATGCACATTTGCCCGACGCCGACGACGTGGTGGTGCAGAACCATCAGGCGTTGGACGAGGCTCGCAGTGTCTTGGCAAGCCGGATTGGTGAGCGTGCCGAGCGGATCGAGATGCTGGAATCTCGCACTGCCAGAATGACGCCGGACCCCGCGATCTTGGGCGTACGAGATGCGATTCTGTCGGCCGATGCGCTGCGTTCGGCACATGACACCGCCGTGCAGGACTTGCCGCGCCGCAGAGATGAGGCGGCACACGTCGAGACGGCATTGCGGGAAAGCCTTGTGCGTTTGGGTCGGCCCGGTGTAGCGGTTGACGCATTGTTGCTGGACCCGGCGCGCTTGGGCGCGCTGCGCGGCTTGCTGGCCGAACGCTCGGGTGTCTTCACCGCTGTCGAGCGTGCGACAGGCGAGGCTACGAAGGCCAGTGCCAAACTGAAAACCGCGCAAAATCGGCTTGGCGATCCCGGCACGCCGGAAGATCTTGCCGGCTTGCAGGTGTTGCTGACGCGGTTTCGCACGGCAGACCCGAGTGGTGTTTTGCGTATGGTATTGCGCGAGCGAGACGCATTTGCGGCGCAGATGCAAGCCGCGCTGCAAACGCTTGCGCCGTGGAGCGGCGATGCCGACGCGCTGGCAGCGCTTGGGGTTCCGGCCAGCTGGCAGGTTGAGGCTTGGGTTGGTGATGCTGAACGCTGCCAACAAGCCGTTGCAGATACCGAGCGCGCGCTGCAACAGGCGCAATCCGCTTATGACAGTGCCGAGGCGCTGGCAGGTCAGGCGACAGAGGTGGCAGCGGGTGTCACTTTGGCCGATGCGGCTGCGGCGCGCAGCCGACGCGAAGCCCGTTGGGCCAGCCATCGCGCTGATTTGAAGTCTGCAAGTGCGGATGCTTTTGAGGCGTCACTGCGGCAGGATGATCAGATTTCGGCATTGTTGGCAGATACGATGGCGCGGGCGCGGTTGGCTGTGGTTGACGCCGCGCGCCGCGCCGAGCTGGTGGCAGAGGTGGTTTCGGCGCAAAATCAATGTGCGCAAGCCCGCGCTGAACGCGATGCACTTGCGGTTACGCTCGACGCCACCTGTGCTACGCTTGGCCTGACGGGGGCCGCTTTGCCGGATCTACGCGTTTGGCTTGACCTGCGGATTGCAGCCTTGGGGGTTCGTGCGGCGCTGCGGCAGTCCGACGATGCGCTCGGCCGCGCTGATGCCGATTTGCGAACTGCCACAGCGGCGCTTCAGGCCACGCTTGGGCTTGGCCCGGATCATGGCGGTTTTGATGCGCTTTGGGCGACGGCAACCGCACGGCTGGACGCCTCGGATAAGCACCGCGACGCCCGCCGTCAACTCGGCGAATTGCATACCGAACTGCAAGAGCGCATCAACGATCACACCGCAGCCGAGGTCAATGCGGCGGCATGGCTGACCGCTTGGCAGACTGCCAGCGCCAACACTGCGCTTGCAGGCTTACCCGCCGACAACGCAGGTCTGGGCGATATGCTTGAGCTTCTGGATGCGCTGGGGCGCGATGCGGCCCTGCTCGCTGGGTTGTCGGACCGTATTGGCAAGATGGAGCAAAACCGCGCAGGCTTTCGCGACGCCGTGGCGCTGATCCTGTTGGCAATCCAACTGCCGCTTGAGACATCTTGGGCAGAATTGCCTGCGCGCCTGCGTCAGGCCGAAGATGCCAGCACCAAGCTGGCTGAATTGACGCGCAATCTGACCGAAGACAATGCGGCGCAGACAGAGGATAAGCGGCGGGCTGAAACCAATGCAGCGGCGTTAAGCGAGTTTGGCGCAGCACTCGGCTGGACAGAAGGCGGTGCCAAGCTTGGCAGTCATGTGGTGGACTGCCAGCGCGTGACCCAGTTGCGGCGTGAAATCCGTGGCCTGCGCGTTGATCTTGCCAACCACCCCCAGCAAACCGAGTCGGGTGACGATGCCGCGTTGACTGCACAAGAGGCCGCGACACAGGCCGCATTGGAGCTTTGTCACAGCGAAACGCAGGCGGCCTTTGCAATTCTACTGGAGGCGAAGCGTCAGCTAAGCGCCGTCGGCGGCGATGATGCCGTGGCGCGCCTTGAAGCTGAACGTGCCAATCTGCTGAACGCTCTGCGGGACGGCGCACAGACACATCTGGCGCGGCGCTTCGGTCTGATCGCGGTGGAGCAAGGTCTGCGCCGCTACCGCGACAGCCACCGCAGCGCCATGCTCGATCGCGCCTCGGCAGAGTTTCACAGCCTAAGCCGGGGGGCGTATACTGGCCTTGCCGCACAGCCCGATGGCGGATCCGAGGTGCTGGTGGCTTTGTCGGCGACAGGTGCCGCGAAACTGGCCGCCGATCTCTCAAAGGGCACGCGGTTTCAGCTATACCTCGCGCTGCGTATCGCAGGCTATCACGAACTCGCGCAAAGTCGCCCCACCGTGCCATTCATTGCCGATGACATCATGGAAACCTTTGATGATGACCGCGCCGCTGCGGCGTTTACTTTGCTTGCCGACATGTCGCGCTCGGGTCAGGTGATTTACCTTACCCACCATCGCCACCTTTGCGACATTGCTCGTGCCGCTTGTCCCGACGTTCGGGTGACCGATTTGCAATCGCTTTGATTTGCCCTGAACGCTATCAGTCGGGTGATCCGATGCGGGTCTGGATGATCGCAGGGGCGATATGGTCGGCGGCGACTGGACTGGGGCTGACCTATGCCGTGCCGCCTGCTTCGTTTGAGCGGACGGGTCAAAAGGTGCGAGACCCCGAGCGGATCGTCGGCGAGGGTTTGGCCACCTGTCTGGACAGCACATTGTTGCTGGCGGCTGCGTTCGAGGCAGCGGGGCTGAACACTGCGATTTTGTTCTCGCAAGGTCACGCTTGGGTCGGCGTCTGGCTGGTGGCGCGCAATTTTGGCCGACTGGTAGAGCCCGACGTGGTTGCAGTGCGCAAAGCTGCTGCGGCGCGTGATTTCGTGCCGCTGGAAACCACGCTGCTGACCAAGCGCCCCGGTATAGGATTTGAAGCTGCGGTGGATGCGGGCCGGGATCGGCTGTCTGAAGCGCGCGAGACAGAGTTTATACAGGTCGTCGATATCAACCGCGCCCGGGCGGCGCGTATTCGCCCGTTGGCAAGTCACCGGGTGGCGCAAGAGGCCGGTGTTGAGGATGAAACGGTCGCCGCTGCCGCGCTGCCACGTCCGCTTGATCTGGGCCATCTGCCGGGTGAGTTGATCGAAATTGCGCCCACCCCACAGCCATGGGCCGGATTGAGCGTTGGCAGCGCAAGTTGCTCGAACTGTCGCTGGCCAATCGTTTGCTGAACTTCAAGGATACCAAGCTGGCAATCCCGATGGTCTGCCCGGACGTGTCTGGGTTGGAAGATCAGCTTGCAGATGGCACGGTGTTTCGTCTGCTGGCGCTAAAGGATGAACATGCGGTGTCTGGCCGCGATTTGGCTGCCGAAGAAGCGCGTCAGATTGAGGTCGGGTTGGCGCGCGACGCTATGGTGCGTGGTCAGGTTGCCGTGCCCCTGACCAGCCGCGACATGACCAACCGTCTGACCGAGCTTTACCGCAAGGCCCGCAGCGATGCAGCCGAAGGTGGCACCAATACGCTGTTTTTGGCGGTGGGTTTTCTGCGCTGGAAGCGCACCGACAGCGACCCACGCCATTACCGCGCGCCGTTGCTGCTGCTGCCTGTCAAGCTGGAGCGTCGCTCGGCGCAATCAGAGTTTCGACTGTCGCAGCTTGAAGACGAGGTGCGCATCAACGCGACGCTGCTGGAATTCCTGAAACGCGACTTTGAGTTGCGGATGCCTGAGTTGGAAGGTGAATTGCCACGCGATGAAAGCGGCCTGGATATTCCGCGCATTTTGCAGATTTTGCGGCATAAAGTCCGGGATGTAGCCGGGTTCGAGGTGCTGGAGGATTGCGCGCTTTCGACATTTTCCTTCGCGAAATACTTAATGTGGAAGGATTTGGTCGACCGCACCGACAATTTACGAGAAAGCCGTTTGGTGCGGCATTTGGTGGATAGTCCGACCGAAAGTTTTGAAGGCAGCACGCGGGCGATGCCGCAGCCTGCTGATATTGACCGCAAACATGCTCCTGCGGATTTGCTGGCACCGTTGCCCGTCGACAGCTCGCAACTCGCAGCGGTGATGGCAGCGGCGCAGCAGCGAGATTTTGTGCTGATTGGCCCACCCGGAACTGGCAAAAGCCAGACAATCACCAATATCATCGCTGATCAACTGGGCCGGGGCCGCACCGTGTTGTTCGTGGCCGAGAAGGCCGCCGCATTGGACGTGGTGCATCGGCGGCTTGAGCGGCATGGCTTGGGCACGGCGGTTTTGGAACTGCACTCCAACAAAGCCGACCGCAAAGCGGTTTTAACGCAACTTGACCGCTCATGGGATCGTGCCAGCGGACATAGCACGGCGGACTGGGTCCGCGTCACCGATGATCTGCGGGTGACACGCGATCAGTTGAACGGCTATGTCGCGGCGCTGCATTTACCCGGCACTCAGGGTTTCAGCGTTTATCAGGCGATTGGGCGCGTGGCTAAGCAGCCTGCGGGGGTACTATCTTTGGCGTTCCCAACAAGGATTGCCACGATCAGCATACTTGGCTGCGGTTGTGCGGGCTCGCGGCGGAGTTGGGGCAACGGTATCGCATCGTCGCCGATCTGGGCACGGGTGGCCCGCTGTTGTTGGTTGCTCCTGGGGAATGGTCATTTGGCTGGCAGGATGCGTTCCTTGCGGCAGCGGCCCGACTGCGCATTACATTGCACGAGGCGCAAGCGGCAAGGCGCGGGTTGGCGGAACTGCTCGGATACCCTGCCACCATCGTCGGCTTGCCGGAAGTTGTGGCCGCGCTAGGCATGGTGCCTCCCGCTCGTTTGGGTCGCCCCGCGGTGTCCGAGGTCGCTTTGAACGGGGGCCAGGCTTTGCGCGCAGAGCTGGCCTCATTCGCCGAAGCAATCCGGACTTGCCGTGATCAACGGCAGGCGTTGGCTGCCAGTTACCCGGATGATGTGATTGCCGAAATGCCATTAGAATCGCTGGATATTCAATGGCGAGAAGCGCAGACCAAGATGTGGCCGCTGGCCGGTATCGCGAAGACCAAGCTGCAAAAACTTCTTCAATCCTATGCGAATGGCGGCACTGCCGATCCTGCCACAGATATTGCGGCGCTTAAGCGACTGCTCAGGGCGCAAGGGCTTGTTGCCCAGTCTCCGCTATCCGCATTGCCCGGATTTGTGGGTGAGCGTCCTGATATAGCTGCGCTATCCGCTGTGCTGGATGAGGCCGACGGCTTTGCCAAACTTGAAGCAAGACTGACCGATGCAGGCGTGCCGTGCGCGCGCTTGATGGAACAACGCGCAAGTCTGATACAGCGCGACGGTGGCGGGTTTGAACCGCTGTTGCGGCGTCTGGCAGCCGCAGAAACCGCTCTGGCCGCCGATATGTTGGCCTCGCAGCCAGGGGCGGCGACGCAAATGTGCCTGTTGATCAGCTTATGCCGCATCTTGCCGCCATCGAAGCGGTGCAAGCGCGGCTGCCCGATTGGATGAAATGGCTGGCGACGCGGGGGCAGGCGGCGGCGCTGGGATTGCAGTTGCGGAGACTTCATCCAAGATCGACGGCATATCCTTTTCGTATTCGGCAAGGTCATCGCCGTCGCCATCATTGCTACGGCCAAAGAAGTTCGTCGGCGGCAACTGACGCGGATCACCCACGATGATCGCTTGTTTGCCGCCGCAATCGCGCCAATCGCATCCCATGTCGAAATCTGCGAGGCTTCGTCAAAGATCACCAGATCGAATTGCGCTTGGCCCGCCGGCAGATATTGCGCGACTGACAACGGCGACATCAGCACACATGGGGCGAGTTTGCCAAACGGCTGATCGGGTGGATGGGCTGTTGCGTGAGGTGTTAGTGAAAGATCGCCAGCGCAGGTTGGCATTGGTCGAGCTTGAAGTGCCCGAAGTTGACAGCGTAGACGACGCTGCACTGACAACGCTTGATGCGTTGCCTGATGACATTTCCACTGAAACGCCCACCGCATTCCCGCAATCCAAACCAATCCTGACGTCTACGACAGTGCTCAACCATCTGCCGGAAACGGCAGCTGCGGTTCAGTTTGCATCGGCTGATCTAATCGAGGCACAGTCGGAAGCACAGCCGCTGAGCGAGCATACGCTGCAACCAGATAAGTTTTTCGACGAGGATTATTCTGACACGCTGGAGGCACTGGTGCTCCAGCTTATCCAGACGCAGGGTGCCATGACCGCCGCCGCGTTGGCGCGCAGCGTGGCCCAGTTGCATGGTTGGCAGCGCACAGGTGGCCGCATCCAGGCGAGGGTGACGACATTCCATGGCTTACTCGATCAGCAGGATGAAAACGGCACCATCTTCTTCTGGCCCAAGCAGGGTGTCGTGCCGCGCGCTACCTTCACGGAGCTTGGCGGGCGAAGCCTGAGAGAGGTATCCCGGACTGAAATCGCTTGGATGGAAGACCAGCACACGGCGCGCATTTCGGCGTCAGTCGATCCGGTTTTGGAACTGTCGCGGCTGCTCGGGATCGCGCGGCTGAGCCAGGACGCGCGCAGCTATCTTGATCAATGCAGATGCTGGAGAGCTGAAGATAGCGCCACTCCGCGATGAAAGCTGCGTTGTTTTTTGAGTATTCCCAACCTGTCTGCTCCGCGTTTGATACGGGTGCAGGTGGGCGCGACACTGCGGCCCGCCTCCATCATGCTGCGCAAAAGCGCAAGGACACTGGGCATCTTATTGCCGCTTCATAACCTTAAAATTGACGAAGTGGCAGGCTACAAGCGTCCCTGTGGTGGTGAACTTTGTAATGGTAGTGTCGCCGCGCTGGCAGGCGCGGCGGCAAACTCCGCAGATCGGGCGCTTGAGCTGCGTTGTCTCGCTTAATAATCAAAAAAACGTGGCCAGCGATCCGAAAATGCGGTTTGCGGATCGCGCTTTTGTTGCGCTTCGGGGTTGTACTGGGGCAAAGCATTGGCTATAGCGGCGGCGCGGGTTGTTAGCTCAGTTGGTAGAGCGTCTCGTTTACACCGAGAATGTCGGCGGTTCGAGCCCGTCACGACCCACCATTTTTCATCAGCTTAGCGGTTTGCTGCGATCTGCGTTCCCAACCCTAAGCAGGATTGGTTTTAGGATGTTGGTGTAGCGGCATCATTATGGCCGTAGTGTCGCTTTAGGGCAGGGTGCAGAACTCTGCGCAACTGCGCACAGAAGCCGCGCGCAGAGTGGCCTATGGTGCGCCATTGTTTCGACCTATCTTAGACATCAAAGATGGAGGCGAATATGAGCTGGAATCCTTTGCTGGATGCGTCGATCCCGATGGGTGACGAAGTCGATGCGATTGAGGCGGTGATCATTCCGCGTGCCCGCGATTTGGGCGGGTTTGAGGTGCGCCGGGCGCTGCCGTCGGCGCAGCGGCAGATGGTCGGGCCGTTTATTTTCTTTGATCAGATGGGACCGGCCGAGTTTATCACTGGCAAGGGCGTCGATGTGCGGCCGCATCCGCATATCGGACTGTCGACGGTGACTTACCTGATGCAAGGTCGGATGCACCACCGCGATTCGCTTGGCACCGATGCTTGGATCACCCCTGGTGAGGTCAATTTAATGCAATCCGGTCATGGCATTACCCATTCGGAGCGTTCCGATGGAGCTTTGCCGCAGACGTTGTTTGGCTTGCAGACTTGGCTCGCGTTAACCAAGGCGCAGGAAGATGCTCCACCAGCGTTTCACAATCTCGGCGTCGATGCGCTGCCGTTTCTGGAGGCTGAGGGCAAGCAGGTGCGGTTGATTTTGGGCTCGGCCTGGGGCGCGAAGGTGCCTTTGGAGCTGTCGTCCGAGACATTCTATGCCGATGCGATTTTGGCTGCGGGCGCATCATTGCCATTGCCGGATGAGCATGAGGACCGTGGGGTTTATGTGCTTTCGGGCGAGGTCAGCCAAGCGGGGCAGGTGCATGGCGTGGGGTCGATGCTGGTGTTCCGTCCGGGCGATGGCATTTCGGTCAAGGCGGGGCCGCAGGGGGCGCGGATCATGGTGCTGGGTGGGGCTACGATGGACGGGCCGCGGCATATCTGGTGGAACTTTGTGGCGTCCAGCAAAGAGCGCATCGAGGCCGCGAAAGAGGCTTGGCGGGCGGGCGATTGGGCGCATGGGCGGTTTCAACTGCCACCTGCGGACAATGACGAATTCATCCCAGCACCGGATCATTGAAAGCCGGATGGTTCAAAAACCGAGATCGTTCAAAAACATCGGTGAACCTGCTTGACGCCGCTTGGCCGCTTGCGTAATACCCCGGCACGCCCAAGCGATTGGGCGCCTCGGGCAACCGGGGGCAAGGCGGCGGTGGTAGCTCAGTTGGTTAGAGTACCGGCCTGTCACGCCGGGGGTCGCGGGTTCGAGTCCCGTCCACCGCGCCATTTCACGAAAACTTCCTGAGATTGTGTCTGGCTACACGTTTCGGCGTTTGCTTGCTCCTTTGATGTGCGCGGGGTTTTGCACCCCACACCCCGCAGAGTATTTTACCCGCGTGAAAGCGAGTTTAAATAAGTTTTAAGTTACAGTTTGAGACGGTAACGGATGTGGCCGTCGCTGGGGGTGAAGCTGTCATATAGGCTGCGGGCGGTTTTGTTGGCCTCGTCGGTGTGCCAATACAAGCGGTGCCAGCCGCGTGCGCGTGCGAGGCTTTGCAGGTCATCGATCAGCGCGCGGGCGACACCTTGCTTGCGGGCGGTGGGGCTGACGAACAAATCCTCAAGATAGCAGTCGTCGCCGATCACCCAGCTGGAGCAATGGTGATGGTGGATCGCGAAGCCTACAATCTCGCCGTTCAGGCTGGCGAGTCGGGCGTTCATCGGGCTTTGCGGGTCCATCAGGCGCGCCCAGGTTTTGGCGGTGACCTCGTCGGGCAGATCGACTTTGTAATAGGCCAGATATTGCGCCCAAAGATCGCGCCATGCGGCTTCATGCTCCGGGGTGGCACTCAGGATTTGAACAGTCATATCATGGCCTTCCGCTGCTGCGATCACGCTGAAATCTCGCAGCTTTCACGGGGTTACACAAGGCGGTGCCCCCGGATATCCTTTTTTTAGCGTGGGTATATAACCCTCGTTGAAGCCGGGATCTGCCGGACGGAAAACTTCTCCGCCGACGCGACAGACCAAGACGGTTTCAATGCTAGGCCGAAGGGGTGCGCCCCCGGTCCAAAATTCGGAGTTACGCAGATGCGTGCTTTTATGCTTCCCGCAGCGATCATTCTGTCTATCGGTTCGGCGTCATTGGCGATGGCCGCTGGCACCACCACGGCTGGGGTGATCAAGACGCTTGATATGAAAACCCACACCATCACGCTTGCCGATGGCACCGCATATATGTTGCCGCAGGGTTTCAAAGATCCCGGGCTGAAGGTCGGTGAGAAAGTCTCGGTGATTTGGGATATGAAGGGCAAGGTGCATGAGGCGAGCGCGGTGAGTGTTTTGAAAGGCTGAAAATCAGCTTGGCGGTAATGGAACGGGGGCCAGTTGGCCCCCGTTTTTATGTCGATATTAGATGAGTTTTTCCAAAATCCGCGCCCATGAGCGGATGCCTTTGTGGAAACATTCGAGATCGTATTTCTCGTTCGGTGAATGGATTTGGTCATCATCGCGGCCAAAGCCGATCAGCATCGCGTCCATATTCAGATAAGTCTTGAAGTAACCCGCGATGGGGATGGAGCCGCCGCAGCCGATATAGGCCGCAGGAACGCGCCATTCGTCGGTCAGGGCTTGGCGGGCGGATTCGAAAGCCGGGTTGCCAATCGCCATCACGCCTGCGGGCGAATTGCCGTGGCCTTTCCATTCAACGCTGCAATCGGCGGGCAGTTGTGCTTCAAACCACGCGCGGAAATTGTCGCGGATGGCGTCAGGGTTTTGACCAGCCACAAGGCGGAACGAGATTTTGGCATGGGCCTGCGCCGGAAGCACGGTTTTGAAGCCGTCGCCGGTATATCCTCCCCACATGCCGTTAATCTCGGCGGTTGGGCGCGACCAGATCATTTCCAACGGCGTGCGATCTTGTTCGCCTACGGGGATGCTGAGGCCAACATCACCAAGGAATTTCGCGTGATCGAAGGCCAAGGATTGCCACTGGGCGCGGATGTTGTCGGGCAGTTCGGTCACGCCATCGTAGAAGGTCGGGATGGTGATGTGGCCTTGATCATCGGTCATGTTGCCGAGGATTTTCGCGAGGATGCGGATCGGGTTCGCCGCAGCGCCACCGTAGGAACCCGAATGCAGGTCTTTTTTGGCGGCATGGACGGTCAGTTCCTCGCCCAAAAGCCCGCGCAGCATGGTGGTGATCGCAGGGGTGTTGTCGCCGAACAGGCCAGTGTCACAGATCAGCGCGATATCGGCTTTCAGCTCGGCGGCGTTTTCCTGCATGAACGGGATCAGCGACGGCGAACCGGATTCCTCCTCTCCTTCAAGGAAGATCGTCAGTTTGCCGGGCAGGGTGCCGTGGATGGCTTTCCACGCGCGACACGCCTCTAGGAACGTCATCAACTGTCCCTTGTCGTCGGACGAGCCACGACCGCGGATGACGCGGCCTTTGGCGGTGTCTTGGATTTCGGGATCGAACGGGTCACGCTCCCATAAGTTCAGCGGATCAACGGGTTGCACATCGTAGTGGCCGTAAAACAGCAGGTGTTTGTCGCCCGAACCGCCATGTGCGACCACCATCGGATGACCGGGGGTAGGGCGCGAGGCGGCTTCAAAGCCGAGCGATTTCAAATCCTCAACCAGCCGGTCGGCGGCTTTTGCGCAATCGGCTTTATAAGCCGGGTCGGTAGAGATCGACGGGATACGCAGCAATTCCAACAGGCGATCTAACGCTTGCGGCAGATCGGTGTCGATGCGGGACAGGACGGCATCCAGACTCATCGGGCTCTCCTTAAAGTTATCGGCAATTTATTGTCAGGCGGAGCCTAACACGCGAGGGGGGACTGTCCAGAGCCGGCAGGCTGCGATAAAGCTTGGGAAATTCTGGCAGCCAAAGGTGTGGTATGAAGAAGATGATGTTTGGTGCGGCATTGGTCATGGGTTTGGCCTCGGTCGCGAGCGCACAACAGGTCAAAACCGAAGTGGCGGAACTTGACGGGTTCAGCATAACGCTGCATCAGCACGCGTTCCTGACCCAATCCGAACTCGCGACACTGCGCGTGGTGATGAGCAACCGGGATGCGCTGGCGTTGTTTGTGCCCGATAGCAGCAAGGGCTTTGCGGCGCTCGCGGTATCGCCCGATGATGGCTTCCTGCCGGAAGGTGCGCCGGCGAAATCGGCGCAGGCTATTGGCGGTTTGCCAGACGCGGCGACTGCAGCACAGGCTGCTTTGGCGGCCTGTGACGGTTTGCGCAAGGGTGCCGCATCATGTGTGCTGGTGCTCGAGATCTCGCCGAAGGGCTGATGCTTGGCTCCGGCCTCGGGTTGCGGTAATCTGGGGTGGGGCAAATTGACGTATTTAACTCAGGCACGATTTGACGCACATCAAGGTAGCTAGCTGCCCAATGTTTATGCAGGGCTGCAAGCGATGGAGAATATTATGAACTACGATGCAGCCCTCGATACCGCCATTGGCCGCCTGCACGACGAGGGGCGCTATCGGACGTTCATCGATATTGAACGCCGCAAGGGTGCCTACCCACATGCGATCTGGCGCAAACCCGACGGGACTGAGGCTGATATCACCGTCTGGTGCGGCAATGATTATCTCGGCATGGGGCAGCATCCGGTTGTGCTGAAAGCGATGCACGAGGCGTTGGATGCGACCGGGGCAGGCTCGGGCGGCACACGCAATATCTCGGGCACCACGGTTTACCACAACCAGCTTGAGGCGGAACTGGCCGATCTGCATGGCAAGCAGGCGGCTTTGGTGTTCACCAGCGCCTATATTGCCAATGACGCCACCCTAAGCACGTTGCCGCGCCTGTTCCCCGGCTTGATTATCTATTCCGACGCGCTGAACCATGCCTCGATGATCGAAGGTGTGCGGCGCAATGGTGGGGCGAAACGCGTGTTTCGGCACAATGACGTGGCGCATCTGCGCGAATTGTTGGCGGCCGATGATCCGAACATCCCAAAGCTGATCGCGTTTGAGTCGATCTATTCGATGGATGGCGATTTCGGCCCGATCAAGGCGATCTGCGATCTCGCGGATGAGTTCAAAGCACTTACTTACCTCGATGAAGTCCACGCCGTTGGCATGTATGGCCCGCGCGGCGCCGGGGTGGCGGAGCGTGACGGTTTGATGGCGCGGATCGACATAATCAACGGCACTTTGGCGAAGGCTTACGGGGTGTTCGGCGGCTATATTGCTGCAACTGCGAAGATGGTCGATGCGGTGCGTTCTTATGCTCCGGGCTTCATATTTACCACCTCATTGCCACCTGCTGTAGCGGCAGGGGCTGCGGCCTCTGTGCGGTATCTGAAGACCGCCCAACACCTGCGCGATGCCCAGCAGAGCGCAGCCCGGATTTTGAAGATGCGGCTGCGCGGTTTGGGGCTGCCGATCATCGACAACGGCTCACATATTGTGCCCGTTCACGTTGGCAACCCCATCCATTGCAAGCTGCTGTCCGACATGCTGCTAGAGCAGTTTGGCATTTACGTGCAGCCGATCAACTTCCCAACCGTGCCGCGCGGCACCGAAAGGCTGCGTTTTACACCGTCTCCAGTGCATGATTCGGTGGCAATTGACGCAGTTGTGAAGGCAATGGACGCGCTTTGGGGGCAGTGTGCGCTAAATCGTGCCGAAGCTGTGGCGTAAATGTCTTTCTGCGCATGCAGAATCGCTTGCCCTGTGCTAGGTTTTGCCCAATAGACAAAATATGAGTCGCCCTAAGGGTGACAGGATTATTGAGGCAGATATGGGGCTCAGCGCATGATCGGGCGGAGAGTGAAAACTCCGGCAGCCGAAGCTGATAAGCCGAAAGGCTTTGACGATTTTGAGTTGCGCTTAGGTGATTTGATGCGGGGCGAACGCGCCACGCTCGGCAAATCGCTGCTGGATATCCAGCGCGAGTTGAAGATCAAGGCCACCTATATCGCCGCGATTGAAAATGCCGATGTCTCGGCGTTTGAAACCCCGGGTTTCATCGCGGGCAATGTGCGCTCTTATGCACGGTATCTCGGCATGGACCCGGATTGGGCTTTCGCCAAATTCTGCCGCGAGGCGAATTTTGAGGTGGCGCATGGCATGTCGGCTGCGGCCTCGTCGGTTTCGATGACGGCTTTGCGGGCGCGGCAAGTGGCGCAAGAAGGCCGCGAAGGTTTTGGCGATCTGAATACCGCGTTCATTCCGCGCAGCGAAAGCATTTTCGCGCGGGTTGAACCGGGTGCGGTAGGCTCGCTGGCGGTTTTGGTCGCTTTGATCGGTGCGCTTGGCTATGGCGGTTGGTCGGTGTTGCAAGAAGTGCAGCGTGTCCAGCTTTCGCCGATAGAGCAAGCCCCGGTTGTGGTCGCCGAGTTGGACCCGCTCGCAGGTGTGCAAACCGCAGCGCCGCAAGCCGAAGTGGCTGATCAGGTTGCCGATGCGACAGATGCTTCGGGCGGCAGCGATCAGTTGGATCGGCTCTATCAGCCCGAAGCTTTGGATGCGCCGGTGTTGACCGCGCGTGATGGCCCGATTGGCACGATCAATCCTCGGGTCGCTGGGGTGTTGACAGCGGATGCCGCAGCGGTGGAAGCGCCGCTCGATCCGATGCAGCAAGCGATTGACGATACCGTGCAGGTTGTGGCTGATGCCAAGCCCGGTGTCGAAGTGCTGGCCGTGCGCCCGTCGTGGGTGCGGGTGTCGGCAGCCGATGGCACGGTGTTGTTTGAGAAGATCCTCGATGCGGGCGAGCGTTATGCAGTGCCACCGTTGCAGCAGGCGGCTTTGCTGCGCTCGGGTAACTCGGGTTCGATCTATTTCGTGGTGAATGGCAAGACCTATGGCCCGGCAGCGCCCGGCGCTCAGGTGATCAAGAATGTCGCGCTGTCGGCAGAGGCGCTTACCACGGGCTATCAGACCGCTGACCTGACCGGTGATTCTGATTTGGCGCAGTTTATCAATGTGGCGGATGCCAGCGTGCCCACAGCGCCGCCGGTTCCGTCAGAATAAGCAAAGTTGATGCTGGCTTTGGCCCCGGGCAGTTGCTCCGGGGCTTTTGCATGTCTATCTAGGGGCAACAGAAGGAGCCCGCCATGACCCATAATCCGATCCGCCCTTGGCGCAATATCGAACGGCGGGTTTCGCGGCAAATCCGGGTTGGCAAAGTGCTGGTGGGTGGCGACGCGCCAATCTCGGTGCAGACTATGACCAACACGCTGACCACCGATGTTGCGGCCACCATTGAGCAAATCCAGCGCTGTGCGGTGGCGGGCGCTGATATCGTGCGAGTTTCAACCCCGGATGAGGGCAGCACCTTCGCGTTGCGGGAGATCGTGCGCGAAAGCCCGGTGCCGATCGTGGCAGATATCCACTTCCACTACAAACGCGCGATTGAGGCGGCAGAGGCTGGCGCTGCTTGTCTGCGGATCAACCCAGGCAACATCGGCAATGCGCAAAGGGTGCGCGATGTGGTGCAGGCGGCGAAAGATCACGGCTGTTCGATCCGTATCGGGGTGAATGCCGGATCGCTGGAGCGGCATCTGCTTGAAAAATATGGCGAACCTTGCCCGGATGCGATGGTGGAAAGCGGCATGGATCATATCCGGATGCTGCTCGACAACGACTTTCATGAGTTCAAGATCAGCGTTAAAGCGTCGGATGTGTTCATGGCGGCGGCGGCCTATCAGCAGTTGGCAACGGCAACCGACGCACCGATTCATCTCGGGATTACCGAGGCCGGGGGGCTGGTGTCTGGCACGGTGAAATCGGCGATTGGCTTGGGCAATCTGCTGTGGTCAGGCATCGGCGATACCATTCGGGTTAGTCTGTCGGCTGATCCGGTAGAAGAAGTCAAAGTCGGTTTTGAGATTTTGAAATCGCTCGGCCTGCGGCATCGCGGTGTGACGATCATCTCTTGCCCGTCTTGCGCTCGGCAGGGGTTTGACGTGATCAAGACCGTGTCCGCGCTGGAAGACCGCTTGGCGCATATCACCACCAGCCTCAGCCTGTCGATCATCGGCTGCGTGGTGAACGGCCCGGGTGAGGCTTTGATGACCGACATCGGCTTTACCGGCGGTGGGGCGGGGTCGGGCATGGTGTATCTTGCAGGTAAACAGCATCACAAGCTGGGCAACGAAGGTATGGTCGATCACATCGTTGAACTGGTTGAGAAAAAAGCGGCAGAGATCGAAGCTGCGGAGATCGAGGTCGCAGAGCTTGAGGCCGCGAAACTCGCGGCTTTTGCACCGATTTACGGCTAAAGCCGCTTGTCATCGGGCGAGCGGGGGTTTCACATCCCCGCGCCGCATTGCTAAAGCAGCAATGCAGCTTCCCCCGTGGGATATTTATGCACAGAGTATGACAATTTTAGATAAGATTTAGGGGTTTAACCGCGCGGCTCAGCTTTTGCGCTCTGCCGCGACGATTTGCTGCATACCGTCCAACGGCACGTAGCCGCGCAGCATTTGGCTGTCGATTATAAAAGTCGGGGTGCCGCTGATCGACATTTTGCTGCCCAAATCTTGGTTTTGGGCGATCACGGCGGTGACTTCGGGCGAGGCCATTTTATCCAGCACGGACTTAGCGTCAAAACCGAGATCGCTGGCAAGTCGGCTGAGCGTGTCGGCATCAGGCTCGCCGCGCAGGGTGATCAGCGCGTCATGGGATTTCTTGTAAGCGTCATCACCGTGCAACTGCCGCACCGCGATAGCAAAGCGCGCCGACGCTACCGAGGCATCGCCTAAAATCGGATATTCTTTCAGAATCAAGCGGATATTGCCGTCAGCTTTCACCAGATCTTCGACCTCTTGATAGGCTTTGCGGCAATAGCCGCAGCGGTAATCCATAAACTCAACCACGGTGACATCGCCGTCCGGGTTGCCGCCCACCCAAGACGCAGCATCCGCAAACAGGTCGGCCTTGTGGTCGATCACCAACTGCTTATCCGTCGCAACTTCGGCTTTGGCTTGCCGATTTTGCAAAACGTCCATCGCTTCCATCAGCACTTCTGGATTTTCCAGCAGATAGGCTTTCACCTCGGCGCGGAACGCTGTGCGCTCGGCGTCGGTCATCGCATCAACGCCACCCGCAAGCATAGGGGCAGCAAAAGCGCAGGTCAGCAGGGCAGCAAGTACGGGCAGGCGCATCGGGAAACCTCGGTCTGGGCCGAGCAATCGGCCGGGGTTGACGAACGCCTTCTAGGCGGGACTATTGGCCGCAACAATAGGGGCAGGGTGATGGATAGATCAAGCCGGGGTCAGGTTGATCCCTTCATTGTGATGGATATGGTGCGCGATCTGGTGGCTTTTCTTGCGATCAACCATAGCAACAAGGCAGAGGCAGGGGCCTCCGGCGGGGATATTTAAGCCAATATGAAAGCATTCTTTAGTCTTGTTTTATTGATTTGCAGCTTGGCTTTGCCGGGTGATGCGCAGGTATTGTCGGGGCTGGCGAAATTCGATGCTGCGGCCTCCGAGATCGTCGATGCGGGCGCCGATGTGCAGATTGATCTTGCGATTTCTCAAGCGGTGCCGTGGCGGGTGCGGGTTTTGGATGATCCAGCACGGTTGGTGGTGGATTTCCGCGAGGTTGATTGGACGGGGCTCGCGGATATGCCGCTACGCAGCGCCCAGATCAAGGCGATGCGGGCCGGGGTGTTTCGCCCCGGCTGGTCGCGGTTGGTGCTGGAATTGGCCGCACCGATGCAGGTGACTTCTGCCGAGATGCGCACTAACGGCCCGGTTGGTGTGCACCTGCAGTTAGCGCCTGCGACAAAAGCCGACTTTGCGGCACTGGCGGCGTTGCCAGAGCCTGCCGATTGGACCTTGCCGCAAGCCGTGGTCTTGGCCAAGCCGCTGGTCAAATCCGGTAAGCTTGTGGTGGTGCTGGACCCCGGTCACGGCGGCATTGATCCGGGGGCCGAGCGCGGTGGTGAAAATGAGAAGACGCTGGTTCTGAAATTTGCCCGCGAGTTGAAAGAAGCCCTGCTGCGCGACGGCGGCTTTGCGGTGGTGATGACGCGGGACGAGGACGTGTTCGTGCCGCTTGAAACCCGGATTTCGATTGCGCATCAAGCGGGTGCTGACGTGTTTCTCTCGCTGCACGCAGATGCGATTGCTGAGGGCGATGCGGTGGGGGCGACGATCTATAGCCTGTCAGCGGACGCCAGCGATGAGGCGTCGGCGGCTCTGGCAGAACGCCATGATCGCGATGATCTGCTCGCCGGAGTAGATTTGACCGAGCAAGACGATCTGGTGGCCGAGGTATTGATGGACATGGCGCGCACCGATACCTTGCCTAGAACCGAGCGGTTGGCACTGGCGCTGGAAACCGCGATCAAGGCGCAGGGCTTGAAAATGCACCGCCACCCCCGGCAACAGGCCAGCTTTTCCGTGTTGAAATCGGCAGATATCCCCTCTGTGTTGTTGGAGTTGGGGTTCTTGTCGTCGGATCGCGATCTGAAACGGCTGAACGACCCCGATTGGCGGGCGAAAATGGCGCTGTCCGTTGCCTTGGCGCTGAAGGCGTGGGCAAAGCAAGATGCGGGGTTGCGGACGCTGCCGCTAAAATAACGGCAGCACTTCGCTTGGCGCCATGAATAGCGTCAGAGTGTTTTGACCTTTGCCGGCGCCCGCGTGTATAAGCGCGCGTGCGGGGGCAGGGTGCCATTCGCAATGGCGGGAATGACAAGCGTGCTCAGGTTTATCGGCTCTTTCTTCGGGGGCATCTTCACGACGATCACGCTTGGTCTGTTGTTCGGCGCACTTACGCTTGGCGCGGTGTTCTGGATGTATTCGGCCGACCTTCCGAGCCACGACAGCTTGGCTCGTTATTCGCCGCCCACCATCAGCCGGATATACTCGGGTGAGGGCCGGATTATCGACGAGTTTGCCAAAGAACGCCGTCTGTTCGTGCCGATTGAAGATATTCCGGTGCTGGTGCGCGATGCGTTCATCTCGGCCGAGGATAAGCATTTTTACACCCATCGCGGCTATGATGTGCAGGGCATGATCTCGGCGGCTTGGGATGCGATCAAATCGCGCGGCAAGAACGCGCGCGGGGCGTCTACGATCACCCAGCAGGTGATGAAGAACTTCCTGCTCGATGGCTCGCGGTCGGTTGAACGCAAGGTCAAGGAACTGATTCTGGCGTCGCGACTGGAGCAGACGCTTTCGAAGGACAAGATCCTTGAGCTGTATATGAACGAGATTTTTCTCGGGCAGAACTCGTATGGCGTGGCCGCCGCGGCGCAAACTTATTTCAACAAATCACTGGATCAGCTTAGCCCGGCAGAGGCTGCGACCTTGGCCTCGATGCCAAAAGCGCCCAGCGATTACAACCCGGTGACGCAAAAGGAACGCCTGACCAACCGGCGGAACTATGTGCTGAACGAAATGTTTCAGAACGGCTATATCGACGAGGCGGCCTATAAAGCTGGGCGCGAAGAACCGTTGAAATCGGTGCAAAACGGCGATTACCCGGCGTTCCGCGAGGCTTTACCGCCGCGCGATTACTTCACCGACGAGATCCGCCGTCAGTTGTCGGGAACGTTTGGCGAAGAAGAATTCTTCGGTGGTGGTCTGTCGATCCGTGCCACCGCTGACCCGGAGTTGCAGGAAATCGCCGCCGTCGCGTTGCGCCGGGGCTTAGAGAAATACGACCGCAATCAGGGCGTTTGGCGTGGCAGCGGCAAGACCATTACCGCCGATGTTTTGGGCGACGAGGCCGCTTGGCGCAAAGCCTTGTCCGAGGTTAAAGACATGCCGCGCGACGTGACGGGCTGGCATGTCGCTGTGGTGCTTTCGCTCGGCGATAAGACCGCCGAGGTTGGTATCGAGGGCGTTGACGGTGTGCAGGAAATCCCTGCGACCGATGTCACTTGGGCGCGTAAGCGGCTCGAGGGCGGCAAGCTGGGCAAGAAAGCCCGCGTGCCTGCCGATCTGGTCGATGTTGGCGATGTGGTGATGGTGCGCCAAATTACCGACGACAAAACCGGCGAGTTTGTGCGCTGGTCGCTGCGCCAAGTGCCGGAAGTGCAGGGCGGCTTCATGGCGATGGACGTCAACACTGGCCGCGTCATGGCGATGCAGGGTGGTTTCAGCTATCAGTCTTCGGTGTTCAACCGCGCAACTCAAGCGACGCGTCAGCCGGGCTCCAGCTTCAAGCCGTTCGTCTATGCGGCGGCGTTGGATTCGGGTTTCACCCCGGCGACCATCATCGTTGACGCTCCAATTGAGGTGGAAACCCCGCAAGGGCTGTGGACACCGAAGAATTCCACCAACAAATTCTACGGGCCAACCCCGATGCGGACTGGGATTGAGCAATCGCGGAACCTGATGACGGTACGGATCGCGCAGGAAATTGGGATGCCGCTGGTGGCAACCTACGCCGAAAAGTTTGGCGTTTACAAACCGATGCAGCCCTTCCTCGCTAACGCTTTGGGCGCGCAGGAAACCACGCTTTACAAGATGGTCGCCGCCTATGCGATGTTCGCCAACGGTGGCGAGCGGGTGGAGCCAACGCTGGTTGACCGGGTGCAAGACCGCTACGGCAAGACGATTTATCGCCACGATCAGCGCAAATGCGAGGATTGCAACTCGCCGCGTCTGCCGAAAGGCGATGGCGTGACAATCGACAGCAACCGTGAACGAGTGATGGATGCGATCACCGCCTATCAGCTGACCTCGATGATGCAGGGCGTTATTCAGCGCGGCTCGGGCACGGGCGTCAAGCTGCCGGTTCCGGTGGCGGGCAAGACTGGCACCACCAATGACGCGAAAGACGTGTGGTTCATTGGCTATACATCCAACACGGTGGCAGGTTGCTACATGGGGTTTGATCAGCCGCGCACCTTGGGGCCGGGAGCGTTTGGTGGCACCTTGTGCGTGCCGATCTTTCAGGAATTTATGAAAGAAGTGGTTAAGCGCCGGGGTGGCACCACGTTCAAAGTCCCTCCGGGTGGCTATTTCCAGAATATCGACCGCTTCACCGGCGCGCTGCTTGGCCCCGATGCCTCGGGTGCGAATGTGGTTGCCGAATATTTCCGCGAGGGCGAGGAGCCTTTGTTCGCCTTGGGTGAGATCATTGACGGCGGCTTTGCGATGGGTTCGAACCTGCCGCTGTTTGCCAATGGCGAAAGCGATCTGGGCGGCAGCGACACCATAACCACTTCGGACGGTCAGACGAAATCGGTGCCGAAAAAGGCCAATTTCGGTACGCTTTCCTCGGGCGGGCTGTATTAGAGTGGTTTACGTTTCATCCAGTGCAAGAACATCAGAATTCGACCACTCTTAGGGTGAATTCTGATTCAGGATAAACGCAAACCACTTTTGCGACGCTTGCCGCGCCGAGCCCATCACGCTATCACGCCCGCTACATACGATCTGTTAGGAAGTCCCAATCATGCGCACCGAGACGCAATATAATGTCGATGCCATCACCAAATCTCTGCGCCTGTTAGGGCAGCGGATGGATTGGGAGACGGCGGCGCATCGGTTGGAAGAATTCGACGCGATGATTGAGGCGCCCGACCTGTGGAACGACCCCGCTAAGGCGCAGAAACTGATGCGCGAACGGCAGGGTTTGATCGAGCAAATCTCAACCTATCGGCTGATCGAAAGCGGCTTGCGCGACAATGTCGAGCTTATCGAACTGGGCGAGTCCGAGGGCGATGAGGAAATCATCACCGAGGCCGAGGAGGCTTTGAAGGCGCTGGTCGATCTGGCGGGCACCAAAGAGCTAGAAGCTTTGCTGAATGGCGAGGCTGACGGCAACGACACGTTCTTGGAGATTAACGCAGGCGCGGGCGGCACTGAATCTTGCGATTGGGCAAGTATGCTGGCGCGGATGTATGTGCGTTGGGCCGAGAAAAAGGGCTACAAGGTTGAGTTGCAGTCGGAAAGTGCAGGCGATGAGACCGGCATTAAATCCGCTGGTTACAAGATTACCGGCCTGAACGCCTACGGCTGGCTGAAATCGGAATCCGGTGTGCATCGTCTGGTGCGGATCAGCCCTTATGGCTCTGCCGACAAACGTCAGACCTCATTCGCCTCGGTCTGGGTTTACCCTGTGGTCGATGACAATATCGAAATCGACATTCCCGACCGCGATATTCGCATCGACACATACCGATCTTCCGGCGCTGGTGGGCAGCACGTCAACACCACCGACTCGGCGGTGCGGATCACCCACTTGCCGACCAATATCGTGGTGACCAGCTCGATGAAATCGCAGCACCAAAACCGCGAAGCCTGCATGAACGCTTTGCGCTCGCGGCTGTATCAGGTGGAGCTTGATAAGCGCAACGCATCCATCAACGCGCAGCACGATGCCAAGGGCGATGCGGGCTGGGGCAACCAGATCCGGTCTTACGTTTTGCAGCCCTATCAGATGGTGAAAGACCTACGCACCGGGCATGAGACCAGCGACACCGGCGGCGTTCTGGACGGTGACCTCGATAAGTTCATGGCGGCGACTTTGGCGATGGACGTGGCGGGCAAATCGCGCGCTGAGGCCAATTACGAGGATTAAGTCAGCGCGGCTTACGAAGACCCCAAGCCGATACCAGCGCCGACGCAAGCGACGCAATAGCCGCCAAGCCTGCGATATGTGAGAAGCCCGCACCTGTCGCTGCGATATGCGCGGGTGTGGCGGCGATCACGCCAAACCCCGGCATGTCCGCCCCGATGGCACCATAACCAGACGCCGCCATCCGCCCCATCAGCGCAATCGCCAGCAAACTCGCCGCCCGCGCCACGGCGTTGTTAATCCCAGACGCGGCCCCTTGATCGGCGTCGGTAGCAGAAGTCATCACGACCGTCGTCAGCGGTGCCACCAGCAGCGCCATGCCAAACCCCGACAGCCACATCAGCGGCACGGCGCGGGTCCAATAAAGCGCCTCATGCGCGGTCATCGCCAAGCCTGCTTGCGACAAAGCCACCAACACAGCGCCGCAGACCAAAAACCGCGCCGGGCCAAGCCGATCCGCCAGCTTGCCCATTCGGGTCGAGAGCGTAGCGATCATCAGCGCGCCCGGCAGGAAGGCCGCTACCATCGCCAAAGCATCCGCGCCCCAAGCCGAAACAGCGGTCATCGGCAGGTAGAACCCGATGCCCGTCACCGCGAAATACAACAGGAACGTCGCGAGGTTGATGGCTGAGAATCTGCGCACCCGGAACATGCTGAGCCGGATCATTGGCGCAGGGCAGCGCGCTTCCCATACGATGAACGCCGCCAGAACCGCAAAGCCTACCGCCATCAGCGCCAGCGATTCTCCGGTTTCGGCGCTCAGACCATAGGCGACCAGACCGAAGCCTAAAGTCGCCAAGGCTGCACCGATGTAGTCAATCGGAACACCGGGGCGGCCCTGATCGGCCAACGCAAATCGCGCCAGCAGCCACAGCGAAATCCCGCCCAGCGGCAGGTTCAGCGCGAAAATCCAGCGCCAGCCAGACACCGGATCGACCATCAAGCACAGCCCCGCCAAGATCGGTCCTGCCGAAGCCGTGGCAATAGATGCCGCAGCCCACAGCCCCAAGGCGGCACCGCGTTCTTCGCGTGGGAAGGCCCGGCCAATAATCGCCATCGACCCCGGCACCATCAGCGCAGCCGCGACACCTTGCAAACCGCGCGCCACGATCATCGTCGCAGGACTGATCGCCAGCGCGCAACCTAACGAGCTGACCACGAACAGAATAATGCCCATGCCAAAGCCGCGCGCCGTGCCAAAGCGATCCCCCAACGCGCCACCGACCAAGATCAGCGAGGTTAGCGCCAACAGGTAAATCCCGCTGAACCATTGCGCTTGCGGCAGGCTCGCCGCCAGCGACGCGCGCATTGCTGGCAAAGCGTTCGCCGTCACTGACGAGTCTATAAACCCCATCGACGAGGCCAATATCGCCGCCCACAGAATCGCTTGCCGATGTTCGGGCGCACAAATAGCAACGGGCACCAAGGTTGCCCCCGATACCCGTGCGGTCATCTCAATCTCGGTCACTTGTCTGAGGCTTAGGATTCTTCGCTAGACGCCGGAGCTTGCACAATCCGGCTAACCGGTGCTGGCGTGCGACCCGTCGATAACGGATCATCCTGACGCTGCACCGAGCCTTCAAAATGCGCGCCGCTCTCAATGGCGATGGTCTTGTGAATGATGTCGCCTTCGACCTTCGCGGTCGAGGTCAGCCGCACTTTCAAGCCGCGTACCCGGCCAATAACCCGGCCATTGACCACGATATCATCGGCTACAATCTCGCCACGGATGGTGGCGGTTTCGCCTACGGTTAGCAGATGCGCGCGGATATCGCCCTCAACTGTGCCTTCGACCTGAATATCGCCAGTGGTGCGCAGATTGCCCACCACGGTCAGATCTGCGGATAGCACCGAAGCCGCAACTTTGCCCTTGGGCGCCGAGGGGCTGAATTCGGTTGAAGGTTTCGTCACAGGTGCCTCCGGCGCTTTGGGCTTATCAGTTTCGCCCGCTTTTGGGCCCGGTTCGTTGATGCGGCTTTTAGAAAACATTGTTCGCTGCCTTTATAAAGGTCATCGGATTTATAGCTGATCCGCCGATACGGATCTCATAGTGAAGATGCGTGCCAGTCGAGCGGCCCGAGTTGCCCATATCACCGATACGGTCGCCGCGCGATACCTTTTGACCAACTTCTACCCTGATCTGCGAAAGATGGCCGTAACGGGTTTCGATACCGAAGGCATGTTTCACTTTTATCAGCCGACCATAACCGTTTTCCCATCCCGCGTAGGTCACAACCCCGTCAGCGGTGGTATAAATTGGCGAGCCGTAATCGCCTGCCATATCTTGACCCTCGTGCCGACGATAGCCGCGCCCCAGCGGGTCGTTGCGGCCGCCAAAGCCCGAGGTATAGCGGATCGCGGTTTTCACTGGCATCCCGAACGGCGCTTTGAAGGCGGCGATGCGGTACATATTCATATTGTCGAGGCTTTTCAGAATCGCGTTCGCCCGGGTCTCATCCATCGAGGCCGCCTGGCCCGAGGTGGAAAGCGAGATCGGCGTCAGCGGGCCGCCCTGGCCGCTATAACCCTTGCGCACGGCTGACAGCAGATCGTCTGGCGACAGACCCGCATCGCGGAACATTTTGTCCAACGGTTCCACCGAGACAGTCAGCGCCTCTTCAAGTTGCGCAAAAATCGCGTCATTACGAGTTTCAAGCTGTTGTTTTTCTTGATTGACCTTGGCGGTGCGTTCATCGGCTTTAGCTGCCTGCGCCTCCATTGTGTCACGCTCGCTTGCGGTTGCCCCCAAACTTGCGGTCATCATTTCCAGCGTGGCATCGGCATCGGCAAGCTTTTCAGCTTCAGTCCGGCCCGCCGTAGGTGCGGTCGATAGCGAGGCCACCTGCTCGCGCGCAGCATCGCGTTCCTTGATCACGCCGCGCAGGGTGTTCTGAATGACATCAATGCCGGTTTCCAATTCGCGCCGACGATCTTCCGAGGCCAAAAGGCGGGCCTGCATCTGGGATACTTGTGCAAGCGCAAGGTTGAACCGCCCCTGCGCAGAGGCCGCTTCATCGGCGCGCAGATCACGGTCGGCAGACAGATCGTTCAAACGTTGTTCATAGAGCGCCTGTTGCCGCGCGACCTGCTGGCGCGAAGTGCCCGCCGAGATCGAATCCATCAGCAAAATTGCGGTCGCCAGAATCGTCCACGCCAGCGCCAGAGAGCCGAACACCACCGCAATCGCTTGCGTGCTTGGCCGCAGCCGGATGAAGCGCGTCTCGGTTTCAGACTTCAGGAACAACCGCTGTTCCGGCAGATACCGTTCCAGCGTAGTGTGTATCCGATAAGAGAGGCGTGTCAGCACAGGGGCATGTTCCGGTTCTTTTTTCGCACAAAGCGGCGGCAGATAGCCCCGCATTTTGAGCCTATCGGGCTAGGCAGACTAGGCGGCTGCGGCTAGATCAGGCTCCGACTGATTAGCCAGCGGTAGCCAATCCCGCAAGAAATTTGGCAAATGCTGCCGTGAGAGGGGCGGAATCTCGCCAATATCGGCGGCAATCCGCCGAAAACTACGAAGCTGGGCCTCCCATGGCGTCCACCAGCGGCCAGTAAAAGTCCAGTGGCATACCAGCCTCGGCGCGCTTCTCGTCGTTGAAGGGTGGCTTCAGGTTGCCGTGGAAATAACGCCGCACCAGCGTATGGAATACCTCTTTCGGATCATCCCCGGCGCGCCCACACAGCCAATTGAACCATTTCGAGCCATAGGCCACATGGGCTACTTCCTCGGTGTAGATGATATTCAACGCGGCCAACGCCTGCGTTTCTTTGGCTTGCGTGAACAGCGCGATCATTCCCGGCGTCACATCAAGCCCGCGCGCTTCCAGCACCATCGGCACCACGGCCAAGCGCCCGAGCAAGTCTGTCGCGGTATCCTCGGCGGCTTGCCACATGAAGGCATGGGCGGGCAAAGCGCCATAATGGCTGCCCATCGCTTCAAGGCAATCGCAGAGCAGGTTGAAGTGCTTTGATTCGTCATCCGCCGCCTGCACCCAATCGTCGTAAAACCCGAGCGGCATCGGTGTGTCGGTAAACCGCGCGATGATATCCCAGTGCAGATCGACGGCGTTGAGTTCAATATGCGCAACAGCATGGAGCAAAGCGATGCGGCCTTGCGGTGTTCCGGGGCCACGACGCGGCACATCGCGCGGGTCGAGCAATTCGGGCTTTTCCGGCCGGGCAGGGCGCTGGGGCGGCGTCGCGTGACCGATTTCCAACGGCGCAGCCGCAGTGCGCGCCGCGCGCCAGCTTGCTGCGTGTTGGTGCGATAATGCGGTTTTTGCGCGACCATCGGCGGTGGTCAAAACCTCAACCGCCATCTGAGCCAGTGACAGCATCAAAGCGCCTGCACGCTTGCCAAAACCTGTGCGGCATGACCCTTCACCTTATCGACCTTCCAGGTCTTCGCCACAGTGCCATCGCCATTGATCAGAAAGGTCGATCGCAGCACACCCTGCACCAGCTTGCCGAAAAACAGCTTTTCACCGAATGCGCCCCAATCCTGCATCACATGTCCGCCATCATCCGAGGCGAGCGGCAGGGTGATGCCCATTTTGGCGATGAACTTATCGTGTTTTTTGGCGCTATCTTTCGACAGTCCCAGCACCACACAACCCGCCTTGGCGAACTCCGCCTGTAAGGCGTTGAAATCCATCACTTCATTGGTGCAAGTCGGCGTGCCGTCACCGCCGTAGGTGAACAACACAACGCGGTTCGGCCGCAATTCTGACAGCGTAACCGTGCCACCACCGTCGCGGGGCAGGGTAAAATCTGGGGCGATTTGACCTATCTCAATCATGGGCGGCTCCTTGCCTTGAAGGGATCGACCCTTTGCGATCTAGTTGCCTTCAGGCAAAGATAAAGGCAAGTGCCCTGCAACGGTTAGCGTCGGTGATCCCGGCCGAGTTTTTGGCCGGGTTACGGGCCGAGTTATGGCCAGATTTGGCTGTGGAAAGGCGTGAGATCAATGGTGAGCGAAGGGCAGAGCGAGGGTGGGTTCAAGCCGAACAATGCCGACCTTGCTGTGACCAGAACTTCGCAGCCTACCGAAGCCGTTGCAAAGCCCATCGCCGCCTCCGAGGCCGAAGCCGAGAACGCATCCAATGCCGCACCCAAGATTGCGCAACCGCCAACCTTTGAAGCGATAGTTTCCGCAAGCCTCGCTTCCAAACCTCAGCCCTCCGATCTAGGGGCTACGCTTGAGCCGCAAATCAGCAATACTCCGACCGCCGCCAAGCCTCCCAAACGCCATCGCACCGGCCTTGCGTGGCGGTTGTTCTTCTTGCTGTTGTTCTTCGGGGTGATCTTTGCTGGCCTCGGGCTATCGGGCAAACCGATCCCGATGCCGGTTTGGGTGGTGGCCGAGATCGAACAGCGCGCCAACGCAGCGCTCGCGAAGTCGCTTCCCGAGTCGGCTTTGGCGGTGGGCGGCGTAGAGATTACCGTCGAAGATTGGGTGCCGCGCCTGCGCCTCGACGATCTTCGGCTGCTGAAATCCAGCGGGCAGGCGCTGCTGACGCTACCTGACCTGCGGATGACGCTCGATCCCGGCGCATTGTTGCACGGTCAGTTTCGCGCCCGCAGCCTGAAATTGGTCGGCGCGCATCTGCAAGTCAGTCGCGACCGCGACGGCAATTTTGACTTGTCTTTGGGCGGCACCGGAATGCAGCCGAAAATCCGCAATCTGCCCGAGTTGTTCGACGCGATAGACCGGGCTTTTGCCAGCCCCGGTGCCGCCAGCCTGAAGACGATTGAGGCCGAGGCGTTGACGATGACCCTGCAAGACCAACGCTCGGGTCGGCAGTTTGATTTCGGCGATGGCCGTTTGCTGTTGGACAATCGCGCGACTGAAGTGGCGGCCGAAGTCAGCCTGTCGCTGATCAGCGGTGCCGCCTCCGCCCGGGCAGTGCTGACCATCGTCTCGCAAAAGACCGACGATCAGGCGCGGATTTCGGCGCAGATCGAAGGCATTGCCGCCAAAGATGTCGCAGCCCTCGCCGCCCCCTTCGCTTGGGCCGGGCTGGTGGATGCGCCAATATCGGGTGAGATCCACACCACCCTCAGCGCCACTGGAATCGCGGAGCTTGATGCGTCGCTTAGTTTCGGCGCGGGTGCCTTGCAGCCCAGTCCCGAGGCACAGCCGATCGCCTTTGACAGTGTCAGCATGGCGCTGCATTTCGACCCAGCCCAAGGCCGCATTGATCTGACTGGCTTGTCGGTGCAAGGCGCTACGTTGCGGGTGGCAGCCAAGGGTCACAGTTACTTGGTGCGCGCCGATGGCAGCCGTATCACCGGCGCGCTTGCCGGCGAAGTGCCGGATGCCTACCTCACCCAGTTAGAGTTCAGCCAGGTGATGATTGATCCCGAAGGCTTGTTTGAGGAACCTGTGGAGTTCAGTCACGGCGCGTTGGACATGCGGATGCGCCTGCAACCGTTCACGCTAGAGATGGGGCAACTCGCGTTGACCGAAGCTGGTCGGCGGCTGACGGCCTCGGGCAAGGTCGGTGCCGATCAGTTGGGCTGGCGCGCCTCGGTTGATCTGGCGTTGAACGAGATACAACATGATCGTCTGGTGGCATTGTGGCCGGTGACGCTGCTGCCGAACACCCGGCTTTGGGTGGATAAGAATGTACTCAGTGGCTCGCTGACCGATGTGCGGGCGGCCTTGCGGATAGAGCCGGGGGCAGCACCCCGCCTGCATCTGGGCTATAATTTCAACGACGCCGATGTGCGGTTTCTGGCAACGCTGCCGCCGATCAAGGCGGGTGACGGCTATGCCTCGGTAGATGGCCAGACCTATACGATGGTGATGTCCAGCGGCACGGTGACGCCGCCGGAAGGGGGCGATATCAATGTGGCAGGCTCAGTGTTCGCGATCCCCGATGTGACCAAGCGCCCGGCAATGGCCGAGATGACGCTCAAGACCCAATCGAGCCTGACCGCCGCGTTGTCACTGCTGGATCAACCGCCATTTCACTTCATGTCAAAGGCGGATCAGCCGGTGACGTTGGGCAAGGGCACCGCCGCGATAGAAACGCACTTGAAAATGCCGTTGCAAAAAAAGATCGCGCTGAAAGACGTGCAGTATCAGGTGGCGGGCACAGTGTCGGGGTTCTCATCTGATACTGTGGTGCCGGGCCGCACGATCACGGCTGAGACTATGGCGGTGTCTGCCGATACCACCGGCCTTACCATCGCCGGCGCTGGCCAAATTGGCGCTGTGCCGTTTGATGTGACCTATCGGCAGGGCTTTGCACTCGAGCAAAAGGGCAAGGCGAATATTGAGGGTTCGGTTACGCTATCTCAGACAACGGCATCAGAGTTTGGGCTGGGTCTGCCCGATGGCATGGTGTCGGGGCAGGGCCGGGGTCAGGTCAAAATCGCGCTACAGCGCGACAAGCCGGGGCATCTGTCGCTGACCTCTGATCTGAGCGGTATCGGCCTGACCATTCCCGAGGTTGGCTGGTCAAAGCCGAAAAACGCCCGTGGCCAGTTGACCGCCGAGGTGCGCCTTGGCAAACCGCCATTGGTGGAAAGCATCGCGTTGAAAGCGGCAGGGCTGGACGCCGCCGGATCGGTTACGATGAAGGCTGGGGGTGGTCTCGATGTGGCGCGCTTTGATCGGGTGCGTTTGAATGATTGGCTGGACGCGCCAGTGGAAATTCGCGGCCGCGGAGTGGGCAAATCGGTGGGTCTGGCGCTGACTGGCGGCACCGTCGATATGCGCCGGATGCCCGCCTCATCGGATCGTAAATCCAGCGGCAAGGTCGGTGGCAGCCCGCTCGATCTGCGGCTCGACAGTCTGCGCGTGTCAGAAACCATCGCGCTGAACGGCTTTCGTGGCGATTTCACATTGTCGGGCGGGCTGAACGGCAATTTCATCGCCAGCGTCAACGGCAAGGCAAAGATCAAAGGCACGGTTGTGCCCGCGCGCAACGGCACTGCGGTGCGAGTGCTGTCTGATGATGCGGGCTCTGTGCTGTCGGCAGCGGGAATCTTTGCCTCGGCACGCGGCGGCGCTTTGGATGTGACGCTGCAACCGCGTCCCGAAGCGGGTAGCTACGACGGCGTTGTCAAAATAGGCTCCCTACGGGTGCTGAACACCAACGTACTGGCCGAACTCTTGAACGCGATTTCGGTGGTGGGAATACTTGAGCAGCTAAACGGCGAAGGTCTGCTGTTCAACGATGTCGAAGCCGCATTTCTGCTGACGCCGAATGCGGTGCAGGTGCATCACGGCTCGGCGGTGGGGGCGTCGCTCGGCGTGTCGATGGCGGGAGTTTACAAAACCTCAACTGCCGAGTTGTTCATGCAGGGCACGATCTCGCCGATTTACATGCTGAACGGCATTGGATCAGTGCTGACCCGGCGCGGCGAGGGGCTGTTTGGCTTCAACTATGCGCTGAACGGCACCGCCAAAGATCCGCAAGTCAGCGTCAACCCGTTGTCGATCCTGACGCCGGGGATGTTCCGCGAGATTTTCCGCAGCCCCGCGCCGGTGATCGGAACGCGGCCTCCAGAAGGAAGTGGCGGATGAAGCTGTCAGATTTCGACTTTGACCTGCCCGAGGCGCTGATCGCCACCCGTCCAGCACGGCCACGCACGTCGGCTCGGCTGTTGCTGGCGGAAGGTGACAGCATCCGCGATCTGCATGTCTCTGGTCTGATCGACATATTCAACTCCGGTGATCGGCTTGTGCTGAACAACACTCGCGTCATCCCCGCGCGGCTGTTCGGCCAACGCCAGCGCGGCGACACCGTAGCCAAGATTGAGATCACCCTCTTGGAACCGCAAGCGCAAGGCTGGCGGGCATTGGCCAAACCGCTGCGCAAGGTGAACGTCGGTGAGGTGATCCGGTTTTCCGATCAGCTTTCCGCCACCGTCGCAGCTAAATCCGAAACCGATCTGCGGTTGGAGTTTAACTTGACGGGCGACGATTTCGACGCCGCCTTAAACCTTGCAGGCGCTATGCCGCTGCCACCCTATATCGCCGCCAAACGCGCCGCCGATGCGCAGGACAACACCGATTATCAAACCGTATTTGCCCGCCACGCAGGCGCCGTCGCCGCCCCCACTGCAAGCCTCCACTTCGACGCCGACCTACTCGCAGCCCTCGCAACCAAAGGCGTGCAGTTCACCGAAGTCACCCTGCATGTCGGCGCAGGCACCTTCCTGCCGGTCAAGGTCGAAGACGTCACCACCCATAAAATGCACGCCGAATGGGGCGAGGTCAGCCCGCAAGCCGCAGCCGAGATCAATGCCACCAAAGCCGCCGGGGGCAGGGTGATCCCAGTCGGCACCACGGCGCTGCGGTTGATTGAATCGGCGGCGGTGTCAGGGCGGCTGGAGCCTTGGTCGGGCACCACGGATATCTTCATCTATCCCGGCTATCAGTTCCGCGTCGCCGATGCGCTGATGACCAACTTCCACCTGCCGAAATCGACGCTGCTGATGCTGGTCTCCGCCCTGATGGGCAAGGCGCGGATGGACCGCATCTACGCCCATGCGGTCGCCAAGCAGTATCGCTTCTTCTCTTACGGCGATGCCTCGCTGCTGATCCCATAGCGTGCCGCGCCACCGACGCCATTTGTCGCAAATAAATCACCCAGCAAGCGCTATCATGCTACCTTGCCGCCGCAACCGGAGCCTTTGATGCTGAAAGTTCTCGCCCAATCCTGGCCTTTGCTGCTGGGCGTCATGCTGCTGATGGTCGGCAACGGGGTGCAAGGCTCGCTGCTGGGCATCCGGGGCGCGCTCGAAGGTTTCAGCACGTTTGAGCTTTCCATCGTGATGTCAGCCTACTTTCTGGGCTTCCTTGGTGGCTCTCGTATGGCCCCCGAGATGATCCGTCGCGTCGGCCATGTGCGGGTGTTTTCCGCAATGGGATCAATGATTTCCGCCGTGCTGGTGCTGTATCCGCTGATGCTGGATTGGCAGGCTTGGGCGGTGATGCGCGTGCTGATCGGATTTTGTTTCTCGGGCATCTATGTCACCGCCGAAAGCTGGCTGAACAACACAGCCAGCAATGAAACCCGGGGTCAAGCTTTGTCGGCCTACATGATCGTGCAAATGCTGGGCATCATCGCCAGCCAAGGTCTGCTCGCTATGGGCGACCCCAGCGGCTTCGGTCTGTTCATCATACCATCCGTGCTGGTCTCACTGGCCTTCATGCCGATCCTGCTCGCCGACACCCCAGCGCCAACCTTCGACACCATCAAACGCATGAGCTTTGCGCAACTGTTCCGCACCTCGCCGCTCGGCTGCGCGGGAATGCTGCTAACAGGTGGAGTTTTCGCCGCGATGTTCGGCATGGCCTCGGTCTATGGCGCTATGTCGGCGATGAGCATCGGCCAGATCGCAGTTTTTGTGGCCGCGATGTATGTCGGCGGCCTCGTGCTGCAATACCCGGTCGGCTGGTTGTCTGATCGTCACGACCGCCGCCTGCTGATCCTGTGGATGTCAGCCGCAGGAGCCGCGGTGATGGGCGTCGCCGCCGCAGTTCCGTTGCCCTTCGTGCTAGAGGTCGTCGTGGCGGCCCTGCTAGGTGGTATCATCAACCCATTGTATTCGCTGCTGATTGCCCACACCAACGACTACCTTTCGAAAGAAGATATGCCCGGCGCCTCGGCTGGCCTGATCTTCCTCAACGGTTTTGGCGCGATCTTTGGCCCGTTGTTGGCGGGCGGTTTGATGGGCTTGATCGGCCCGAAAGGCTATTTCCTGATCATCGGCGGCTTCTTTGCGGCGCTTGCGGGCTATGCCGCCTACCGGATGGGCAAGCGCGAGGCCCCAGTGCAAACCAACACTTACGCGGGCCTGACGCCGACAGCTTCGGCCTTAACGGTTGATGCCGTGCTGCAAGAAGAACCCCGCCGTTGAAGGCCCCAAAGCGGTTGCGAGCCGCCTGCGAACCTGCCACCCTAGATCAAAGAGGAATGCCCTATGTCTGAGCCGATTGAGATTCTTGACTATTGGCTGGGCGAGGTTGGCCCCGAAGGCTGGTACGCGGGCGGCGCTGAACTTGATGCCACGATTGCGGAGCGTTTTGGCGAAATCTGGCAGGCGGCTTTTGATGGCGGGCTAGAGCATTGGGTCGAAGGCACCGTCGGCACGCTGGCCTATCTGATCATCTGCGACCAGTTTTCTCGCAACATGCACCGCGACACTGCCAAAGCCTTCGCCACCGATCCGCAAGCCCTCGCCGCCGCGAAAAAGGCCGTGGCCGAGGGTTGGGATTTGGACGCACCGGAACCGGAGCGGCAGTTTTTTTACCTGCCGTTTGAACATTCCGAAGACATGGCAGACCAAAATCAGGCGGTGGCCCTGCTGACCGAACGCATGTCGTCCGATCCCGAAATGGCGCTACACGCCAAAGCGCATCGCGAAATCATCGCGCAGTTCGGCCGTTTCCCGCCCCGAAACGCCGCTTTGGGCCGCGAAAGCACCGCAGAAGAACTCGATTTCCTGAAAGCGGGCGGCTATCCGACCGTGGTTGCCGCCTTGAAAGCCAGCCATGCAAGCCCTGCATAGGCCCGCAGCACTGGCAGCGTTGCTCGCGTTTCAAATATAGTTTAAGGGCAAACTACTTTTTCTGAGGAGGGAAAGATGGCTGCGCAAAATTTTGACGTGATCGTAATCGGCTCGGGTCCGGGAGGCTATGTCGCGGCCATCAGGGCAGCGCAGCTCGGCCAAAACGTGGCGATTGTCGAGCGGGAAAACCTCGGCGGCATCTGCCTGAACTGGGGCTGTATCCCGACCAAGGCGCTGCTGCGAAGCGCAGAAGTTTTTCACCTCATGCACCGCGCCAAAGAATTCGGCCTGTCGGTGACGGGTGCCAATTTCGATCTGAACGCCGTTGTCGCCCGCTCTCGCGGCGTCGCCAAGCAGCTTTCCGGCGGCATTGGCCACCTGATGAAAAAGAACAAAATTACCGTGTTCATGGGGGTTGCGACCCTGCCGAAAGTCGGCACCGTGTCGGTGAAAACCGACAAAGGCACCGATGAGTTGACCGCGAAGTCGATCATCCTCGCCACCGGAGCGCGCGCCCGCGAACTTCCCGGGCTTGAGGCTGACGGCGATCTGGTCTGGACCTACCGCCACGCTTTGCAGCCAAAACGGATGCCGAAAAAGCTGCTGGTGATTGGCTCGGGTGCCATCGGTATCGAATTCGCCAGCTTCTTCAATACCTTGGGCGCGGATACCACCGTCGTCGAAGTGATGGACCGCGTGCTGCCGGTAGAGGATGCAGAGGTTTCGGCCTTCGCGACGAAAGCTTTTGTCAAACAAGGAATGAAGATTCTCGAAAAAACCACGGTGAAGAAACTGGATCGCTCACCGGGCAAAGTGGTGGCGCATCTCGAAGATGCCAACGGCACCACGACGCAAGAATTTGACACGGTAATCTCCGCCGTTGGCATCATCGGCAACACCGAAAACCTTGGGCTAGAGGCTTTGGGCGTAAAAATCGACCGCACTCATGTCGTGACGGATGAATTCTGCCGCACTGGCGTCGAAGGGCTTTATGCAATCGGCGACATTGCCGGCGCGCCGTGGCTTGCGCATAAAGCCAGCCACGAAGGCGTGATGGTTGCCGAACTGATCGCGGGCGGCCATCCGCATCCGATCAAGCCGAACTCCATCGCCGGCTGCACCTATTGCAACCCGCAAGTGGCGAGCGTTGGTCTAACCGAAGCCCGCGCCAAAGAGGCGGGCTATGAGATCAAAGTCGGCCGTTTTCCCTTCATCGGCAACGGCAAAGCGATTGCCTTGGGCGAGGCTGAGGGCTTCATCAAAACCATTTTCGACGCCAAAACCGGCGAAATGCTCGGCGCCCATATGATCGGCGCCGAAGTGACCGAGCTGATCCAAGGTTATGTCGTCGCGCGCGGGCTTGAGACAACCGAAGAAGACCTGATGAACACCGTGTTCCCGCATCCAACTCTGTCGGAAATGATGCACGAATCCGTGCTGGACGCCTACGGTCGCGCTTTGCATTTTTGATGCGGCCAGCTTCAAGACAAAGGGCGCTGGCGGTGTGTGACACCAAAATTGCAAAAAAGGGCGACGGCGTTGGGCTGTCGTTCTATGCATTCTTCGCCAACAAAAACGATGATCCCGAGGCTCTGTTAGAGGCCGCGACTTGGTGGATTAAGACTCATAAGCTGGACCATTTTGAAAAAGCCACCCGGATAAGGGCGATGATTTTATCCGATCTGTGAAATTAGCCGAAAGGGTAACCCATGCGCGCCGTTTTAACCGTTCTGGCGCTTTGGGCGGCTGGTTTGGGGGCGGCAGCGCAGTTCGGCAAAATATCCGTTCTATATCAAACGCTTCAAACCACCTATGCCGCACATGCTGGCGTCGGTATTGGGCTGATGGTGTCGATTGTCGGCATCGTTGGGCTGATTTTCGGCACCACAGCGGGGCTGTTGGTGGCGAAAATTGGCCCCCGCCGCGCCATCCTCTCGGCCTTGGCAATGGGCGCAGCCGTCAGCTTGATCCAATCGAATTTCCCCAGCTATCCGCTGATGATGCTAACCCGCGTGTTGGAAGGCGTGTCGCATTTGACCATCGTGGTCGTTGGCCCTACCGCGATTGCGGGCGTCACGTCACAGCGGCATCAGGGTTTGGCGATGACGCTGTGGTCGTCGTTTTTCGGCGTCACCTACGCGGCGCTGGCCTATTTTGCACCCGGTTTGATCGCGCTGCACGGCCCCGGCGCGCTTTTTCAACTGCACGGCATCTGGCTGCTGCTGTGCTTTGCCGCGCTGTTTGCGCTTATGCCCCGCGACCCCGCGCATCGCCTAATACAGGGACAAGGCAACCTGCTTGTCCAGCACGTCGCCATCTACGCCTCACCCTATATCGCCGCCCCTGCCATGGGTTTTGTTTGTTATACAGTGACTTACGTCGCGATCCTAACCTTACTTCCCGCCGTGGTCACCCCCGGTTGGGGGCCGTTCATCGGCGTGTTCATGCCCTTGGTGTCGATCACCGTATCCATGACTCTCGGCGTCTGGCTGCTGGCAAAAATCCCCGCTTTCCGCCTCGTGCAAGCAGGTTTCGCAGTCGCAATTCTCGCCAGTCTCGGCCTCTGGTTGACATGGGGGCAGGGTGCGTCCGAGGCCGGATTTGCGCTGTTGATGGCGGCTGCATTGGGCGTGGTGCAGGGTGCTAGTTTCGCCAGCCTCGCGCAAATCAACCCTACCGCCGAGGACCGCGCCCGCGGTGCAGGTGCGATCGCACAACTTGGCAATCTTGGCACAACCATCGGCACGCCCTTGCTGGCGCTGATCCTAGCCAAAGCCGGAGCCACTGGATTTGTGGTTTTCCTGATCGGCTTTTCCAGCTTGGGCATAGTCATTCATGCTTGGCAGGCCCGGCGCAGGGTTAATTTCTCGCACTAAGGCAACAAAATATGCCGCACCGCACAAATTGTTCACACTTCGTTCACATTTTGCGGTTGGAGACTCACGCGGTTCACCCTATCTATACGGCGTCGAATGGGGTGGGTCATGGCTGAGCAAAAGTTCATCGAAGTGCGCGGCGCGCGCGAGCATAACCTGAAAAACGTCGATGTGGATATTCCGCGCGATCAGTTTGTGGTGATCACCGGGCTGTCTGGCTCGGGCAAATCGAGCCTCGCGTTCGACACGATCTACGCCGAAGGCCAGCGTCGCTACGTCGAAAGCCTGTCTGCCTACGCGCGGCAATTCCTTGATATGGCTGGGAAACCCGACGTCGATCACATCAGCGGCCTGAGCCCCGCGATCTCGATAGAGCAGAAAACCACCTCGAAAAACCCACGTTCCACGGTCGGCACAGTGACCGAGATTTATGACTACCTGCGCCTTTTGTTCGCCCGCGTCGGTACGCCGTTCAGTCCCGCGACGGGTCTGCCGATCACCGCGATGCAGGTGCAGGACATGGTCGATGCGGTGATGGCGATGCCCGAGGGCAGCCGCGCTTACCTGCTCGCTCCGATTATTCGCGACCGCAAAGGCGAATATCGCAAGGAATTTATCGATCTGCGCAAGCAGGGCTTCCAGCGCATTAAGGTTAATGGCGAGTTCTATGAGCTCGAGGGACCGCCCGTTCTCGACAAGAAATTCCGTCATAACATCGACGTTGTGGTGGATCGAATTGTGGTGCGTGAAGGCTTGGAAACCCGTCTCGCCGACAGTTTCCGCACCGCTTTGAACCTCGCAGATGGCATTGCGGTGATTGAAACCGCACCAGCCGAGGGCGAAGGCGATCCGCAGCGCATCACCTATTCCGAGAAATTTGCCTGCCCGGTCTCAGGCTTTACCATCGCCGAAATCGAACCCCGCTTGTTCTCGTTTAACGCCCCTTACGGTGCTTGCCCGGTCTGCGATGGCTTGGGGATGGAGCTGTTTTTTGACGAACGCCTCGTCGTGCCGGATCAGTCATTAACCCTGCTCAGCGGGGCAATCGCACCTTGGGCAAAGTCGAAAAGCCCGTATTTTACCCAGACCATAGAGGCGATCTCAAAGCACTACGGCTTTGATAAGAAAACAAAATGGAAGGATTTGCCCGAGAACGTCAAGCAGGTATTCCTGCGCGGCTCGGGTGGGGACGAAATTCTATTCCGCTATGACGAGGGCGGCCGGGTTTACCAAGTTTCCCGCGTTTTTGAAGGCGTCATTCCCAATATGGAACGCCGTTACCGCGAGACGGATAGCTCTTGGAGCCGTGAGGAGATGGAGCGGTTTCAGAACAATCGCCCCTGTGGCGCTTGCGGCGGCTACCGTCTGAAACCCGAGGCACTGGCGGTGAAAATCGGCGGTTTGCATGCGGGGCAGGTGGTGCAGATGTCGATTTCCGAGGCACATGCGTGGATTAGCGCCGCGCCGGAATATCTGACCAAGCAGAAGAACGAAATTGCCAAGGCAATCCTAAAGGAAATCCGCGAACGGCTTGGGTTTTTGGTTAACGTTGGCCTGAACTACTTGACGCTGTCGCGTAACGCGGGCACGCTCTCGGGCGGCGAGTCCCAGCGCATCCGGCTTGCCAGCCAGATTGGTTCTGGCCTGACGGGAGTGCTTTATGTGCTCGATGAGCCCTCGATTGGTCTGCACCAGCGCGACAATGATCGCTTGCTGACAACGCTGAAAAACCTGCGCGACGCGGGCAATACGGTGCTGGTGGTCGAGCATGATGAAGATGCCATCCGCGAGGCGGATTACGTGTTCGACATGGGGCCGGGGGCCGGGGTGCATGGCGGCGTTGTGGTCAGCCACGGCACGCCGGCGCAGGTCGCCGCCGACCCTAACAGCTTGACGGGGCAGTATCTTTCCGGCGCGCGCGAGATCACAGTTCCCAAAATCCGGCGCAAGGGCAGCGGCAAAAAGCTGGTTGTTGTTGGCGCTACGGGCAACAATCTGAAGAATGTCACCGCCGAATTTCCGCTGGGGATGTTCGTTTGCGTCACAGGCGTTTCGGGCGGCGGCAAGTCCACCCTGACCATCGAAACCTTGTACAAAACCGCTGCAACTCGGCTGAACGGCGCGCATGAAACGCCCGCTCCGTGTGAGACGATCCGGGGTTTTGAGCATCTCGACAAGGTCATCGACATTGACCAACGCGCGATTGGTCGCACGCCGCGCTCTAACCCGGCAACTTATACGGGCGCGTTTACCCCGATCCGCGATTGGTTTGCAGGGCTGCCCGAGGCGAAAGCGCGTGGCTATATGGCGGGGCGTTTCAGCTTTAACGTCAAGGGTGGCCGCTGCGAAGCGTGTCAGGGTGACGGCGTTTTGAAGATTGAGATGAACTTCCTGCCCGATGTTTATGTGACATGCGAAACTTGTAAGGGTCACCGCTATAACCGTGAAACTTTGGAAGTTAAGTTCAAAAACAAGAGCATAGCCGACGTTCTTGATATGACGTGTGAAGAAGCGCAGGCCTTTTTTCAAGCGGTGCCGAGCATTCGGGAGAAGATGGATGCATTGTGCCGGGTCGGTCTGGGCTATATCAAGGTCGGCCAGCAGGCGACGACGCTTTCAGGTGGTGAGGCGCAGCGGGTTAAGCTTTCAAAGGAACTTAGCCGCCGCGCTACCGGTCGCACGCTCTACATTCTTGATGAGCCGACCACCGGTCTGCACTTTGAGGATGTGCGCAAGCTATTGGAAGTGCTGCATGAATTGGTCGATCAGGGCAACACGGTGGTGGTGATCGAACACAACCTCGACGTGGTTAAAACCGCCGATTGGGTGATCGACATTGGACCCGAGGGCGGCGATGGCGGTGGTGAGATCGTTGCGGTTGGCACGCCGGAGGCCATCGGTAAGGCCACGCATAGCCACACTGGGCAATATCTACGCGATCTGCTGAAACCACGGCGGGCGGCGGCTGAATAGCTCCGCTCGGCAGGTCTTACTGTCGCCTACAACCATTTTATTTTCGCCTAAAATCGGTGCATTCTCAATCCTGCGCCGAAACATTTTCAATATTTTCCGAAAGGTCCATTTGAAATTAGCCTAATTGTGCGCAAGCGCGATCAGGCGCAGGTTGCGCGTGGGATTTGGTCCACAGAAGATCAGACCTGCGACCGACAGCATCTTGCCATCGGTAAACCAACATAGGGCCACAAAGGCCATCACGGTTTCGCAAATACACGGGCGCTTTTGGCGTTTCGTTAACGTATCTGCGCCATAGAATAGGGACAGCACGATGCAACTCACCAACCCGTCACCCTCGCTCCATAACGAGGATCTGGCGCCCGCAACTGATCGAAAATGGGGCGCGTTCTCGATTTTCAACGTCTGGACCTCTGACGTCCACAGCCTTTGGGGCTACTATCTTGCCGCCAGCTTGTTTCTGCTCTGCGGCAGTTTCGTCAATTTCGTCATCGCCATCGGTGCCGGATCTTTGGTGATTTTCGTGCTGATGAGCATGGTCGGCAACGCGGGCGTGCGCACCGGCGTGCCGTTTCCGGTGTTGGCGCGGGCAAGTTTCGGCACTTTTGGCGCCAACGCTCCGGCTTTGGTGCGGGCGATCGTCGCCTGTTTCTGGTATGGCGCGCAAACTTCTGCGGCCTCGGGAGCCATCGTCGCCCTGCTGATCCGCAGCCCCGGCATGTTGGAGTTGCACCAAACCAACCACCTGCTCGGCCACTCGACGCTTGAAGTGATCTGCTTTTTCATCGTTTGGGCGCTGCAACTGCTGATCATCCAGCGCGGCATGGAAACCGTGCGCAAGTTCCAAGACTGGGCTGGCCCGGCGGTCTGGATCGCTATGCTATTGCTCGCGATTTACCTTGTGGTGAAAGCTGGCAGCTTCTCGTTCGGCGCGGAAATCCCGCAAGACGTTTTGCTGAAAGCCACCGCTGATGCGGGCGTCCCGGGAGTGCCCGGCTCTGCTGCCGCTTTGGCTGCTGTTGCGGCAACTTGGATTACCTATTTCGCCGCACTTTACCTCAATTTCTGCGACTTCTCGCGCTACGCCACCAGCGAGCAAGCCTTGCGCAAAGGCAACCTCTGGGGCCTGCCGATCAACCTGCTGGCGTTCTGCCTCGTCGCAGGTATCACCACCACCGCCGCCTTCACCGTTTACGGCGAAGTCTTGCTGCATCCCGAACAAATCAGCGCCAAATTCGATAGCTGGTTCCTCGCAGCCCTAGCCGCTTTGACTTTCGCGGTCGCCACTTTGGGCATCAACGTGGTTGCCAACTTCGTCTCGCCAGCGTTCGACTTCTCCAACGTGTTCCCACGCCACATCAGCTTCAAACGCGGCGGTTACATCGCGGCCGCCATCGCGTTGATCTTGTATCCTTGGGCACCTTGGGAAACCGGAGCTGCGCATTTCGTTAACTTCATCGGCTCCACCATGGGGCCGATTTTCGGGATTATGATGGTTGACTACTATCTGATCCGTAAAGGTAAAATCGACGTTAACGCGCTTTATCAAGAAAACGGCGAGTTCCGGTTCGAAGGCGGCTGGCACGTCAAAGCCTTCGTCGCCTTGGGCATCGGCATGGTGTTCTCGTCGATCCTGCCAACCTTCACCACCCTGTTGCCCGCATGGTGGGGCACTTACGGCTGGTTCTTCGGTGTTGGCATCGGTGGGGCGGTCTACTACGTCCTGCGGATGGGCGCGAAGTAAGCCGCTGATACCCGGTCGAAACTAAGAAAAAAGGGCGGGATCATTTCCCGCCCTTTTGTCATTCTAGATCCTAAAACAGATCACTCCATCTGCTTGAAGTTAAACTCGCCGCCCTCTTTGATGCCCGACGGCCAGCGCGCCGTAATGGTTTTGGTGCGGGTGTAAAACCGGAAAGCATCCGGCCCATGCTGGTTCAAATCGCCGAACGAGGATTTCTTCCAGCCGCCAAAGGTGTGATACGCCAAAGGCACCGGGATCGGCACGTTGATCCCGATCATCCCGACATTAATCCGCGCTGCAAAGTCGCGCGCGGTGTCGCCGTCACGGGTATAGATCGCGGTGCCGTTGCCATATTCGTGGTCCATCGCCATGCCGAGGGCTTCTTCGTAGGTCGAGGCCCGCACCACCGACAGCACCGGCCCGAAAATTTCCTTGCGGTAAATCTCCATATCGGTGGTCACATTGTCGAACAGATGCGGCCCAACGAAGAAGCCGTCCTCATAGCCCTGCAGTTTGAAATCGCGGCCATCAATCACCAGATTTGCGCCCTGAGCCACACCGGACTCGATCAATCTCAGGATGTTAGCCTTGGCAGCCCCCGTCACAACCGGGCCGTAATCGACATCATTACCAGCGGTATATGGCCCAACCTTCAGCTTCTCAATCCGAGGAATAAGCCGCTCAATCAAAGCATCCGCCGTCGCTTGCCCAACCGGAACCGCCACCGAAATCGCCATGCAACGCTCGCCAGCAGCACCGTAACCGGCACCGACCAAAGCATCCGCCGCCTGATCCAAATCGGCATCCGGCATGATGATCATGTGGTTTTTCGCACCACCAAAGCACTGCACCCGCTTACCGTTCGCCGTGCCGCGCGCGTAGATATATTGCGCGATCGGAGTAGAACCCACGAAACCGACGCCCGAAATCGTCTCATTATCAAGGATCGCATCGACCGATTCCTTGTCGCCATTGATCACCTGCAACACGCCATCGGGCAGGCCAGCTTCCCTCATCAAAGCCGCCAGCATCAACGGCACCGTCGGCGCACGCTCGGACGGTTTGAGGATAAATGCATTACCACAGGCCAGCGCCGGGCCCATTTTCCACATCGGAATCATCGCCGGAAAGTTGAACGGAGTAATCCCCGCAGCAACCCCAATTGGTTGGCGCATCGAATACATGTCAATGCCGGGGCCAGCAGAATCGGTGAACTCGCCCTTCAGCAAATGCGGCGCACCGATGCAAAACTCGATCACTTCCAGCCCGCGCTGAATGTCGCCCTTGGCATCCGGGATGGTCTTGCCATGCTCAACCGACAAAGCCTCGGCCAGCTTCTCCATATCGCGGTTCAGCAGGCCAACCATCGCCATCATAACCCGCGCGCGGCGCTGTGGATTTGTGGCACCCCACTTCACCTGAGCCTTCGCCGCATCGGCGGTGGCCGCATCCAGCTCGGCCTTCGAAGCCAAAGCCACCCGCGCCTGCACTTCGCCCGTCGCGGGGTTAAAAACGTCAGCAAACTTGCCCGAAGTGCCCGCAACCAGCTGGCCATTGATCCAGTGACCGATCTCTTTCATCACATCTCTCCCATGAGTTGCCGCCACAATAGCCTTGCGAAATTGCGGAAGGTAGAGGTAAGTTTTCAAATATGTTTTGCAATTTTGCAGTATGGAGTTTGCGGGTTCCGCTGCGGGCCACAACATATGGTGGAAAAGTGGCTTCGCAATTGGTGAAAACGCAAGAGCATACCACTTAGGAAGATACACGCGAAAGGCGAACGTGATGGATTGGGACGACCTCCGCGTATTTCTCGCAGTCGCGCGCAGCGAAAGCCTGTCCGGGGCAGGGCGGCGGTTGAAAATCGACCCTGCCACTGTAGGCCGCCGTATCGCTCGACTGGAGGAAGCCATCGGCGCGCGGTTATTCGCCAAAACCCCGCAAGGCTACAGCCTGACCGAACAAGGCACCCGGCTATTAACCCACGCCGAACGCACCGAAGCCGCCATCGACGGCGCATCCGAAGCCCTCAGCGGCCCCGAGGGTTTAACCGGCCAAATCCGCATCGGCGCGCCAGACGGCTGTGCCAACTACCTGTTGCCGCAAGTCATCGCCCGCATCTGCGACGCCAATCCGGGGCTTGAGGTGCAAATCGTCGCCCTGCCGCGGGTGTTTAACCTCTCAAAGCGCGAAGCCGACATGGCGATCGCCGTCAGCCGCCCCGAGGCTGGCCGCCTGACCGTGCAAAAGCTGACCGATTACCACCTGCACCTCGCCGCCTCTCGCGAATACCTCGCCGCACACCCGCCGATCCTCACCCGCGCTGACCTGCAATCCCATCGCCTCGTCGGCTATATCTCCGACATGATTTTCGACAAGGAACTCGACTACCTGACCGAAATCGGCGCCTCCGCCCCACCGCTCGCCTCGAACTCCGTCTCGGTACAGCTTAACTTCCTGCGGCACGGCGCGGGCATCGGTGTGGTGCATGATTTCGCACTTGCCGCAGCCCCCGAACTGCAACGCATCTTACGCGAGCAGATCCATCTGACCCGCGCTTTCTGGCTGATCCGCCACGCCGATGACGGCCGCGTTGAACGGCTCAACCGCTTCGCGGGACAACTTATAGTAGAGGTTAAGAAGGAAATGCAAAGACTTGAAGCATTGCCTTGACAGAATCTTGCGCTACCCTGACGCTGGTAACGACAGTTAGGGAGGATACCGATGCTAGTCAGTCAAATCTTGAAATCGAAATCGGATGACGGCGTCGTCACATTACCGCCCGGAACCATCATCAGCCGCATCGCTGAAGTGCTGTCAGCCCGTCGCATCGGCGCGGTTGTGATCTCACCTGACGGCAAAAAGCTCGCCGGAATCGTTTCAGAACGCGACATCGTGCGTGAGGTTGGCCGTCGTGGCGGCGCGTGCTTGAACGACAACGTCGATACCATTATGACCGCCAAAGTCGTCTCCTGCGGGCGCGGCGACAATGCCAATGAAGTGCTGCAAAAGATGACCGACGGTCGTTTTCGCCATATTCCTGTGGTCGAGGGCGATGAACTGGTCGGCCTGATCTCCATCGGCGACGTGGTGAAAGCCCGGCTTTCCGAACTGAGTATGGAGAAAGACGCTCTCGAAGGCATGATCAAGGGCTACTAAGCGCGAAAGCCGCTTCCGGATTTCACTTGCATCCGGGCACGCAATATCGTTGCGTGCCATAAATTCGGTTGCATCCCGACGCGCAATATCATTGTGCGTCGGGGACTTACGCGAGGAGCCTCCCATGCGCATTGGCCTTTACCCCGGCACGTTTGACCCGATCACTCTGGGCCATGTCGACATCATCCAACGCGCCATGGCGCTTGTGGACCGCCTCGTCATTGGCGTCGCGATCAACGATGGCAAAGGCCCGGCCTTCACGCTCGAAGAACGCGTGAAAATGGTCAAAGATGAATGTGCAGGTATCGTTGCCAAAACCGGTGGTGAGATCATCGTGCACCCGTTTGAAAACCTGCTGATCGATTGCGCTCGTGATGTTGGTGCCAGCGTGATCGTGCGCGGCCTGCGTGCGGTTGCGGATTTTGAGTATGAGTTTCAGATGGTTGGCATGAACCGCGCGATGGATGCTTCGGTGGAAACCGTGTTCCTGATGGCCGACGCACGCAGGCAGGCCATCGCCTCGAAACTGGTGAAGGAAATCGCACGGCTCGGAGGCGATATCTCAAAATTCGTCACGCCCCCGGTGGTTGAGGCTTTGGCGCGACTCTACCCGAAGCCAGCGAAATAACTGTTGGAATGTTTGTTCCATTCCGTTAGCTTTGGCGCAAATGCCGGAAACCGGCTCAGTTGATCGCTTTCGCCTGAATGCCCGTCCTAATGATCGCAAATATATGACCACACTTGACACCGCAGACCTTGCAGCGCCAACCACAATCGAGGAATTCCGCGAGCGTTTGTCTGGAATTTCCGAGGGCCTGCCGCGGCGATTGCGCCAATGTGCCGATCATATTGCCGCCAATATCGACCGCATTGCGGTATCCACCGTCGCCGAACTTGCCGCGGGTGCCGATGTGCCGCCTTCTGCCCTGATGCGGTTTTGCCAAATTTTGGGCTATTCTGGCTTTTCCGAGATGCAAAAGCTGTTCCGTGATGCCTATGCGCCGGGTTTCCCCGACTATTCTACGCGCCTGAAAAATCTGAAGGAAACCGGCGCTGGCACCCCTTCGGCATTGCTAGGCGAATTCATTGAAGCCGGCCGTTTGTCGCTGGAGGCATTGGCGAAATCCGCGGATGAGGCTGCGTTGGCGCAAGCCGTAGTGCTGCTCGCCGCCGCCGATACCGTGCATATAATCGGCCTGCGCCGTGCCTTTCCGGTGGCTGCATATCTCGCCTATGTGTTTGACAAGATGTCGGTTCCCGCCATGCTGCACGAAGGTACCGGCAAGCTTGATCACCGCCACGCTCTACGTCCCGGCGATGCGGTTTTGGCAATTACCTTTGCGCCCTATTCTGACGAAACCATCGCTTTGGCGCAACACGCTCGCGATCAGGGCCTGCCGGTGGTGGCGCTGACCGACCGTATCACCAGCCCTCTCGCCCGTGCAGGCGATGCGATTCTAACCGTCCCAGAGGTGGATTTTGGTGCGTTCCGCTCGCTATCGGCGACCCTCGCACTGGCGATTGCACTGGCCGTCGCGGTGGGTTCGGCGCGCGGGTAAGCTACGGTGACGCCGCCAAAGAAAACGCTTTTGCTTCACTCCAAAATGGAATAATTATTCCAAAATATCCGCGAGACTCAGTCTCGCCGCCGCGTCTGCCCTCGGAGGAGCCTGCCCATGAAAACGCTCGACACCATCACCATTGGCCGATCCTCGGTCGATCTTTACGGCGCGCAAATCGGCGGTCGGCTGGAAGATATGGCGAGTTTTCAGAAATACATCGGCGGCTCTCCGACCAATATCGCGGCAGGCACCGCGCGTTTGGGGCTGAGATCGGCCCTGATCACCCGGGTCGGCGACGAACATATGGGCCGCTTTATTCGCGAAGAATTGCTGCGCGAAGGCGTCAATGTACAGGGGGTGAAAACCGATCCGACGCGCCTGACGGCCTTGGTGATCCTAGGTATCCGCGATGAAACCCAGTTCCCGCTGATTTTCTACCGTGAAAACTGCGCTGATATGGCCCTGTGCGAAGACGATATCGAGGAAGATTTCATCGCCTCCACCCGCTCAATCATCGTCACCGGCACGCATCTGTCGCACAGCAATACCGAAGCCGCCGTGCTGAAGGCGTTGCAATTGGCGCGCAAACATGGTGCGAAAACCGCGTTAGACATCGACTATCGCCCCAATCTGTGGGGTCTGGCAGGCCATGGCGACGGTGAAAGCCGTTTTATAGAATCCACGGCTGTAACCGCTAAGTTGCAGTCCAACTTACATTATTTCGATCTGATAGTCGGTACCGAAGAAGAATTCCACATCGCAGGCGGCTCGACCAACACCATCGAAGCCTTGCGCGCTGTCCGTCAAGTTTCGAACGCCACGCTGGTGTGCAAACGCGGTGCCGCAGGTGCCGCAGCCTTTGAGGGCGCAATTCCCGACAGCCTTGATCATGGCCAAACCGGCCCCGGCTTTCCCATTGAAGTCTTCAATGTGCTCGGCGCAGGCGACGGCTTCATGTCGGGCCTCACCAAAGGCTGGCTTGATGGCGAAAAATGGCCCGTCGCACTGAAATACGCCAACGCCTGCGGCGCATTTGCGGTGTCTCGCCACGGCTGCACCCCAGCTTATCCGTCACTCGAGGAACTTAATTTCTTCCTAGAGCGCGGCGTCAAAACCCCGGCCTTGCGCAAAGATGCCGAGTTAGAGCAGATTCACTGGTCCACCAACCGCCGCAAACAGTGGACGCAAGTGCGCGCCTTCGCCTACGACCATCGCTCACAACTTGAAGAAATTCCCGGCGCGAATCCTGAAAATATAGCTCGCTTCAAAGAGTTGTGCCTCGAAGCTACAGTGGAAGTTGCGCAAGGCCGCGATGGCTACGGCCTGCTTTGCGACAACCGCCTCGGCAAATCGGCGCTTCACAAAGCCTCGGGCCAGGGTCTGTGGATCGGCCGCCCGGTGGAATGGCCCGGCTCTCGCCCGTTGACGCTGGAGCCTGAGATTGGCCCCGATTTTGGCGGTCTTTCCGAATGGGCGCTGGAGAACGTGGTCAAGGTCCTGTGCTTCTGTCACCCCGATGATCAACCCGAAATGCAAGCCGAGCAGGAAGCGGTGATCACCCGGCTGTTCCATGCGTGTCGGCGTAACCGTTTGGAAATGCTGCTTGAAATCATTCCATCGAAAGTTGGTCCCGTCGATGATCACACCAACGCCAAGCTGATCAGCCGCTTTTATGACATCGGCATTTGCCCAGATTGGTGGAAACTAGAGCCGATGCAGACCCGTGCCGCTTGGGCTGCGACCTGCGATGCGATCACCTTGCGCGATGCACATACCCAAGGCATCGTGATCTTGGGGCTTGGCCAAACCGAGGCAGAACTGGCATCATCCTTTAAACTTGCCGCCGAGTTTCCACTGGTCAAAGGTTTCGCGGTGGGCCGCACCATCCACGCCGATGTCGGTCGCCAGTGGATTGCCGGAAAAATTGACGACGCGACAGCCGTGGCCACGATGGCCGAAAACTTCCGCCGCCTCTGCGGTATCTGGGACGCCGCCCGAGGAGAAAATCTATGAAAACCATCCGCTTAACAGCAGCCCAAGCCATGATGCGTTGGCTTTCTGTCCAAATGACCGACGAGGGTGAGCGGTTTATTGAAGGCGTTTGGGCGATTTTCGGTCATGGCAATGTCGCTGGAATTGGCGAGGCTTTGCACGGTGTGCGCGACAGCCTACCGACGTGGCGTGGCCATAACGAGCAAACCATGGCCCATGCTGCGATTGCTTTTGCCAAGGCGAAAAAGCGTCGCCGTGCGATGGCGGTGACGACATCTATCGGGCCGGGCGCGCTGAATGTGGTGACGGCGGCGGGTGTGGCCTTTGCCAACCGCTTGCCATTGCTGATTATTCCGGGCGATGTCTTTGCCAATCGCGCACCAGATCCCGTTCTGCAGCAGCTTGAAGATTTCAACGACGGCACGGTCAGCGTCAATGATTGCTTCCGCCCGGTCAGTCGCTATTTTGACCGGATTTCCCGCCCGGAACATATCCTGACCGCGCTGCCGCGTGCCTTTCGCGTCTTGACCGACCCCGCCGATTGCGGCCCGGTTTGCTTGGCCTTCTGTCAGGATGTGCAGGCTGAAGCCTTTGATTACCCTGAAGCTTTTTTCACGCCGAAGGTCTGGAAAATCCGCCGCCCCGAACCCGATGCTGATGAATTGGCCGAGGCGATTGCTGCGATCAAGTCAGCGAAAAACCCGGTGATCGTAGCAGGGGGTGGGGTGATCTACTCGGGTGCCGAGGCAGATCTCGCGGCCTTTGCCAGCGCTCATAACATCCCGGTTGTTGAAACTCAGGCGGGCAAATCCAGCCTTGATCACGACCACGCTTTGAACTTCGGGCCGGTCGGCGTGACCGGCGCTGCCAGCGCCAACACCGTCTGCGAAAACGCCGATTTGGTGATCGGGCTTGGCACCCGGTTTCAGGATTTCACCACCGCCTCATGGACTCTGTTCAAAAATCCGACCCGCCAGATACTGTCGATCAACGTCGCGGCCTATGATTCTTACAAACACGGCGCGATTAACTTAACCTCGGATGCGAAGGTGGCCTTGCAAGCTATTGGAAAGTCACTAGGAAATCAGAAGTGGCCCTCTATCCTTAGTCTGCAGGCTGATTGGGCTGCGGCCACTGCTGCGGTTAAAGCCGCACCGACGAGCAACGCGCTACCGAGCGATATGCAGGTGATCGGCGCCGTGCAGCGTACCGCCACCAAGGCCAGCGTGGTGATGTCAGCGGCTGGCACGATGCCGGGAGAGCTTCACAAAATATGGGACGCGCCCGCGGGCGGCTATCATATGGAGTATGGTTTTTCCTGCATGGGATACGAAATTGCCGGAGCTTTAGGCATTAAAATGGCGCGGCCTGATGCCGATGTGATCTGCATGCTCGGCGATGGCAGCTATATGATGGCCAATTCCGAACTCGCGACGGCCGTTATGATGGGCATCGGCTTTACCGTATTGATCACCGACAATCGCGGCTATGGCTGTATCAACCGCCTGCAAAAAGCCACCGGCGGGGCAGGGTTCAACAATCTGCTGGACCAGTCCCACCACGTTAACCCCAGCCACATCGACTTTACCGCCCATGCCGCCGCGATGGGCGCACATGCCGTGAAAGTCAGCACGATTGCAGAGCTTGAAGCAGCCCTCACCGCTGCCAAGGGTGCTAAAATCCCGCAAGTTATTGTGATTGATACCGATCCATGGCCCGGTACCGATGCCGGCGGCAGCTGGTGGGATGTTGGCGTGCCTGCCGTCTCGGCGCGGGCTGAGGTTAATCAGGCGCGCGTCAGTTACGAAGAAAAACAAAAAGATCAACGGCTTGTGGACTGATCCTCGTGCGATCAAACTGGCATTTGAGAAAGAGAAAAGAACATGGCCGATCTTTTGCGCAAACCTAACGGTGTTTCCGGCAAGGTACATGACATCACCCCGCAGAACGCCGGTTGGGGCTACGTCGGCTTCGGGCTGTATCGGTTGGCTGCGGGTGAAACTGCGGCCGAACTGACCGGTGATCGCGAAGTCATCCTCGTTTTAGTCGAAGGCAAGGCCAGTATTCAAGCCGCAGGCCAGGATTGGGGCGTTTTGGGCGACCGCATGGACGTGTTTGAGAAGACGCCGCCCCATTGTCTTTATGTGCCAAACGACAGCGATTGGAATGCCACAGCCACCACAGCCTGCACGCTGGCCGTCTGCGCTGCACCGGGAAAATCCGGCCATGCCGCCGCGCAAATTGGCCCCGCTGGCATCACACTGACCCAGCGCGGCATCGGAGCCAACACTCGTTTTGTAAACAACATCGCCATGGAAGCCCTTGATGTTGCTGACAGTTTGCTGGTGACCGAAGTCTTCACACCGCAAGGCAACTGGTCCTCCTATCCCAGCCACCGCCATGATGAAGACGATTTTCCGCGGATGACCTATCTGGAGGAAACCTATTACATGCGGCTCAACCCGGCGCAGGGTTTTGGCATTCAGCGCGTCTATACCGAAGATGGCTCGCTGGACGAGGTGATGGCGGTGAAAAACCACGACGTCACATTGGTGCCCAAAGGCCATCACCCCTGCGGTGCGCCTTATGGCTACGAGATGTATTACCTCAACGTCATGGCAGGCCCGCGCCGCAACTGGCGGTTTCAAAATGACTCCGATCACGACTGGATTTATCAGCGCGACAGTGCCGTCTAAAATCGGTGGCTAGAAGCGACATCGCGGCGTAACACGCTTAATCCGCGTCGCGATGAAGCGGCTTACCTCGGCGTCGTAATCAGCCGCTTGGTCAAATCGACCGCTGATATTCCGCCAACGGGCACCGCGTCACTGCTCGCGCCGCAAAGCTTACTAACGTTCATCCCATCGGTGCGTCTGTGGTCAAAAGCTCGATCTGCATTGCACCACCACAGCCGCGCAGCTCGGCCTCGATCAGATGCGGCTTCGGCAAGCGCGGCGTCAACACAAGACAACGCCCGCGATAGCCCAGAGCCTTCAGTTCCGTCAGAATGACCGTCGCATCCAGATTGGCGGTAAACAACGGAAACACCACAGTATCGGGCGAAACCCGCGCCAATTCCTCGGCGGACAGCTGCGCGAATGGTATGGTGAAAATCAGCGCGTCCTGCGAGATCGGCGCATGCTCACCGCCCGCAAGATAGAGAATGCGCCGATACTGCGGCCCATTTCCATGGCCAATTCTTTGATCGGATTCGGACATTGGTGGCATCAAGCCTCCCACCTCAAACGCCGAGGATGGGTGCCAAAGCGCACTCTACAGCCGAAGCGTGAATTGTTGTTACTAAACTCGCGTAATGATACGTCAATCACGCGCGCGCGGGCAAGCCCGAACTGGTGCAAATGCCGCCGTCAGACTACACAAAGCAAAACTGGGGGCAGGCGATGGATAACGAGGCATTACGGGCGTTGCTGGGCGGCTTGCCGCTGCCGGTGATGCTGATCGGCGCGGATGAGCGGATCGTGCAGGCCAACGCGGCGGCCACGGCTCTGTTTGGTCCGGCGATATTGGATCGTCACCATGCGCTTAGCTTTCGGCAGCCCGAGTTTTTGCAGGCGATTTCGCAGGCCCTGCTGCGCGGTCAAAGTGGCCGTGTGCGGTTGACACTCGCGGGCGCGGCCCAAGATACGGTCTATGAGGTCACGGTCAGCCCGGTGCCGCAGGGTGTGCTTTGCGCCTTCGAGGATCGCTCGGCATGGGAGCAGATGGACCAGATGCGCCGCGATTTTGTCGCCAATGTCAGCCACGAACTGCGCACGCCACTGACTGCTTTGCTGGGCTTCATCGAAACCCTGCGCGGTCCCGCCCGCAATGACGCCCCGGCGCGCGAGCGGTTTTTGGCGATTATGGCGAGCGAAGCCGAGCGGATGAACCGTCTGGTGCGCGATCTGCTGCATCTCAGCCGGGTTGAGTCGGAAGAACGCGTGGTGCCTTCGGACGAACTTGATATCGCCGGACTTTTGCAAGCCTCCGTCGCCAGCCTGCGCCCGGTCGCCGAAGCTGCGCGCGTCAAGATTGTCATAGAGGGAGCAGATCAGCCGCTGATGATTCGCGCTGACCATGATCAGATGACGCAAGTGCTGACCAATTTGGTCGAGAACGCGGTAAAATATGGCAGCCGAGCCGACTCTCAAGTCCGCGTCGCGCTGAACATGGAAAAAGGCCCGCGCGGTCAGCAGTTGCGGATTTCGGTCTCTGATCAAGGTGAGGGCATTGACCCGCTGCACATCCCGCGCCTGACTGAACGTTTCTACCGAGTCGACGGCCACCGATCGCGCGAGAAGGGTGGCACCGGCTTGGGCCTCGCCATCGTCAAACACATCGTCAACCGCCACCGAGGCCGCCTGATAATCGAAAGCGCCAAAGGGAAAGGCAGCCGATTCTCGGTGCTGCTGCCCTACGAACCCCGTTAACCAAGAATCCCCGCCTAGCCATTCATACCGGCTTAAATACTCCCGCCGGAGGCTCCCCGATCCCCGCTACCGTCGCATTTCAGCCCGTTTCCCATCCCCCGAGCCACCCCGTCATATAACTGTTACAAAACTGTCGCAAAACCATAGGATATCCCGCCTAGACGGGGCGGCGAAGGGCAGGCCATCCGGGCAGCCCTCGGGAATTAATGGAGAGCATAATGTCTCTGATCAAACTGATCCCTTCCGCGCTAGCGATCCTTGCTGCATCGACTGTCATCGCTTCGGCGCGTGACCAGCTGCAAATCGCAGGCTCCTCGACAGTGCTGCCTTACGCCACGATCGTGGCTGAAGCGTTCGGCGAAAACGGCGAATTCAAGACCCCGGTCGTTGAAGGTGGCGGTTCGGGCGCTGGCCGTAAGAAGTTGTGCGAAGGCGTGGGCGAGTCGACCATCGACATCGCGAACTCGTCCTCGCGCATCAGCCAATCCGACATCGACCTGTGCAAAACCAATGGCGTCACCGACATCATGGAAGTCCGCATTGGCTATGATGGCATCGTGTTCGCTTCCGACATCAACGGCCCGGATTTCGTGCTGACCCCGGTTGATGTGTTCAACGCAATCGGCGGCACCGTTGCCAAAGACGGCGCTCTGGTTGCCAACACCGCTAAAACCTGGGCTGACGCCAATGCCGCTTTGCCAGCACAAGACATCCTGACCTTCATCCCCGGCACCAAGCACGGCACCCGTGAAGTGTTCGACACCAAGGTTCTGCTGGAAGGTTGCAAAACCAACGGCGCTTACGATCTGTTCTTGGCGGCCTCGACTGCTGCTGAAGAAGCTGACAAGAAAAAAGACGCTGAAAAGCAGTGCTTCACCACCCGTTCGGATGGCACAGCGGTTGATATCGACGGCGACTACACCGAAACGCTCAGCCGTATCGCTGCCAACAAAAACGCCGTCGGCGTGTTCGGTCTGTCGTTCTACGAAAACAACACCGACAAGCTGAAAGTTGCCACCGTCAACGGCATCGTGCCGTCGGTTGAGACGATCTCGAAAGGCGAATACCCAGTATCGCGCCCGCTCTACTTCTACGTCAAGAAAGCCCATATCGGCGTGATCCCCGGCCTGAAAGAATACATCGCCTTCTTCGTCTCTGACGATATGGCTGGCCCGGGCGGCGCTTTGGCTGACTACGGCTTGGTTCCCGATCCAGAACTCGCAGCAACCCAAGCGGCTGTAGAAGCCGAAACCGTAATGGGCCCACTGCAATAATCTAAAGCTGGAAGCGGCGCGAGACACCTCGCGCCGCTTTCACTCCCAGCGCCCCTCTGCGCGACATTCCCAAGCCTTTCCCTCTCATCGGCAGGATCCCCATGAGCCTCGGCCTTCTCCTCCTTGTACTTCTCGCCCTCGCCGTTGCTGGCTATGTGATCGGCCGCCGCAAGGCAGTCGCACAGGTCGAAGGTGACATTCGCAAATTGCACTCACTGCCGCCGTTCTATGGCCGCATCACCGCACTTCTGACCGCTGTGCCCGCGTTCTTTTTGATCGCGGCTTGGCTGCTGGCCCAGCCGCTGTTTCTGGAGACCAAAGCCCTCAACCTGATCAATCCGGCCGAACTGCCGGCGGGCAAATCAGCCGAGCTGGTGATGGCCGATGTGCGCCGTGTCGCCGCTGGTCTGGATATGTTGGCCGCGCGTGGCCAAGACGTAACGCCGTTGCTCGCCAGCCCAACCGCACTGAAAGCTGCGCTGAACACCGCAGGCGTGGTGCTAGAAACCGAACCCACCCCGTCCACCTTGGCTGCAACCGCGGCGCTGCGCTCGTCTGGCGACACATCGCGACTGGCAATGACTATCGCGGCTTTGGTCTTGGCGCTGGCAGGACTGGCGTTCGGTCTAAGCCGGATCAAACCCGAATACCGCGCCCGCAACGCCACCGAGCAATTCGCGATGTGGCTGCTGATGGCCTCCAGCCTGATCGCGGTGCTGACCACCGTTGGGATCGTCGCCTCGCTGCTGTTTGAGTCGATCCACTTCTTCCGGCTTTATCCGGCCTCCGAGTTTTTCTTCTCGACCGTCTGGAAACCGCAGTTCGGCGGCGGCTCGCAACTTGGCATCCTGCCGCTGTTGTGGGGCACGCTTTACGTCTCGGTGATCGCCTTGGTCGTTGCCGTGCCAATCGGCCTGATGTCCGCGATTTACTTGGCCGAATACGCATCCCGCTCCACCCGCGCTTGGGTGAAACCCGCCATCGAGATTCTCGCCGGCATCCCGACCATCGTCTACGGGTTGTTCGCCCTTGTCACCGTCGGCCCCCTGCTACGCGACTACTTCGCCTCGCCCTTGGGCCTTGGCAACTCGTCGTCCTCAGTGATGACCGCTGGCCTCGTGATGGGCATCATGGTGATCCCGTTCGTATCCTCGCTGTCAGACGACATCATCAACGCCGTGCCGCAAAGCTTGCGTGATGGCTCGCTCGGCCTCGGTGCCACCCCTTCGGAAACCATCAAACAAGTGGTGATCCCCGCAGCCCTTCCCGGCATCGTCGGCGCAGTTCTTCTCGCCGCAAGCCGCGCCATCGGTGAGACGATGATCGTGGTGATGGGGGCAGGGGCCGCAGCCCAACTCTCGATGAACCCGTTTGAGGCGATGACAACCGTTACGGTGAAAATCGTCAGCCAGTTGACTGGTGATACCGAATTTGCCAGCCCTGAAACCTTGGTCGCCTTCGCGCTTGGCCTCACCTTGTTCTGCCTGACCTTGGCGCTGAACATCGTAGCCCTGGTGATTGTGCGTAAATACCGGGAGCAATACGAATGACCGCCCCAATCTCACTTAAAGGCTCGCCTTTGCACCCCCGCGCCGCCATCGACACCCGCGCGTCTTTGCTGCTGCAAGACCCGCGCACCAAAGCCCGCAACGCCACCGAGAAACGCTTCCGCGCTTACGGGTTGTCGGCCATCGTGGTAGCCCTACTGGCCCTCGTCTGGCTGCTGGTTTCGATCTTCGGCAATGGCCTGCCAGCCTTCCGGCAGACCTTCATGACCATCCCAGTAACTCTGGATGCTGCCCTCCTTGATAAAGGCGGCAAGCGCGATCCGGCGGACCTTTCTAAAGCCACCACTGTCGCCTATGGCAAATTGCTGGCGGCGTCGCTGGGTGCCGAAATTACCGCCAAAGGTATCGACCTTGGTGGCATGGATGCCAAAGCCCTCGCCAAAATGATATCTGAGGAATCCCCCGCCACCCTGCGCAACCGCGTGCTGGCAGACCCCTCACTCATCGGCACCACGATCAACTTCACGTTGCTCGCCTCGGGCCGTATCGACGGCTACTACAAAGGCCGGGTTTCCATGGAATCTGCGGCTCTGGACAAAAACACCTCGCCCGAGCAACTCGCCATGGCGGATAAACTCAAAGCCGCAGGCGTGCTCAGCACCAGCTTCAACACGGGCTTTATGACCATGCCCGACGCCTCCGACAAACGCCCCGAGGCCGCTGGCCTTGGTGTCGCCATCGTAGGCTCGCTGTATATGATGTTCGTAGTGCTGGCCTTGGCGCTGCCGATCGGTGTCGCCACCTCAGTCTATCTCGAAGAGTTTGCGCCCAAAAACAACTTCACCGACCTGATTGAGGTGAACATCGCCAACCTCGCCGCCGTGCCCTCTATCGTTTACGGCATCCTCGGCCTGTCGATTTTCATCAACTTCGCTGGCCTGCCGCAATCTGCCCCCATCGTCGGCGGCCTCGTGCTGACGCTGATGACGCTGCCGCGCATCATCATCCCGACCCGCGCCGCCCTCAAAGCCGTGCCGCCGAGCATCCGCGACGCGGCCTTGGGGATTGGCGCGAGCCGTCTGCAAACCATCACTCACCATGTGCTGCCGCTCGCGATGCCCGGTATTCTCACCGGCACCATCATCGGCCTCGCGCAAGCCTTGGGCGAAACCGCACCGCTGCTGCTGATCGGCATGGTCGCCTTCGTGCGCGACTTCCCCGGCGCACCGCCCGAGGGCCTATTCGACCCCGCCTCGGCGCTCCCGGTGCAAATCTACAACTGGACCCAACGCGGCGACCCCGGCTTTGTCGAGCGCGCCTCAGGGGCCATCATCGTGCTGCTGGTTTTCCTGATCGCGATGAACGCCGTGGCGATCTACTTCCGCCGCAAATTTGAACGCCGCTGGTAAGGGAAAACACATGAAAGACCAACGATTGGAGACCCGCGTGGACACCCAGACCATCAAGATAGAGGCCCGCAAAGCGCAGGTCTATTATGGCACCAACCATGCCATCAAAGATGTCGATGTCGATATTATGGACAAAACCGTCACCGCCTTCATCGGCCCGTCAGGCTGTGGTAAATCCACCTTCCTGCGCTGTTTGAACCGGATGAACGACACCATTCCGTCTTGCCGCGTCGAAGGCTCTATCACGCTGGAAGGCGAAAGCATTTACGATCCCCGCGTCGATCCGGTGCAACTGCGCGCCCGCATCGGCATGGTGTTCCAAAAGCCAAACCCGTTCCCGAAGTCGATCTATGACAACGTCGCTTACGGTCCGAAAATCCACGGCCTGACCCGCAACAAAGCCGAACTTGACGCCATTGTTGAGTCCTGCCTGCGCAAAGCCGCCCTGTGGAACGAGGTGAAAGACCGCCTACAAGCCCCCGGCACTGGCCTTTCCGGCGGCCAACAACAGCGCCTCTGCATCGCCCGCGCCATCACGACCTCACCCGAGGTTCTGCTGATGGACGAACCCTGCTCGGCCCTCGACCCAATCGCCACCGCACAGGTTGAGGAGTTGATCGACGAACTCCGCAGCCAATTCTCGGTGGTCATCGTCACCCACTCGATGCAGCAAGCCGCGCGCGTCAGCCAACGCACCGCCTTCTTCCACCTCGGCAACCTTGTGGAATTCGGCGAAACCGGGCAGATCTTCACCAATCCCAAAGATCCCCGCACGGAATCCTATATCTCTGGCCGGATCGGTTAAGGAACAATCATATGCTGAATGAACATATCACCCGTGCCTTTGATCGTGATCTGGAAGCCGTGCAGGCGATGATTATGAAAATGGGTGGCCTTGTCGAAGCGGCCCTTTCGGACGCTGCCAAAGCCTTGGAAACCCAAGACGAAGCTTTGGCCGAACACGTCCGCCAAGGCGATAAAGCCATCGACTTGCTGGAAGAGTCGGTCAACGCTGAATGCGCTCGCCTGATCGCCTTGCGCGCACCCATCGCCACTGATCTGCGCACCGTGCTGACCGTGATGAAAATCGCCTCCAGCTTGGAGCGTTGCGGCGATTATGCCAAGAACCTCGCCAAACGTGCGCTGGTGCTTGGCACCATGTCGCAAATCCCCGGTGCCGCAGGCTCGATCCGCCGCATGGCGCGTCAAGTCGGCTTGCTGCTGAAGGATGCGCTCGATGCGTTCGTCTCGCGCGATGCAGGTCTGGCCGCCGAAGTTCGCCTGCGTGATCAAGAGGTTGACCAGATGTATAACGCGCTGTTCCGCGAGTTTCTAACGCATATGATGGAAGACACCCGCAACATCTCCGCCTGTATGCACCTGCATTTCATCGCCAAAAACATCGAGCGCGTTGGCGACCATGCCACCACGATTGCCGAGCAGGTAATCTATCTCGCCACCGGCTCGCTGCCAGATGAAGATCGCCCGAAAGCCGAACTCGCGGGGGGGAATGCCTGATGGCACCGCGCCCATCCGTTCTGCTGGTCGAAGACGAACCAGCGCAACGTGCCGTACTTTCGTACAACCTTGAAGCCGAAGGCTTCGAGGTCCGCACCGCGGACAATGGCGAAGACGCTCTATCGCTGATCGCGGAGGAGGCTCCCGATCTGATCTTGCTTGATTGGATGATGCCTTTGGTGTCGGGGATAGAGGTGTGTCGCCGCTTAAAAGCCCGCCCCGAAACCCGTGGCATCCCGATCATCATGCTCTCGGCGCGATCGGAAGAAGTTGATAAGGTGCGGGGCTTGGAAACCGGCGCCGATGATTACGTCATCAAACCCTATTCCGTGGTCGAGCTGATGGCCCGCCTGCGTGCGCAACTCCGCCGTGTGCGTCCCGCCACCGCTGGTCTTCTGCTCGAATGGGGCGATATCCGGCTCGATACCGAAACCCACCGCGTTTACCGCGACGACAAAGTTTTGAAACTTGGCCCCACCGAGTTTCGCCTGCTCGCGACCTTCATGGAGAAACCCGGCCGGGTATTTTCGCGCGAGTCGCTGCTGGACCGGGTCTGGGGCCGCGACATCTACGTTGATACCCGCACCGTAGATGTCCACATCGGCCGATTGCGCAAATCGCTCTGCACCTTCGGCGGGGATGACCCCTTACGAACAGTGCGCGGCGCGGGCTACGCTCTGGGGTAGGCACGCCCTAAACCCCGACACGCGCGACACCACCTTACAATTTCACATTGGCATAAATATTCCGGGGGTCCGGGGGCTGGCCCCCGGTCCTCACAACCGCGCCAACCGTTCCGTCAGCAGATCATAAAACCCCTGCGCATCGACATCGCCGATAAACAGCGCGTTCTTCGCGCGGTCCGTCACGCCCCACCAATCCGCAACAGTCATCCCCAAAGTAAGCTCTGACTGAGTCTCGATCTCGACGTTGATCATTCGCCCCGAAAACAACTCCGGCTTGATCAGATACGCGACCACAGTCGGATCATGCAGCGGCCCACCCTCAGAGCCATATTTCGCCAAATCGAACCGCTCAAAAAACTCCGCCCAAGCCGCAGAAACCCGCCCCACCTCAGTCCCCATATCCCGCAAAGCCTGCACCCGAGGTTTCGTCGTCAAAACTTTATGAGTCACATCCAGCGGCATCACCACCAAAGGCACGCCTGATTTGAACACGATCTCCGCCGCTTCAGGGTCCACATAGATATTGAACTCCGCCGCCGGAGTGATGTTGCCGACCTCAAAATAAGCCCCGCCCATCAGCACGATTTCCTGCACCCGGCCCACCACATCCGGCGCCTGCAAAAACGCCTGCGCCACATTGGTCAGCGGCCCGAGCGGGCACAAAGTCACCGTGCCGCCGGGTTCGCGCCGCAATGTCTCAATGATGAAATCGACGCCATGTTGATCTTGCAACGGCATCACCGGATCGGGCAGCACCGGCCCGTCCAGCCCAGTTTTGCCATGCACATGCTCCGCCGTCACCAGCTTGCGCTTCAAAGGCCGATCGCAACCCGCATACACCTTCACATCCGAGCGACCAGCCAACTCGCAAATCATCCGACTGTTCTTCTGCGTCAAAGCCAGCGGCACATTGCCCGCCACCGCGACGATGCCCAATACCTCAAGATCTTCCGGGCTGCCCAGCGCCAACAGAATTGCGAATGCGTCGTCTTGGCCGGGATCGGTGTCGATGATAATCTTGCGGGGCTGATGTGTCATGCGCTGCTCCTGTTTGTGCCGAACAAACGTCATTCAACCGGGCTTGTCCACATGGTCAAAAAAGAAAAGGCCGCCTGCGGCGACCAATCCTTGAATTAAAAAGATCGGGCTTTCCGATCAGTTATCGACATCAACCTCTTCGATCAGCTTCAACGCCTCAGGCCGCTGCTCGGCAACCTCGGCGAGCGTCAGATTGTCCGGCGTAAACTCACCCCAGCTTTTCACCAGCGCCGACCGCTCCACACCCGGCTCCACCGGAAACTCATAATTCGTCTCGGCGTAGATATGCTGCGCTTCCTCCGACGACAGCCATTCCATCAGCTTCAACGCCGCCGCATGGTTTGGTGCCGCCTTGGTCATCGCGATGCCAGAGATATTCATATGCGTACCGCCGCCTTCAAACACCGGAAAGGCGATATGCACGGCCTCGGCATATTGCTTATCCTCGTCATCATTCAGCATCTGGCCAAGATAATAGGTGTTGCCCAAAGCGATATCACATTCGCCCGACCAGATCGCCTTGACCTGATCGCGGTCCACGCCGGTAGGTTTCTTCGCCAGATTGGCCTTGATGCCCTCCAACCAGGTTTTCGTATAAGCCGCGTCGTGATGCGCCAACACCGCCGCCGTCAAAGCCACGTTGTAATCCGAGGTGAACGGACGCGTGCAAATCCGGCCCTTCCATTTCGGATCAGCCAAATCCTCGTAAGTCGTCACATCGCCCGGCTTGATCCGCTCGTTGCTTACATAAACCACCCGAGCACGGCTGGTGAGCCCAAACCAATGCTTGCCCGGATCACGAAAGCCCGCCGGGATATTCGCCTCTAGCACGGGCGAGTCGATCTCCTGCGTCACGCCCGCCTTTACCACTTCCATCAGCCGCGCAATATCCACGGTCAGAATCAGATCGGCAGGGGAGCGATTACCCTCGGCCACCAAACGTTCCGCCATGCCCTTATCGACGAATGCGACGTTAACCTCGATACCGGTTTCTTTGGTGAAAGCGTCGATCAGCGGCTGGATCAACTCGGGCTGACGATGCGAGTAAATATTGACCTCCTCCGCCAAAGCTGCACCCGTCAATCCGGGCCCAGTCAATCCGGGCAAAACGGTGCTGATCAGCGCAAGGGCTGCAACGGGCAGGTGGCGCATCGGTTGGTCCTTATCGTCAGGTTGGTTGCCCGCCGTTAAAGCCCGTTCCCCCGCTGCGGTCAATGTCCGAGCAAAACACTTTGCTGTGGGGGCAGGGCATCATTGGCAGCGGGCTACCGCGCCTTAGCGGCCTTTTCCTCAGCCTTGGCGCGATTCCACAGCGCATCCATTTCGGCAAGATCGCTGTCGGCAGGCGCTTTACCAGCCTCGGCCAGCCAATCTTCAATCCGCCCAAACCGCCGGGAGAATTTCGCATTGGCAGCGCGCAACGCAGCTTCAGGGTCAACATCAAGATGCCGCGCCAAATTGGCCATCACAAACAACAAATCGCCAAACTCCTCGGTAACTTCAGCCTGCGTCAACTGATCGCGCGCCTCCACCAACTCCGCCGCTTCCTCAGCGATCTTAGCGACCACTTCATCAGTCGAGGGCCAATCAAACCCCACCCGCGCCGCCCGCTTTTGCAGCTTCACCGCCCGCGTTAATCCCGGCAGACCCAACGCCACGCCATCCAGCACTCGCGCCTGAATATCCAGCTTTCCACGCTCCGCCGCCTTGATCTTCTCCCAATCCACCGTCTGCTGCTCGGGCGTTTTGTCGCGGCTCTCGCTGCCAAACACATGCGGATGCCGCGCCACCATCTTGTCGGAAATCGCCCGCACCACGTCCTGAAAGCCGAACATGCCCCGATCCGTCGCCATCTGGGCATGGAACACCACCTGCAACAGCAGATCGCCCAACTCACCCGGCAACTCGCTCCACGCCTGCCGCTCAATCGCATCGGCAACCTCGTGCGCTTCCTCAATCGTGTAGGGCACGATGCCGGCGAAATCCTGCTCGATATCCCAAGGGCAACCCGAAACCGGGTCGCGCAGCCGCCGCATAATCTCTAGCAGGCGATCAATGCCGCCGTCCGGGTCGCGCAAAAGTTGGTTGGCGGCGTCGTCAGAATGGGGCAGGGGCATTGCCGATCCCTTCCAGATAAGATTTGATCAAAGGCCAAGCCAAATCAGGAGATCGCTATGCCCGTCCTCAACCGTATCGCTGCTTATGCCGAGGAAATGAAGGGCTGGCGCAGGCATTTGCACGCGAATCCTGAACTGTCTTTCGATTGCTTTACCACGGCGGCCTATATCGTTGATCGTCTGAAAGAGATCGGCGTCGATGAGATTCACCCCGGCATCGCCAAAACCGGCATCGTCGCGATCATCAACGGCCAAGATTACGATGCTAAAGTGGGCGGCCCCACCATCGGCCTGCGCGCCGATATGGACGCGCTGCCGATCCAAGAGATCACTGGGGCGGAATATGCTTCCACCATCCCCGGTAAAATGCACGCTTGCGGCCACGACGGCCATGTCACCATGCTGCTGGGGGCCGCAAAATATCTCGCCGAAACACGCCGCTTTAAGGGTCGCGTGGCGCTGATCTTCCAACCCGCCGAGGAAGACGGCGCGGGCGGTATGGTGATGGTGAATGAAGGCGTGATGGACCGTTTCGCGGTCGAGCAAGTCTACGGCATCCACAACGCCCCCAACGTGCCGTTCGGGCATTTCCTGACCACCCCCGGCGCACTGATGGCCTCGGTGGACACCGCCTATGTTTACCTCAAAGGCAAAGGCGGCCACGGTGCCACCCCGCATGATTGCGTCGATCCGATTGTGGCTTTGGTCGGGATGATCTCGGCAATCCAAACCATCATTCCGCGCAATATCTATGCGCTGGACGAGGCGGTTTTGTCGGTCACCATGGTGAACTCCGGCACGGCTTCCAACATCATCCCCGAAGAAGCCATGTTCGCCGCCACCATCCGCTGCTTCAAGCCGGAGGTGCGCGCGCTCTTGAAAAAGCGCTTCCACGAAATCGTCGAAGGCCATGCGGCGGCTTACGGTGTGCAAGCCCGGATTGACTACGATTGGGGCTATCCCGCCACCATTAACCACGCCGACCAAGCCGCCTTTGCCGTTGAAGTTGCTGCCGAAATCGTCGGCGAGACCTCGGTCGAGGGTAATTCGGTGCGCGAAATGGGTTCGGAAGATTTCTCCTATATGCTAGAGGCCCGCAAAGGCGCTTACCTGTTCATGGGCACCGGCCCCGGCGCTGGCCTGCATCACGCGGCGTTCGATTTCAACGATGAAGCCGCCCCCATCGGAGCCTCATTCTTCGCCCGCTTGGTAGAGCGCGCTCAGCCTTTGAACTGATCCGACCTGCCGATTACAACGACCTAGCGCCGCCCCCATCGGCTGCGCTAGGCTGGCTCAATCCGTTTCAAAGGAGCCGTTATGATCCGCCGCCATATCCCGCTAACCCTTGCGCTGATTCTGCTCGCCTCCCCAGCTATGGCCGACGATTACCTCGCCTTCCACTCACCCTCCGGCAACATCCAATGCGCTATTTCGACCGGAGACTATGCGCAAGTCCGCTGCGATATGTCCGCCCTGACCCCGACCTACCGCACCGCTCCACCAGATTGCGAATTCGACTGGGGCAGCAGCTTTGCCGTCGATGCTGGCGGCCCGGGTTATCTCGCCTGCGTGTCCGATGCGGTGGCAGATCCGGGTGGCTTAGAACTCGGCTACGGCAAGTCAATCACGCTAGGCCCGTTCACCTGCAGTTCCGAGAAATCCGGCATGGAATGCAGCAACCTCGGCGGCCATGGTTTCAAGCTGTCAAAGGCCAAACAGCGCCTGTTCTAACTTTTGATCAAATACCCTCTGGTCTTTTTACCGGGTTTGGCTATCTTGGCCAAATCATATTGACTGGAGATTCAAAATGAACGCGCCTGCAACTCCGCCCAACACGTCCGCCTTCGAGATGGACCGCGCCCATGTGCTGCATCCGTGGGCGAATTTCGGGCCGTTCCAGAAAGCTGGCTCGCTGGTGATCAGTCGCGGGCAGGGCGCGAAACTGTGGGACGAGCAGGGGCGGGAATACTTCGACGCCGTCGGTGGCATGTGGTGCACCAACATCGGCCTTGGTCGTCGTGAGATGGCCGATGCGATTGCCGAGCAAGCCGAGCGCCTCGCCTTCGCCAACCATTTCGTCGATATGACCAACGATCCCGCCGCCCGTCTGGCCGCCAAACTGGCCGAACTCGCCCCCGGCGATCTAAACCGCGTGCATTTCACCACCGGAGGCTCCACCGCCGTCGATACCGCCGTGCGCGTGGTCAGCTATTACCACCATTCGCGTGGCAACCCCGATAAAACCGACATCGTCGCGCGGGAAAACTCCTACCACGGCTCGACTTACCTCACCCAATCGGTCGGCAAGCGCAACGGCGACCGGATTGAGGAGTTTCGCTACAAGACCGAAGGCATTCACCACCTATCCTGCCCCAACCCCTACCGCCGCCCCGATCACATGACCGAGGCGCAATTCTGCGATGACCTGATCGCCGAGTTCGAAGCCCTGATCGCAAAAGTCGGTGCCGACCGCATCGGTGGCTTCATTGCCGAGCCGATCCAAGCCTCTGGCGGCATCATCATCCCGCCACAAGGCTACCTCAAACGCATGTGGGAAGTCTGCAAGCGCCACGACATCCTGTTCATCGCCGATGAAGTCGTCACCGCCTTTGGCCGCGTCGGCCACTGGTTCGCATCGGATGATGCCTTCGGTGTGCAGCCAGACATGATCACCACCGCCAAGGGTCTGACATCGGGCTACCTGCCGCTCGGCGCGCTGATCTTATCGGATCGGATTTGGGCGGCGATGGCGGAAGGTGGCCACCGCTGGTTCACCACTGGACTGACCTATTCCGGCCATCCGGTCAGCTGCGCCTGCGCGCTGAAAAACATCGAAATCATGGACCGCGAAGACCTGCTCGGCAACGCCACCCGCGTCGGCGCTTATTTCAACACCCGCCTGAAGGCGCTCGAACAGCTGCCGCTCGTTGGCAATGTGCGCGGGCAGGGCTTGATGCTCTGCGTCGAAAACGTCGCCAACAAGACCACCAAAGACCTGCTGCCCGACGCGGTCAACGAGAGCAAACGTATCTCAGATGTGGCCGAATCACTCGGCCTGCTGGTCCGCCCCATCGGCCATCTGAACGTGATGTCGCCGCCGCTGATCATCACCGAGGCCGAGGTCGATTTCGTGGTCGATACGCTGGAGCAATCCATCCGCCGCGTCACCGATGATCTGGTGCGCGAGGGCCATCGCTTGGGCTAACCCATAGCGGCGCGCCCCAGCGCCCGCTAGATTAACCAGCAAAACCCGAGAAAAATATGGCCGTTTCCCATACAATTAATGGCCCTTTTCCATACACCGATTCCAGCCAAATTTCGCCCCGTTAACCTTCGATTCGCAGGGCTTCGCCACTAAGCGCCCCCATCTTCACAATGGCCCGAATATCCCCACCGGAGGCTCCGACCCATCCACCGCCCCAAACGCATCAGCCTTGACAACCCACCCCAGCTGCCGTCCCTTTGAATCACCCCGGATCAGCGCGTCTCCGGCCCGGCTTCTGCCGTGGATAAAGACGCAAGCGCGACCAATCGCGAGTAAATCATGGCCCTAGAAGATGCCAAAACCGAAATCGACACCGCGTTCACCCGCACCGCCCAGCGCGGTTATGCCTTTGAGAATGCGTTCTCGGGTGCCACGAGCTTCCTACGCCGCACCTATACCAAAGACCTGACCGGGGTGGACCTCGCCATAACTGGCGTGGCGTTTGACCAAGCCGTTACCCACCGCAGCGGCACCCGCTTTGGCCCGCGTGCCATCCGGGAGGCGTCAACTTTGCAGCCCTACGATCCGCCCTACGGTTGGCCGACCAACCCGCTGGAAGATATGAACATTATCGACTACGGCGACTGCGCGTTCGACTATGCCAAGACCTCCGATTTCCCCGAAACCCTGACCGCGCATATCCGCAAAATCCTTGCAGCGGGCGCTGGCACCATCACCTTAGGTGGCGATCACTACATCACTCTGCCAATCCTGCGCGCCTATGCCGAGAAGTTCGGGCCCCTGTCCGTCATCCATTTCGACGCCCATTCTGACCTCTGGCCAGATGACGATATGAGCCGGATCGACCACGGAACCATGATGTATAAGGCGGTCAAGCAGGGCTATGTTGACCCGACCCGCTCGGTGCAAATCGGCATCCGCACCACCACCGAAGATTACTTGGGTTTCAATGTGATAGACGCCCGCTGGGTGCATGAAAACGGCACCGCTGCGACCGTGGCGAAGGTGAAAGATATCGTCGCCGATCACCAAACCTACCTGACCTTTGATATTGACGCGCTGGACCCCTCGGTTGCCCCCGGCACTGGCACTCCGGTCTGGGGCGGCCTGCATTCCTGGCAAGCCGCCGCCATGCTGCGCGACCTCGCGGGCGTCAACATGGTAGGCGGTGATATCGTCGAAGTCTCACCGCCCTATGACACCACCGGAGCCACCGCCATTGCCGGCGCGCATGTCGGGTATGAGCTGATCTGTCTCTATCACTGGGCAAAGACTCAGCGATAAACGAGCCCGAAGTCAGCTAAAAATTGACCAGCGTCTTGCTTGATTGATTAGGGCAGGGCGCGGTCTAATATGTGGCATTTGCCTAAATATTAGGCTAAATCTGGTTCAGCGACTTGCATAACGCACAGCGAAGCGCTTGGTTCCCTCCCAATATGCCGCTTCCTGCCTGTTTTTCCCACTTACAGAGGCGGATTGCCGCCCACTGATATTTCAGTTCGTTGATTTTTATCTCGCAACCGTGATTGTCGCCGCAACGCAGCAACAACTTGGGCCAACCAAGAATCACCGCTGCCAGATCGAAAACAACAGACTTGGGACATACACATGGCGTTAAACTTCCGCACTCTGGCCGCTGTGCCACGTATTGCCGCTCTCATCGGCGTATTGGTTCTCAGCGCCGCGTGCGTGCCTAACGGTTCGGAAGTGACGATGCTCTCTGCCCACCCCGAGCTGATCCAGCCCGGTTTGAACCCCAATTTCGTCGCGAAAGCCATCGGCAACGCGAAGGCCAAACGCGCCAAGGGTCAAAAGGTCTGGTGCGTGCCCTTCGCGCGAGACGCGAGTGGCGTGGAAATCAAAGGCAATGCTGGTACTTGGTGGGGTCAGGCTAAAGACAAATTCGCGCGCGGCCACGATCCGGTTGTTGGTGCGGTGATGGCGTTCTCGTCCACCCGTAAGCTGCCAAAAGGCCATGTTGCTGTTGTTTCGCAAGTGGTGTCAGAGCGCGAAATACTGATCGACCACGCCAACTGGAAGCCGAGCCAAGTCTCGCTTGGCATGAAAGTGGTTGATGTTTCGACGAAAAATGACTGGTCGGTTGTGAAGGTCGCAAGTGCGGGCGACACTTTGGGTCGGCCTTACCAAATCGACGGCTTCATCTGGAAAGCCGCTACGCAGGCCACCTTCCTTGCAACCACGCCATAAGTCGTTGCAGCAGCGGCGCAGAGGTCGATCTTGCTCTTGACCAAAGCCGTCGAACTCTGCAAACCGCAGCCATGGTTCCGTTAGAAAAACTCGCCCAAATCACTCAGCGTTTCGAATTTCTCGAAGCAAAACTCAACGCAGGCGCATCCCCAGCCGAGATTGCGAACCTCTCGCGTGAGTATTCGGATCTTAAGCCCGTCGCAGATGAGATCGTCGCCTACCGCCGCGCCTTGGATGATCTGGCTGAAGCCGAGATCATGCTCGCCGATCCCGAAATGCGAGGCTTGGCCGAGGATGAAATGCCGGTGCTGAAAGCCCGCATCCCCGAGATGGAAGCCCGTCTGCAAATCGCCTTGCTGCCGAAAGACTCTGCCGACGCCCGCCCGGCGATCCTAGAGATTCGCCCCGGTACCGGCGGCGATGAAGCGGCCTTGTTCGCGGCCGATCTGCTCCGGATGTATCAGCGCTATTCCGAGAAAATGGGTTGGACCTTTGAAATCTTGGAACAGCAAGACTCTGAACTCGGCGGCATCAAGGATGTGCAGGTGCATATCGCAGGCGAAGGCGTGTTCGCCAAACTAAAGTTCGAATCCGGCGTCCATCGAGTCCAGCGCGTGCCCGAAACCGAGGCGCAGGGCAGGGTGCACACCTCTGCCGCCACCGTCGCCGTGCTGCCCGAAGCAGAGGAAGTCGATCTGCAAATCCCCGCCTCGGATATCCGCATCGACACCATGCGAGCTTCAGGCGCAGGCGGCCAACACGTCAACACCACCGACTCAGCCGTGCGGATCACCCATATCCCGACTGGCATGATCGTCGTCTCAGCGCAAAAGTCCCAGCACCGCAACAAAGAAATCGCCATGCAGGTTTTGCGCGCCCGCCTGTTCGATCTAGAACGCGCCCGCGTCGATGATGCCCGCGCCGCCGAGCGCAAAAGCCAAGTCGGCTCCGGTGATCGCTCTGAACGCATCCGCACCTATAACTTTCCGCAAGGCCGCATGACTGACCACCGGATCAACCTGACGCTGTATTCGCTGGCCCAGATCATGCAGGGCGATCTCGGCGAAGTCGTCAACGCTCTGGTTGCGCATGACCAAGCCAGCAAACTGGCCGAGATGGAGGCATGACGGCCGCTACGACGGCGCAAGCAGTCCTGCGCGCCGCCATCCCGCGGCTGACTGCCGCTGGCATCGAAAATGCTCCGCGCGACGCCCGCCTGCTGCTCGCCTATGCCATGGGCATCGCCGCTGATCGCCTGACCCTGCATCTGCCCGACGCAATGACCGATCAGGCGCAAGCCGCATTCGAAAAAGCCATCACCGCCCGCCTCGATCGTCAGCCGGTGGCGCAAATCACCGGCCAGCGCCTGTTCTGGGGCCGCAGCTTCAAAGTCACGCGCGACACCCTCGACCCGCGCCCCGAAACCGAAATTCTCGTCGCCGAGGCCCTGACCCGCCCTTTCTTGAAAATGCTCGACCTTGGCACTGGCACCGGCTGCATCCTGCTGTCCTGCCTCGCCGACATGCCAATGGCGAGCGGCGTCGGCAGCGATTTGTCCGCCAAAGCCCTCGACGTAGCCAAAACAAACGCGGCCACCCTCAACCTCACCCCCCGAGCGCAATTCCTGCAGTCCGATTGGCTGAATTCCATCCCCGGCCGCTTCGACCTGATCGTGTCCAACCCGCCCTATATCGCAGCCGCTGAGATGCCCGACCTTGCCCCCGAGGTGCTGCAATGGGAGCCTCACGCCGCCCTCACCCCCGGCGGCGACGGCCTTGATGCCTACCGTGCCATCGCTGCCCAAGCCCCCGCGCGGCTGTTGGCTGGTGGGCGGCTGATCCTTGAAATCGGGCCAAGCCAAGCCCATGTTGTATCCATGCTGCTTGCAGATCGGGGGCTGGAAAACATCCGAGTGCTGCAAGACATGGATGGCCGAAACCGCGTTGTTTGTGCCCAAAAGCCGCGAAACGCTGATAATTGTGGCGAAATGTAACCGTTTTGCAAGAATCTGCTTGTCAGCAAGCCCCCCCTGTGATTATTCATTTCCACGCGATATTCGGTGCAATTCGGCACTGACACGCGCAAACCCGGTCATTGCTGCCAAGCCTTAAGGGGCTGACGATCCTAAGTGGATTAGGCGCATTCTCCCGGACCATCTGGATCAAAGGACAAGATGCGCTCTTCCAAGTCCCGTTCGCGTTCAAAGACGAACCGCCCGCGCACTCTCGGCAATATCATCAACCGCGTCTTCGACAGCTCCGGCCCCGAAGGCAAAGTGCGCGGCACGCCGCAACAGATTATCGAGAAATATCAGATGCTGGCAGGCGATGCCCAGCGGTCGAATGACCGTGTGGCGGCTGAAAACTTCAGCCAGCACGCCGAGCATTACACCCGCATGTTGGCCGAAGCCACGCGCGAGATGGCTGCTGAACAAGAGACCCGCCAGCAATACCAAGGCGGCAATCAGAACAGCCAAGGCAATCAGAACGGCCAAAACAACGGCCAGACCGGCCAGAACTATCAGCCCGGTCAAAATAATCACAACAGCCAAAATAATCAGAACAGCCAAAGCGGCGGCCAAACTGGCAACCGTGATCGGCAAGACTACCGCAATGAGCGTGGCGATTACCGTCCCGAGCGGAGTGATTCCAGCGAGGCAGAACAGCCCTACACCGGCGGTTTCAGCGTGGTGGATGAAGACGAACACACTCTTGTCGATCTGCCCGAGGCAAGCCGCCCGCAGCCGCGCCAAGAAAATTACCGCCGCGATAACCAGCAGCGTGATGGGCAAGCTCGCGATAATCAGCAGCGAGACGGCCAACAGCGTGACAACGCGCAACAGCGCGATTACGTGCAGCACAATAACCAGCCGCGCGACAACGCGCAGCCACGCCAAGAACAGCAGCGTCGTACAGACGGCAACCGTCAGGAAAACCGTCCCCGCGATGACAAAAACCGCGAGCAACGCCCACCCCGCAACGATCAGCAGCGCAACGATCAGCAGCGCAGCGATCAGCAGCGCAACGACCAGCAGCGCAACGAACAACCTCGTAGCGAACAACAACGCGCCGAACAGCCGCGAGTTGAACAACAACCGCGCACCGAAACTCCTCGCACTGAGGCTCCTCGCACCGAGACGCCACGCACCGAGGCTCCTCGCACTGAGACGCCACGTTTTGTAAGCGCCCGAGACGAAGCCACAGTTGACACACCTCGTGTCGAAAATCGAAATGGCGAAAATCCAAGCGTCGAAACTCCGCGTGTCGAAACTCCGCGTGCAGAAGCACCCCGCGCAGAAGCTCCACGCTTCGAATCGCCTGCGGCCGTTGTGGCGCAGGTAGAACAAGCCGCCGCCGCACCTGCCAAAACCCGTGCGCCGCGCGCCGCGAAACCGGCAGCCGAAGCTCAGCCAAGCGCAGAGGTGGCACCCAAAACCACGCGCGCACCGCGCCAGAGGAAATTGGTTGTCCCTGACAGCTCGCCGGTTGACGCTGACCCGACCGAATAATTCTGCCCGGTAAGCTAGAGACTTATAATTACACACGTCACCAAAAAGCCCGCCATGAGCGGGCTTTTTGCTCTCAATGGCAAAGGTGTTCAGCCCGCCGCCACGATCCTTGCCAAAGCACAAAACCGCTCCAGCGAAATCTCCTCAGCCCGCGCGGTCGGCTCGATCTCCGCGGCTACCAACTGGGCCTCAATCGCGGGCCCCATTCCCTTTAAACTAGAGCGCAGCATCTTGCGCCGCTGCCCAAACGCCATCGTGGTGATGCGGTTCAAAACCACCTCATCGGCTGGAAACCGAGGCTGCTCCAACCGGGTGAAATGCACCACAGCCGAATGCACTTTCGGCGCGGGCGTAAACGCCTCGGGTGGCAAATGCATGACGATCTTTGCGTCGCAGCGCCAGCCGACCAGCAAAGCCAGCCTGCCATAATGTTCGGTGCGGGGCTTCGCGACGATCCGCTCGGCCACCTCTTTTTGAAACATCAGCGTCAGGCTCTGCCAAAACGGCGGCCAGACCTGCGGCGTAAGCCAGCGGATCAACAGCTCGGTGCCGACATTATAAGGTAAATTCGCGATCACCCGCACTGGCGCATTCAAATGCCCCAGCACGTCAATTTCCATCGCATCGGCGTTGATAATCTCCAACCGCCCCGGATAGGCCGCGCTGATTTCCTCCAGCGCAGGCACACAACGCGGGTCTTTTTCTACCGCCAAAACCCGCCGCGCACCTTCCACCAACAGCCCGCGCGTCAGCCCGCCCGGGCCGGGGCCAACCTCCAGCACGTCACAAGCCGACAAATCCCCCGCCAGCCGCGCAATCTTCGCGGTCAGGTTCAGATCGAGCAGAAAGTTCTGCCCGAGCTGCTTTTTCGCCACCAGATCATGCGCCCTGATCACCTCACGCAGAGGCGGCAACCCGTCAATCGTGCCCATAATTCATCCTCTGTGCTCAAATATCCCGGGGGCGCGGGGGGCTGGCCCCCGCTGATTCACCCCAAGCGCGCCGCTGCCATCTGATGCGCCATTCTTAGCGCCGCAATCAAACTGTCCGGCCGCGCCAAACCTTTGCCCGCAATGTCATACGCCGTGCCATGATCCGGTGATGTCCGCACGAACGGCAGCCCCAAGGTCACGTTCACTCCGCCATCGAAATCCAGCGTTTTGATCGGGATAAGCGCCTGATCGTGATACATGCAAATCGCTGCGTCATAGCCTTCGCGCGCCCGCGCGTGAAACATCGTATCGGCCGACGACGGCCCGCGCAGATCAAACCCTTCAGCCCGCAACCGATCCAGCACCGGGGTAATCAGATTGATCTCCTCCCACCCCATAGCGCCGCCTTCGCCCGCATGTGGGTTCAGCCCCGCCACCGCCAACCGAGGCTTCGCCAGTCCGAAATCCCGCCGCAACCCGGCATCCGTGATGCGAATGGTGTCTTCTAGCAGCTCCGTCGTCAAAGCTCCCGGCACGTCTTCAATCGCGATATGAATCGTCACTGGCACCACCCGCAACAGTGGTGACGCGAGCATCATTACCACCCGCTCAACCCCCGCCAGATGCGCCAGAAACTCGGTATGGCCGGGAAACGCAAACCCTGCGCCATCCTTGAGAGCCTTCTTGTGGATCGGTGCCGTGCATACCGCCGCGGCTTGCCCGGCCTGCACCAAGGCCACCGCCCGCTCGATCACCTCAATTACCCCTGCCGCATTGGCGGGCGCTGGCTGACTTGGCACCGCGCGGCCGGCAAATCGGTGCGCCAACACCGGCAGCAGATGCGCGGGCACCGCCTCGGCTTCGGCAGGCGTCGCTATTTGCTGAAACGCACCCGCGCCCAGATGTCGAGGATCACCGATCCAGAACAACGGCACCTCCGTCCCCAACGCCGCCCGCGCGCTAAGCGCCAGTTCCGGCCCGACCCCAGACGGATCGCCACAGGTCAGCGCAACCGGAAGCCTCATCCGCGCAAACTCATGGCGTGCGGATCATCGCTTCAGAGCGCAGTTCTTCCAGATAAATATCCGCCTGCGCCCCCAAAATCTGGTTGGTCAATTGCAATTTGACCTCATCCCGACTTGGCAGTTCGGTTTCCGGCGGACCCCTGCGACACAGCATCAAAAACACCCGCCAGCCGCCACGCGTCACAGCCGTCGAAGTCTCGCCCGCGTCCAGCAGCGACAAAGCCCCTGCAATATCGCTTGGCACCTGGCCCTGCGGCACGGTCTGCCGCGTCAAGCGATCCGCCGAGGTACCTTTGGCCGCGCCATAAAGATCGGCGCAGGTATCCACTTGCGAGCGCAATTTTGCGGCAGAAGTGCCATCATCCGGCACGAGATAGGTCGCATAATCCACCACGATGCCCGCAGGCTTTGTAAGCTCCTGCTTTTGCTCCTGCATCTGGTAGATCACCACACTATCGTCCAGCACCACCGGTGCAGAGACCGCTCCGGGCGCCAAACCACGCACCGCCGCTGCTGCATCGGGCTTCAGCTGCGTCAACAGCATCCAATCCAGCGCCCCACCGCGCACAGCCGAAGCCGCACTGGAGTTTTGCCGCGCCAAAGCCGCAAAGTCTTGCCCGCCGCGCAGCAATAGCCGCAGATGGTCAGCCTTTTGCAACGCCGCATCGCGGCCAGCCCCAACCGCTGGAATGACGATTTCGGACAACCGCACCTGCAAAGCCACCAACGGCCGCCCATTCGCCAAAGCCCGGTCGATCTGCGTCTCAGAAATCGACACCGTCGGCGCGTATTTGCCACGGATGATCTCGCGCCACACCAGACCTGCCTCGACGAAATCACGGAACGTCTCCGGCTGCACGCCAGCTTCACCGATGATCGCGATGAACTTGTCAGCAGTGAGATTGGCGCGCGAGGCGAACTCCTCCATCCCGGTTTTCAGCCGTTCTGGCGACATCTTGACGCCAAACTGCTTGGCCGCTGACATCCGCAAGCGATCGTCCACCAGCGTATCCATCGCGGCTTTTTCCAGATCACCGGGCTGGCGCAACAGCTGCATGAACAGCAAGCGCTGCTCGTATTCAAACTGCGTGATCGCCTGATCATTCACAATCTTGACCGGAGTGAATGGCCCCGCCGCAATCGGTGCAGCCAAGCCAACCAGCGCCGTAAGCGCCAAAACCATCCGTATGCCTGCGGGTCGCACCATGATCACCTGCCGTCGTCCGTTTCTTTTATCCAGCGCAGTATAACGCTGATACTTGCTTAGGCCCAGTGCCAGTTAAGACCATTGGGATTTACTATCTGCACTGACGTGCTGGCCCCGGCGTAGAGCTGCCGCCAAAGCCCAAAAGTTCCACCGAAAGCCCGAAAGATGTGGTCGGCTTCACACTAGTCGAGGACGTGAACCGACGCGAGAGTGAAAGATCGACCAGCATACATTCGTTGCGGAAGGTTAGCCCCAACCCCGCCTTCGCCGCGCGCTCTGCCTCAAAGTCGTAGCGGCTGGCGACGCGGCCCGCCCAATTATCCGTCAATTGATAGCTAGAGGCCAAGGTCAGCTCGGAAATCGGTTTTCGACGATTTTCCGCCGCATCTGCCTCGGTATGCACATAACCCGTCACCAGCGTGAAACGGTCAGCCGTATAGGCCGCCTGCAACTCCGCTTTGGTCATGGCAAGATCATCGTCAAACAACAGCCGGTTGGTCAAATCAAAGCCGGCTATATTCAACTGCCAGGCAGCCATCCAATCTGAACTGACACCGCTTAGCCCCGAACCTTCGCTGAACTGCCCGGTGTCTTCGGCGCGCAGCACCCGACCTACAGTCATCCCCAAGGTCCAGCCGTTCGGGTCAAGCCGAAGATAGCTCACCCCCAAATTAGCCCGCGTGCCGTTTTCTACCGCGTCCGCTCCGGGAAAACGGCTTAGATCAAACAGATTGGCCTCGTCAAACTCGACCAGAGTCGAATCCTCATTCGGAATGGTGGTGCCCGAACGCGATCCCACGACGATCTGCATCACCGGCTCGATCACCTGAGATACGCCGTTGGCCTGTGACTTCACCCAAGGCCAGCGCAACTCTGCTCCGACCGCGCTATGCAGCCTGGTTTTGCTGCCATCATAGTCTGCGTCTTGCCCGATCAAGTAAAAGTCGGCTGCTGCCTCGCCCAGCACTGCCGCCTCCATGCCATTATCCAGCAGGTAATTCTTGCGCCAGTCGGCGCGCAGCGACACCCGTTGCGTATCGCGGCCATCTGCGATGTCATCGTTGTTGCTGTCATTCAGGGCGTCGTTCGAAGTCCGCTCGTGACCATGCGCTTGCAACTCAAAGCCACCCTCACCGCCCCAGCCGCCCAAGGTAAAGCGGCGGTGATAAGTTAGATCTGCCATACGTGATGGCAAAGCCGCGTTGTCTTCGCCCTCGCGAATCGAATGAAACGCAATCAAGCGACCCGAGATATATTCGTTGCGCCGCGTGCGACTGACTTCGGCGCGACTTTCCAGCCGGTCTTCGGTGGGATAGTCATAATCCAGAATGTAAGCCGGGTCGCTGACCGCTTCGACGCGCAAATCGAGGGTAAAGCCACGCGGCAAGGCGAACTTACCCGTGCCGAGCACATAGCCTCGCGTCTCACCCGGCATAAGATCGTCGCGCGAAACCCCGCCCGCAATGTCTATTGCTCCGGTAGCGAACGCCTGACGATAGCGCAGATTGACCGTGCGATTGCCATCGGTGGTGAAAAACGGTGTCACCGTCAAATCGCGGCTTTCGCCCATTTTGATGAAATATGGCAGCATCAGCCCGGTGCCAAGGTTAGAGCTGTTGCGCAGCGATGGCAGCAAAAAGCCCGAAGCCCGCTTCAACGTCGGGTCAGGTATCCGCAGCCGCGGTATGTACATCACGGGGACACCCGCCAACCGAAATTGCGCCTGATCGAAGTAGAGCTGACGTTCGTTCTGATCATGCACGACGCGGCGCGCACGGATTTCCCACAGCGGCGTCGGACTGCCCGCACATATTTTACAGCTAGAAGCCACCACCCGCTGCATCGCGGTGTAACGTCCGTCCACGCGCTGTATCTCTGCCGCTGCCAGTTGCAATTGCTGCTGCAACACCAGCCGCGCCGAGGTCAGCACCCCTTGGGTAAAATCCGCGCTCATCTCGGCCTGATTGGCCAAAATCACCGCGCCTTTTCCGTCACTTAGCACCATCGGACCTTCGATCAGCAGCCGGTCTGCGGTCTGATCATAGGTAACGCTCTGCGCGGTCAACTTTTGACCTTGGTAGAAAACCTCGACATGGCCTTGCGCGATCAAGGTGGAGTTATCTTTGATCTGCAAGGCATCAGCAACCAATGTTGCCCGTTCTTGCGTGGATACTGCGTCCTGAGCCAAAGCGGGCAGGGCGAGCAATAGTGCTGCGATCAACGTCAGAAGGCGAAACATCAGCCATCCTCCAGATGCAGCAGCAAACCAAGCGCGAGGAATGTCGCGGCAATCGGAGGGCTCCAAGCGGCAAAGAATATAGGAATTTGGCCATTTTGCCCCAAAACCTGCGCGAAGTTGCGTAAGAAAAAGATCAAAAATCCGCCGAGCAGCGCCAACAGCACCATCTGCCCGGTTTTGCCAAACCGCGCGTGCCGCATGGTGAACCCAGCCGCAATCAGCACCATCGCCGCCAGCAACACCGGCAAAGCCAGCTCCATTTGCATCCACACCCGATAATTCCGCGCCGAGAACCCAGCCCGCTCTAACGCATTGATATACGAGGGCAGCGCCCAAAACGCCACAGCCGAGGGCGCACCAAAGCCTTGCCGTAGGCGATCTATCGTCAGATCAGTGGGCAGATGAATATCGCTGCCCGCCATCTTCGCGGTTTGCTCGGGGTTCGGGTCCACCAGAGACCAGCGTTTAGCGCCATGCAGCAGCCATTCCCCCGGCAGCAATTCAGCCGAAGCCGCCTCGATCCGCTCAAACGGCATACCTTGCGGGTCAAAGCTGATTACCGTCACCACCTGTAACGTCGTGCCACTCGGGTCGCTGCGCTCGGCCTTGATCACCGACTGCCCAGCCTCACCGCCCTGCCGCATCCAAAACCCGTCTTTTGACAGCGACAGCACCGCGCTATCTTGGCCCCGCCGCTCGGCCACACGCTCATAAGCTTTCGAGGTCGCCGCCACCAATGGATTGAAAACCGCCACCGCCACCGCGCCAATCAGCAAAGCCATCACCACCGGAGCGAGCAGAAAATGCAAGCCAGACCGCCCCGCAGCCCTGACCACCACCAACTCCGAAGACCTCGCCAATCCCAAAAACAACGCAATCGCGCTTAAAATCATGATCAAAGGCAAGATCTGGTACAAACTTTCCGGCACATTGAGCAGCGACAGATACAACGCCCCACCCAAACTCACCCCGGATTTGCGCAACTGATCAATAACGTCGATCAGCAGCAAAATCGCCATGAACACCCCGAACACCAGCCCGAACATCTGCATAAACCGTCGCGCAATATAGAATGTCAGCGTCATGCTGTCACCATTTTTGCCACCCGGCGCGGCCTCTGGCTAAACCACAGCTCGAACACCCCGATCGCAATCCCGATCAGCGGCGCTGCATAGGCAAGCATCCAGCCCCCCGCCACAGCCTCGCCCACACTGGTTGCCACCGTCGCAATCGCCTGCACCCCCAACAGCAACGCCACCGCAATGCCAACCTGGCGCCAAAACCCAAACCGACTGAACGCCCCCAGCAGCAATGAGGCAAACCCGATCAGCGCCGCCGCCACCGCTGTAAATGGCTGAGCGATCCGGCTATGGCCCTCAAACCGCAGACTATCCTCGGTTTCACGCACTTCTGTCGCCACTTCTTGCGTCGGAGCCAACAACTCATACGTCGAAAGCTCCGCCATATTGCGCTTGCGCGGCCCCGGAGCAGCCATCAGACCCGCCATATCATAGGTGAAATCAGCGAAGCGCGTCACCGACAACTGCTGCCCCTTTGCAGATAAAACCTGCACCATGCCGTCCACCATCAACAGCTTCGGACCGGTATCGGTCTTGGCGAAAAACGCCTTTCTTGCCGTATAAAGCGCCCGCGTCGCAAGTATTCGGTCGTCTGCCAAAAACAAATCCAGCAACTCCCCCGTGGCCGCAATCTCGCGAATATAAAGCGTGATGCCATCGGTCGGATGAATGAACTGGCCATCCTTCAAAAACCGTGCCGAGACGTTTTGTGAGATCACCGCCGAGCGTTCCGCCAACGCGCTGCGACTGGCTGGCACCAGCACATTCATCAAGATCAGCATCATCGCGGCCACGATCAGTCCGAAATACCAGACAGGACGCGCCAACCGAAACGCCGAGAATCCGGTCGCCTGCATCACCACCAATTCGGACTCCGACATCAGTCGGTTGGCGACATAAACCGCCCCAATGAAGGCCGAAATCGGCAGCACCAGCCGGACCACATTCGGCAGCGTCAGCAGCGAAAATTGCAGGAAAACCACCGCAGACTGGCCGTCGCCGATCAGGTCATCAAACAAGCCGACCGCCCGGTTTACCCAATATACACCCACAAGCACTAGCGAGAAGAACCCGAAAAGCGCAAGCAGTTGTGAGAGCAGATAGCGGTCAAACCTCGACACAGAATGCAAAACTCCAAATTGCTGGCGCAAACCTAGCCGAAAAACCCGGCGGGGAAAACTGCTATCTGGATTTCACAAGCCAGCTTCATTCCGGCGACGGACAGCAGATTGAGAACGGCGCAAGCTCGGTTTTTCACAACGGTCAATCTATGAGTTCGAAAAGTTTTCGCAAAAACCCCGCCTACTGCGGCCACAGCCAACCGTTTTCGATTCCCTCTGCCGATGAACCGCTTTAGCCTGCCGAAAAATGCGGCCAGCCCCAGCGGAGAACCCCCCTTGTCCCATCCCATCGCCATTCAGTTTCACGCCACCGACCTTGATGGTTTGGCCCAGCAAACTGGCCGCATCGCGCTGTTGTTTGATGCTGATAAGCCGACCAGCCCCGCCGCGCGCAAACTTAACGCGCTGACCAAGGGCGCTTTGGCGCGTGCGATGGCCTCCGAAGCCGTGGCCCGCTTGAAACCCGGCGAAAGCCTCGATCTGGCCTATCCCGCCGGTCTTGCTGCCGACGCGCTGCAGCTGGTCCGCCTGCCACGTCGCGCAACCGTGGCAGAGGCGCGCAAGGCCGGGGCCGCCGTGGCGCGCGATCTGACACCGGCGGGTGCTTTGCTGATCGCAGAAGCGCATCCTGAAGCCGCCGAAGTGTCATTCGGGCTGGCAATGCGCGCTTACGATTTCAGCCCACATAAATCCACCCAGCCGAAAGCCCCCGGGCCGGTGACGATTGCGGTCGCCAATCCCGAAGCCGTCGCCGCCGAAGCAAGCCCTATGGCTGCGGTGGCTGAAGGCGTGTTCTTCACGCGCGATCTGGTCAATGAACCCGCCAATATCCTGACCACCGATGATTTCGCTGCCCGTTTGGCCGCGATGCAGGAACTCGGGCTCGAGGTTGAAATCCTTGAAGAAGATCAACTCGCCAAGCTTGGGATGAACGCTTTGCTCGGCGTCGGGCAGGGCTCTGAAAGTCCTACCAAGCTGGTGGTGATGCAGTGGAACGGCGGTCCGAAAGACCAGCCGCCGTTCGCGCTTGTCGGCAAGGGTGTGGTGTTCGACACCGGCGGCATCTCGATCAAGCCTGCGGGCGGCATGGAAGACATGACGATGGATATGAGCGGTGCCGCCACCGTTGCAGGCGTGATGCGAACATTGGCTTTGCGCGGCGCTAAGGCCAATGTCGTCGGCCTTGTTGGTATCGTCGAAAACATGCCGGATGGCCGCGCGCAGCGTCCCGGCGACGTTGTAAAGTCGATGCGCGGCGTCACCATTGAGGTGATCAACACCGACGCCGAAGGCCGTTTGGTGCTCGCCGACGTGCTCTGGTATGCGCAAGAACGCTTCAAACCTTCCGGCATGATCAACCTCGCCACCCTGACCGGCGCGATTATCGTCGCTTTAGGGCATGAAAATACCGGCGTATTCTCCAACGATGACACGCTCTGCAACGCTTTCCTGAAGGCCGCAGGCGCTGAAGGTGAGGGCGCTTGGCGGATGCCAATGGGCCAAGGCTATGATGATAAACTGAAATCCCGCGTCGCGGATATCGTAAACTCCTGCGGGCGTGACGGCGGCTCGATCACCGCAGCACAATTCCTGCGCCGCTTTGTCAAAGATGATACTCCGTGGTGCCACCTCGATATTGCTGGCACAGCTTTGCTCAAAACCGACAGCACGCTTGCGCCGAAGGGGGCAACAGGCTGGGGCGTGATGGCGCTGAACCGTCTGATCCGCGATGCATACGAGGCGAAATGACCCCGCACCGCGCTAAATCAATGCCAATCGCAAGGCTCGCCCAGCCATGAGCCTTGCGATGTTTTACCACCTGACCCGCTCGACGCCGCAGGAAACCATGGCAACAATACTGCCGCGCGCTTTATCCGCAGGCTGGAAAGTCATGCTGCGCGGCACCGACGACGCTGCCCTGCAAACTCTGGATACAGCACTCTGGCTCAGTCCCGAAGATAGCTTTCTGCCGCACGGTTTGGCGGGCGGTCCGCATGATGCCGACCAACCCATCCTGCTCGGTCAAGGTGCGATCACCAACGCAGCCGAGGGTTTGATGCTGATCGACGGCGCCGAAACCACCCCGACCGAGGCCGAGGCGCTGCAACGTGTCTGGGTGCTGTTCGATGGCGCAAACGAAACGGCACTTACAGGTGCCCGCCGCCTGTGGACCACCCTCACCAGTGCAGGCTTGGCCGCGCAATACTGGTCCGAGGAGTCGGGTCGGTGGGAAAAGAAAACCGAGAAAGCCGCTAGGTAGCCATTTTGTCACGCCACCGTGACTTGGTTAACCGATCTGTAATCGCAGTTTGTAACCCATTGATATATTATAAATGACACCCCGCGCCACACGTGGCGCACCAAAACCTACCGAGTCAAAATCATCTTATCGCCCGATATTTGGATCGAAAACCGCCCCAAATAATCCATCCCCAACAATGATCCCTGCATCGCCGCTTCATTCACAAAAGCCGTAACGCCCTGATCCTCAAACGGCCCCAAAACCACGCTGTCTAACGAAACCCGAGCCGTCCGAACCACCCCGTTTGCTGTCTCAGCTTGGCCCAGATAATTCAAACCGGCCAGATCAATCCCGACCGCCTCCGCATCTTCAGGCGACAAAACGATACCAGTCGCACCAGTATCCGCCATGAAAACCATGTCATACCCGTCCACTTTCAGCCGCAGATAATAATGCCCATCCCGGTCGCGCGGAATCTCAACCCGCCCAGCCTCCATAATCTGATCGGGCCGAATATCCCGCCGCAGATCAGCCCACAGCCCATACCCAGCCATGAGGCCGACAAAGATCAACCCCCAAGCCGCAGCCACCCGAAATGCGTGACCCAACCGCTGCCGATATTCCACCATCACCCAACCACCCACCGCCGCCAAAAGCAGCGCCAGATAAGCCAGCCGTCCGAAATCTTCGCCATTCATCCGATCAACCCGGTGCCCTTAACGCCATCAATCACAAACTGCACCGACAACGCCGCGAGCAACATCCCCAGCAGCCGAGTGATCACAATCGTCCCCGTCCGCCCCAACAACCGCTCAAACCACGGCGAGGCGAGCAGGAACAAATACGTCGCCACAATCATCCCCGCCAGCAATCCCAATACCGCGACAGTCCCAAGCCAACCATCGCCAGATTTACCCACCAGCAAGATCATCGTCGCAATCGCACCCGGTCCGGCAATCAAAGGGGTAGCGAGCGGGAAAACCGACGGGTCGTGATCCGGATCAGGCTGCTGACCCTCCCGCCGCTGAGTGCGGCGTTCAAACAGCATATCCAGCGCAGTAAGGAACAGCAGGATGCCGCCAGCAATGCGAAACGCGGACATCGAGATGCCGATAAAGCCCAGCAGCGCCTCACCCAACAGCCCGAACAGCGTCAGCAAGATAAACGCGATGATACAAGCCCGCCGCGCCATCCGGCGGCGATGATCGGCAGTCATGCCTTGAGTGAGGGCGATGAACAAAGGCACCAAACCGGGCGGGTCGATCACCACGAACAGGGTCGCGAAAGCGGTGATCAGAAACGCCGTTGTCATGGTTTGGTGGCTGTCTCCAGTTTCTCTTGCGCCGCAACCCACATAGCCTCGGCACGATCAAGCGCGTCCATCACTTCGGCGTATTTCTTGTTCCAAGTGTCAAGCTCGCCAGCACGAGCGGACTCGTACAATTCGGGGTCGGCGAGTTTCTTCGCCAAACGGTCGCGCATTTGGTTTAGCTTGTCGAGGCGTTCTTCGGATTTCTTGACTTCCGAACGCAGAGCTTTCACCTCATCTTGGCTGACCTTCTTCGGCTTTTCGACAGCCTTGACAGGCTTGGCTTCTTCATCACCTGCCAGAAGCTGACGGCGATATGCCTCCAGATCTTCAGTGTAAGGTGTCACAGCGCCACCCTTCACTAGCCAAAGCCTATCCGCGACCAACCCCAAAAGGTGCATGTCGTGGCTGACCAGAACCACCGCGCCGGAGTATTCCGTCAAAGCCTCCACCAAAGCCTCGCGGCTTTCCATGTCGAGGTGGTTGGTCGGCTCGTCGAGGATCAGCAGGTGCGGGGCGTCGATGGTGGCGAGCAGTAGCGACAGCCGGGCTTTTTGGCCACCCGACAGGCGACCGACGGCGGTTTCGGCTTGGTCGGCCATCAGGCCAAAGCCAGCCAGACGGGCGCGCAGGCGGGGTTGGCCCTCAGCCGGACGCAGGCGCATGACGTGTTGCAGCGGGGTTTCGTCGATCACCAACTCATCGACTTGGTGCTGCGCGAAATAGCCGATGCGGAGTTTGGAAGATTGCACCATTTTGCCTTCGCAGGCGACCAGTTTGCCCGCCAGAAGTTTCGAGAGCGTAGATTTGCCCTCGCCGTTACGGCCCAGCAAAGCGATGCGGTCGTCTTGGTCGATGCGCAGCGACAGCTTTTTCAGAATCGGTGGGCCGCCATAACCGACAGCCACGCCCTCCATATTGATGATCGGGGGTGAGAGTTCTTCCGGCACGGGGAAGGTGAACACCACCTTTTTCGCATCCTCGGGGGCGGTGATCGTCTCCATCTTTTCAAGCATTTTCACGCGGGACTGGGCTTGTGCAGCTTTCGAGGCTTTGGCTTTGAACCGATCTACGAATGCCTGCAAGTGAGCGCGCTTGGCGTCTTGTTTGCGGGCTTCCGCCTGCAAAACCGAGCGGCGTTCAGCTACTTGGCGGGCGAATTGATCGTAGGGGCCGGACCAATAGGTCAGCTTTTTGTTGTCGAGATGCAGGATACCAGTGACCGAGCGGTTCAAAAGCCCGCGGTCGTGGCTGATGATCAGCACTGTGTGCGGGTATTTTTGCAGGTAGCTTTCCAGCCACAAAGCGCCTTCAAGGTCGAGGTAGTTTGTCGGCTCGTCGAGCAGGAGATAGTCGGGTTGCGCGAAAAGCACGCCCGCGAGAGCCACGCGCATCCGCCAGCCGCCGGAGAAATCCGAGCAGGGGCGTTGTTGGGCTTCGGCGTCAAAACCCAGGCCTTTGAGGATGTTTGCGGCGCGACCCTCGGCGGACCATGCATCAATGTCGTTCAGGCGGTGCTGAATCTCGGCGATGCGGTGCGGGTCGTGGGCGGTTTCTGATTCCAACAGCAGGGCCGCACGCTCGGTATCGGCGGCCAGAACCGTGTCGATCAGGCTGGTCGAGGAGGACGGCACCTCTTGCGCGACACCGCCGATGCGGGCGCGGTTGGGCAAGGAAATGTCGCCGCTTTCCAGCGCCAGTTCCTTTTTAATCAGCCGGAACAGCGTCGTTTTGCCTGCACCGTTTCGGCCAACAAGGCCAACCTTATGGCCAGTGGGGATGGTTGCTGAAGCGCCCTCAAACAGCGGGCGGCCTTCGACGGAATAGGTGATGTCTTCGATTTTAAGCATGGGCGCGGCTTGCCTTAAGCGGCGGGCGGCGTCAACCGGGGAAGGCAAAAGCCCAAGCATTATCCGTGCTTTTCGTGGGCTTGCAGCCGTGGTTGACGGCTTTTCAAGCAGACTGACCCGTGATAGCAGGCGCGGGAGAGTATTCCGGGCGATCTCGCCCTTTGAAATGGAGAGCCAAATGGCCGTCGAACGCACCCTGTCGATCATCAAACCTGATGCAACCAAGCGCAACCTGACCGGCAAAATCATCGCCAAGTTCGAAGATGCTGGCCTGCGCGTCGTCGCATCCAAGCGCATCCATTTGTCGCCTGCACAGGCTGGCGCGTTCTACGCCGAGCATTCGGCACGCGGTTTCTACGGTGAGCTGTGCGAATTCATGGCCTCGGAGCCAGTTGTCGTGCAAGTGCTGGAAGGCGAGTCCGCGATTGCGAAAAACCGCGAAGTGATGGGCGCTACCAACCCGGCAAATGCTGATGCTGGCACGATCCGCAAGGAGTTTGCTTTGTCAATGGGCGAGAATTCGGTGCATGGCTCGGACAGCGAGGCTTCGGCTGCGCGCGAGATTTCGTTCTTCTTCTCGGGGCTTGAACTGGTCGGCTGAGACGCGGTGAGAGCGGGTTAACGCTTCTCAATTACGCCAAAGAATTGCAGGGCCGCTTCCAAATCGGAGCGGCCTTGCGCTTTTGAGCCTATCCGCTCGGCTTTGATCGCATCGAACTTGACGCGCAGGGCTTTCTTTTCCTCGCCTTGGCAATCGTTCCACGGGCGACCCTGCAATCCCATATGAAGCACGTAATAGCCGATGAAATGGGCTTGGGTGCCGGCATCAAGCAGGCGGCGGTAAGCTTCGTCCGCGCCGAGTTTGCGGACTTCTTCTGCTGTATGGATACCGGCTTTGGCAAAGGCCGCTTCCGAAGCGGGGCCAAGATTGGGAATAGTGGAGATCGGTTCGGGCATGGTGTCTCGCAAATGATTAAGGCCAACCTAATGGTTGGCCTTAAGTCTTGCAAAATCTTTCAGACCATCTCTTGGCTAAAACGCCTCAGATTGAGGCCCAGTCGCGGAATATAACGCCGCTTTGTTGCTGAGTTGATCCGCCCGATGCGCCCTGCTGTTGCGGGGTCGGGGCTGGCGCGCCGCCTTGTTGGGCGGGCTTGGTGGTGGACATTGGACTGCTCCGGTCGTTGTTGGCTTTCTGCCATTTTGATAGACTGCTCCGGCCTTGCGGCCATGGTTGGACCGGATCAAGGAAGGATTGCGGCCGATTATACCCGAGCTAGGTCGGCTGCAATAGGATTTGCCCTAGATTAAAGGCAATTGGTTTCACGTTGTTGCGATAATGTGCGCCGGAAAGCCGATCTTATTGAGGGCTGTGAGGATAGACGCAGCGGGCGTGGTTCCCGCAACGCTGACTTGACGCAAGGTCAAATCGACGTTGATCGCAGAGGCACCGGGCAGGGCGCTGAGGGCTTCGGTCACCGAGGCTTTGCAGTGGCCGCAAGACATATCTGGCACGGAAAGTAGGGTCATGGTCGGCTCCTTTTCTGCGTTCAAGATGGGGGTTCCAGTGGGGGGAAGGTCAAGGGGCGTGAAATGAATTATCTGGGACTTGACCTTCCAGTCGCTGGAACCCCCATATCAATGGGTGAAGGAGACCCGTGATGGAAAAGCTGATCTTGAGCGTTGAGGGCATGACGTGTGCCGCCTGCACTGGGCGGGTGGAGCGGGTGTTGAAGGCGCAAGCGGGGGTGGTCGATGCGGTGGCCAATCTGGTGACGCGGCGGGCTGAGGTGACGGTATCGCAGCTGGTCGATGTGGCGGCGTTGGCGCTTGCGGTCAGTAAGGCGGGTTACGCGGCGGCTCCGTTGGCATTGGCGGTGAAGCGCGACGATGAGGCGGATCAGCGCGGGTTGTGGCGGCAGTTTTGGCTGGCCGGACTGCTGACGTTGCCGGTGTTTGTGGTGGAAATGGGCGGGCATCTGATCCCCGGTTTCCATATGGCTTTGCACCGGGTGATAGCGCCGCAAAGCCTGTGGTTGGCTGAGTTTGTGCTGGTTACGCTGGTGCTGTTGGGGCCGGGGTTTGGATTCTTTCGCAAAGGTATTCCTGCGCTGCTGCGGGGTGGGCCGGATATGAACAGCCTTGTGGCGGTTGGTAGTGGGGCGGCTTGGGCCTATTCCAGCGTGGTGACATTTGCGCCCGGGATTATTCCCGAAGCCTCGCGCGCGGTCTATTTTGAAGCGGCTGCGGTGATTATTACGTTGATTTTGTTGGGCCGTAGTCTTGAGGCGCGGGCGCGAGGGCAGGCGGGGGCTGCGATTGCGCGGCTGGTGAAGCTGGCTCCGAAAACTGCGCGCAGGTTGGTGGACGGTGCGGTGCAGGTGGTTGAGGTCAGCGCGCTTTTGCCCGGCGATCACGTGCAAATTCGGCCCGGGGAACGGATTCCGGCGGATGGGCTGGTCGT
>NZ_JAQGKQ010000111.1 GCF_028290025.1 Cypionkella sp. | reverse complement strand
ATGGCTTGGGTTTTTTGCGTCGCTCGCTGGCTGCCACGCGGTTTCCAATGGTCTGCTCAAACCTCTATTTCAAACCCACCCGAGGCGCGCCGCTGGCCGAACCATTCCTTATACTCGACCGAGAGTTTCGCGACAGCAGCGGCAGTCTACATCGGCTGAAAATCGGCGTGCTGGGCTTCATTCCACCGCAAACAACAGTCTGGGAAAAGCGCTATCTGAAAAGCCGTGCGTCTGTTGACGACATCACCGCCTCCGCCCGCCTGCTGGCACCTGAATTGCGCGCCCGTGGTGCAGATTTGATCATTGCGCTGTCACATTCCGGCATTGGTGAGGTTGAGCCCGGGCTGGGTGCCGAGAACGCCAGTTCCGCGCTTGCCGAAATTGACGAGATTGACGTCGTGATCGCTGGCCACACCCATTTGACCTTTCCGACTGCTGCCCGCCACAACCTTGCGGGCAAGCCAGCCGTCATGCCGGGTTTCTTCGGCTCGCATCTGGGGGTGATCGACCTTACCCTGCGCAAGACCGGCAAAGATTGGTGCGTCGCCAGTTTTACCAACGAAACCCGCGCCGTGTCGCGCCGGGATCCCGCTACAGGCGAAGTCGTGCCCTTGGTCGGCGATGATGCCGCTATTGCCGAGATCGCCCGCCCCGCGCATGACACCCTGCTAGCCCGCATTGATGCCGAAATCGGCAGCACTCCGATCCCGCTGCACAGCCATTTTGCGCTGCTCACGCAGACTGCGGCGCTGACACTGGTGGCCGCAGCCCAGGCGGAGCGTCTTAAGCACGCGTTGGCCGACGGGCCACTCGCAAATTTGCCAATGCTGTCGGCCGTTGCGCCGTTCAAAGCAGGCGGTCGCGGCGGCCCGGAAAACTACACCGACATTCCGGCAGGCCCGCTGCGCGCCCGCCATCTCAGCGACCTTTACGTCCACCCCAACAGCCTGTCGTGTCTGCGCGTCAGCGGTCAGGATATTGCCGATTGGCTGGAACGTTCGGTCAGCTTGTTTCACCAGATCGCGCCACAATCATGCGATGCCCCGCTGATCGACGAGGATTTCCCGAGTTTCAACTTTGACGTAATCCACGGGGTGACTTACCAGATTGACCTCAGCCAGCCCGCGCGATTTAATCCCTATGGTCGGGTGGTAGCGCCGCAAACCCACCGCATCACCGCACTGGCATACCTTGGCCAACCGGTGCAGCCCGACCAGCAGTTCGTGTTGGCCACCAACAGCTACCGTGCCGCAGGCGGTGCGGGTTTTGCTGGCACTGGCACCGATCAGGTCGTCTACGATGGTCTCGAAAGCAACCGCGAGGTATTGGCGCAATATCTGCGCGCCGGTGCCGTGCCACAGTCTATCTCGAAGCACCCGTCTTGGAGCTTTGTGCCGATGCCCGGCACCACTCTCACGATCAATCTCAACCCCAGCGCCATTGATCATCTGCCCGATGTGCCGCATCTGCGACTAGAGCCGCTAGAGTTGCAACAAGATGGCTTTCGGCGCTTTCGTCTGCATCTGTGATCGGCTATCAGCGCGTTGATGTTTCTCTACACTCCTCAGCACGGCACCTCTTTCAGTGCCGCCAATCGCCCTGCCGATCTTCACCGCAAGTTGACGGCGCTGCGGCAAATTCTTGTTCAGCGTCAGGGCGCATTGCTCTATCGACGCCGCAAAACCGGGGCTACGCATGTTTGACGCTATCTTCTTCGATCTCGACGGCACTCTGATCGACACCGAGAGTCTGGCGATGGCGGCTGGCCTCGCCGCTTTCGCAGAACTGGGCCACCCGGTGAGCGAAGCTTTTCTGCATCAACTGGTCGGCGTCGATTTACCCACCAGTGGCAAAATGATCAAAGCCTTGCTGCCCAACCTTGATCAAACCGCGCTGCATCCGCTGTGGCAGGGCGGCTTTCGTGCCGCGATGGATTTGAACGGCTTGGCCCTGAAACCCGGCGCCGAAGCTCTGCTGCAAGCCCGGTTGCTGCCGATGGCGCTTGTCACGTCTTCTGGTCGCCGCGAAGCGCATCACAAGCTGGCGGTTGCGGGCATCGCCGAGATGTTCGATCTGATCATCACCGTCGATGATGTGACCGCCCCCAAGCCCGATCCCGCGCCCTATCTGCTCGCTGCCGAGAAACTGGGTGTCTCGCCCGACCGGTGTCTGGTGTTTGAAGACAGCGAAACCGGTGCCGAAGCCGCCCACCGCGCTGGCTGTTTCGTCGTGCAAATTCCCGACGTCGTTCCCAGCCAAGGCCGCTGGGCGCATCACTTGGCCGACAATCTCCTCGCAGGCGCAAGACATGCGGGTCTGCTGATCTAACCCCCAGTGAACTGCCGCAAAGCCAACCGAACGCGCTGATCTTAAAGGCTCTGCGCGCTCGATAAACCGAACGCCGCGCTTTATCCGTGCCGCGACTGTTTCCCTTTCGACAACACCGCAATTCCTTAATTAGGCCATGCTTTGACGGTCAATTCCTCCGGAGACCACCCCGGGGGCGCATCTGTCATGGACTACACCGCTATCTTTGTTTTGGCCTGCATATTCATCCCGTTGGAGAAATTGCTGCCGCTGCACCCCGAACAACGTACGCTGCGGCGCGACTGGCTCAATGATCTTATCTACGTGCTGGTGAATGGCTTTGTCGTGCGGGCAGGGTTCACCTTAGTGGCAGGCGCGCTCATGCTGGGCATCGCTTATATTGCCGGGCCGAACCCGATCCGCTGGACCGGAGCCCTGCCAATCTGGGCGCAGGTGACGCTCGCGATCATTCTTGCCGATAGTGGCTATTACACCGCACATCGCATCTGCCACACCGTGCCCGCTTTGTGGAAGTTTCACGCTGTCCACCACAGCGTCGAAGAGATGGATTGGCTGGCCACACATCGGGTGCATCCGGTTGACCAGATTTTCTCCAACACGCTGTCGATGCTACCGATCTGGGTGATGGGCTTCTCGCTTGAGGCGTTGGCGATTCATCAGATGATTTATCAGGCTCATGCGCTGCTGTTGCATTCCAACCTGCGCATTAAATTTGGCCCGTTGAAGTGGCTGGTCGCATCGCCCGAATATCATCACTGGCACCATGCCAATGAGCGCGATGCCTATGATCGCAACTTCGCCGCGCAGCTGTCGATCATTGATGTGATTGCGGGAACGATCTTCCTGCCGATCAAGCGCCGCCCGAAATCTTATGGTCTGAACGAACCGATGCCGCGCAACTACCCTATGCAGTTGATCCACCCTTTCCGCAGCCTTGCGCGTTCGCTGATGCAGGCCGCCCCCTCCAACAGATTGGAAACCCGCATGTCCGCTACCGAAAAGACCCGCGCTTCAGAGGACAATCTCGGCAAACTCGCCATGCTGCTTGCTTTCGGCTATTTCGGCTATCAACAGGTGCTGTCTTTGATTTCGGTCGTGGTGAACCGCGACTCGATCCCGCTGTGGGAACTCGCGATTTGCTCGCTCATCGGCGGCACCGCCTTTTTGGGTTTCGTGCTCTATTACACCATCACCCGGTTGCCGCCGCGCGAAAGCGCCACCGGGGTCACCTCACGCATTGTCGCGATTGTTGGCACTTTCATCATGTCGCTGCTTATCGTGATCCCGCCGCAAGCGATCTCGGCCGAGACGCGCATCATTTCCAGCGTTATGGTCACGATTGGTTCAATGGTGTCGATTTACTGCCTACGCCAACTTGGCCGGTCGTTCTCAATCATGGCAACCTCACGCGCGCTCAAGACGCAAGGGGCTTACAATACCGTGCGGCATCCACTTTACGCCGCGGAAGTGCTGATGATCTTCGGAGTCGTTCTGGGCCATGGTACGGCCTTAGCCTTCGGTCTGGGCGCCATCTGGCTCGTGCTTCAGGTCCGCCGTGCGCAATACGAAGAAGCTGTGCTGCGGCAGACTTTCCCCGAATACGCAGATTACGCGGCGCGCGTGCCGATGCTCATCCCCGGCCTGCGTCTTGGTTGGCTTGAAGCATCGGTCGCACGCAAGCCCGAAAACATCTGACCCTGCAAGCGCGTTAAACCAAACGGAAACGGGCTGCGGGATACGTGCCATAGCCATCGCATAATCTCACCCTGATCGGCTTCAGCGAAACAAACCGCGTCACGGCTTCCCCCTCGCACCGCTTCAGTCTACCCTGCGCGCAACCAAGGGAGACCCCGATGCGCGCGATTTTTGAACGGTTGATGAGTTTTGACACGGTCAGTTCCAAACCCAATATCGCGCTGATGCAATATGTGCAGAACCTGCTCGCCGAGTCTGGCATCCCCTCCACCCTGATCCCCGATCTGGCAGGCGGCAAAGCCAATCTCTACGCCACGGTGGGCCCGCAAGACCTGCCCGGCGTGATGCTGTCGGGTCATACCGACGTCGTCCCGGTTGAAGGTCAGGCGTGGACGGTGCCGCCGTTTGCGTTGACCGAGAAGGATGCCCGCTACTACGGCCGGGGTGCCACCGATATGAAGGGCTTCGCCGCCTGCGCGATTGAGGCGGTTCTGAACGCAGCCAAACGCCCGCTGAAAGTGCCGCTGCATCTGGCTTTGTCTTATGATGAGGAGATCGGCTGCATGGGCGTGCACAGCCTGATTGATATGCTGCAAACAGCCCCAATCCGCCCACGGCTGTGTATCGTGGGAGAACCTACTGCGATGCAGGTCGCCACTGGTCACAAAGGCAAGATTGCTCTGCGGGCGACCTGTGTGGGCCGCGAAGGCCATTCGGCGCTGGCCCCGCTCGCGCTGAATGCGCTGCATCTGGCGGCGGATTTCGTCAATGTTGTGCGCAACTTGCAGGCGCGGGTGGCGGCGACGGGCTTGCGTGATGGCGACTATGATGTGCCCTACTCGACGCTGCATGTCGGCAAGCTGAACGGCGGCGTTCAGGTTAATATCGTGCCCAACGCGGCGGTGATTGATTTCGAGATCCGCAGCCTCGCGGGTGAGGATACCGACGCTTTGATTGCCGATCTGCGGGCAGGGGCGGCAGCTATTGTGACCCCGCTGCGGACAGAGTTTCCCGAGGCTGAGATCAGGATTGAACGGCTGTGGGATTACCCCGGCTTGGGCACGCCTTCGGATGCGGCGGTGGTCAATTTTGTCAAATCGCTGACCGGGGCGAATGGCACGATCAAGGTGGCTTTCGGCACCGAGGGCGGTTTGTTCAATGCGCGGCTTGGTATCCCGACAGTGATCTGCGGGCCGGGGTCGATGGCGCAGGGCCACAAGCCGGACGAGTTTGTGTCGGTCGAACAGATTGAGCGCTGCCGCGAAATGTTGGCGGCTTTGGTCGATCGCTGCGAGGCCGGTTTTTAATCCCACGCCGCCCCGGACTCGATCCGGGGCCTCATGGCAGCTGAAGCGAGGCCCCGGATCAAGTCCGGGGCGCCGTTGTTTTAGCTATTCCTGCCCCGCCTTCTCGGCCCGTCCGAATAGCCCGGCCAAAGCCCGACTGGTGGTGGCAGAAGTACCGGGCCGGGGCAGTGCGACGAATGGCATCGGGCGCGACAACTCCATCGCGGCCAGACCCACCCGCGCTGTCAAAGCGCCATTCACCACGCCTTCACCAAATCGCCGTGAGATTTTCGCGAGGATACCGCCAGAGGCCACCGAGCCCACCAGATCATCCGCCAAAGCAATCGCGCCTGCGCCCAGAAGCGCCGAAAACACCCGCCGCATCAGGCGAAAACTGCCCATGCTGCCCGAGCGCCCGCCGTAAATCTCCGACAAACGCCGGATCAGCTTGAGGTTGGAATAAAGCGCCGTCGCCACATCGGCCAAAGCCAACGGCACAAAGGCGGTGACGGTGGCGACTTGGCGCGCGGCGGCTTCGACCTCGGCCAAAGCGGCGCGATCCAAGGGGGCCATCAACTCAACCTCGGCCAGCGACAACAATGCGTCGGCATCGAACACATCCGCCTCACGCTCGGCCAGACGGGCGCGGCCCCAAGCGGTATCGGCACGGTCGGTATAAAGGCTGGCGATGCTGGCCACTACGGCGCGGGCCGCTTTAAGATCGGCCGCCAAACGCGCTTCAGCAGCGGCCACCCGCAGCTTGTCCAAGCGCGCCATGCGGGAAAACGCCATCAACTCTTTGCCCGCCAGCACCACCACGACGAACAAAGCCAAGATCAACAGCACAAAGGCCAGCCAACCCAGAGCATTGTTTGCGCTGAACAATCCGATCACAAAATTCCACGCCGAGACTGAAAGCACCAGCGTGAACAGGCTGCCGAATACCCAAAGCGCAAACCGCTTGAAACCCGAACCCCGGCGCTGGGCAAGAAACGCGGCCGTATGCAGCGCACGCGCGGCACCGGCATCGGGCACGGCATCGGCCAAACCGGGATCGGCGGCGTCGCCTTCATATTCCTGCATCAGCGGGCCATGCAGACGGGGTTGGTCTTCAAGCGGGCTCACAACCGATCTCCGATCAGAAATTCGGCGGCACGGTCCAGCCGGATATGCGGCGGGCCTTCGCCGGGGCGCAAAGTGGTGCGGGCGGGCGCAAATTCCATCAGCGCGTAATCGGCATCCAGCCATTTCTCGGCACCCTCACGCGCGGGCGACAGCAGGCGGGCTGGATCGCTGGGCAGTTGGCCCGGATACATCACCGCCTGCTTGCCATTCGACAACAAACGGCCCCGCACAGCATCAAGGCTAACCCCTTCACGCTGCACGGTTTCCTCAATGGTGGTGCGCAAGGATGCCATCGAAATCGCCGCCGTCTGCGCGCCAGCGAAATCGGCGCGGGAGACCGCTTCTCGCAACATCGCGCGCATGATCCCGGTCAACGCCGGGTGCTGGTGATGGTGCAGATGGTCAGCTTTGGTGGCCGCGAACAAGATTTTTTCCACCCGTTTGCCGCCCAAGATACCCGTCAGCCAGCCGTTGCGACCGGGGCGAAACGCTTCCAGAACATCGGCCATCGTGCGGCGCAAATCTTCCACCGCTTGCGGGCCTTGATGGAGGGCGCTTAGCACATCGACCAGCACGATCTGGCGATCAATCTTGGCGAAATGCTCGCGAAAGAACGGCTGGATGACGCGGGATTTATAGGCATCATAACGGCGCTGCATCTCGCGCCAAAGGCTATTGCGCGGGGTCGAGGCAGGCGCAGGCAGTGGCGCGAAGGTCAGCACAGGCGAGCCCGCGAGATCACCCGGCAGCAGGAAGCGACCGGGGGTGCAATCGGACCAACCATCAGCGCGGGCGGCTTTCAGATAGTCGGTGAAGCGCGCCGCGAGGGCTGCCGCGCGCGGTTCCTGCAACCGCAAGGCGCCATCCTCGGCGCGCGCATGTGCCATGAAATCAGCAGCTTGGGGGCGTTTGGTGATACGGTGAAGCGTTTCCTCCGACCACTCGGTGTAGGATTTATCCAGCAAAGCGAGGTCGAGCAACCACTCCCCGGGGTAGTCAACGATATCGACATGCACGGTGCGCGGGCCGGAAAGGCTGTTGATAAACCCCTGCGGCCGGGTGCGAAACGACAGCCGCAACTCAGACACCGCACGCGTCGATTGCGGCCAACGCGGATCATTGCCGGTCATCGCGGCGAGGTGATCTTCATAAGCAAAGCGCGGCAGGGTGTCGTCGGGCTGCGGTTGCAGATACACAGCCTCAATGCGGCCTTGCGCCTGTGCGCTAAGTTGCGGCATCCGGGCGCGGTCCAAAAGGTTGGCCACAAGGCTGGTGATGAACACGGTTTTACCAGCGCGGGAAAGCCCGGTAACGCCGATCCGCAACACGGGTTCATAGCCGGTCAAGGCCGAGGCTGCGGCCTCAATTTGCCGGGCAATGCCGTGGGTTAGTCCAGAAAACAACTGCGCTCATCCTATTGCTTGCGGTGAACATAGGGCGGGGGCGGCGGTTTTGGAAGGCGTGGCGGGTTTCCAAAGCATGGACAGGACGGTATCGGCGCGGTAACTGAAGGCTTATGCCCAGATATGCCATGCTCATCGACTATGACGGCGGACCGTTCAACGGCTGGCAGCGCCAAGCGGCGGGCCAGTTGACGGTGCAAAGCGCGATAGAGGCGGCTTTGGCACGGCTGGAGCCGGGGCCGCATACCATTGCCGCCGCAGGTCGGACGGACTCCGGTGTGCATGCGACCGGACAAGTGGCGCATTGCGATTTGGCGAAAGAGTGGGACCCGTTCCGCCTCGCCTCGGCCCTGAACGCGCATCTGCGGCCGCATCCGGTTTCGGTGCTGGCGGTGGTAAAGGTGGCGGAGGATTTCCACGCGCGGTTCTCGGCGCGGGAGAGGCGCTATCTGTTTCGCCTTGTGGCCCGGCGCGCGCCTGCGACCCATGATATGGGTCGGGTGTGGCGGGTGCACTCGCCGCTGGATGTGGACGCGATGCGGGCGGGAGCTGCGCATCTGATCGGCAAACATGATTTCACCACGTTCCGCTCAACCAACTGTCAGGCGGCAAGCCCGGTAAAGACGCTGGATGAGGTAACGGTTGCAGAGCTGCCCTATCCGGCAGGCGTGGAATACCGCTTCACCCTGCGGGCGCGCAGTTTCTTGCACAACCAAGTGCGCTCGATTGTCGGCACGCTGGAGCGGGTCGGTGCGGGGGCTTGGACGCCCAATCAGGTGGGGGTGGCATTGGAGGCAGCGGATCGCCAAGCCTGTGGGCCAGTGTCGCCGCCCGATGGGTTGTATATGACCGGGGTGGGGTATCCGGTGGACCCGTTTGCGTGGATTTGAGGCGGCAACCAAGCCGGGGGCCAGCCCCCGGACCCCCGGGATATTTATACAGAGAGGATGACGAAAGTTGGTTCAGACGCCCCGGCGTCAGATCTTATCTGGCCCCGGAGCGTCATCCCCTCTGACGGTCATCGGCGTCCCCGGCTGTACCGCTCGTTGAGTTTGAGCGATTCGGGTTAACAGTCGATTAACGTTAATGGTCATCCTCTCTGCTCAAATATCCCGGGGGTGCGGGGGCTGGCCCCCGCCTTGGTGGATGCAGGGCGCAGCGCCTGCTAGACCATCCGCACCCCATCGCCTATTGTTGCGAAAAGCATTGGAGCCTGCATGACCCTTTCTGATCTGTTCCTTAGCCAACTCTCTGATCTCTTCCGCATCGGGCTGCTGATCGCTCTGTTTATCACCATGCTACGGACGCGGGCGGCTTCGGGTGTGTGGATACCACTCGCGGCGGGGGCGGTGTTTGTGGCGGTGATTTTACCGAGCACAATGCAAGCCACCAGCGTCCCGCTGATGCAGGCTATGCTGGTTGGATTGCTCGCAAATCTGGTGATTTTGGCGGTTATTCTGGCAGCTTGGACGTTGTTTCAGCGGTTGCGCGGCTAGGCCCGCGCCGCTTCAACTCACAGCTTCCAAATAGCAAAAGGGCCGGGAGTTTCCTCCCGGCCGTTTTGCTGATCTCAAGTTCTCTTAGCGGTTGTTCGCGTCCGAGAAGATGTCTTTCTTATGCGTCCCGTTTGGCACAAAGATCGTGCCGATCACCACGGTCATCACGGCGATGACAATCGCATACCACAGGCCCGCGTAGATGTTGCCAGACTGCGCCGAGATCGCGAAGGCGGTTGCTGGCAGCAGGCCACCGAACCAGCCGTTGCCGATGTGGTAGGGCAGCGACATGCCCGAATAGCGGATGCGGGTCGGGAACAATTCCACCAACATGGCTGCAATCGGGCCGTATACCATCGTCACCAGCAGGATCAGATAGGTCAGGATCACCACGATCTTCAGTTTTTGCGCGGTGAAGATATCGAAGAAATGCGCAGCTTTAGCCACCGTGGTATTGCCAGCCGCGACAATTGGATAGCCCGCCGTGGTCAGCGCATCATTCAGCGATTTGTCGAACGCGGCTTTGGCAGCTGCGTTCTCCTCTGCTGTGCCTTTTGCAGCATAGCCGGGGATATCGGTTGCTCCGACCTTAACCGAGGTAATCGTGCCGGGTGCCGCGTCAACCGTCTCGGAGTTTGCCGAACGCGAGGTCAGCGCTGCTTTGACGATATCGCAAGAGTTGGTGAACTTCGCAGTGCCAACCGGGTTGAACTGGAACGAGCAGTCAGCCGGATCGGCGCTCACTACAATCGCGGTTTCGTGCGCGTGGGCCAGCATCGGGTTTGCCGTATAGGTCAGCGCTTTAAAGATCGGGAAATAGGTCAGCGCCGCGAGCAAACAGCCTGCCAGAATGATCGGCTTGCGGCCAATCCGGTCCGACAAAGATCCGAAGAACAAAAAGCCACCGGTGCCCAAGATCAGCGACCAAGCCACCAGCACGTTCGAGGTAAAGCTATCGACCTTCACCACGTTCTGAATGAAGAACAGCGCGTAGAACTGCCCGGAATACCAGACAACCGCTTGACCCGCCGTCAGACCAAACAGCGCGATCAGCGCGATTTTGGCGTTTTTCCATTGACCAAAGGCTTCCCGCAACGGTGCTTTCGACGCCGAGCCTTCTTCCTTGATCTTCTTAAACGCCGGGCTTTCGTTCATTTGCAGGCGGATATACAGCGAAATAGCCAGCAAAACGATTGAACCCAAGAACGGAATACGCCAGCCCCAAGCGTTGAAAGCTTTCATCATCGCAGGCGAGCCATCGGCGGCGGTCGTAGCCACTCCCATCGCATCCAGCACCGGCTGGTCAGGATAGTTGCCGTTCACATAGCCCTGCACCATAAGAATGATGATCAGCGACAAAAGCAAACCAAGCGTTGCGGTGGTCTGGATAAACGCGGTGAAATAGCCGCGTTGGTTTTGCGGCGCGTGTTCAGCTACATAAACCGCAGCGCCACCATATTCACCACCCAAAGCCAAGCCCTGCAACATTCGCAAGCCGACAAGGATGATCGGAGCGGCGATGCCCCAAGAGTAATAACTCGGCAACAGACCGACGAGGAAGGTCGAGACACCCATGATCATAATGGTCATCAGGAAGGTGTATTTCCGCCCGATCAAGTCACCCAATGAGCCGAACACCAGCGCGCCGAACGGCCGCACGATAAAGCCCGCTGCAAACGCCAGCAGCGCAAACACGTTGCGGGTGGCTTCGGGGAACGGCGTGAAGAACTGCGCGCCGATGATCGCCGCGAGCGAGCCGTAGAGGTAGAAGTCATACCACTCAAAAATCGTGCCGGCGGACGAGGCCAGAATGACCTTGCGTTCCTCCGCCGTCATTGGACGTGAGCGTGTGCCCACATCTGCTGCATATGCCATTGTCTGGCCTCCCTTGTTGTGCGGCGCGCTGCCGCTTCCCATCCCAATTCAAAGCGGCAAACCTGTCCCCGGTCTTTTTGCAGGGGGTCAGGCTTATGGCCTTGCCGCTTTGCTCTTTCCTCCGCCCCCGCTCCTCAACGGGGGTAGAACTCCCTTAGGCCGTGATGCCTGTTACGATCTGGCCAAGGCTTTGGCGGATCTCAGCGATGGCACCCATCGCATCAATCCGTTCCAACACGCCTTTGCTGTCGTAATACGCAATCAACGGAGCAGTCTGGGCGTGATAGGCAATCAGCCTGTCGCGCACCGTTTCGGCGTTATCGTCGGCGCGGCGTTTGAACTCCGTGCCGCCGCATTTGTCGTAAACCCCCGCGCGGGCAGGTCGTTTGAATTGGTCATGGTAGCCTTCGCCACAAGCCGCACAGTTATGGCGGCCCGCAACCCGGCCCACCATCGCGGCATCGTCAACCTCAAGGCTGATCGCCGCCGTGATCTTTTGCCCGGTTTCAGCCAGCAACTGATCAAGCGCCGCCGCTTGCCCCGCCGTGCGCGGGAACCCGTCCAGAATGATGCCCTTTGCCACATCAGGCTGGCGCAACCGGTCTTTCAGGATCGCCAAAACGATCTCATCCGACACAAGCGCGCCCGCCGCCATCTCAGCTTTCGCCGCCAACCCTGACGGGGTTCCTGCGCTCAGCGCAGCCCGCAGCAAATCACCCGTCGAAAGCTGTATAAGCCCGAAATCCTCCTCCAAAATCCGGGCTTGCGTGCCTTTACCAGCACCGGGCGGACCAAGCAGGATGATAACCGGGGCCATCGCTTACGCCTTGTTCATGCGGTTGGCGATCAGATCATCAACCACCGCCGGATCGGCGAGGGTCGAGATATCGCCCAGCGCACCGAAGTCGTTCTCGGCGATCTTGCGCAAAATCCGCCGCATGATCTTGCCCGAACGGGTCTTCGGCAAGCCCGGAGCCCATTGGATAAGATCTGGCTTGGCTATCGGGCCGATCTCATTGCGCACCCAAGCCTCAAGCTCTTTGCGCAAGGCATCGCTCGGTTCTTCGCCCTTCATCAGCGTCACATAGGCGTAGATGCCTTGGCCTTTGATATCATGCGGATAGCCGACTACCGCGCTTTCAGCGACTTTCGGATGCGCCACCAACGCGGATTCAACCTCCGCCGTGCCCATCCGGTGACCGGAAACGTTGATCACGTCGTCAACCCGGCCGGTGATCCAGTAATAGCCATCGGCGTCGCGCTTGCAGCCGTCTCCGGTGAAGTAATAGCCGGGGTATTGGCTGAAATAGGCTTCCTCAAACCGCGCATGATCACCCCAAAGCGTGCGCATCTGCCCCGGCCAGCTGTCAGCGATGCACAAAACGCCATCGGTTTCGGTGGCGGTCTGAACCTGCGCCGTCGCAGGGTCCAAGATGATCGGCTGCACGCCAAAGAACGGCAGCGTCGCTGAACCCGGCTTTTGCGCGATCGCACCCGGCAAAGGCGTGATCAGATGGCCGCCGGTTTCGGTCTGCCAGAACGTATCCACAATCGGGCAACGGTTGTGGCCGATATGCTGGTTATACCAATTCCAAGCCTCTGGGTTGATCGGCTCCCCCACCGAACCGAGCAGTTTCAAGCTGGAAAGGTCATGCTTGGCGGGCCACTCTGGCCCCAATCCCATCAGCGAGCGGATCGCGGTCGGCGCGGTGTAGAACTGGCTAACCTTATGCTTGGCGCAAACCTCCCAGAAACGTCCGGCATCTGGGAAAGTAGGCACGCCTTCAAACATCACCGTGGTAGCCCCATTCGCCAGCGGGCCGTAGATGATATAGCTGTGGCCCGTCACCCAGCCGACATCGGCGGTGCACCAAAACACATCGCCATCGTGGTAATCAAAGGTGATCTGATGCGTCATCGCGGCGTAAACCAGATAGCCGCCCGAGGTATGCACAACTCCCTTTGGTTTGCCGGTCGAGCCCGAGGTATAAAGAATAAACAACGGGTCTTCCGCGCCCATCTCGACATAGGCGCAGTACGGTTTAGCGGCGGCCATCTCGGCGCGCACATCAATATCGCGGCCATCCACCCAAGAGGTCTGATCACCGGTGTGCTTCACCACCAAGCATTTCACCCGATCATCGCAATGCATCAGCGCCGCATCGGCGTTGTTCTTAAGCCCGGTCTTCTTACCGCCACGCGGCGCAAAATCAGCGGTGATCACCACTTTCGCATCAGAATCGTTGATCCGGTTCGCCAGAGCATCCGGTGAGAAACCCGCGAAAACAATCGAATGAATGGCCCCGATCCTTGCACAAGCCAGCATCGCGTAAGCGGCTTCCGGGATCATCGGCAGATAGATCACCACGCGGTCACCACGCTTGACGCCCTGTGCTTTCAGCACATTGGCCATGCGGCAGGTCTGTTCCAGCAGTTGCGTATAGGTGATGTGCTGCGCGGGGGTTTTTGGATCATCCGGCTCCCATATGATCGCGGTTTGGTTGGCGCGGGTGAGCATATGGCGGTCGATGCAGTTGGCGGACACGTTCAGCGTGCCATCCTCGAACCATTTGATTGAAACTTCGCCGCGCTTGAACGTGGTGTTCTTGACGCGGCTATACGGCTTGATCCAGTCAATGCGCTGGCCTTCCTTGGCCCAAAACGCCACCGGTTCAGCGACCGAAGCCGCATACATCGCTTCGTATTGTGCGGCGTTCACATGCGCGTTGGCAATAAAGTCTTCCGAGGCCGCATATTTCTGCGCAGCAGCGTGATCGGACATAGTTCTCTCTCCATCCCAGTCAAAGCTTTCGCTCTGTCATAACGGCCTGCTGTGTAAGCAGGGCTCCCCCGTTTGCCAAAGCGTTTAGTGGGCATCGGACACAAATTCGCCACCTACAATAAACACATCACAAATGCCGAACTAATCTCAGAACCATAAAGCATCTGTAAAATATTTGGTAACTCTTTTTATTCATGGGATTTTTCTGTAAATAGTTTACAGATCAAGCGGTGAATATTGTAAATATCCAGAAAAGTGGCAATGAAAGTACGAGTACAACGCCGGCTTGCCTCTCAGGCCAATCGGCGGTGTAGCGATTGCTTAGGCCGAGGTTGCGGTGTCCATTCAGCTCATTTCCTGCGATGCCACCAATCCGCCGCTATTTCGTCCGTTCACAAACAGGTGATTCGGATGATAATCAATGGGCTTAGCGCCCGGCAGCCTTAGCGATGCCACCGACGGCCTCCCTTCCTATTCAAAGGCCCGGAATGACCCAAAAGCGCCCCGATCTTGTTGCCGATGCCGATCTCGAAGCCCGCAGGTTGGCGCTGTCGCTGATGCAAGCCAAACACGCCGCGCTGGCGTGGACCGATCCGCAAAGCCAAACCCCCGGTATCAGTCGGATCGCTTATGGTCTGGATGAAAGTGGTATCCCAATCGCATTGATATCGGGTCTAGCACCACATACCCAAGCTTTGCGCGCCAACCCCGCCTGCGCGCTGATGCTGGGAGAGCCGGGTGACAAAGGCGATCCGCTGACCCACCCCCGCCTGATGATCCGCGCCCATGCAGAGTTTGTGGCAGCAGATGATCCGGCGCGCCCAGCCCTGCGCGCGCATTGGCTAAAGGGCCATCCGAAGACGACCCTTTACGTAGATTTGCCCGATTTCGCTTTCGTGCGTCTTGTGCCGCAATCGGCGCTGCTGAACGCCGGATTTGGCAAAGCCTTCAGCCTGACGCCTCAAGACCTGCGCTAACCCTCACGCCGGGTTATCCACCCGCAACGTCACCTGCACCCGGCCCTTCACCGCGCTGGGCCATTTGAGATTGGCAAACTGCCCGCCCACGCCCTGCTCCACCTGTGCATAAGGTGTCACAAACTGCGCCACCCCCGCGCCATTGGTAATCGCCCCCTCCGCCACCACAGCCACCACATTCCGCGCCCGCCCGCCAAATGGCAGCAGGTTGCTGCTGTTCACCGCGCAAGTGTCGGATTCAGTGTTTTGCGTGTGCTCAATCAACATCGGGCTCAGCGCCCGCTTCACCACGCCATTGAAGGTGTTTTGCGCGAAATGCACGTTGCGGAACGAATTGAACGCCAGAGTCGCATAGCTGGTGTCGATGGATTCCGCCCGGTCAATATCACCCGAGCGCGCATAAAACACATTGCTCGTCACCGATAAACCCGAGACGAAATGCCCCGGCCCGCGTGGCGTGATCACGATCCAACTGAACCAAGCCACCACATTCTGCGCGGTAAAGACATCTCCCGTCACTGTAAGGCTGCCAAATGAGAACTCATTGCTGTAATCCGGCGCGGCATCATGCTCGTTCGACAACTCGATAAAACAGTTGTCGATATAATTGCCGGTGAAAAAGCTCTTTGAACTCGGCAGCGTCAGCACGACCCCCGCGCGACGAATGCCATTGCTGCTGTCATCGCCACCAAAGAAATGGTTGCCCGCAAACAATCCGCCCGAACCCGCCACGATGCCAAAATGCCCAAACCGCGACGAGCGGTTGTTGCGGATCTTGATGTCGTTGGCATTGGCATTGAACACGATAGAGTTGCGGTTCTGCGCCAACTGCCCCTGATCCGCCGAGAAAAACTGGCAGCGGTCAATGTGCAAATCCTGACAGCCCTCACCAGTCGAGGTGATCGCGCGGTCTTTCACCAGCCCGAACATACACTCCGACACATCGAAAATCGCCCCCGCCAACGCGAGATTGATACCGCTGGCGATACCGGCGCAGCTAAACTCCACCTCTTTGATCTGAAACCGCGTCAGCACCGCGAAGCCCGAGAAATCGAGCATATAGGCGTAGCGATCAAAGGTGAATGTCCGCGTCCCCGCCGCCGCCCACAACGGTTGGCTCAGGGTGATCGTGCTGGCGGCGATGTTCTTCGAGGTCACATAAACCTCGCGCCCCACCCCGGTGCCGCTGATCCGCGCGCCAACCGGAATCGCCGCGATATTGGCCACCCCCGTCAGCATCAGCGGATTTGCCACCGTATAGGTCGCAAGCGCCGTCATGCTCTGGGTGTTCCACGCCGTCCCCGGCACCGCCACCAGATTGCCATTCACCAAGCTGCGCCGCGTTGAGAAACTGGTCAAACCGCACAAGGCCGCGACGTTGATCGGCGCGGTCAATTCAACCCGCCGCCCGTTCATATCCAGCGTCACATGATCGGTGAAATAGAACAGCACCTGCAGCGCCTTTTTGAACCCGGTCAGCTCACTACCAAACGCCGCCGCATAGGTGTCGAGGTTATAATTACGGGTGCAGGCGAGTCGCTGGCTGTCCGGCATCACAATGGTGCCCTCAAACTGCACAGGATTTTCGAACGTCAGATGCGAGGCGATGTAATAAACTCCCGGTGACACCACCACAGTCTTACCCGACGCCGCCGCATCCGCTGCATCAAACGCCGCGCGATCATCGCTGACACCATCCCCCACCGCGCCGAAATCCCGCACATCCACAAAATCGAACATCTCGGAGTGAAACACATCCGTCACGTCCTCAATCGTGATGTCGTCAATCCGCACCACCCCGCCGGTTGGCCCAGTCAGATCAACGCCAAAATGCCCGAACGCCGGGGCAGTGCCCCACACCATATCCACCCCCGGCCGATTGCCCGAGCCAATGATTGCGCTGACCACCGTCACCGAGCCGTACCCCGTCAGCGCGACATCTGGCCCGACTTGATCGGCACTGCCGACATTGCCACCCGAGCCATTGCCCGCCCATCCGGCAATCCGCACCATTGGTAACGCACCGCTGATCGCCTTCACCCGCGCCGTCACCCGCAGATACATTCCCGGTTGGCACGGGATTGCCTGAAAACACCGCAACTTTTGCACCGCATTGGTCTTTTGCAATTCAAGGCAGCCCGCAAAGTCCTGATCGGCAGGCACATAAGCCGCATTCGGTTGCGCCAAGTAAGAGCCTTGCCCGCTTAAGCCATCCTCACGCGACCAAAGCGCCAGTCCCGCCGAAAACGGTGGCGGCATCAACACCAGACCTTGAGTAATCGCCTTGTTCATCGCCTAACCTCGCCTAGTTGTGCCAACAATCCGACCCGCTCGGGGCTTGAGGCCGAAGTGCTACCGACAAAGCGTTAACCAAGCTCAACTGCAGCGACCGCTGTCTTTGGACTAACGCAAAGGCCAAACTGGGTTTTTTGAGCGACAGATCGCCTAAAATATTGCGGCGATACCCTATAAGCTCGACCGCGTTGCTATTTTCAGGGCCAAGACTATGTTATCAGATTGTTTACTAAATCGGCCAAATCCGGCAAAAATTTCAACTGAAGCGTTAGCGAAGCATGTTAAGCCAAAGTATAACCGAGGTCGCTAAATGAACCCGATGACAGAGCAGCTTCTGGCGATGAGTCGTTCTAACAAAAGAGCCATTCAGGTTGCGGTCGATGTATTGCTTTTGGTGGCGGTATACTTCCTTTCAATGGTTTTGAAGTTTGAAAGCTTTGCCTTTGTGCATGATCTGCAATCTTGGGTTGTGCTAATTCCGGTGTTGCCAACCACGATCTTTATCTTCGTTCGATTGGGCTTTTACCGCGCCGTGCTGCGCTACATCGCCGGACGCGCGCTGATTACAATCCTGAGGGGAGCTATTCTTTCAGGCATTTTGATGAGCGTCGTGATCGAGATGGCTGACCTTCCGGTGCCGCGCGCCGTCCCGCTGATCTACATCATGCTGACTTTTCTCAGCATTGGCGGCATCCGCTTTGGCTTCCGCGAGCTGATGACCTATCAGCAAAACCGTCGCAAGGAACGCGTTGCGATTTACGGGGCAGGGGCTGCGGGTCGGCAGTTGCTGCAAGTGCTGCATCAGCGCAGCGATTATGTGCCCGTCGCGTTCATCGACGACTCGCGGCAGGCGCAAGGCACTCTTGTCGGTGGTATAAGAGTGTATTCGCCGACGCAGATAGAGCGGCTGGTTCGCGACAACGGCGTGAACTTGGTGTTGCTGGCGATCCCTTCTGCAACCAAATTGCGCCGAAATGAAATTCTGAAATCGCTGGAAAATCAACCGGTTCTCATCCAGTCCGTGCCCGGTCTTGATGACATTATGACGGGCAAGGCCCGCATTGATCAGATCAATGACATCAAGATCGAAGATCTGCTGGGACGCGATCCGGTGCCGCCACGCCGCGAGTTGCTGGGTGCCAATATCACCGGCAAAGTGGTGATGGTGACCGGTGCTGGCGGCTCAATCGGCTCTGAATTATGCCGTCAGATTCTGCGGCTGAAACCCGCGCGTCTGGTGCTTTACGAGATTTCTGAACTGGCGCTTTACACAGTTGAGGAAGAACTGACCGACCTCAAGGCCACGCTGCGCTCTGCTGCTGCGATCTCTGCGGTATTGGGCTGCATTAAGTCGGCACGTCTGGTTGATCGCACGCTGCGGCATTTTCAGGTCGAAACCGTCTACCATGCCGCTGCCTACAAGCATGTGCCGCTGGTCGAACACAATATTGCCGAGGGTGTGCGCAACATCGTATTCGGCACCGCGACTTTGGCCGAGGCGTCAATCGCCGCCGGAGTGAAGTCATTCATTCTGATCTCGTCCGACAAATCGGTGCGTCCCACCAACATCATGGGCGCGTCGAAACGCTTGGCCGAACTGGTCTGTCAGGCGCTGGCCGATGCGCCGCGCAACAATGGCACGACGATTTCGATGGTGCGCTTTGGCAATGTGCTCGGCTCGTCAGGCTCGGTGATTCCGCTGTTTCGCCGCCAGATAGAGGCGGGCGGCCCGATGACCGTGACCCATCCCGAAATCACCCGTTACTTTATGACGATCCCCGAAGCCGCCCAGCTTGTTATCCAAGCCGGTGCCATGGCGCAGGGTGGCGAAGTCTTTGTGCTCGACATGGGCGACCCGGTTCTGATCACGGAACTCGCTGCAAAAATGGCGCGTTTGCATGGGCTCAAGCCTGTCATCTTTACCGATCCTTCCGTTGAAAAGCCCGAAGAGGGTGAGATTGGCATTGTGTTCACCCAGCTGCGCCCCGGCGAGAAGCTGCACGAGGAACTGCTGATCGGCAATGACCCGAAATCCACCAGCCATCCCCGGATCATGTCGGCCACCGAAAGCCGTCAGCCGCTGGACGAGCTTTTCGCCGCCCTCGACCAACTCGCCATCGCCTGCGACCGCAATGATATCGAACGCATCCGCAAGATTATGATTGAGCAGCAAACCGCCTACCAGCCACCAGGCGAAATCGTCGATCAATTCTGGAGTGAGGATGACACCACTCAAGATGTGCCCGAGAAAGTCGGTTCGGACCCGCGCCGACTGATTTTGGTGCACGGCTGACCGGGGTTGTTTGCGCTTCAGCCCGCCGAGACCCCATCTGCGCAATATTATTCATCACTGCGCGTACAAAACCGGATCTGCAAAAACCTTACTGCCGCCACCATAGTTTGTCGATTTCTGCGCAGGATCGGTGGCGGTGATTTCAGTTTTCGTTTAAGAATACCACAAGGCGCTGGGCAACTCAGCGCAACTAGGCAGGGTTTACGGGCATGAATCGATCGAAATCGCTATTTTTGTGCGCGCTCTGCGGTTTTGCGGCCTTGCCTGCGCAATCCGAGATGCGCCCAAGTCTGTCGTTTGCGGGTGTCACTGGCCTGATCGACATGCCATCGGGCGATCAGCAAAGCGACGGCACGCTGTCTTTTGTGAAATCCCAGTTCGGCCCAATCGGCCGCAACACGTTGACGTTTCAGATCACGCCGCGTCTGTCGGGTAGCTTTCGGTATGCGTCGGTCAAGGATTGGTACACCAAGGCCAATCCCAATGACATCACCACCTATTACGACCGCAGCTTCGATTTGCGCTTTCAGGTGACGCGTGAGGGTCGCTATGTCCCGGCGATCACGGTTGGGTTGCAAGATATCATCGGCACCGGCATCTTCGCCGGCGAATATATCGCGGCCACCAAGACTTTTGGCGATCGCGTTAAGGTCACCGCTGGTTTGGGTTGGGGCCGCTATGGCACGTATGGCTCAATCGGTGCGCCATTCGGGGATCGTCCAAAAGTTGATTTCGGCCTTGGCGGCAAGCCACGCTCGGGTCAGTGGTTTCGCGGTGACGTAGCCCCCTTCGCGGGCGTCGAATGGCAGCTGAACAAGCAATGGTCGCTCAAGGCCGAATATTCTTCGGACGATTATGTTGAAGAAGCCACCAAGCGCAGCACCTTCGACCGCAACAGCCCGTTTAACTTTGGCGTGGAATACAATCTCGGCAATACTGTGCGTCTCGGTTTGTATTCGCTTTATGGCTCGAAAATCGGATTCGCGGCGCAATTCGTGCTCGACCCGAAGAAAAGTCCGCGCGGCGGCAGTGTTGGCCCCGGCCCATTGCCCGTAACGACGCGCGCCGCTGCCAAAAGTTGGGATCCAAACTGGGTCAATGACCGCGGCAGCCAGACCGCGATGCGTGACCAGACCCAAGCTATCCTGACGCGCGACGGTATCACCATCGAAACCATCGCCATTTCGCCAAGCCGTGTGCATCTGCGCATCCGCAACACCACGCTCGACAATGCGCCGCAAGCCATTGGCCGCACCGCACGCGCGCTTGCAGCCACCATGCCCGCTTCGGTGCAAACGTTTGAGATCGTGCCAATGGCGCAAGGCGTGCCGCTATCGACGGTGGTGATCAAACGGGCCGACCTGGAGGCGCTTGAGTTTGCCCCCGGCCAAGATGTCGCCATGGAGCAACGCACTCAATTCCTGCCCGCAGCCGCCGCGCTGCCGCCGGGTTCCATTCGCTCTGACGGGCTTTATCCGCGCTTCAAATGGGGCATAGCGCCCTATGCCTCGAGCAGTTTGTTCGACCCCGGTAAGCCGGTTCAGATTGACCTTGGTCTGCGCCTTACCGCAACTTATGACATCGCGCCGGGCCTGATTCTTTCCACCGCAATCACCAAGAAAATTGTTTCGGGGATTGAGAAGGGCAGCTTCGACTCCAACACCGAACTGCGGCCCGTCCGCAGCAACGCCGACATTTACGCGACCGAGGGTGATCCGGCGATTCAAAAGCTGACCTTGGCTTGGTATGCCAAACCCGGCCCCGAGCTTTATAGCCGCCTTACCGTCGGCTATCTTGAACGGATGTACGGCGGCGTCTCGGCCGAGTTGTTGTGGCAGAAGACCGACAAACCCTATGCGATTGGCGCAGAGATCAATTACGTCCAACAGCGCGACTTTAATCAGCTGTTTGGCTTTCAGGACTACAACGTCGTGACTGGCCATGTCTCGGGCTACTACAGCTTTGCCGGCGGTTATCACGCGCGGCTTGATATGGGCCGATACCTTGCCGGCGATTACGGTGCTACTTTGGCACTGGACCGCGAGTTTGCCAATGGAATCAAGGTAGGCGCGTTCGCAACCTTGACCGATGTGCCGTTTGATACTTTTGGCGAAGGCTCTTTTGACAAGGGTCTCCGCGTCGAACTGCCACTTTCGTTCCTGACCGGCCAAGCCACGCAAAAATCTGGCAAGTTGACGATACGACCATTGCTGCGCGACGGTGGCGCACGGCTCGATGTGGATGGTCGGCTGTATGAAACCGTGCGAAAATACCAGAAATCCGACCTTGATGCCGCCTGGGGGCGGTTCTGGAGATGACCTTGCGCCGCAGAATGCCCGTTCTTTTCGCCGCGTGTCTGACGCTCGCTGGCTGTGCCACACCGATAGTGCAAAAAACCGTCGGAACCGTCATGGGCACCAACGCCGCCACAGCGCCAATGGTCAAACCCGGCAAGGACGCTCCGCAAATCTGGATGACCATGGTGTCGCTCGGGATAAAGTTTCCGATGTCACAACTGCAGGTCCGCGACGGGGTGACGATCTACGCCTCAAAGGACGGTTCGCAAGCGTTCTTGCGCAATGGAATCTTGATCGGCACGCGCGGTTTTGGCCGCGATCTGATGTCAGCAGAGGCACCCAGCGTGGCGACTTTGCGCGCAGGCGCTCCACATCAGCGCAGCTATTATGATATGGACGGAACAGACACCATGTTCAGGCATCGCTATGCTTGCACGGTTGCGCGCGATCCTGCCGATGCTGGTCATGTTACCGAAGATTGCACCGCCGATATTGGTTCCATTCGCAATCAATTTTGGTTTGATTCTGCCGATTCTATAAGCAAATCGCGGCAATGGGTGTCACAGGGTGTCGGATATGTCGCGGTTGAACGAAAAGCTAAATGAATTTACTTGAGGCAGACTTTTCTTTTAATGTTCACATCTATATGATAAATCACATCATGCTGTAATCGGAGAATTTACATGAATAAGATCGCTTCCTTCGTTGTTGCTTCCTCGCTCGTTCTGGCTTCGACCTCTGCCTTCGCTGGTGGCCTGGTTGAGCCAATCGTCGAAGTGGCACCTGTTGTCGTCGAAGAAAACACTTCCTCGTCGGCTCTGCCGCTTTGGGCTGTTATCGGTGGCGGCGTGCTTGTTGCTGCAGCAGTTCTGTCGAACGACGACGATGACTCGTCCTCGACCACGACCACTGAATAATCGTTTCTGCCCTTCGGGGTAGTTGCGCTAAGTCTAAACGCCTGGGTTTTTGCCCAGGCGTTTTTTTTTAGGCGTTGTGTCAAAGCTTAACAGACGCTTAACAGGGCCATGCTAACCCACTGATCTATATAGAACGAGGCCCTGTCCACGCGTGGCACTGCTTCAAAATACCTTGCCACGCGCCGAAATCGGCCAGACCACCTCAACCCGGCCAGCCCTGACCCCAACATACCAATCATGTAAATTGCAGGTCGGATCGCAATGCCCAGGCACCAAGCGCAGCTTATCGTTGATCTTCAGGGCACCGGCAGGATCGCTGATCTCACCATGCTCGTCTGAGCAGCGCAAGTATTCCAGCCCCTCACGCCCGAACACCACCGGCAGCCCCGAATCCACCGCCAGAGCCTTCAACCCCGCATCGCAAACCGCCCAATTCGGCCGCACATGACTGATCACCGAGGTCAGCACAAACAGCGCGTTTTCCCAGACACCAGCATCAAACCGCCGCCCATCCTGATCCAACACCCGACCGTAATCAGCGTCCATGAACGCATAAGAGCCGCACTGAAGTTCATTATAAACCCCCGAGCCCGCTTCTAACGGCCAACTTCCCGTACCCGCCCCGCCGATAATATCGCACTCCAGCCCAACACCGCGCAGCGCCGCCACAGCCACGCGAACCTTTGCCACCGCAACCTCTGTCGCGGCCTTGCGGTCGGCAAACGAAGTCATGTGCTGCATCGAACCCTGATACGCCTGCACGCCCGAAAACCGCAGCCCATCGGTGCCCGCAATTGCCTGCGCCAGCCCAACCACCGCCTGCGCGCCCTGCACCCCACACCGTCCCGCACCCACATCCATCTCAACCAGACATTCCACAACAACGCCGTGCCGCACCGCCGCAGCTGATAGATCCGCCACATTGCCCGCATCATCAACGCAAACAATCACCCGCGCGCCCCGCAGTACCAGCCGCGCCAGGCGGTCTATCTTCGCAAGGTCCGTCACCTGATTGGACACCAAAATGTCCATCACCCCGCCGCGCACGAACGCCTCGGCTTCAGACACTTTCTGGCAACACACTCCGCAAGACCCGCCCAACCGGGCCTGCAACAGCGCCACATCCACTGATTTGTGCATCTTGCCGTGCACCCGGTGACGCACCCCCATAGCCCGCGCCGCGTCGCCCATCTTGACGATATTGCGCTCCAAAGCGTCAAGATCGAGCACCAAGCAAGGCGTTTGCACCTCGGCCTCGGTCATACCGGGCAGCGCCGGGATGTCGTAACCTACCTCAAACCCGCTGAAATCCATCCGCCGTCTCCTGCATATATCCGCTCAACGTCGCCTAAATCCGGCAGCTTGGCCACCTTCCGCGCGTCCCCCCGAAAGTTTTTTTCGCCCAGCCTGATTCGTGCTACGCTGCGTCTGCATCCTGTCGAATTGCGCCGTCGCGGTGCTGCCTAAAGGTCTCAGCCCATGTCCAACCCTCCCCGTCTGCGCGGCCGCCCGAAGTCAACCACGGACAAGACCGAGCAGAATACGGTACAAGCTCTCGACCGCGCACTGGGATTGTTGAAACTGCTGGCGGACAGTGCTGGCCTGACGCTGTCTGAGTTGACCGAACAAAGCGCGCTGCCTGTCGCGACCGTTTTTCGCGCGCTCGTCACTTTGCAACGTCACGGCATGGTAGAGCTCGAAGACCCCGGGCAAGTTTGGCACATCGGCCCCGGTACCTTTCGCGCTGCATCAGCCTTCCTTAAGCGCACCAAAGTCACCGAACGCGCCCGTGCGCCGATGGAGTCGCTGATGGTTGCCACCGGAGAAACCGTCAGCCTCGGCATTGAAGCCGCCGGAGAAGTGCTGTTTTTAGCGCAGGTCGAAACCACCGCCGACTTACGCGCGTTTTTTCCACCCGGCACCACGGGCCTGATGCATCTTTGTGCCCCTGGCAAAGCCCTGCTGGCTTGGTATCCCGAGAGAAAAACCGCCGAAATCCTCAAACGCAAGGGACTTGCTCGCGCCACCACGCTTTCGCTTTCCAGCATTGAAAGCCTCGAGCGTGACCTTTCCCGCAGCCGCAGCCGCGGCTTTGCCATCGACGATCAAGAGCGCGCTGAAGGCATGCGGGGTGTCGCGGCGCCGATTTTCAACGCCTTCAGTGAGCCCGTTGCAGCGATCGGAATTGCGGGCCCAAGCTTCCGTATGGGGCTGTCTGATGCGACGCGTTTTGGCAGCCTTGTCCGCGCCGCCGCTGACCAAATCACCGAAGCCATCGGCGGCGCAGTTCCGCAATAAGCAAGGCTTGAGCAAAGCCGCAGGTCCCCAAAACCGGTCCGCCCAAACTAGCGCCGTTTATTTGATCAAAACTCTGCCGTACCCATTGAACGGCACCGGCTCCCGTGATCTGACTTGGCCCAATCGTCAGAAGGGGCAAGCGCATGAACCTGTTCATCAACGGCTTCGGTCGTATTGGCCGCTCGGTGCTACGCGCGGCTTTGAAAGGTGCTGTGCCCGGGGTTACGATCACTGGCATAAACGACATCGCCACTCCCGAGATGTGCGCCTATCTGTTCGAGTTTGACTCGGTTTTTGGCCCGTGGCCGGGGCGTGTCAGCCTCGAAGGCGGCGCTTTGCTGATTGACGGTCACGCAATCGTTTTGCACCGCACGCCCGATATTTCCAGTCTGGCGCTGAAGGGCGTAGACGTGGTGCTGGAATGCACCGGCCGCGCCGATGCGCGTGAAATGGCGACGCGTGGCCTGCGAGGCGGTGCCCGCAAGGTGCTGATATCCGGCCCTGCCAAAGCCGCCGATCTGACTGTTGTTCTCGGTGCGAATGACGCAGAACTGACGACGCAGCAAATCGTCTCAAACGCCTCTTGCACCACCAATGCGTTGGCTCCGTTGGCGCGGCTGATCCACGAGAATTGGGGCGTTGTCACCGGTTCGATGACGACGATTCACTGTTATACCGGCAGTCAGCCGACGGTAGATGCCCCTGCCGCCGATTTCGCCCGTTCGCGTGCCGCTGCTTTGTCGATGGTGCCGACGACCACTTCGGCACAACGGCTTTTGGACCAGGTGCTGCCGCAGATCGCCGGACGGATCGAAGGCTCTGCTGTGCGCGTGCCGACAGCATCGGTATCTGCGGTCGATCTCGCCGTGATGACCGAACGCGCGACCACGGTGTCCGAGGTGAATGCTGCGCTGTCTGCCGCAGGTGGCGTCATTGGCGCGACGATGAAAGCCCTCGTCTCCACCGATCTGCGGGCCCGTCCTGAAAGCATTGTAATGGCGCTGCCAGAGACCCGCGTGACCAAAGGTGGTATGCTGCGGGTGTTTGGTTGGTATGACAACGAATGGGGTTTTTCCAACCGTATGCTCGATATTGCTGCACGGATGGCGCGGTGCTGAAATACTTTTTCATCGCTCGCTGCGGCGAGCAGTCCTTACGCAACATTCGGCAAGGTGAATTGGCGTGATCTATCTTTGCCGTCATGGTCAAACCGAATTCAACGCCGTCGGCCGTCGTCAGGGTCAGGTTGACAGCAACCTCACCCCGTTGGGCCAAGCTCAGGCGACCGCGATGGGCCGCCGCCTTGCTGCGATGAAGCTGCCGGATTTTCGCATCGTTGCCAGCCCCTTAGGCCGTGCCCAGCATTCGGCACGACTGATCGCTGCGGAACTCGGCAACCCAGCCATCACGCTTGATCCGCGTCTGAAAGAGATCGGCATGGGGTCTTGGGATGGCAAAACTGACGCCGATATCGACGCCGCTCACCCCGTCCTGCGGCTTTCAGTTCCAGCCGAGGCTTGGTGGTTTCACTCACCCGACGGCGAAAACTACGCCACCTTCGCGACCCGTCTGATGGCCGCTATGGCTGAGATCAAATCCGATCCAGCGCCGGTCAAAATCATCGTGGCTCATGCCGTCGTTGGCCGGGTCATTCGCGCGCAATGGGCTGGGCTGACCGAGGCGGAAAGCTACACGCTGCCAGTGCCGCAAGACGCATTTTATGCGTTAGGTCCGGATCGAACAGTCACCGAAATCCCCGCCTGAACGCGGCCCTTCGGTCATCCTCTCGGCTTTAATATCCCCGCCCGAGGCTTCAACTTTTCCGCCGATACAGCTTACCAAGCCCGCAAGACCGCTTCCACCGCCCGATCGCCGCAAACCCCGGCGTGGTCACGGTCAAGCCCGCAAAGCGTCGCCTTCCAATGCGTCCGACCCCATTGCCAGCACCAAGCTATTCGCACCCCAAACTGCGGATCATGCGCCCGCTCCGCGTCGTTAAAAACCGCAATCATGGTTGCATCAGGGCGCTGAAGCCCGCTCCCTCTAGTATGAATGGATCGGATGCGTCCCGCAGAACAAAGCCCAAGGTCTCATAAAACCCAACCGCCATAACATTGCTGCGCTTCACCATTAAGGCTAAGAAGCTGGGCTGCCAATCTTGCGACTCAGTCAGCGCTGCGGCCAATAGCCCGCGCCCCATCCCCTTACCGCGCGCCGCGTGCCGCAGGTAAATGTCTTGCACAAACAGGCCCATGGCGCCGCGCCAGCTCGAATACTCCGGCAGAAACAGACAAAACCCCAGCGCCACACCGTGTTCTTCCGCCAGCACCACGCGAAACTTAGGCTCTGGCCCAAAGCCGTGCTGCAACAACCCATCAGTGCCGCCGCCGATCACGCCATCCTCGGCCTCTGCCATCTCGGACAGCATCGCGTGGATCAACGCCACATCGCTCGCCACCGCCCGCCGATATGAGATCAAAATACCACCTCGCGCCGACTTGCCAGCCCGACCTTAAAGCGAGCCTTAAACGGCGTATGAACCGACCCGGTGATCGCGCAGCAAATGATGATTTTCGGCATGGACGGCTCCCTCGCAAGGCCACCCTGCCATGAAGCCAAAGCCTTTGCCAGCGTCAGCTCATGGCAGGAACCCCCCGCCGCGACCGGTCGCTCAACTGAAAGCCCGCTTCATCGCAGGCACGTTCTGCAACACCAAAAAGTCCAGCAGCAGCACCGCAATCAGCGTCAGACCGAGCATCGGAAACGCCACGCCCAACAGCAGCGCAATCACCGCGATGCCGCGCAAAGGCACCCCTATGGGCATCGGCGGCGCGGCCAGTCGAAACGCACCCGAAGGCCGCCGCTTCCACCACATCACCACGCCACTGACGCAAACAAACACCACGATCAGGCAGAAACCGATGTTCAGCACAACATTCCACAGCCCCAGCTGACCCTCATGCAATGCGATGCCAACCGCCATCGACTTCGCCGCCAGTCCGTAATCGGCAAAACCGACCTGCGCCAAAATCTTGCCGGTGAATTGGTCAATATGCACTGTGCGGTCAGCGGTCGGGTCTGGCCCGTCATAGCTGTTGGAATCTTGGCTAAGCGTCCAAACCCCAGCCTCATCCGCTGGGAGCGCAACTTGAAACCGGCCCTGAAACCCAATCGCCCGCCCCAATGCCACGATATTCTCCAGCGAAACCGGAACCCCCATCGGCAGGCCCGTCACGCCCATATCCGACCCTGACATCGGCATCGGAGTTTGCTCCAACCCCCACGGCACCGTATCGTCAGCAGTCATATTCATGTCTTTGTGGCGCTTGTCCGACAAAGGCACGTTGTCCCACTTCGCCGCCGGAAATGTCGCCCAAGCCTGCACATATTTCTCGCCCCAAATCCCGCTCCAAGCCAGACCCGAGATCAGAAAAAATACCAGCCCCAGCGAGATCCAGAACCCCATGACGCTATGCATTGCTTTCCACCAAGCCCGACCCTTGGTGCGTAGATCCGGCAGCAACAGCGCGCGTAGCCCCGACCCATTGCGCGGCCAGACCAGATAAAGCCCGGTAATCACCAACAACAGCCCCAGCGAGGCCGCAATCTCGACCAGCCGATCCCCCAGCGTGCCGATCAGCAGCGTGCCATGCACCTCATTCGCCAGCGTATACCACGTCGCACCGTTCTGAGTGTCGCGCAGCACCGCGCCTGAATAGGGGTCCACTGCGATCATCCGCTGGCCGTCGGCCAAATCCACCCGGAAGATCGCCGGAGTTTGGGCGTCATGCGGCGCAATGTATTGGCCGATCTTGCCCGCAGGATGGGTCGCCAGTGCAGCACTCGCCTGATCGGTGATACCGAGGCTCTGCGTTTGCGGCGTAACCGCCAACCGCTCACCATACTCCGGCGCAATCGCGGTGAACCAGACCATGACGATGCCAGTGACCGCCAGCATGATCAGGAACGGGAGCACATAAAGCCCCGCATAAAAGTGCCAGCGCCAGACCGCGAAGTAGAGTTTATTGATGCCCGCAGGTGGGGTTGTCGTCGTTGAAGACATGGGTGCATTCCAGATAAAGCTGAAGAAAACGGGCGCTTAGGCCCGAAAATTGCGCTTAGATCAGGATAGCAGGCGGCCCGCGCGCAGGCGGCGCACGCGGCGGATGCTCGGTCATATCGGCCAGCGCAACAGCGGGCCAAACCACCGCAACTGCGGTCAACTCAACCGGCGGCAGGCTGACGATCGCGGGCAATTCAAGCGCCGCGACAATACGGCAAGCCGGGCAGGGCGCTTGATCTTTCATGCCGTGATCGGACACACCGCCGTCATGGCACAGCTCTGGCATGGTGCCATCCGGCATCGCATAGGCGCTCAGATCAACCGGATCTTGCAGCGCCATGCGGTGCCCAAAGCCCAACGTCACCAAGGCCACCGCCAACAGCAGGGTCATCACATTCTGGGCAAATTGGCGGGCAAAGCGGATCATGCGCTGTGGCTAACCGATCACAGGCGGCAAGATCAAGTCACACTGCACCGCGACAGCAGGCTTTCTTTCTGCCAACCGCCACCTAAGCTGCGCCGAAAACAGGAGCCTTGCCATGTTCTTCACCGAAACCCCGGATTGGGCCGAGCTTTGTACCAGCATCATCTCGGCGCTGATCGGCCTGCTTGGCGCTGAGGGACTTCAGGCGGACAGCTTCGGCCTTGTGCTGCTAACCTCCGGTGCGACTGGTCCCGAGGGTTTTGCCCATCGCGGCGATATCCCGGTTTACCCCTGCTCCTTGGTGAAAACCTTCCATCTGATCCATGCCCTCGCTTTGCTGGAAGACGCCCGCATCGCCCGGCATGGCGAGATGGATCGGGCCCTGCGCGACATGATCCGCTGGTCGTCGAACGGCGCGACCAATTACGCCATCGACCTGATCACTGGCACCACTGGCGACACGCTGCTGCATGGCGCGGAGTATCTCGATTGGGTCAACAAACGCGAACGCCTCAACCGCTTTTTCTGGGCGTTGGGCTGGGATGAATGGCAAGGCTGCACCATTGCGCAAAAGCTGATGGATGACACCCGCTATGGCCGCGAGGCGCAATTCGCAGGCGTGAATGGCGCGCATCTGAACCGCCTGACGCCACTCGCCGCCGCTCGGGTTATGTGGGAGCTGTTTGACGGCACCCTGCCGCTATCGCCGCCGTCAAAAGCCCGCGCGCAGGCGATCTTGCGGCGCGATAAGGCCAGCGAAGACGCCACCAACCCGGCCTATCAATTGTCGGAATATCTCGGCGGCGATTTGCCCGATGGCGTGCAGATTTGGTCGAAGTCGGGGCATAATCTGTGGACGGGCGATGCCAACACCAGTTGGTATAAGCACGATATGATCCGCTTGCAGGCAGAGAGCCGTAAGCCTTTGATCATCGTACTAACCACGCAAGGGCAGGGCATGGCGCAAACGCATCCCCAAGCCTTCCCGCAGATCGGTCGATTGATCTGGGACATGACAGAAGACATCACGAGGCGTTAATCCCCTCGTCACGCCGCCCCGGACTTGATCCGGGGCCTCAGCGTTGCCCATCCAGACTGGCATCAGGTGCGGTGCGCTGTACAGGCCGCCCTCTCTCCAAGCACGACAGGCTATCCAATCACCCGCGCCAGCACGCCTTGCCAATTCCCCCAACACAGCTTTTCCGTCAGCGTCTCGCCATAATGGGCCGCAAGCGCCGCCGTCAGCTTCGGCAACCCACTCGCGTCGGTGACGAAATTCGGCATCATCGCGCCGTCGAAATCCGACCCCAACGCCACGCCATCTTCGCCCAGATGTGCCAGCAGGTGATCAAGGTGGCGCAGCATGTCTTCCGGCCCGGTGCTGGGATCTTTCACCCCATCCAACCGCAGGAACTGACAGCCAAAGTTCAACCCCACCAACCCGCCGCTGGCCCTGATCGCCGCCAACTGCTTGTCGGTCAGATTGCGCGTCGCCGCCGTCACCGCATGAGCGGCGGAATGGGTGGCGACCAGCGGTTTGCCGGAAATACGCGCGACATCCCAGAACCCGGCCTCGTTCAGATGGCTAAGGTCCAGCAATACGCCGAGCGCCTCACATTCCCGCATCAGCCGCACTCCGGCCTCTGTCAGACCCGGTCCGGTGTCCGGGCTGGCTGGAAAGTTGAACGGCACGCCGTGGCCGAAAATGTTCGGGCGACTCCATACCGGGCCCAACGACCGCAAACCCGCCGCGTAGAAAACGTGCAAGGCGTCCAAATTTTCGGCAATCCCCTCGCAGCCTTCAATATGCAGGATCGCCGCAATCGCGCCGACCTCTTGAGCAGCCGCAATCTCGGCAACCGAGCGACACAGCCTTATCGCATCAGGCCGCGCCGCCTGCATTCGCAACAAAATCGCGATCTGCTCCAGGGTCTGACGCTCGGCTCGCACAGGGTCAATCGCGGAAAATTCGCGGTAGGTCGCCATCGGATCCGGCCCGGTTCCCGGCTCTCCACCCACCCAAACCGCGAAGAAACCACCCGCAAAGCCACCCTTACGGCACCTTTCCAAATCGAGATGCCCGGCGCGGCCGCCGAAAAAACCAGCGCCATCAAAGGATTTTTCTGCCCACAGGCTGGACAACAGATCATTGTGCCCGTCGAAGATCGAAAACCCTGACATTTTATCCTGCCTTGCTGTCATTGTGCCCGCTATGCCCAATTCAACGCAAATCCCGCCTGTTGACAAGGCCGGGCAGAAGTTGCCCAATCGGTCAAGGAAGCCCCAGACTCGGGGCGAATGCGTAAACGACAATGAAAAAAAACCAGGGAGTTACCCATGCTACTTGAACCGACGCTGCGCCGCGTGGGCGCTGTTGCTATCGCGGCCCTTATGCTGGGCACAGCACCTGCTGCGCTTATGGCTGCAACCCCGGCGGATACGCTGGTTCTTGCGGGTGCCATCGACGATATCGTCAGCCTTGACCCGCATGAGGCTTACGAATTCTCTGGCCTCGACGTGGTCAACAATACCTATGACGGCTTGGTAGAGCTTGACCCAACCACGCTGAAACTCATCCCCGGTCTGGCCGAAAGTTGGTCTGTCGCCGAAGATGGCCTAACCTATACCTTCAAGATGAAGGCGGGCCTGACCTTCTCCTCCGGCAATCCGGTGACGGCAGAGACCGCCGCTTATTCGCTGCAACGTGCTGTTAAGCTGAACAAAACCCCGGCGTTCATCTTGAACCAGTTTGGTTGGACGGCTGAAACCGTCGATGCGATGATCACTGGTGCGGGCGACACGCTGACCATCAAGGTTGATAAACCCTACGCGCCGACGTTCCTCTATAACTGCCTGACCGCTGGCGTGGCCTCAATCATTGATGCTGATGTTGTCAAAGCCAACGAAGTCGTCACCGATGGCGTCAGCGATCTCGGCAACGAATACCTTAAAACCCATTCGGCAGGCACTGGCGCTTACACGCTGAAATCCTTCAAGCCGAACGAAGGCTATGTTTTGGAGATGCGTCCCGGCTATTGGCGCGGCGATGCCAAGATGGCGAAGGTTTTCGTGACCCATGTGCCAGAAGCCGCAACCGAGCGTCTGCAACTTGAAAAAGGCGATATCGACATCGCCCGCACCCTGACCCCGTCTGATGTTGCGGGTCTGACCGGCAACGCTGATGTGGCCATTCAAGAAGACGTTGGCGGCCAGATTTATTACCTCTCGTTCAACCAGAAGAATGAGAACTACAAGAACGCCAAGTTCCTGGACGCGATGCGCTGGGCGGTGGATTACAACGGTATGGCTGACACCTTTATGAAGGGTGCCGCAGTTGTTCACCAAAACTTCCTGCCGTCGGGCTATCTCGGCGCGCTAGACGATAATCCCTATTCGCTCGATGTTGAGAAAGCCAAGGCGCTGCTCGCTGAATCCGGCATCAAAGACCCGAGCATGACCCTGTCGGTGCGCAATGCGGCTGACCGGATGGATGTGGCGCAGTCGATCCAGAACACCTTCGGCCAAGTCGGCATCAAGGTTGATCTGAACGTCGGCGAAGGTGCTGAACAGCTGAAAGAATACCGCGCCCGTCAGCACGACGCGACGCTGCAAACTTGGGGGCCGGATTATCCCGATCCGAACACCAACTCATCGACCTTCGCCGAGAACCCCGACAACTCGGATGCTGCCAACAACACCGGCTATCTGGCGTGGCGCAACGCTTACGATCCGGGCGAAATGACTGCGGAGTCTAGAGCCGCCGCTTTAGAGCAAGATCCCGCCAAACGCGTTGAAATGTATGCCTCTTTGCAGAAGAAATTCCGCGAAACCGCACCGTTCATCGTGATGTTCCAGCAGGCCCGCCAAACCGGAGTGCGCTCGAACGTCAAGAACTTCATTACTGGTGGCGCAGTTGACCTTGGTGCCACCTATTGGCTCGCGACCAAGTAAGGCATTGGGCGGCCTCGTCAGGGGCCGCCCGTTTTTTTATGACCAGCACACCCGCTCCGCACTCTCGACTGATGCCGTTGCTGCGCCAAATCGGCGCCACGGTTGTCACGCTGTTTGTCACATTTCTCGGCCTGTTGATGGTGACGTTTTTCATCTCCAACGTGATTCCGATAGATCCGGTCCTGTCGATCTTGGGCGAGCGCGCGACAGAGTCCCAAATAGAACAAACCCGAGAGCGATTGGGTCTGAACGAGCCCCTCTGGAAGCAGTTCGGCATCTATGTCAGCAACACCATGCAAGGCGATCTTGGCACCTCGATTCGCACCCGGGAACCTGTGCTGCAAGAGGTGGCTCAACGCTTCCCCGCCACGCTGGAACTCGCCACCCTCGCCACCATCCTCGGCGTCTTGCTCGGCGTCCCTGCCGGAGTCATCGCCGCCACCAAACCCGGCAGTTTCTTCGACCAATCCACCCGCCTGATCGGCCTTATGGGCTATTCGATGCCAGTATTCTGGCTTGGCCTGATGGGCTTGCTGCTATTTTACGGCCAACTCGGCTGGGTCGGCGGCCCCGGTAGGCTTGATGCAGGCTATCAAATGTCGCTCGATTTTGAGCTGACCCAATACACTGGCATGATCCTGCTCGACACCGCGCTGAACAACCGCTGGGATATGTTCGCCAACGCGTTTTCTCACATCATTCTGCCCGCCGGGATTCTCGCCTATATTTCAATGGCTTATATCAGCAGAATGACCCGCAGCTTTATGATGAACGAGTTGGGTCAAGAATACATCACCACCGCCCGCGTCAAAGGTATGCCCGAACGCCGGGTGATCTGGGTTCACGCTTTGAAAAACGTCATGGTGCCGCTGATCACCGTGATCGCCCTTTCCTACGCCTACCTGCTCGAAGGCGCTGTCCTGACTGAGACAATCTTCGCATGGCCGGGCTTGGGCTCTTATATCACCGACGCCCTAATGGTCGCCGATATGCCCGCCGTTCTGGGCGGAACTGTCGTCGTCGGCATCGCCTATATCGGGCTCAACATGCTGTCAGACCTGCTCTACCGCCTCGTCGATCCGAGGGCGCGGGTATGAGCACACTCACCACATGGCTGCGCGACCCGAATCCCGCCTCGCGGATGCAGTCGCGCTTGGGTCAAAGCTACCTCAGCTGGCTCCGCCTCCGCCGCAACCCCCTCGCGATGATCGGCCTGATGATCACCGCCGTCCTGATCTTCGTCGCCATCTTCGCGCCACTCCTCGCCCCGCATGACCCGATCACTCAAGAACTCGGCCGCCGCCTGCTGCCCCCCGGTACCGCTGGCAACATCCTCGGGACCGATGATTTCGGCCGTGATATCCTGTCCCGTATCCTCTACGGCAGCCGCATCACCCTCTATATCGTCCTCCTCGTGATCCTCACCGCCCCCGTCGTAGGGTTAATCATCGGCACCGTCGCGGGCTATTTCGGCGGCTGGGTTGATACCATCCTGATGCGGATCACCGATATTTTCCTCGCCTTCCCGAAACTGATCCTAGCCCTAGCCCTCGTCGCAGTCCTCGGCCCCGGCATGGAAAACGCCGTCCTCGCCATCGCGCTCACCTCATGGCCGCCTTACGCCCGCGTCTCCCGCGCAGAAACGCTGACTGTCCGCAACTCCGACTATATCGCCGCCGTCAAACTGCAAGGTGCTGGCCCCATCCGCATCATCTGGGGCCATGTCATCCCAATGTGCCTGCCTTCAGTGATTATCCGCGTCACCCTCGATATGGCAGGCGTCATCCTCACCGCCGCTGGCCTCGGCTTCCTTGGCCTTGGCGTGCAACCCCCGTTGCCAGAATGGGGCTTGATGATCTCCGCAGGCCGCAAGTTCCTGTTTGAACAATGGTGGGTCGCCACCATGCCCGGCCTCGCCATCTTCATCGTCAGCCTTGGCTTCAACCTGTTAGGTGACGGCCTCCGCGATGTTCTCGATCCAAAAAGCGCCAGCAAATGAGCCTCCTTTCTGTCAAAAACCTCCGCGTCACCTTCGACACCGAAGCAGGCCGGGTTGAAGCCGTGCGCGGCGTCTCGTTCACCCTTGACCGCGAGCGCCTCGGCATCGTAGGCGAATCCGGTTCCGGCAAAACCATGACAGGCCGCTCCGTCCTCCGCCTGATCCGCCCCCCCGGCAAGATCGAAGCCGATGAGATGACTTTCGACGGTATTGATCTCCTGCGCGCTTCTGAGTCCCAAATGCGCAGCCTTCGTGGCCCCCGTATCGCCATGGTGATGCAAGACCCTAAATATTCGCTTAACCCTGTAATGAAAGTCGGCGCGCAATTAACCGAGGGCCTGCGCCAACGCGATAAAGTCTCCAAAGCCGACGCCATCGCCAAAGCCATCGACGCGCTGAACGCCGTGCAAATCCGCGACCCTCAACGCGTGATGGAGGCTTACCCGCACGAACTTTCCGGAGGCATGGGCCAGCGCGTGATGATCGCGATGATGCTGATCCCGAACCCCGACCTGCTGATCGCCGATGAACCCACCTCTGCCCTCGATGTCACCGTCCAAGCCGAAGTCCTGTCGATCCTCGACAACCTTGTGAAAACCCGCGGCATGGGTCTGATCTTCATCTCCCACGACCTCCGCCTCGTCGCCCGCTTCTGCGACCGTGTGTTGGTTATGTACAAAGGCAAAGTCGTCGAGGAACTGGCCGCGAAAGACCTGATGCACGCCAAACACCCCTATACCCAAGGCTTGCTGAACTGCCTCCCCCGCATCGGCGGCTCGCGCGAACCCCTGCCAAGCCTAGACCGCGACGCAAGTTGGGCGCTTTGACATGCTGATAGAAATCGAAAACCTCTCCGTCACCTTCACCGCCCAAGGCCGCCACGTCCGCGCCGTCGAAAACGTATCCCTCAGCGTCAAAGCCAAAGAATCCTTCGGCCTCGTCGGCGAATCCGGTTCCGGCAAATCCACCATCCTGCGCGCGATCTGCGGCCTCGCCCCGATCTCCGGCGGCAGCATCCGCATCAACGGCAAACCGATCACCCACAACCGCGCCTTCTCGCGCAAAGTGCAAATGGTGTTTCAAGACCCCTACGCGAGCCTGCACCCCCGCCACACCATCGACCGCACCCTATCCGAACCCCTCGCCATCCACGGCCTGCCGCTGACCGACCAAGCCATCACAAAGGCCCTCACCGACGTCGGCCTCCCCGCCAACTTCCGCTTCCGCTACCCGCACCAACTGTCAGGCGGCCAACGCCAACGCGTCGCCATCGCCCGCGCTTTGATGCTGCAACCCGAAATCCTGTTGCTGGATGAACCCACCTCCGCCCTTGATGCCAGCGTCCAAGCCGAAACCCTCAACCTGCTAAGCCGCCTGCGCCAAGAACGCGGCCTGACCTTCCTGATGGTCTCCCACGACCTCGCCGTAATCGACCACATGTGCGACCGCATCCTCGTGATGCAGCACGGCCGCGCCGTCGAGGAACTCAGCCGCGAAGCCCTCGCCACCGCCCAAATGACCACACCCTATGCCCGCAGCCTGTTCGCCGCCTCCGCCGACAGGATGCTCGAAGGCTAACCTGCCAATTTCACCTGCTCCTGAATATCCCACGGGGGTGCGGGGGTGTGAAACCCCCGCCCGCCAGCAAAGCAAACATAGGCTCACAAAATGTTCCCCACCTTCGACGGCCACAACGACCTGCTGCTCCGCCTGCACAACCACCCGGAAAACCGCGAAGCGATCTGGCTCACCGGCGAAGGCAAAGGCCACCTAGACCTGCCCCGGATGCAAAAAGCTGGCTTTAAGGCCGGCTTCTTCGCCATCTACATCCCATCCCCCGCCGCCCACGACTCCCCCGACTACATGGCGCAGATGGAGAACCCGCCCTTCAGCATCCCGCTGGGCGACGTGATCCATGAGCCCGACGCTCTCCCCGTAGCCATGTCGATGGCCCGGCAATTCCTGTGGATGGAGCGTAGCTCCAAAGGCCAGTTCAAACTCTGCACCACCACCGCCGAAATCCGCGCCTGCCTTGCCTCAAACACCATCGCAGGCATCCTGCACATGGAGGGCGCCGAAGCCATCGACGCCAACCTCGACAATCTCTACGCCTTCCACGCCCTCGGCCTGCGCTCACTCGGCCCGGTCTGGTCCCGCCCCACCATCTTCGGCAACGGCGTCCCCTTCGCTTACCCCAGCAGCCCCGACACCGGAGAGGGCCTCACAGATGCCGGAAAACGCCTGATCCGCGCCTGCAATGATCTCAAAATCATGATTGACCTCAGCCACATCAACGAGAAAGGCTTCGACGACATAGCCTCCCTCAGCGATGCCCCCCTCGTCGCCACCCACTCCAACGCCCACGCCATCACCCCAAGCAGCCGCAACCTAACCGACCGCCAACTCCACATGATCCGAGACTCCAAAGGCATGGTCGGCCTCAACTTCGCCACCTCATTCCTACGCCGCGATGGCAAACAGTCGGGAGACATGGGCTGGCAAGACGTGCTCGCCCACCTCGATCACCTGCTGAAAAACCTCGGCGAAGATCACCTCGGCCTAGGCTCCGATTTCGACGGCGCAACCCTGCCAAACGGCATCGGCGACGTCACGGGTCTGCCCGCCCTGCAACAAGCTATGCTCGACCACGGCTATGGCGAGGCGCTGATGCAAAAGCTGTGCTACGACAACTGGCTTGCTCTGCTCGACCGCACTTGGGGCAAATAACCTCGGCATTGCTCTTTCCGAAAACTCAGGCCGGATGAATCTCAGTCCGGCCAGCCGGAGGCTCTTTTCTTAACCACAGCACTCCGGCATGGTGCCTGAAACCGCTCAAAGGTCCATCATGCCCAAACTTGCCCTCGTCACCGCAGGCCCCTCCGCCATCGGCCATGCCCTCGTGACCGCGCTCGCCAGCGCAGGCTATGACGTAGGTTTCACCCACCTAAACCAAACCGTATCCGCCCAAACTCTCATCGCCGCCGTCGAGGCCATCGGCCAACGCGCCCGCGCATGGGAGTGTGACGCAGGCGACGCCGCCCAAACCGCCCAATTCCACGCCGAGGCCGCCGCATGGGCCAACGCGGCCCCGTCCGTCCTCGTAAACAACGCAGGCATCCAAACCTGGTCGAGCCTGCTTGACCTCGCCCCCGAAGATTGGGACCGCACCATTGCCACCAACCTGCGCGGCACCTTCCTCAACACCCAAGCCGCCGCAAAAGCCATGATCGCCGCCCGCCAACCCGGCGCGATCATCACCCTCGGTTCCGGCTGCAACAAACTCGCCTTCCCAAAACTGGTCGATTACACCACCTCGAAAGGCGGCATCGAGCAATTCACCAAGATCGCCGCCGTCGAACTCGGCCCCCACAACATTCGCGTCAATTGCATCGCACCCGGAGCCATTGCCACCGCCCGCACTGCAGCCGAGGCCCCCGATTACGACGCCACATGGGCAAAGGTCACGCCCCTCCGCCGCGTAGGCACCCCGCAAGACCTCACCGGCCCGCTGCTATTCCTGATCTCCGACGCAGCCGCTTTCGTCACAGGCCAAACCCTATGGGTCGATGGAGGAGCCTTCAGCCAAGCCAACTGGCCCTACGAAACGTGAACCCTATAAAATTTATCTAAAATTTGCTTTCAGACTGGCTTAAATATCCCCGCGCGGCGCGCGCACCTCTCAACCCGCGGGCCCCAAAATCGCCGCCCGCACCGCATCCCGCACATGCGCCGCCATGAAATCAGTGAACAGCTTCACCTTCGGATCTTTCAACCGGCGATGCTGCGACAGGCTGGAAAGTTGCGTCGGCAAAGGCGGCGTTGCCACAGCCACAGGCACCAGTGCCCCAGATCGCAAATGATCCGCTACCTCAAACACCGGCTTCATCACAATGCCGCGCCCATCCAGCGCCCATCCGGTCAGCACATCGCCATCGTCGCTCTCAAACGGCCCGGTGATCTCATAGCGCCGCACGCCCTCAGCCGTCTGCAACGCCCACTGAAACTCCTTCGCACCGGGAAACCGCAAGTTCAAACACTCATGTTTGTCGCCCACCAAAGCCGCCCCATCCAACGGCATCCCCCGCCGCGCGATATAGGCAGGGGCCGCACAAAGCACCCGCGGGCAATCGGCAATCAACCGCACCTTCAGCGTCGAATCCTCCAAAATCCCCAGATGAAACGCCACATCCAGCCCCTCGGCCGTCACATCAATGATCCGATCCGACAGCCGCAACCGCACGTCGATCTGCGGGTAAATGTCCTTGAAGACTGGCACATGCGGCGCAATGAACCGCCGCCCCACCCCCAGCGGAGCCGACACAAAGATCGTCCCGCGCGGGTTCTGCGTCACATCCATCACCGCAGCCTCGGCCTCGTCAATCGCCTCCAGAACCTTCTTCGCGCCTTCAAAGAAAATCCGCCCGTTCTCGGTCGGCTGCAAACTCCGCGTCGTGCGCGAAAACAGCCGCACCCCCAGATGCTTCTCCAATTCCGAAATCCGCGCCGAGGCCACGGCGGGCGAGGTCCGCTGATCCCGTGCCGCCGCCGACATGCTGCCCAACTCATACACCCGCACAAACATCTTGATCGTGTTGACATAGGACATTTTCGCGCCAATCTTGAAAGTATTCCCCGGTTTTTCAGGATTAACAGATCAATGCGTGGCAGTATAGCTTACTGAAAACACCTATAGCCTGCTGAAAACCAAGATAGCCCAGCCAAAACAGGAGACTACCGATGTATGACTGGGTTGTGCTGTGGGAATGGGTCGAACTCGCGGTGCGCTGGCTGCATGTCACCACCGCAATGGCGTGGATCGGCTCGTCGTTCTACTTCATCGCCCTCGACCTCGGCCTGCGCAAAACCCCCAGCCTGCCGCCCCTCGCGCATGGCGAGGAATGGCAAGTCCACGGCGGCGGCTTTTACCACATCCAGAAATACCTCGTAGCCCCCGAGATGCTGCCCGAGCACCTGATCTGGTTCAAATGGGAAAGCTACACCACATGGCTTTCCGGTTTTGCCATGCTGTTTCTGGTCTACTACCTCGGCGCGAACCTGTATCTGATCGACCCAGCCGTGGCCGACCTAAGCCAAGCCCAAGCCATCGCCATCTCGCTCGGCAGCCTCGCTTTCGGCTGGATCGCCTATGACCTTATCTGCAAAAGCCGCTTCGGCGACAACAGCACCCGCCTGATGATCGGCCTCTATATCATCCTCGTCGGCATGGCGTGGGGCTACACCCAAGTCTTTTCCGGCCGCGCCGCACTGCTCCATCTCGGCGCGTTCACCGCCACCATCATGTCCGCCAACGTCTTTATGATCATCATGCCGAACCAACGCATCGTGGTCGCCGACTTGAAAGCAGGCCGCACGCCTGACCCAAAATACGGCAAGATCGCCAAACAGCGCAGCACGCATAACAACTATCTGACGCTACCTGTGCTGTTCCTGATGCTGTCTAACCACTACCCCTTGGTGTTCGCCACCGAATACAACTGGCTCATCGCAAGCCTCGTCTTCCTGATGGGCGTTACCATTCGGCACTGGTTCAACACCAAACACGCCGGAAAAGGCAACCCGCACTGGACATGGTTCGCCACCGCCGTGATCTTCCTGCTGATCGCATGGCTTTCGACCGCCCCCATGCGCCACCGACCCGAAGAAGCCGCCCTAAACGCCGAAGCCCTGACCTACGCCAGCGCCCAAGGCTTTGATGAAGTCGTTTCCATCGTGCAAGGCCGTTGCTCAATGTGCCACGCCGCCGAGCCGGTTTACGAGGGCATCTACTGGCCCCCGAAAAGCGTCGTCCTCGAAACCCCCGCCCAAATCGCCACCGAGGCCAAACGCATCTACCTGCAAGCCGGCCTCACCCACGCCATGCCCCCCGCAAACCTAAGCTACATGGAGCCTCAGGAACGCGAAGCCATCATCCTTTGGTTCCAATCCGCAGGGCAGGGCGCTCAAAGCAGCTAGTCCCCCAATAAAATGGGCCGCCCATCAATGGACGGCCCATAGGCTAACTAAACCCAAGTCTCAGTCGCCGCTCTGCTTACGCAACTCACGCAGTTGGTCCGCTGTTATATAACCACTCGCCCGGAGTCCCTCATCGCGTTGCCACGCAGTCATCGCCCGCCGCGTATTGGCACCGAAACCGCCATCCACCCCATAGGTGTTATAGCCGAGCGACGTCAGCCGGCGTTGCACCTCGCGCCGCTCGTCGAAGGTCAAGCTCAGCAGCCGCTCCTCAAGCACATCATCGTTCGCTGACGGCGCCTCAGGCGCGCTGCCGACATCCGAACCCGCCTGTTTCGCCAGCAGACTCACCTGACGCGAGGTCACATACCCCGTGACGCCAAGCTTATTGGCCTTCTGCCACCGCGCAATTGCGTCGCGAGTCTTCGACCCCCACAGCCCGTCCGCCCCGCCAGTAGGATAGCCCACCGCCGTCAACTGCCGCTGAATCTGCATCCGCTGGGTCCGGGTAAGCCCGATCGACTCTTCTATCGCCGCTTGGCTTCGTCCTGCGACGGGTGGCGTACTGACCTCTGGAGCAACGGGCACATCAGCGCCCAACTTGGCCAACGCCTGCTCGGCATTTGCCCGATACAAGCCTTGCGGATACTTCGCCAGATAATCACGATAAGCGCGTGTCGTGTTCAGCCGCTGTGCCGAGATATACGCATTCTTCTCGGTTTCTTGCGCAATCAAAGACTGCGCGATGCCCGATACAACCTTCCCAAGGTCGGTTTCCGCATGAACTGGATAAACAGGCCCCACCACCGAAAAACTGGCAGCAAGCATAATCGGCAACGTTACGTTCCGCATGGTCTTGGTCCTCTCACTTGAACAGACGCGCTAAGCCCCCGCATCTATGCGAAAACGCCCGAGATGCCAAATGGTTGCGCCCGTCGGTTTATCGCTCGAAAAACCCCCGGCACCCACCCAAGAATGCCGGGCATGGTTTTAATGCCGGGATGCTTCAAACGCCGCCACAGCATCCGCGCCCGCAGGCGTGAACATCGGGCAATCCGGATCGGTCGCCGCCCGCCACACCCCATGCGCCACGTCTTCAACCAAAGTCCCACCCGATCCCGCCATCGTCCGCGCAAACACCGCCCTCGCAAATTTGGCATAGGCTTCCGGGAAATCGAGCTTCATCCGCCCGCGCGCATTCTCGCCCAGCTTGGTCTTGCCTTGGCCAGGCAGCACCACCTTCACCTCAATGCCAAAATCCGCCACCTCCAGCGCCAAACTCGCACTAAACGCCTCCACCGCCGCCTTCGACGCAGTGTAAACCGCCAGCATCGGCAAAGCCGCCACCGTCACAGTCGAGGTCACATTCACAATCACACCCGACCGCCGAGCCCGCATCTGCGGCAGAACCGCCCGCACCATCGCCATCAGCCCAATGGTATTGGTCTCAAAAATATCGCGCATCACCGCAACTTCGGTGTCCTCGATCACACTCAGCAGCCCGATTCCGGCGTTGTTCACCAGCACATCAATCGGCCCAGCCTGCGCCATAACCGCCGCAATACTGCCCGCATCCGTCACATCCAACGCCATCACCCGCAGCCGCTCCGACACCGGCAACAGGCACGCATCCGGCCTACGCATCGTCGCTACAACCTTCCAGCCCTGCGCCAGAAAATACTCCGCCGTCGCCAGCCCAAAGCCCGAGGAACAGCCAGTAATCAACACGGTTTTCATCACATCATCCTTAAATTGCCTTCACTGAAAGCGATATAGACCCGCAAACAAGGACAGCCTATAATCCATCATGCCGTTTTATTGCGTGAGCGTCCTGTTATGCCCGATTCAGTTCCATCAATCGACCCGCTGGCCGAGATCGTCACCCTGCTGCAACCCCGTGCCCCCTTCGCCAAAGTGGTGCAGGGCGCGGGCGATTGGCGGGTGCGCCGCGAAGCCAGCGGCCATGTCTCGCACTGGCTGATCCTGACCGGAGAGGTCAGCCTGACCATCGACAACCGCCCCCCGATCACCCTGCGCAAGGGCGATTTCGTGCTGGCCCCCGCGTCCTTCGGCTACACCATCAGCAACCCAGACCTGCCGCCAAGCAACCCGCTGCGCAGCCTGCCGCAGCCGCAACCCGATGGCAGTTACCGCTTAGGCCGCCCGGATGGCCCGCCCGAGGTGCAAATGCTGGTCGGCCATTGCGTGTTTGGCGCGCCCGACGCCGCCCTGCTGGTGTCGCTGCTGCCCGAAATTGTCATCGTTAACGGCCAAGATCGCCTCGCCGCCCTCGCCAATCTCGTCAGCGACGAATGCCGCGCCAACCGCCCCGCGCGTGAGGTTATTCTGGAGCGTCTGCTGGAAGTTCTGTTCATCGAAGCCCTGCGCGCCACCCCGCAAACCGCAGCGCCCGGCCTGATCCAAGGTCTCGCCGACCCCCGCCTCGCCCCCGCCCTGCGCGCCATCCACGCCGATCCCGCCCGCAGCTGGACCATCGCCCGTCTCGCCCAAACCGCAAACCTGTCCCGCTCGCCGTTCTGCGCCCGCTTCCACCGCGTGATCGGAGTGCCGCCGATGGAATACCTGCTCAACTGGCGCATGACCCTCGCCAAAGACCTGCTACACAAAGGCCGCACCAGCATCACAGAAATCGCCACAAGCGTAGGCTACGGCTCCCCCAGCGCCTTCAGCACAGCCTTCACCCGCCATCAGGGAATGCCACCCGGAAAGTTCGCGATGGGAATGGTGAGGGCAGGGTGAGCGGTCTAGGTCCAAGGCTAATGCTGGCTCATCCTCTGCGCAAAAATATCGCAGCCGAAGGCAACACAAGATCGCCACGCGCGCTTAGAAATAGATAATCGCAGAAATGACTGCGGCCCAACAACATGCGCTGGGCCGCAACTCCGATAATCGTCGAAACTAGCGCTTACGACCGTCGAGCGAGAAAATCCCCGCACCCGTAGTCGCAATCAACAGGAAGACGAAACAGAACAGGATTGCAGCATCGCCGCCGTTGGCCACTGGATAGAAGCTTTGCGGCGCATGAGCCATGAAATAGGCAAATGCCATATGTCCAGAAAGCACGAAAGCCACCGGACGGGTAAACAGGCCCAGCACGATCAAGGCGCCGCCAACCAGTTCCAAAAGCCCCGATGCAAGTTGCAGGCTGCTCAAATCGCCCGGCCCCGGAATCGGAAAGTTCAGCAGTTTTTGCGTGCCATGCGCGAAGTAAAGCAGGCCCGCCATGATGCGCAGCGCGGCATAGCTGAAAGGTTGCAGGCTGCTGAGATTTTTGATCATTCTTAAGTCCTTATGGCTTGCGGTTGTAAGGTTTGGCTATCAGCCGACAATCGGGCCAACAATGCTGCGATGCAGTATAAACGGCGGAATGGCGACGCAAGAGTTCACTTTTAATCACGTCATCGTGATAAGGCGGCTGCGTTACGCAATTGCTACAGGTGCCTAACTAGGCCGACTTACCAACCACGTGCGGACGTCTTACCCACCGTGTGCGGACTCTGGCAAAACGTCAGATTCCATCCGTCCGAACCCGTGTAGCCAGTCCAAGGGATTGGCAGTCTCCAGATTTCGGCTGCCCGCCCGTTACAACATCGCTGCGGCCTAGTCGTCCATTTGATGCTAAAAGGGACGGCCTCCGATTCTTAACGCGACCTTAACGCAAAACCTATCGCATTGAAATACAACATCAATTACTAGTTGTCCGCACGTGGCCCCCTCAAGTCCCCCGAGGCTTGGCCCGTAAAGTAGGCTCCGCAACCGTCGGGTCTTCCGGCCAAGGATGCCGAGGATACTGCCCCCGCATATCCTTCCTCACGTCCGCATAAGATGACTTCCAGAACCCCGGCAAATCCATCGTCACCTGTATCGTCTTCTGCCCCGGCGAGGTCAAAACTACCCGCAGCGGCAACCGTTTCGCCCCCACCACCGGATGCACCACCACCCCGAACATCTCTTGCAAGCGCACCTCAATCCCCGGCACCTCACCATCGTAATCAATCGGCACCCGCCGCCCCAACGGCGTCTCAAACGCCCCCGGCACCAGTCTGTCCAGCGCCGCCACCTGCTCCCACGAAAGCCGCGCCTTCAACGCCTCCGTCAGATCAAACCCGCGCAAATCAGCTTCCGTCCGCACCCCCGAAAGATGCGGCAGCAACCAGTCCTCCGCCGTCTCCAGCAACCCCTGATCACTAAAGTCCGGCCACGCATCCCCACCGCCCCGCGCCAGTTCCACCCGAGCCCGAAGCCGCCGCGCCGCCGCCGTGAAATGCAGCCCATTCAACGGCATCCCCTCCAAAGCCGCCCGCGCCACAGCCTCCGCAGGCGCATCCCAATGCAGATCCGCCAGCACCAGCGCGCCGAAACATTCCTGCCGCCGCGCCATCACGCGGCCCTCACGTTTCGACCAGAAACACACCTCGCGCCACGCGATCTGATCGCCGAAAACCGCCCGCAACTCGGCTTCAGAAATACCGACCGCCTGCCGCACCGCAGCCTCCCGCGCATCGCCGTCCAAATCCGTAGCCACAATCAGCCGCGCCCCGGCCAGCGGCGCGCCAGCCGCCATCACCGCCCCCTTACCGCCCGACAACACCCAACGCGGAGCCTCACCTTTTCGCCGCAGCCCAATTCGGTCCGGATAAGCCAGCGCCGCCATCTGCGCCAAACTATACCCCGCGTCCGGCCCGGCAGCAGCCCGCGCCAACCGCCGCGCCTCCAGCTTCACCCGCTCCACCACCGGCCGCAAAACCGGCCACGGATGCGCAGCCTCAAACCGCCGCACATCCGCCACCGCTGCCACCCGCAGCGCCAGATCCGGCGGCGCACCCTTCAGCACATCCCGCTCACCCAACACCGCCGCCAAAGTCGCGGCCTCCGGCCCCGCCACCGCCAGCATATGCGCCAACCGGGGATGCAACGGCAAAGCCGCCAGCACCCGGCCATGCGGCGTGATCCGCCCGCCCGAAAGCGCGCCCAACCCCTCCAACAGCAACCGAGCCTCCGCCATCGCCCCCACATTGGGTGCAGTCAGAAACCCCACATCACCGCCCCACAAAGCCAGCTCCAACGCCAACCCCGTCAAATCCGCCGCCTCAATCTCCGCCGGAGGATACGCCGCGAGCCCACCTTCCTCGCCCTTGGTCCAATAGCGATAACAAACCCCCGCAGCGACACGCCCCGCGCGCCCGCGTCGCTGCTCGGCCTCCGCCTTGGTCACCCGCTCGGTCACCAAGCGCGACATCCCAGAGTTCGGATCAAACCGCATACGCCGCGCCCGCCCGCCATCAATCACCACGCGAATATCCGGGATGGTCAGCGAAGTTTCCGCAATCGACGTCGCCAACACCACCTTGCGCCCCACCGACGGCCCCAAAGCCGCCCGCTGCGCCGCAAACTCCATCGCCCCAAACAAAGGCCGCACCTCACACCCCGGCAGCCCCGAAAGCATCGCCTCCACCCGCCGAATTTCCCCCTCACCCGGCAAAAACACCAACACCCCGCCGGTCGTCTCCTCCACCGCCTGCCGCACCAAACCCGCCACCCCGGCCTCAAACCGCAAAGACGCATCCGGCACCCGCCCCAGCCACCGCGTCTCCACCGCAAATGCCCGCCCCATTGAGGTCACCACCGGCGCATCGCCCATCAAAGCCGCCACTGGTCCCGCATCCAACGTCGCCGACATCACCACCAACACCAGATCGTCCCGCAAAGCGCCGCGAATTTCCAACGCCAAAGCCAACCCGAGATCGGCATTCAAACTGCGCTCGTGGAACTCGTCAAAGATCAGCGCCCCAACGCCTTCCAACCCCGGATCGCTCTGGATCATCCGGGTCAAAATCCCCTCAGTCACCACCTCAATCCGCGTCGCTTTCGATACCTTCGCCTCACCCCGTATCCGGTAGCCCACCGTCACGCCAACAGCCTCGCCCAACGTCTCCGCCATCCGCTCTGCCGCGGCCCGAGCCGCCAATCGCCGTGGCTCCAGCATCACGATCCGACCAGAAATCAACCCCGACGCCAGCAAATCCAACGGCACCAGCGTCGTCTTGCCTGCCCCCGGCGGTGCCTGCAAAACCACCATCCCGCGCGCCGCAACCGCAGCCCGCACCTCGCCCAACACATCTTCTATCGGCAATCTGATCATACCAGCCTTATCCCGCAACCGCCCCGGCTTGGCCAGCACCCACAACTTCCTTCATATTTCACCTATTCACAAATATCCCCGCCGGAGGCTCCCAAACATCCACCAGCACGCCCTTTCAAATCCATCTCCCGGCAGCGCGACCGAGCGGGGGCTCGATGCCCCCCGAGGTCGCCCCTGTTTCAACTCACACTGGCAAAACCCAGCGTCATCGGGCAAAACCAATAAAAGGAGACGCCATGGATCTCGCCACCCTAGCCCGCAACCTGCAATCCGGCGATCGCCGCAGCCTGGCCCGCGCTATTACGCTGGTCGAAAGCGCGCGCAAAGATCATCGCGCGCAGGCGCTGGACTTGCTGCAAATGCTAGGCAACCAAAAACAAGCCTTGCGCATCGGGCTTTCCGGCACGCCGGGCGTTGGCAAATCCACCTTCATCGAAAGCTTCGGGCTGATGCTCACCGCGCAAGCCAAGCGCGTCGCCGTCCTCGCTGTCGATCCGTCCTCGGCGCGCAATGGCGGCTCCATCCTCGGCGATAAAACCCGGATGGAGCGGCTCGCCCGTGATCCGCTCGCCTTCATCCGCCCCTCGCCCAGCCAAGCCCAGATGGGCGGCGTCGCCCGTCGCACCCGTGAAGCCGTGGCGCTTTGCGAGGCTGCGGGCTTTGACATCATCCTGATCGAAACCGTTGGCGTCGGCCAATCCGAAACCGTGGTCGCCGAGCTTTGCGATCTGTTCATCCTGCTGCTCGCCCCCGCTGGCGGTGATGAACTGCAAGGCGTCAAGCGCGGCATCATGGAGATGGCCGATCTGATCCTCGTCAACAAAGCCGACGGCGATCTGAAATCCGCCGCGATGCGCACCTGCGCCGATTACGCGGGCGCGCTTCGCCTGCTGCGCAAACGTCCGCAAGATCCGCCGGGCTATCCCAAAGCGATGACCGTCTCGGCGCTGGAACAAGCCAACCTAAGCCTCGCGTGGACAGAGATGCAGGCGCTGGCCGAATGGCGACGCGCCCAGGGTCATTGGGCAACGCGGCGTGGCCAACAGGCTCAGCATTGGTTTGGCGAGGAATTGCGGCAGGGCCTGCTCGCCGTGTTGCAACAAGAGCCTACCAAAGGCATTGTTGCAGAACACGGCCGCGCTGTCGCCGAAGGCCGCACCACCCCAGAAGCCGCCGCACGGCAAGTCTTGACGCTGCTGCACCGGCTTTGAGAATAGAAGTCTTTCCTGCACATCCTGTCACGGGTCTTATGGGTATCCCGCTTCGAAACTTTAGGATTGGCGACTCTTTAGGCGCAAAACCTACCGTCGAACGCAAGTTCCACTCACATAAACCCTCGCGCGACTCCCACACTCCGCCCAGCGTTTCACATTGGCTCAAATATCCCAGCCGGAGGCGCAGCCCTATCGCGCCACACACCGCTCGGAATAATATCCGCGACAGCGCGGCCGAGCGGGGGCTCGATGCCCCCCGAGGCCGCCCTTTTTTTTACTCAGGCGGATCCTGAAATTACGCCGCCAACAGAACCCGAGCCTCGAATGATCGCAGCGTTGGCCGCGCCGCTTCAAACCGCCCAAGTGCGGCAGTTTCGCTCAACTCCGGGAAAACCTTGTAGATTTCATCGCGCTGATCGGCATCCATGCCTTCCATGGTGCGATCACCGGGCTGGAAGCTTTCGCTCCATGCGCCATCCGCCAAAATCACCTCATGTCGATCAAAAAGGATGTGCAGATAGGTCACCGCCTCAACCTCCGCCACCGAGACGCCGGGCAGACACAACAAATGCTGCGCACGCACCAGAACTTCATCGCTGCCAAACAGCAAGGCGGCGCGCGCCCCGCTGATCAACATGCGGTGCTGCCGTGACACCATCATATCCACCAGCGGCAATCCCTCGCCCAGCGCGCCGGCTTTGATCATAACGGGTTGCAGACTGGCATCGCGGCGCATCTCGCCCCGACTGATCCGACGCGAGCCGATCCAGCGTATCTGTTGCGCGCCATTGTCGCGGGTGATCACCATATCGCCGACCTGCAAAGCTTCTACGGCCACATCGCCTTGCAGTGTTGCGATCTGAGTGCCCGGAGTAAAGCACGACACGATGCTTTCGATGTCGTTAAATACCAGCGTGCCGGTGACATTTCCGTCAGCATCATAAAACGTCACCACGCCATTCAGATGGTTCGCCGGATCTCGCACGATCTTGAACGGAGCCTGCCCGGTTAGATCCAGCACATCCCAATCGCTGCCACTTGATCCACCGTCCACGACATCGCCCGCACCGGCAAAGATCGTATCGGCCCCAGCGCCGCCGATAAAGGTATCGACGCCCGGCCCGCCATAAAGCACGTCGGTGCCATCACCGCCGTAAAGCACATCATTGCCATCGCCGCCAAACAGCACATCATTGCCGCTGCCGCCATAGAGGCCGTCGTTGCCCGCGCCCCCGTCCAGCGCATCATTGCCGCTGCCGCCGTAGAGGCCATCATTGCCGATACCGCCGTCGAGGCTGTCTTCGCCTAGCCCGCCATAGACGGAGTCATTGCCCGAGCCACCGTAAACCTGATCGTTGCCAGTGCCGCCGTCTACGCTGTCATTGCCCGCACCACCGTAGACCGCATCATTGCCCGCATCGCCAAGCACGGTATCGTCGCCGTCACCGCCATCAACGCTGTCGTTGCCATCGCCGCCATAGACCTGATCGTTGCCATCGCCGCCGCCGACCCCATCATTGCCATCACCGCCGTAAAGCTGATCGCTGCCAGTGCCACCGTCCAGCGTGTCGTTGCCCAGTCCGCCATAGACCAGATCGGTGCCAGCACCACCAAACACCTGATCATCGCCAGTGCCGCCGTCAACGCTATCATTGCCATCGCCGCCGTAGACGCTGTCGTTGCCGAGACCGCCCAGCACCGTATCATCGCCCGCATCTCCACTGACACTGTCGTTGCCATCACCACCATCGACGCTATCGTTGCCGGTGCCGCCATAAACCACGTCATTGCCAACGCCGCCGCCGACACTGTCATTGCCCGCATCGCCCAACACAGTATCGTCGCCGATGCCGCCGTCGACGCTGTCTGTGCCGTCGCCGCCAAAAACCCCATCATTGCCGTCGCCACCCGCGACCACATCATTGCCAACGCCGCCGTATACGCTGTCATTGCCAGCGCCGCCGAACACCACGTCATTGCCGGCATCGCCATAGACCGAGTCATCACCCAGCCCACCATCGACGCAGTCATTGCCGTCGCCTCCTAGAACGCTGTCGTTGCCAGCCCCACCAAGCACAGTGTCATCGCCTGCATCACCGCTGACAGTATCGTCGCCGATGCCGCCATCGACGCTGTCCGTGCCGTCGCCGCCATAAACCCCATCATTACCGTCGCCACCCGCGACCACGTCATTGCCAAGCCCGCCATAAACGCTGTCATTGCCAGCACCGCCGCCAACACTGTCATTGCCCACATCGCCGTAAACCGAGTCGTTGCCGTCTCCACCATCTACGCTGTCATTGCCGTCGCCGCCTGACACCACATCGTTGCCGATACCGCCGCCGACGCTGTCATTGCCCACGTCGCCATAGACCGAGTCCTCGCCGTCGCTGCCGTCCAGCACATCATTGCCGTCGCCACCGTAAACGCTGTCATTGCCGGTGCCACCGCTGGAAGTGTCCTCGCCCGCATCGCCGTACAATGCATCATTGCCGCTGCCGCCGTCGGTCGCATCATTGCCTGCGCCGCCGTAAGCCACGTCATTGCCAGCCTCGCCAAACGAGCTGTCGTTACCGTCTCCGCCGTGGATCTGATCGTTGCCAACGCCCCCATAGCCCGCATCATCGCCGGTGCCGCCATAGACGCTGTCGTTGTCCGATCCGCCGTAAAGCACGTCATTGTTGCCCTTGCCGTCCAGGTAGTCGTCACCACCCCCACCAAAGAAAATGTTGGTGTAAACGTCCCCGCTGATGCCTTGATCATCAAAACCAATGATGGTGTCATTGAACGCCGAACCGATCACCCCGTCGGTGCCGGTCAGCTGATCGCCCTGCGCATCGCCATAAAGCGCGGTCCAGGTGGTCAGGTTGATCGACACGGCCGCACCGCTGGCGGAATAATCGGCAAAGTCCTGCCCGGACCCGCCGTTAATCACGTCAACCCCAGCACCACCCGCCAACGTATCATCGCCGTCGCCGCCATAGAGGCTGTCGATGCCCGCGCCGCCCGACAGGTAATTCGCCTCCCAGCTTCCGGTCAAACTATCATTGTAAGCCGAGCCGATCAGGTTCTCGATACCCGCCAGCGTATCACCCGCTGCATCCCCCCCAGTATTGGTGGAGGTGCTGAGCGCAACGTTCACCGCCGCTGTGGATGCGCTGTAATCGGCGGTATCAATCCCCGCGCCACCGTCGAGGCTGTCATTGCCCGCTCCGCCAAACAGCGTGTCGTTGCCATTGCCGCCAAACAGACTGTCGCTGCCCGCCGCGCCATATAGCACGTCGTTGCCATCCGCTCCGCTTAGCGCATTCGCCGCCGTATCGCCGGTCAACGTGTCATTAAAGCTTGAGCCGATTAGGTTCTCAAACCCGCTGAGAACATCGCCCTGCGCATCACCGCCCGACGCCGTGCCAGCCGTCAGCGAAATCGCCACCGCCGCGCCAGAGGTCGTGTAATCCGCCGTATCGGTGCCGCTGCCGCCAATCAGCGTGTCGGCCCCGGCGCCTCCCGCCAACGTGTCATTGCCAGCGCCTCCGTCCAGCACGTTGTTGCTGGCATCGCCCGTCAGACTATCCGCCGAACCCGACCCGGTGATATTCTCGATACCCACCAGAGTATCACCCGCCGCATCGCCGCCAGTCCCCACGCCCGTCGCGAAATTGACAGTGACGCCAGTGGTCGAGGCCGAATAATCCGCCGTATCAATCCCCGCGCCACCTTCCAAGCTATCGCCACCAGCGCCACCGACCAGCAAGTCGTTGCCGTCGCCGCCATAAAGGCTGTCAACGCCCGCCGCCCCGCTCAGACTGTCGTTACCAACCGCGCCATACAAAGCATTGGCATTGCCATCGCCGACAAGCGTATCGTTGAAACCCGAGCCGATCAGGTTCTCGATCCCCGTCAGCACATCGCCCGCAGCCTCACCCGCAGTGCCAGTTCCTGTCGTCAGGCTGACCGCAACCGCTGCCGTTGCCGCCGAATAATCCGCAGTATCATTGCCCCCGCCACCGTCCAGGCTATCGCTGCCAGTGCCGCCTGCCAGGGTGTCATTATCCGCCCCGCCATAAAGCGAGTCATTGCCCGCGCCGCCCTCAAGATCATCCGCCCCAGCCGCGCCGTAAAATACGTTTGCCGCGCCGTCGCCAGTAATCACATCCGCCTGACCCGAGCCGATGATGTTCTCGACCCCAACCAGCGTATCTCCAGCCGCATCACCGCCCGCTGCCGAGCCAGTTGCAAGGTTGATCGTCACCCCCGCGCCCGAGGCGGTATAATCCACCGTATCGGTGCCAGCACCACCGTCCAGCAGATCAGCCCCGCCACCCCCCGTCAGCGTGTCATTGCCAGCCCCGCCGTAAAGCGAGTTCGCACCCGCGTCCCCGGTCAGACTGTCGTTAAAGCCGCTGCCGATCACCGCCTCAATGCCGCTCAGACTATCGCCCGCCGCATCGCTGCCCGTGTTCACATTCGTCGCCAGATTGACCGTCACGGCTGCGCTTGCCGCCGAATAATCCGCTGTATCAATCCCCAAGCCGCCGTCGATAACGTCAGCCGCGGCACCGCCTATCAGCGTGTCATTGCCATCCCCGCCATACAGGCTATCGACGCCCGCAGCCCCGTTCAGGCTGTCATTGCCAGCAGCACCATATAGCGCATTGGCAGTGCCATCACCAACCAGAGTGTCGTTGAAAGCCGAACCCGCCAAGTTCTCAATCGCGTTAAACACATCGCCTGCTGCATCGCCAACCGTGCCGGTATTGGTGGTCAGACTCGCCGCCACACCCGCAGTCGCCGTGCTGTAATCTGCGGTATCAAGTCCCGATCCGCCGGCAAGCGAATCCGCCCCAGAACCACCCGTAAGCGTGTCATTATCGTTGCCGCCATAAAGGCTGTCAGCGCCCGCGCCACCATCCAAATTATCCGCGCCAGCAGCACCGTAAAGCATGTTGGTGGCTGTCGATCCGATAATGGTATCGGCAAAACCAGTGCCGATCACATCCTCGATATTGAGCAGAATATCGCCCTGCGCATCGCCACCCAGCCCCACGCCGCTGGTCAGATTAACGTTGATCGCTGCGGTTGAAGCCGAGTAATCGACATCATCCGAACCACCACCACCGTCTAAGCTATCGGCCCCAGTGCCACCAATAAGCGTATCGCTATCAAGACCGCCGTAAAGGCTGTCATTGCCCGCACCGCCCACCAAACTATCCGCGCCCACAGCGCCGTATAACACGTTGTCGCCTGCGTCTCCGGTCAGCCTATCGGCGTAGCCAGAGCCCACAATATTCTCAATACCCGTCAGCGTGTCGCCCGCCGCATCGCCGCCAGAACCCGCACCCGTCGCCAGTGAAACCGTCACAGCCGAGGTCGAATCGCTGTAATCCGCGCTATCAATGCCCGCGCCGCCATCCAGCAGATCAGAGCCCGCGTTGCCGATCAGAGTGTCATTGCCATTGCCGCCGTAAAGCTTATCGGCAACTGAACCGACTAAGTCATTGCCGCCATAGATCAGGTCGTTGCCATCGCCGCCATAAAGCGTGTCAGCCGAACTTCCCCCATCAAGTGTGTCGTCGCCGCCTAATCCCGTTATCGTATCGGAAAAAGCCCCGCCACCCAGGGAATCATTCCCTGCCGTTCCGCCATATGCTGCCACTGCTCTGCTCTGCTCTGCTCGTTTGCCCGGATCTAACGCCCAAGTCTATTTGCCTCTGAACTATGCCAAATGCGCCTAAACTATGGCGAAAATTGGACAGCACTCCTCGATTTTCTCCCCATAGAGTGATAATTCGGTGACGTATTGGGGCAAACAAACGCTTTTGAGCGCCTAAAGTGTCGCATGAGCGGCGCTCTGGCAGGTAAACATCAACGTCGCGGATGAAATCACTCGCGCGTCATCTGGTGGATCACGCTTGGCGATCATCAATTTGCCCGGCTTTTCTTGGCCAGCCCGCTTGACGCGCCGCCGGATTACCCGTAAATGCCCAAAATCAAATTCGGGTTCTGCCCTTCGGGTGGTGGCCCATCTGTCTTAAGTTGTCTTAACCGACACGGTAAACTGACAAGGAATACGACCATGTCTCGCGTCTGCGAACTCTCTGGCAAAGGCCCGATGTCTGGCAACACTGTCAGCCACGCCAACAACAAATCCCGTCGTCGGTTCCTGCCGAACCTCAATCAGGTCACCCTGATTTCGGACGTTCTGGGCAAATCCTTCTCGCTGAAGATCTCGGCTGCGGCTCTGCGCACCGTCGATCATCGTGGCGGTCTTGATGCGTTCATGGCAAAAGCCAAAGACGCTGATCTGTCGCTCGACGCGCTGAAGATCAAAAAAGAGATTGCCAAGGCTCAGGCCACCGTCTGATTTCTTGCGCTGACTAAGCAAAAGCCCTGCCTGTTCTCAGGCGGGGCTTTTGTCGTTTGAAATGCTCGACAGGGCAGGGCGCAAGCCGCTGACAAACTGTCGCCTTCCCCCGCAGCCCCGCCTGCGCTAAACCCAAACGATGATCCGCCACCTGCTCTCCGCGCTGCTCGCCCTGACGCTTGCGACCACCTCGGTCCACGCGGCGGTGATGCATTCCGAGATGCAGGGCGCTGTCCAAATGGAAATCTGCGCCGACACCAGTGCGGGCCTCACCACCGTCACCCTAGACGCCACCGGCAAACCCATCCCCACCGCGCACCGCTGTCCCGACTGCACCATAGCGCCGGCCAGCCTGCTGCCCCACCAGCCGCAAATCTCTCGTCCCGTAACCCGCAGCATCGCCACACGCCAATACGCCGTCGCCCCTCACACCACCGCCACTCCCCCAAACCAATCCGCCCGCGACCCACCTTTGCCAATCTGACCCGGCCCAATCAGATCAATCGCAAAGGAACCCCCATGCGTCTCACATCCCTCATCGCCGCAGCCCTCCTCATCGCCGCGCCCGCCTTCGCGCAGACAGCCCCGGCCGACCAAGGCGTCCATATCGAGAACCCCTACGCCCGCACCAGCGGCGGTATCGGCGGCACCGGCGGCATTTTCCTCGAAATCGCCAACCACGCCAACACCGATGATCGCTTGATCGGCGTCGCCTCTGACATTGCCGAACGGGTTGAGATGCACACCAGCACCGCCTCCGCAGGCGGCGTGATGAGCATGTCCGCCGTCCCCGAAGGCTTCCCAATCCCCGCCCAGCAAGGCCACGCCCTGAAACGCGGCGGCGATCACATCATGCTGATGGGCCTGCGCCAAAAGCTGAAAAACGGCGATGTGATTCACCTCACCCTGACCTTCGAGAAGGCAGGCGTCGTCACGCTCGATGTCCCGGTCGATAACGCCCGCAAACCCGGTGCTGTTGCCGATCCAATGGCCGATATGCCCGGCATGGATCACGGCACGATGGACGCCCCCGCTAACTGAACCAACAGGCGGGGCCGCAAACCCCGCCCAAAAAGGCCACGCATGATCCCGCATATCTCGCTGCCCAACGCGCTCTCGCCAGATGAGTGTGATCGCCTGATCGCCCTGATCGCGGCGCACCACCTGAAAGACGCAGGGCTAGTCGGCGGCACCACCGCCCACAATATCCGCCGGGCCGAGATCGCTTGGCTTGACGACATCCCCGAGGCGGCTTGGGTGCTGGACCGCATGATCACCCTCACCGCCCAAGCCAACCGCGAGGCGTTCCAGTTTGACCTCACCGATTTTGGCGAAAGCCCACAAGTCGCCCGCTACACCGCCGAACGGGAGGGCCATTTCGACTGGCACAGCGATATTGGTGCAGGTCCATGGGCCGCCAAGCGCAAACTCACCATCGTCGTGCAACTCTCCGACCCCGCCAGCTACGAAGGCGGCACGCTAGAAATCCGCCCCGACAGCAACATCACCCAAGCCCCCCGCAGCCGCGGCGCAGCCACCATCTTCCCCAGCTTCACCCTGCACCGCGTCACCCCCCTCACCGCAGGCACCCGCTGGTCGCTCACCCTCTGGTCACACGGCCCCAGCTTCCGTTAACGCACCTTCCGCTAATAAAACCCTACCCATTTCACATTGGCGATAAATATCCCCGCGCGGCGCGCTCCCCAAGCCAATCCAACCAGCCCCGTCGGCAATCAATAAGAGCACAAAATGACCGAGCCCAAAGCCCCCACCGACCGCGCCCGCGCCCGCCGTATGCACGAGAAAGCCGCCTACGACCGCGCCACGATTGACGCGATCCTCGATACGATGCCGATCGCCCATGTCGGTTATGTCAAAGACGGCGCGCCGATTGTGATCCCCACCCTGCAATGGCGCATCGGTGATCAGATCTACTGGCACGGCTCCACCGCCAGCCGCACCCTACGCACGGCCAAGGATGCGCAGGTCTGCGTCACCGTTACCCTGACCGACGCCATGGTGCTGGCCCGCTCCGGCTTAGAGCATTCAGTTAATTTCCGCTCGGTGATGGTGTTCGGTGAGGCCCGCGCCGTCATCAACGCCCGCGAAAAAGCCGAGGCGCTGAAAGCGATGATAGAGCACATGTTCCCCGGTCGCTGGGATCAACTTCGCCCGATGACCGAGCAGGAACTCAAAGCCACCGCAATCCTGACCCTGCCGCTGACCGAGGCTTCCGCCAAGGTCGGCGCCGGAATGCCCACCGATCCGCCCGAGGATATCAACACCCCGGTCTGGGCGGGCATCCTGCCGATCCAACTCACCATGGGCGCACCTATCCCAGCCCCAGACCTAAGCCCCGACATAGCCATCCCAGACCACGTCAAAAACTACCGCTTTGGTCACTAGGGCAGGGGATGCTACCCCACCTGCACACCCGCAAGATCGCTAAGCGTGGCAATGACTTGCAGGGTTTAAGCCCTCCAACTCACCCGCCGCAATAAACCCGAGCCTGCGCGCTGAATGCCTTGTAGCGATCCCAAAACGCGTCATCGCTTTTGGATTTCGACATCCAGACCTTATGCGCCTTCTCAGGGTCTTTGAAGAAACTCGCCGCCCGCCGCTGGTCGCCGCCACTCAGCGTCTGGTCGGCAACCTGCTCAATACAGCCGCACAACTGCCGATTCGACTGCTTGCGATCGGATCGGTTGCACGCACTCTCAATCGGTCCGGCATGGGCAAAACTGCTCATAACCGGCATCGCCACGGCCAAACTGACCGCGAATAAGATATATTTCATCATCGCTCTACCTCTACCGCCCACCGCCGGGTTGCCCTCAACGACAGGTCATTAACTGCGAGCATTATCCCTTGTCTGGCAACAGTTTTCAAGCGTTTCGGCTGCCTTGATCTTTATCCCGCAGCCCATACCAGCAAAAGCATCGCCGACGCATCCGGCCCCAAAATGTAGGGCCGGAACGCTTGGTCATAGATAGCTTACAGCGTCGAATAACCGCCATCGATAATCAAGTCATTGCCTAGCATGTAGAGACTGTCGTCGCTTGCCAGATACAGTGCTGCTTGCGCCATCTCCTCCGGCAACGCAAACCGCCCGGCGGCAATCTTCGGCAAGAAGCCATCGAGAATCTCTTGCGGCAAACCAATTTTGCTAAAAATCGGTGTTTGGGTAGCTCCCGGTGACAGCACGTTCACCCGAACGCCGCGCGGTGCCAATTCGGCCGAGAAACTTCGCGCCAAAGACCGCACCGCCGCCTTGGTCGCCGCATACATGCTGTTTTGAACGGCAGCTTTGCCAATCACCGCCGAGCCGGTCAGAATAACCGAGGCCGGATTACTCAGATATGGCAACGCCAGTTGCAGGCTCAGCACGACGCCTTTCACATTCACATCCAGCAAGTCGGCGATATGTGCGTCGTCCATCGCCTCCAACGGCTGCGGTGTCGCAATCCCGGCATTGGCAAACAGCACGTCAATCCCGCCAAACGCCGCCACAACTTGCTCAATCGCCCGACTCATATCTGCCCGGTCGGCCACATTGGCCTTCAGCGCAATCGCCCCATCGCCGAGTTCAAGCCCAGCCGCCGCAACTCGGGTCGCATCTTGGCCCGTAATTGCCACCCGTGCACCTTCCGCCAGAAACAGCTTTGCCGTTGCCAAGCCGATGCCGGTGGTGCCGCCGGTGATCAAAACCCGCTTACCTTGCAACTTTCCCATGATGAGCCTTTCCTGCGGCGCTAGTCCGCGTTATATTTATACCGAGTGGTATTTAATACCGATCGGTATAAAAATCGTCAACCCGGAAACGCTTCATGACCGCACAACGTGGCCGCCCACGCAGTTTTGATGATCAGGACACCTTGGAAAAGGTGCTGGATGTGTTTTGGAAACAAGGCTTTATCGGCACATCTCTCACTGATCTTTGCAGCGCAACGGGCCTGAACAAACCCAGCCTATACGGCGCATTCGGCAATAAAGAGGCGCTGTTTTTGGCAGCGCTTGATCGCTACACCAGCCACTTCGGCACGCCCGCAATCGCGGCTTTGCAAGCCGAACCCGACGCATTCACCGCGATTCGCAGCTTTATGCTGGTGACGGTTGATAAGCTGACCGCAAAAAAAATGCCTGCTGGCTGCTTTATAATCACAAACGCCGCCGCCACGGGCAGCACCGACATGCCGGAAGCCGTCGCCGCAGCCCTTGCAAAAGCCAGCCAAAACGCCCGCATCGCGCTCGACGCAAGGCTTAAGCGCGCGGTAGCCGAGGGCCAGTTGCCGCCCGACGCCGACCCCAAATCATTGGCCGATTTCATTGAGATTACCTTGGCCGGTGCCGCCGCTTTGGCACAAGGCGGCGCGCCGCGCGATGCCCTAATCAAAGCCGTCGATATCGCGCTGAATGCGTGGCCAAAAGCCTGAGGCCACACCCCCTTCACGCCTGCGCCGCTTCACGCTATACGCAGCGCATGACCCAGCTTGATCTCATCCGCAACTTCTCCATCGTGGCTCACATTGACCACGGTAAATCCACCCTCGCCGACCGGCTCATTCAGATGACCGGCACGGTGGCTGCGCGCGATATGAAGGCGCAGATGCTGGACAGCATGGATATCGAGCGTGAGCGCGGCATCACCATCAAGGCCAACACGGTGCGGATCGAATATCCGGCGAAGGATGGCAAAACCTACATCCTCAACCTGATCGACACCCCCGGCCACGTCGATTTCGCCTACGAAGTCTCCCGCTCGATGCGCGCGGTTGAAGGCTCGCTGCTGGTCGTCGATGCCTCCCAAGGGGTTGAGGCTCAAACCCTCGCCAACGTCTACCAAGCCCTCGACGCTGGCCACGAAATCGTCCCCGTCCTGAACAAAATCGACCTTCCGGCAGCCGAACCTGACCGCATCCGCCAGCAGATCGAGGACGTCATCGGCCTGGACGCGTCCGATGCCGTGCTGATCTCCGCCAAATCCGGCCTCGGCATTCCTGACGTGCTAGAGGCTATCGTCACCCGCCTGCCGCCCCCCAAAGGCGACCGCGATGCCCCCCTCAAGGCCATGCTCGTCGACTCATGGTATGACGCCTACCTCGGCGTTGTCGTGATGGTGCGCGTCATGGATGGCGTGATGAAAAAGGGCGACCGCGTCCGCATGATGCAGACCAACGCCGTCTATGGCATTGATAAACTGTCGGTTCTCAAACCCCAGATGGTCGATATCGACGAGCTTGGGCCCGGCGAGATCGGCATCTTCACCGCCTCGATCAAGCAAGTCCGCGACACCCGCGTCGGCGACACCGTCACCCACGAACGCAAAGGCTGCGCGCAGGCGCTCCCCGGCTTCAAACCCGCCCAGCCCGTCGTGTTCTGCGGCCTGTTCCCGGTTGACGCTGCCGAGTTTGAAGCCCTGCGCGACGCCATCGAAAAACTCTCGCTCAACGACGCCTCGTTCTCGACCGAGATGGAAACCTCCGCCGCCCTCGGCTTCGGCTTTCGCTGCGGCTTCCTTGGCCTGCTTCACCTCGAAGTCATCCGCGACCGACTGGAGCGCGAATATGACATCGACCTGATCACCACCGCCCCCTCGGTCGTGTTCAAACTCCACATGAAAGACGGCACCGTGCAAGACCTGCACAACCCCGCCGACATGCCCGACCTCACCTATATCGACCACATCGAGGAACCTCGGATCAAGGCCACCATCATGGTTCCCGACGAATACCTCGGCGACGTGCTGAAGCTCTGCCAAGACCGCCGCGGCATCCAGTTGGACCTGTCCTATGCAGGCTCCCGCGCCATGGTGGTCTACGATTTGCCGCTCGCCGAAGTGGTGTTCGATTTCTACGACCGCCTGAAATCGGTCACGCAGGGCTATGCCTCCTTTGACTATAGCATCTCGGAATATCGTGAAGATTTCCTTGTCAAAATGTCGATTCTTGTCAACGAGGAACCCGTCGATGCGCTGTCGATGATGGTCCACCGTGATCGCGCCGAAGCCCGAGGCCGCGCCATGGTCGAAAAACTCAAAGACCTGATCCCCCGCCATATGTTCAAAATCCCGATCCAAGCCGCAATCGGAGCGCGGGTGATCGCCCGCGAAACCCTCTCCGCCATGCGCAAAGACGTCACCGCGAAGTGCTACGGCGGCGACGCCACCCGGAAGAAGAAACTGCTGGAGAAGCAGAAAGCCGGTAAGAAGCGGATGCGCCAGTTTGGTAAGGTGGAGATTCCGCAGGAGGCGTTTATCTCAGCGCTTAAGATGGACAGCTGAGGGTGAATCTCGGATTTGGCTTGGGCCTTAATAGCAGCCGATCGGGGACAAGGAATAATGATATGGCTCCAATTATTTACAAGCTAATTGATGGTGAGTTTTTTCGTGAATTGTGCCGATCATACTCGAAAGAGATTGGCGTGGATATTTGGGCGAAAATAGATTGGCGAAATATCACTGGTAAGGACAGAACTTTCATCTACGACAGTCTTCCGGCGAAAAAATCAAACCAATCAGAGGCCGAGTTTGAAGCGGAGTTCGTGGAGAGAAAAGCGGATCTAGATCGGCTAAGAAAATTGCCGAATATTTTCGTTAAGGATGGTTTCGGGAAGTTTCGGTCAAGAGAAAAGCGGAGGGA
>NZ_JAQGKQ010000086.1 GCF_028290025.1 Cypionkella sp. | reverse complement strand
TCGGGCGAAGAGCCCGGGCAATTCTTCCAGTGTCAATTCATGGCTGATCATGAAATCCCATTTAAGCGCACCCGATGCCAGCTTGTCCAGTGTCACCACCCATTGCTGCCCAGGATAGGGGGCGCCGAAGGAATTCCACGACCCGTGCAGCGAAACCTCTTGGCGCAGGAAATGCTGGAAGGTCTTGTTCTGCAAAGCCACATCGCCCACCGGGATCCCGATGAAAACCACATGCCCACCGGGCGCCGCCAGCAAAGCCGCCGTGTTGATCGACGACGGATGACCTGCCGCCTCGACGATGATATCGGACAAAAGCGCCTGCGGGATCTCTTGTGCTGCAAGGAAGGTGTGGGTTGCCCCTGCCTGCCGTGCCTGCGTCAGCTTGTCTTCTGACACGTCGATGGCCACCACCTCACGCGCGCCCATCAGCAGCATCCACTGGATCGCGAACAGCCCGATCGGACCGCACCCGATGACAGCGCCCCGCGCACCCATCTTGACGCCGCCCGCCTTCCAGATCGCATGCAGCGCAATCGATGCGGGGTCCACCATGGCAGCGGCCCTTGGGTCCGTGCCTTGGGGCGCCTTCATCAGGTTTGCTGTCGGCACCACCACCCATTCCGCATAAGCGCCATCCCGGCGCGAGCCGAAGTAGTCGTAATCCTGGCAGCGCGAGAAATCCCCGGTCGCGCATTGATCGCACTTTCCGCAAGGCAGCATTGGCGGCACGGTGCAAAGATCACCGACCGCAAAACCCGCGACATCCGCGCCCAAAACCTCGATATGGCCGGAGAATTCGTGGCCGCAGATGATCGGCATCTTGTGTGCGCCCTTGATCAGCATACGCGGCAGGTCCGATCCGCAGACGCCTACTGCGGCAACCTTCAAAAGCACCTCGCCGGAACCGGGAGCGGGTTTGGCCACATCTTCCAGCCTGATATCACCGGGGGAGTAAAGAACAGCAGCGCGCATCGGATATTCCTATGAAAAGTGTGTCGCCGGGGAGTTTCGGCGGCTCTGGTTTGGGTTACTTCGCCAAAACCTCGGGGTGGAAGATGGCGGAAACAGTGTCATGAAGGTTGCGTGGCATCGCCCTCACGCTCTGCGTGATCTGGCCCCGAACGTCAGTCTTTTGCGTGAATTCCGGGCCTTGCTTATCAGACAGATCGGGCGTCCGTCTGGGCGGCAGGCTTGCACGGAATGCAGATGGACGATTGCAGGGTGAACCGGCGGAGGCAAACCCCAACCCACCGCCCCGGGCGGGAGTGGCAAGACCAGCCATTGTCCAACTGCGATTTGCCATGACTTCCTTTCGTTGACCGGCCAGTGCCGGGCGCGGCAGTGATAATTTATCACAAGTGTGATAAATTATCACTCTCGTTGCTTTTAACAGGCCGAGCGGTGCCAGCGTTGTCAATAGCTTTGTTGTGCGGCTGCTTGGAATTGATGTATCGCTGTGCTATTAAATACTATTTTATATATTTTCTGCTTTGAATTACGATCTGCCGCTTCCTGCTGCAATCAATTCCGAATCGATCATATTTTGCGAACGGCGAGAATTGCAGCAGATGTTGCTTCTGGCTTGTGAGTTGAACACCGGAAGCGCACCTGCTTCATCTCTTCGCCAAGCGGTTCAGCTTCTATCTGCATCGGATGATGCGCCCGGCTCAAACCCAGCTGAAACCGATCCACGGCCAGAGCTTTGCCGCCGATATCGACCGGGTGTGGAGTTCCGAGTTGCAGCGCCGCAATCTGCAGGAATCCGTGCTAATCCTGACAGTGGTCCGGCGGCAAGTTGCCCCGCTGGCTGTGCCCCTTTTTGGAAAGGCGGCGGCCAAGGTCTGGGGTGAGGATACTGACCGGCGCCTGGAAGAATTGCGCGAAGTGGTTTCAATCCTCGAAAGCGGACTTGGCGTCAAATCCCACCGCCTCAAGATCAGCGATGGCCGCCTGATCGGCTTTTATGCCTCGCTCCTGACCGGCGAGTTGCGGAGCAAATCACGCAGCCCGTTTGGGATTATCGCCGAGGATACCAGCGATGCCGCCATCCAGTTTGGCAAAGGCCAGTTTGTGGTGGAGGAGGGTGCCGACACGCCGCGCATCGGTGCGGTCCTTTATGTCAAATCCTATGCCACCTCGACCTGGCCTGGCATGCTCGATGCACTCGGGGCCAGCCGCGACACGATTATCACCCACAGCTACACGCCCATCGAACGCGGCAGCATCACCGAGCGCGTGAAACGCCGTGTGGCCCAAATGCGAGCCTCCGAAGACATTGCTGCAACGATCGAGGCCCAACTCTTTGAGGCCGCCGACAAATCCGAAAGTGGCGAACTCGGGTTCGGCATCCACCAGATGACCATCACGGTCTTTGCCGGAGATCAGGCGGCTCTGGATACCGAGGTCGCCCGCATCCGCGGCATCGCTCATCAGAACGGTATGCGCCTGGTTCGCGAGGTCACAGCCCTCGAGGCCACCTTCTTCGCGATGCACCCCGGCAATATGGACTACCGGGCGCGGGACATGACGGTTTCGTCTCTGAACTTCGCCGATATGGCGGCGCTGCATGCCGCCGATACCGGCACAGAGGCCGCACGGCTGCCGTGGCAAACGCCGATCACGCTGTTCAAACCCTGCAAGGCTCGCTGCACCGGTTCAGCTTTCATGAGCCGGGCGACCCAAAGGCGGAGCCGACCAACGGCCACACCCTGGTGTTGGGCAAGTCTGGCGGCGGCAAAACCACCACCGTTGCCTTCCTCGCAGCCCAAGTCCAAAGGGCAGGGGGGCGCACGATAATCTTCGACAAGGAAGCCGGTCTGAAAATGGCCGTGCGCGCTCTTGGCGGCCGCTATGCCGAAATCCGGGCTGGACGTCCCACCGGGCTGAACCCTCTCGCCACAGAATCCGGCGAACGCGGCGAGGCATGGTTTCTGGACTGGCTCGTGGCGCTTCTTGAACAACGCAGCGGGCCGATGACGCCTCTTCAATCCGAGGCCCTCAAATCCGCCATCACCCAGAACGGCAAAGCCCGAGAGTCCTTGCGGAACTTCCGGGCGTTTCAGGAACTCTTTGGCGATGTCGGGGATGGTCTCGATCTGGCACAGCGCATCAGCGAATGGGGGCCAGAGGGCCGCTATGGCTGGGTCTTCGGCGAGGCCGAGGAACCGGTGGTGGATTTCACCAGCAGCGATGTGACGGCCGTCGATCTCACCGAAATCCTCGATCTTGGCACCGAGCGCACTGCAATCCTCGGCTATCTCTTCCGCCGCATCGAGATGCTGATCGAAGAAAAGCGGCCGACGCTGATGCTGATCGACGAAGCCTGGAAGGTGCTCGATGACGAGTACTTCGCCAAGAAACTCGCCGAATGGCTGGTGACGGCGCGGAAAAAGAACGTCGTTGTCGTGATGATGACCCAGTTCCCAAGCCAGATCCGAGGGTCCAAAGCCCGCTCGATCCCGGAAGCGCTGCCGAACCAGCTGCTGTTCCCGAATGGTGAAGCGGCAAGTGCCGACTATGACGGGTTCCGACTGACCGACGGTGAGCTGGACTTCGTCCTGAGCCCGATCCCGGGACAGCGGATGGTGCTGTCGCGCACGCCGCGCAGTTCGACCGTGCTGAATGTCGATCTCAAAGCCCTTGGACCGCTTTTGACGGCACTTGGCGGTGGTCAGGCCGGGCTCAACGCCTTCGGTGCCGACTATGCCGGGCGGCCCAAATTCTGGAAGGAATGATTGTCCAATAAAATCAATATATTACATAACCTTAATTATAAGCTTTTCTATAAGTCATCGGGGTGCATTCTATTTTCAGTTGCGACAAATGAGTAACTTCAAATGATTGGATGGAGATTTCCATGATCAATTCACATGTCGAACTGAATATTGAAGAGCGCAAGATCCTCGCCCGCCTGCTGCACCACAAGACGCGGATTGCCGAGATTGCGCGCGTGCTGTCGCGGCATCGCTCTACGATTTACCGCGAGATAAGGCGCAACTGGTGGCATGATGTGGAGGTTCCGCAGGCTGACGGTTATTGGCCGCTGACGGCGCAGAAGCTGTCGCAGGACTGCCGCCGCAGGTATCAAAAGCTGGTGCTGCATCGAGAGCTTCGCGATGCCGTTGTCGATCGACTGAAGACCGGATGGTCGCCCGAGCAGATTGCGGGCCGCCTGAAAGCCGAACCTGTTGCACCTTATCGGCTGTGCCACGAGACGATTTATCGCTTTGTCTACTCCCCGGAGGGTCAAAGCCAGGATCTGGCCCGTTATCTGCCCGAGCGTCGGCGTAAGCGGAAGCCCCGTTATGCACGCAAGCCGAGAAGTCTCGTATTTCCAGAGTCTTCGGCAATCCGCTATCGATCGGACGCTGTCAATTCCCGGCAGGAATTCGGACACTGGGAGGCAGATCTGATGATTTTCCGCAAGGAGCACGGCCCTGCCAATGTGGCCACAATGGTTGAGCGAAAGACGCGATTCACAGTCCTGTTTCGCAACAATGATCGTCGCTCAAAGCCGATCATGAATCGGCTGATTGATCTGATGGCTCCCCTGCCCCAGTTTGCGCGCCACAGCCTGACCTTCGACCGTGGCCTGGAGTTTGTCTCATGGCGCGAGCTGGAAAAGGGCATCGGCACACAGACTTGGTTCTGCGATCCGAAGGCCCCGTGGCAGAAGGGATCGGTCGAGAATATGAACAAAAGGGTGCGTCGCTACCTGCCGCCGGACACGGTGATCTTGACCCTGCCAGATCAGGCGATCATAAGCCTTTGCGACCGGCTCAACGCCACCCCCCGCAAATGCCTGGGCTTTCGCACCCCGGCAGAAGTGTTCCGCGAGCATCTCGTCGCTCACACAAGGGAGGCGCAATGAAACGATCTTCGATCGTCGCAACTGAATTAGAAACTGCAATCATAATACAACAAGAAACATCGATTTGCGCGGGGCGTCCGCTCAGCAAAAGATTGAACGTAGCCTCAAGGCAGGCTCAGCCAGTTTTCAATTTCAAGTCCCCGCACGCGGCTGAACTCGCCCGTGTTTGCCGTGACCAGAACCGCCCCGAGCGAATAGGCGTGCGCGGCGATCAGAAGGTCGTTGGGCCCGATTGGCCTGCCGACGGCCTCTAACTCCGCCCGCATCCCGCCATACTCGGCATCGGCTGGGACATCGAATGCCAGCACCGGAATGCTGCCAAGAATTGCTTCGACATGCGCAAGCAACTTACCTGATCCCTTCCGGGCACATCCGTAGCGAAGCTCTGCCGCCGTGATGATGCTGACGCAGACGGCCTCAGACCCGACTCTGACGATGTGCCGGGTAACGGGCCCCTGCGGGTTGCGGACCAGATCGGACACGATGTTCGTGTCCAGCATGTACAGTCGGCTCACAGATCGACCCCACGCAGAGGCAACAGGCTGTCGTCAATGTCGGGAAACTGATCTTCCGGCCCCAGCGGCGCTAGTTCGGCCAACACCACCAGAAGGCTCCTTCGCCGAACGGGCTCAATGATGAGGCGGTCGCCGTCGCGGTGGATCATCACGCGATCTCCAGGCAATTCAAAATCCGCTGGGATGCGGACGGCCTGGCTCTTGTTGTTCCGGAAAAGTTTAGCTTCGCGTCCGGGACGGTGATCATGGGTGTGAAGTTGGGGCATGGCGACCTCCGTTGCATATGCATAGGCATATACAGGCACACGCCGTGAATTTCAAGATGCGCCGTGCTTTCGGCTCTCTTTCTCTTGGTTGCGATCTTCCGCGCATAAGTAGGGGCCTAGTCCGCCATCTGGTAGCAGCCCTGGCCAAAAACGATGGAGGGTTGCCTCTGCCTTCCGCGGCTCAGGATGACCCTGAAGGAACGCAAGACCCAGAACCCGACAGGCTTCGGGTCCTCCGGACCGATGTAAATGTAGGCTATACTGGAGACACGCATAATAGGCTGGCAGCCGAGCTAGATCCTGATCGCTCGAATGTGCACCCTGCCACACCATTGCCCAAAATGCGCGCCGCTGGGCTTCTCGGCCAAGGCCGAAGCAAAACCCCTGGGCAGCGGGTCGTTAAGAGTTTCCTTATCCTCAAAACTGTCGAACAAAGCCCGGACGGGAACGGCATTTGGATTGCGAACAATCTGCGTGGGAGGAGCAACAGGGGCGATTGCACGGCGCGCGCGGGATTTGGGCTTGGCTTGCGCTCCCTGCCCCACAACATATTCTTTAACAGCACGGCGCACTGGTGCTGAACACATCGCTGGTCCCGTCGATACCGCGGACGGTGTTGGTCCATCCGACTGAAGCTCGGTGACTTCCTCTGGTGGTGTCGGCTGAGTCAGAACAGGCGGCGGAGGCAAAGCCAACATCGGGGACGGTGGCAAAGGCAGCGGGGTATCGGCGCTTTGGGCCAAAAGCGCAAGAAAGATGGGGTCTTCATGGTATTTTATCCGAGACACGCGAATGGGCTGCTGTGGTGACGCAAGGATGACCACCTTATCAGGATCCATCATCCGGGCGTCGGTTTCACTTAACAGCGGGCGTTCTTCCATTCTGATCGTGGTGCCCGTCGAGCCGAGAACGCTGATCACGCGATACAGGCGCTCCAACCGATCAGCGCGGTCGGCTTTGGGTTCTTCCGGCAAAGCGGCGGGGTCAAGCAGGGTCATGTCAGTCTCCATCAGCAGCGGCGTTGTCTGGCGCATCCGCCAGACAATTCAGAGAAGGTTGGTTCAGTTGACGATTTCGCCGCCAGTGAGGGTCTGAGCTGCTTTCAAGCCAATCGTCAGGCTGTCGATATAGGCGTTGGGTTTGGTGCCGTCGTAAGACACGCCGTCGATGAAATCGGCAGAGGGTTCGCGGTAGCCGTCGGCGTCAAAATCGAACTGGTCAGCGGTGGCATTGCCATCGGCAATCAGCGCCTCGGCAGCTGCTTTGTAGATGTCGGGCTTGTAGACTGACTTGGCGGTTTCATCGAACCATGCATCGGGCTTGGCTTCACCAATCTGACCCCAGCGGCGCATCTGGGTCAGATACCAGACCGCATCCGAGTAATAGGGGAAGGTGGCGTTATAGCGGAAGAACACGTTGAAATCGGGAGCAGGGCGCTTGTCACCCGCCTCGTATTCAAACGTCCCCGTCATCGAATTGCCGATCACCGCCGCATCCGCGCCGACATAATCCGGGCTGGACAGGATCTGCACCGCTTCGGCGCGGTTGGCGTTGTCATTCTCGTCCAGCCAGATCGCCGCCCGGATCAGCGCTTTTGTCAGCGCCAAGGTCGTCTGCGGATTGGCTTCCACGAATTCCGCCGTCAGCCCGAACACCTTTTCCGGGTTGTTCTTCCAGATGTCATTGTCGGTAATCACCGGCACGCCGATGCCCTTGGCCACCGCCGCCTGGTTCCAAGGCTCCCCCACCGCATAGCCGTCAATCGTGCCAGCTTCCAACGTCGCGGGCATCTGCGGCGGCGGCGTGACAGAGATCAGCACATCGCCGCCGATCTGGCCCGAAACATCATCCGGCGAATACAGCCCCGGATTGATGCCACCCGCAGCCAACCAGTAGCGCAGCTCATAGTTATGGGTGGAAACCGGGAACACCATGCCGAGGTTGAAAGGCTTGCCCTCAGCGGCATAAGCCTCAATCACCGGCTTCAGCGCAGAAGCAGAAATCGGATGCGCAGGCTTGTCGCCCTCCATCTTCAATCCCGGCTTCATCGCTTCCCACACCGCATTGGAAACCGTGATCGCGTTGCCGTTCAGGTCCATCGAAAACGGCGTCACCAGTTTCGCCCTGGTGCCATAGCCAATCGAGGCCGCAATCGGCTGACCCGCCAACATATGCGCGCCGTCCAATTCGCCGGAAACCACGCCATCCAGCAGCACCTTCCAGTTCGACTGCGCGACCAGCGTCACCGACAGCCCCTCATCCTCAAAAAACCCCTTTTCCTTGGCAACCGCCAAAGGCGCCATGTCGGTCAGCTTGATGAAGCCCAAAGTCAGCTCGGGTTTCTCAATGCCGGGGGTTTCGGCGAAAGCGGGGAAGGCAAGCAGGGCGGTTGTGGCAAGCAGGCTGGCAATTCGAGTCATATCTGGTTCCCGTATGGCCCCTAGCGGGGCTTTGAAATGCAAAAAGCCGCCAGATCCCATGCCTACAGAGGCAGTGGATCGAGCGGCGGTGCTCGGCTTGTCCCAACTTTGGGGGTCGGCGGTGAAGGCGTCATTGCCTTCGTGCTTGGATTAAACTTGGCGATGCCGCGTTGCAGCGTCAACAAAACCATGTCGGTTTTTGCGTGAATTATGCCGATTTCGCAGCCGCAGCATTGATGTGCTGATTATTTCAGCGCACAGGCGCGGTCAGGTCGAAAATTCGGGCGTCAAAAAAGCGATCCGCTGGCAGAATCAGCTGGCCACGCTCGGCAGGAACCGCCGTAGCTTCGGCCAATGCCCCCTCCAATTTCTCGGACGCCCCGGGCAAAATCGCCCCGGCAGGTCGCAGATGCTGACGATAGAGATCGCTGCGGAACACATCAGCGGCAGTGGCAGACGCCTCGACGACATCCAACCCATGCCGCCCGGCCAAAGCTGCGCCAATCCATGCCGCCTGACTGCGCCATGGAAACCCCGCAGCCCCCTCAAAGAAGGTGATCAACTGCGGCGACAGATGTTCGCGGCCATCCGGCGCGGTGACAACCCGCCCGGTCAAAGCCCGCTCGATCAGCTCCGCCGACACCGCAATCCGCCCCTGCGCCGTCAGCATCTCGGCGGCGATGATGTGGTTTTCCGCCCGCCCCAGCCAGCGCCCCGCGCGCCACAATGCCCGCAGCAACGGCCCCGCCAGCGCAGGCTCTGCTTCGGCCCAGCCCAAACGTGTCGCCAGCACCTTTTCAGGTGCCCGCGCCCATAAGGCCGAGGTCGGCAGCAGCAGCGTCCCCGAGCCATTCTCTACCGCCACCGAGCCCCAAGGCTCGCCCACGCAAAACAGGTCAATCTCTCCGGCCTGTAGCGCCTCCGCCATCCGTGGTGGCGGCACGGTGCGAATGTCCAATTGCTCCGCCACAGCGCCTGAGGCGCGCAGCCAGTAATGCAGCAACTCGCGGTGCATCGAAAACGCATAGGGCACACCGATGCGCAGGCTGGGGCTGGCCGCAAGTAATGCCCGCCCCGCAGCCCGCGCATCGGTAAAGTCAAAGCCAAAGCCGGCGCTCGCCATCTTCGCTGCCAAAGCGTCAGAAACACCGATCACATTGCCGTTCAGGTTCAGCACACACAAAGCCTCGAACCGCACCGGACCGCGCCCCAGCCCCAAGGCCATAGCTACGGGCACCGGAGCCAGCATCTGCGCTGCATCAACCTGCCCCACCGCCAGCATATCGCGCAACGCCGCCCAACTGGGCGCGGTGTTTAGATCAAGCGACAGGCCTTCTTCCTCGGCAAAGCCCAAAGCCTCGGCAATGATTAATGGTGCTGCATCCAGCAGCGGCACATAGCCAAGGCGAAGCGTCATACTCATTTCAACAAATCCGCTGCCAGCACCAAAGCGCTCGCCACGTCCGCCAGCTTTCGCCCCTGATCCATCGCGGTTTTTCGCAGCAGCGCGTAGGCCTCTTCCTCACCAATGCCGCGCGCCCGCATCAAAATGCCTTTGGCACGGTCAATCGACTTGCGTTCTTCCAGCGCCCGCCTCGTCTCCTGCAATTCAATCCGCATCTTTTGCAGCATATGAAACCGCGCGATGGCCGCGTCCAGAATCGGCTTGATCCGATCCGCCCTCAGCCCATCTACGACATAGGCCGACATCCCGGCCTCAATCGCCGCTTTGGTCAAGCTGCCATCGCTTTGATCAACGAACATCGCCACCGGGCGCTCGTTAGGACCGGTGGCCAAGGCCAATTCTTCCAGCACATCGCGTGACGGATTTCCGGCATCAATCAGCACCAGATCAGGATTTCGTTGAGCAATGCGGCGCGCAAGACCCGTTTCCTCTGCAATCACCATTACATCAAAATCGCCCGCGTCGCGCAGGCCATCGACGATCAACAGCGCCCGCGCGCGGTCTTTTTCGACGACAATTACGGATAAACGCTGGCCCATCCTTTTCCAAGAAAGCAAAGGTATCCGACATGGAAGCTGTCGCGCTTCGTTTTACTACTGGCATCGCGCAGGAGAGGCATAGTGTCTAAAAATTAGGATCACTTTGCAAGAACGCCTGCTTTTATAGCCGTTTGCACTTGCCGCAGCGAGACACTCTCTAGACCGCCGTTCAGTGCTGCTTCCATGTATTGCCTACAAACGCGGTATCGCTCGTCTTCGCAGACTTTAGATATTCTCACGATTATGCATGTCAAAAGCCGTGATGCTGGACCAGTTGCCACCGTGGCGCGTGGTCGAGGCTTTGACCATACCCCGGATCAGATCCCGCGCCATGCGATCCAGCGGATGTGAGATCACCAGCGTCAGCGTGCCGTCCAGCAGGGCAGCGCGAGTAATTTCCGTCAGCTCGTCGCCGACGACGACAAGTTTCGCCGCAGATTTACGCGCCCGCAAGGCTGCGATGGCGCCGCTGATGCCGCCGCCGGTTATGTAAAGCCCGGCAAGGTCGGGATGATCGGTCAGCAGCTTTTCGGTGACTTCTTGCGCCACAGCCGAGGATTCGTAGGTGGAAAGTGGTTCCAACAAGGTGAAGTCGGGTTCATTTTCACGAAAGTATGACCTGAACCCGATCTCTTTCATCTCTTGGTTTCGGTAGCGATGGCTCCCCGTGATGATGCCGATTTTGCCCGGTGCTTTGCAATGATTGGCGATTGTCCAAGCCGACGTGCGACCGACTTTCCAGTTATCAAGCCCGATGTAATGCATCTGGCCTGCGGCGGAAAGCTGGGTGATGAAGGCAAAGACATGCACGCCTTTGCCAGCGATTTCCTCGACCGCATGGGTGATTTGCGGATGCACCGCAGACGTGATGGCGATGGCATGACATTTATCTGCCAAGGCGCGGGCGGCGTCGGCTGTTGCTTGCGGTGACAGATTCTCAAGAAACTCGATTCGCATTTCAATTTCCGCCTCAGTCACCTGAGCTGCCGCATCATGCAGCGCGGCGGAGACATTTTGGTAAAACGGGCGGTGCGGTTGCAGGAGCAATGCGCCAAAGCGCAGTTTCGGGCGGCTGGCGGAAACCCGGCTTTGAATGGCTGTGACGCCATAAAATCCAATTCTTTCAGCGGCTTCCTGCACCGCTGCGCGCTTGAGTGCACTGACGTTGCCCTCACTTGCGATCACCCGGTTGACTGTGGAAACCGAGACGCCAGCGGCCTTTGCAAGATCGGGGATGGTGGGGCGGTCCATGACGTATCCTTGAGATTTTTCATGTCAGACGGAAATGAAACTGAAACGAAAGAGACGATCTTCCGGTCCTCGCATCATCTGCACTTGATTTGATTCGGGTCAAGGCTGCATTTGGTCTTCAGCGGGGCTTGAGTGTGCTACGGCAGGCTTACGGCCCAGACGGAGGAAACCGAAACTACACAGTGAAGACGCCGCAGTCGCGGTGTGACCGTCGGGCTTATGCGGGCGCGGTCTGCTGCTGCGAGTTTTCTGCCGAAGCGGGAGGGTAAGATGGACGATCTGAAATACGGCACACGCAACAAGCGCGGTGATTGGGCTCCAAAGGACCCAATCGAGATCGCACCGTTCTGGCAATGGCCGCTGAAGGCGCGCAAGATTCTGGCTTGGATTCCCAGCTATATCTGGCCATGGAACGCCTTGCATATGGCGATCACCTTGGCCTATTGGTATCTGGTGATCCCGGATGCCGAGGTGCTGAAAACCCTAAGTTGGGGTTGGGCGTTGTGGCTGTATGCGGTAAACGCATCCGCGATCTTCGTGATCTACGGCTCGGTCGAGTTATTTTATTACACCAACCGCAAACAGGGAAACCGCTTCAAATATAACGCGAAATTCCCGTCGGAAAACCCCGGCGACGTGTTCTGGTTCAAATCGCAGAATATCGATAATTTCATGCGCTCGTTCTTTCTGTCGATCCCGCTGTGGACTGTCGTCGAGGTGATCTTCCTGCACGCCTTTGCCGCCGGCTATGTGCCGTGGCTGACCTGGGCGGACAATCCGGTTTATCTGGCAGCGCTATGTTTCGTCGCCCCTGCGATCCACGAGGTGCATTTCTTTGTCGTCCACCGTCTGATCCACACGCCCTTGCTGTATAAGTGGATACATTCAGTGCATCACAATTCGGTCAATCCCAGCCCGTGGTCGTCGCTGTCAATGCACCCGGTCGAAGGGTTCCTGTATCACGCCGTAGCACTCTGGCATCTGGTGATCCCTTCGAACCCGATTGTGGCGCTGTTCCAGCTTCATGTGGCTGGGTTTGGCGCGATCAACGGCCATATCGGGTTTGAAAAGCTGGAAGTCGCCGATGACAAAGCGATCAACAGTGAAGCCTACGCCCATTACCTGCATCACAAATACTTCGAGGTGAACTATGGCGGCGAGGGGCTGATTCCGCTCGATAGATGGTTCGGCACTTGGCACGACGGCAGCAAGGCCGGGGATGCGCAGATGCAGGCACGGTTCGAGAAAAAGAAAGCCCGGCTCAACGCCAAAACCACGAGCTAAGGCCAGGATTTCGTCAACCCCTGCGAGGAGGCAGGGCGGACGGATGACCCCGGCTGTCCGATCATTCGGGTGGCCCAAGACAGAAACGAAAGCCCGCCAAAACGGCGGCACATCAGGGAGGAGACAGCGATGACATTTTCCAAAGGCTTTTTGCGTGCAGCACTGACAAGCGTGGCGCTGACGTTGACGGCAACAGCGGTGCTGGCCGAAGGCACCACGATTGCGGTAATCGGTGGCAAGGCGGACGATCCGTTCTTTGCCAAAGTCAAAAAGGGCATTGATGACGGCACACTGGTTGTTCAGGCACATGGTGGCTCCGTCAACTATTTGATGTTGCAGAACTATGACAATATCGGTGGAGATGCTGGCAACCTGATCCGCACCGCAATTTCCCAAGGTGCATCGGTAATTGCAGCCCCGAATTGGGTGCCAGATGCGGAAGATGAGGCTTACAAGGCTGCCATTGCTGCGGGTATTCCGGTCATGCTTTACAACGCGGGCGGCGGCGATAAGTCTGTCGAACTTGGGGCAATTAACTATATCGGCAACGAGGAATATCCGGCGGGTCTGGCGGGCGGTGAGTATTTCAGCGCGCATGGTCAGAAGAATGTTATCTGCGTCAACACCGTGCCCGGCGCGCAAAACCTTGAAAGCCGCTGCAAGGGAGTTGCTGACGGTATCGCCAAAGCGGGCGGCGTGTCCATGCAACTGCCGCTTCCCGCGTCCAGCTTTGGCGACCCGACGGCTGTAGCCGAAGCCATCAAAGCCACTTTGCTAAAAGATGCGACAATTGATGGCGTGGTTACAGTCTCGGCTGGCGATGCCAATTCCGCGGCTACCGGCATCGATCAGGCGGGTGCTACCGGCAAAGTTGCCTTGGCCTCGTTCGATATGGATGAAGCGGGCCTGATCCGCATCAAAGACGGCACGCAGCTTTATGCGATTGACCAACAGCCTTGGCTGCAGGGCTTTCTCGCCGTGACTATGGCGGATGCATACGTCAATTACGGCCTTGATCTGGCGACCACACCAGTTCTGACCGGGCCAGGGATTGTTGATATCGGCAATATCGACGCCACGATGGCAGGTGCCAAGGCCGGATACCGCTAATAAAACTAGTCCAAAAATGATAGAACGCGCGCTTGTGGCTTATCCCGCAACCGCCTTTAGGGAGGAGCAACTAAATGAAATATAACAAACTTTTGGCCGCCATCGCTGTATCGACGTTGGCTTTGAACGCAGGTGCCGCTTTGGCCGAGGGCGCAAAAATCTTTGTCATTGGCGGCAAAGCTGATGACTCGTTCTGGTCCATCGTCAAACGCGGCGCGGATGATGCGGGCAAGCTGGCGGCCGAACAGGGTGGGTCTGTGACCTGGCTCGGGCCGCAGAACTACGATAACCTCGGCCCGGACGCTGCCAACTTGATCCGCAACGCTATCAGCCAAGGTGCTACCGCCATCGTGGGCCCGAACTGGGTGCCCGAAGCGATGGACGAGGCTTTTAAAGCCGTGGTAGATGCCGGTATCCCTTTGGTGATCTATAATGCGGGTGGTCTAGACGCGGCGGACCGTCTTGGTGCGATGAACTATGTCGGCTCGGACGATTATCAGACGGGCGTGACTGCCGGCGAATATTTCGCGGCACACGGCCAGACGAAGCTGATTTGCGTCAACACTTTGCCAGGTGCGGCGAATTTGGAAGCGCAGTGCAAGGGCTTGAACGATGGGGTGACAGGCAAGGGCGGCACTTCTGAGCAATTGCCGCTGCCCTCGACCTCGTTCGGCGATGCGACGGCCGTGACCCAAGCGGTTGCTGCCTATTTGCAGCAGAATACCGATGTCACCGGGGTTTACACCATCGGCAATATGGATGCGGTGTCCGCCAATGCGGCTATCATTCAGGCTGGCGCTGGCGATCGGGTCAAGCTCGGCGGCATGAACATGGACCAAACCATTCTGGACAACATCAAGGCCGGCACGCAGATGTTCGCAATGGACCAAGAGGGTTATTACCAAGGCTTCCTCGCCGTCACTATCCTGAACAACTACGTCAACTACGGCCTTACGGTGCCGACCCGTCAGATCCTGACTGGGCCGGGGATTGTCGATGCGTCCACTGTGGATGCGACGATGGCTGGCGTCGCCGCAGGCGTGCGCTGATCTGAAATCCCATCTGCTCGGCCAGTGAGGCCGGGCAGATCATCGTCTGACTTCGGGGAGAAGCCATGTCCACCTCATCCAGCCTTTCATTCGGCAGCCTGATGCGCCGCCCTGAAACCGGGTCTTTTTTGGGCCTTGCCGCCGTGTTCTTGTTTTTCACCGCATTTGGCGGCACCAATTTCGCCTCGCCTACTGGCGCCGCCAGTTGGCTGAACGTCGCAGCTCAGTTGGGCATCGTCGCGATCCCAATCGGGCTTTTGATGATCGCAGGCGAGTTGGACATTTCCATTGGCTCAATCATCCCCGCTGGCTCAATGACCTGCGCCATTATCTCAGGACACTTTGGCCTGCCGATTATCGTCGGTGTGGGCGCAGCATTGGCACTCGGAGCATTTATTGGCCTCATCAACGGCCTGCTGGTGATCCGCACCGCCGTGCCGTCTTTCATCGTGACGCTTGGCACGTTGTTTGCGGTGGCAGGCATGACGCTGGGCTTCTCGGTGTTGGTCACTGGCACCACGTCGGTTGCCATCAAAGTGCCCGAGGCGAAATGGCTGCTGGGGGATTTCATCGGCGGCATTTATCAGGTCACCATATTCTGGTGGATTGCAGCGGTGATCTTCTGGACCTTCTTCCTGCACGCCTCGCGCTTTGGCAACTGGATCTTCGCGATGGGCGGCGACAAGGTTTCCGCCCGCAATGCCGGTATCCCGACCGACCGCGTAACGATCATGCTGTTCGTCTGCTCGGGCATGAGCGCGGCGTTTGTTGGCCTCAGCCAAGCGATCTTGTATAATTCGGCCCAAGTGTCCGCTGGCCAAAGCTACATTTTCAACTCGATCATCTCGGTGGTTGTGGGCGGTGTATTGCTCACTGGTGGATATGGCTCGGTCTTTGGCATCGTGTTGGGAACGCTGACCTTCGCCGTGGTGTCTCAGGGCATTTACTTCACCGGATTTGACGCCAACTGGGCCAGCTTGATCATCGGTGTTCTGCTGTTGGGCGCCGTCTTGATGAACAACACTTTCCGCAAAATGGCGCTGTCTTATGCGCCGAAGAAAGCAGGTAAATGATGGCTTTTGATATGGGTGCTACGATCCTGTCTCTGCAAGGCGTCAACAAAAGTTTCGGCCCGATTGACGTGCTGCACGACATCAATCTGGAAATCAGAGCAGGCGAAGTTTTGTGTCTGCTAGGCGATAACGGCGCAGGAAAATCCACCGTAATCCGGCTCCTGTCGGGCGTGCATAAGCCGAGTTCCGGCACGATCACGATGGATGGCAAACCACTTAACTTTGCGAGCCCCCGCGAGGCGGCGGATCATGGCATAGCTACGGTGCATCAATTCGGCGGCACTTTCCCCCTGATGTCGATCGGGCGCAGCTTCTTCGTGGGCCGCGAGCCTGTGCGCTGGGTCGGACCGTTCAAAGTCTACGACCGCAAAACGGCAAACGATATCGCGGTCAAAGCGGTGCAGAACTTTGGCATCACTCGGATTGAGGATGGCGACCGTCTGGTTGGCGGTCTGTCGGGCGGCGAGCGGCAGGCTTTGGCTATCGCCCGTGCCGTTCACTTCGGCGCGCGTGTTTTGATCCTTGATGAGCCTACCGCGGCTTTGGGCGTCAAGCAAGCGACCCATGTTTTGCGCATTGTGAACGAAGCCAAACGGCGCGGCTTGGCGGTGATTTTTATCACGCATCAGGTCATGCACGCGATGGCGGTGGGCGACCATTTCGCCGTGCTGATCCGCGGCGCAATCGCGTCGGATTTCAAGAAGGGCGAGAAAACCCGCGAGGAAATCACCGATCTGATGGCCGGTGGTGCCTCAATGGCGACGCTCGAAGCAGAGATTGAAAGCAACATGGCGGGCCACGACGCCTGATCACCGAAATTCTTTCCCACGCTGGGCCACTCTCCTCGCCCGGCCTTCCGTGGCCCGGTGAACTTTGCCGGGCCACGGACCTTAACACAAGAAGGATCATACCATGCCCACCTGGATCCGCGCTTGCGCCACCACCGACATCGAACCCGATGATCTGATCCGCTTTGATCACGGATCCCAAACCTTCGTCATTGTCCGCAGCGAAGAGGACGAGTTCTTCGCGATGGATGGCATTTGCAGCCATGAAAAGGTGCATCTCTGCGACGGTCTGGTGATGGACGGCACCGTTGAATGCCCAAAGCACAGCGCCACTTTCGATTATCGCAACGGCGAGGCGAAACGCGCGCCTGCCTGCATCAACCTGCGCACCTACCCCGTCAAGGTTGACGGTGGCGTGGTTTATCTCGAACTTTAAGGTCATATCATGGTTCAGTTTCACAACCGCCCCTCTGTTGCCGACATGCGCGCGATGAAGGCGAGGGCTGAGAAAATCTCGATGCTTTATGTCAGCACGCTGGAAGAGGCGGCGGCGGCAGATGCGGCAGGCATCCATATGCTGTCGATAGAGGGTCGCTTTTTCACACCCGAAATGCGCGCGGCGGCGGGGCGTTGCTTCGTGCAGGTCGGGCTGCCCTTTGGCGGTTGGAGCCGGTTTAACGGCGAATTTCTGGCCAGTGCCGACGACTACCTGCGCGCCGCGTTTCACGTCATGGGTTTGGGCGCGGACTGCATCTATTGTTCTGCCTCTTATGACATCCAGAAAGTGCTGTGCGACAACCATATCCCGATTGTGGCCCATGTGGGCCTGATCCCGTCCTACATCACCTGGACAGGCTGGCGCGCGGTTGGCAAAACTGCCACTGAGGCTCGTGAGGTCTGGGACCATGTTAAAAAACTGGAATCTATCGGCTGCTTCGGTGCGGAACTCGAGGTCGTGCCAGACCGTCTGGGCGCACTGATCAGCACCAACACCCCGATGATCATGCTGGGTATGGGCGCAGGCCCCGGGGCCGATGCGCAATATCTGTTTGCCGAGGATGTGCTGGGCCATACCGACGGCCACAAGCCGCGCCACGCCAAAACCTACCGCAACTTTGCCGCCGAATATACCCGATTGCAGGCCGAACGCATCAGCGCCTTCAAGGAATTCATCGCCGATGTGAACACCGGGGGTTATCCGCAGCCGCAGCACAACGTCACGATGGCGGACGCCGAATATGTGGCTCTGACCGCCGATCTGGGGCTGTGACCATGCTGCGGATCGGGGTGGTAGGATATGGCACAGGCGGGCGGCATTTTCACGCGCCGTTCATTCAGGCGGCGGAAGGCTGTGCGTTGGCGGGCATAGTTGCGCGCGCGGATAAAACCGTGGCCGCAGTGCAGGCGGATTATCCGGGGCTGCCGGTTTTCCCTTCGCTTGACGCGATGATCGCATCGGGTGAGGTCGATGCCGTGACCATCACCACACCGCCCGAAACGCGGCGTGATCTCGTGCTGCAAGCTATCGCGGCGGGGCTGCATGTGGTTGCCGACAAACCCTTTGCGCCGGATGCAGCAGGTGCGCGCGATCTGGACCGCGCCGCCAAGGCCAAGGGTGTGACCTTGGGCGTCTATCAGAACCGCCGCTGGGATTCTGATCTGCAAACGCTGAAGAAAGTCATCGAAACGGGTGGTTTGGGTCAAGTCTGGCGCATTCACAGCCGGATGGATTTCGACGACCCCGCCACGCTGGAGGCTGGCCCGGCAGGTGGGCTTCTGCGTGATCTGGGCAGCCATCTGGTTGATCAAATGCTGTATCTGCTTGGCCCAGTGACGTCGGTGATGGCGCATCTGGATCATGTGCTGCTGGACCAAGGCCCGACCGATGCGGCGTTTCACATCTCGATGAGCCATGCTTCCGGCCAGCACAGCCATGTCTCGGCCAGCAAGCTGAACCGTTTTGCACAGCGCGAACTGCGCGCCTATGGCTCTGATGGCGCTTATGTCTCGCACAGCAGCGATGTGCAGGCGCAGGCGATCTTTGCGGGGCTTAGACCCGCGCAGGATCTGGCGGCTTGGGGGTATGAGCCTGAAAGCCACTGGGGCAGTCTTTACACCGCCGCAGGTGCAGCGCGCGTGCCGGCTGAACCGGGCCGCTATCATGCGTATTACGAGGCCTTCGTCCGCGCGATTCACAACAATACCGCAGCACCTGTGACTGCAGCGGAAGGCACCCGGACCTTGGCCGTGCTGGATGCCGCCCGCCTATCGGCCGAACAGGGCCGCTCGGTGTCAGTTGATCAAGAGGACAGTCATGGATGATCTGAAATTCGGCACCCGCAACAAGCGCGGCGATTTCACCCCGAAAGACCCGTTGCAAACCAGCCCAATCTTCTCATGGCCGCCGCGCCCGATGGCGCTGCTGCGCTGGCTTCCGGGGTATTTCCTGCCGTGGAACCTGCTGTTCTTCGGACTGGGCGCTGTGCTGTGGTTCTGGCTGACACCTGCGAAATCCACCATGCAAACTTACGAATGGGGCTGGGTTCTGTGGATTTGGTCGCGCAATACAGGGATGGTCGCAGCCCTTTATGGCGTGATGGAGTGGCGGCTCTACCGTCGCCGCGCGCAAAGCAACCGCTTCAAGTATAATGCAAAATTCCCCGCCGATGCGCCGTCCGACGTGTTCTGGTTCAAAAGCCAGAACTTTGATAATGCCTTGCGCACGTTCGGCACTGGCTTGCCGATCTGGTCGGCCTATGAAGTGTTTTTGCTGCACGCCTGGGCCAACGGCTATGGTCCATGGACCACGTTTGAAGCGCATCCGTGGCTGCTGGCCGCTTTTGCCCTGGCTCTGCCGCTGATCCACGAGGTGCATTTCTACTGCATCCATCGGCTGATCCATGTGCCGATCCTGTATAAATGGATTCATTCGGTTCACCACAACTCGGTCAACCCAAGCCCATGGTCCAGCCTGTCGATGCACCCGGTTGAACATCTGTTGTATTGGTCCGACAGCCTGATCCACCTGCTGATCCCGTCGCATCCGTTGTTGGTGCTGTATCATCTGAACATCACTGGGACGGGTGCTGTGGTAGGGCATATCGGCTTTGACAAGATCGAAATCGGGGCGGACACCGCCACCGACACCCACGCATTCGCGCATTACCTGCACCACAAGTATTTTGAGGTGAACTACGCCGACGGGGCGGTGCCGTTGGATCGGTGGTTTGGCACTTGGCACGATGGCACCAAGGGCGGCGACGCTACGATGCAGGCGCGGTTTGAACAGAGAAAGGCCCGGATGAACGCGGGCAAAACAGGAGACTCCAAATGACCATTCGTCTTGCCGTTATCGGTGCCGGAATTATGGGCAGCGATCACGCGCACATCTTCGCAAACGACCTGCCGGGTGCGCAAGTGCAGGTGGTTTGTGATGCCTCAACCGAGCGTGCCCGCGCCTTGGCGGATGCTGTCGGTGCTGCCGACGTCATGTCAGATGCCGAGGCCGCGATTGCCCGCAGCGATGTCGATGCGGTCGTGATCGCCAGCCCGGATTTCACCCATGCTCCGCTGTCGCTGGCCAGCATCCGCGCAGGTAAACGGGCGCTTTGTGAAAAACCACTGTCGCAATCTGTGCAAGAATGTCTGTCGGTAATGCAGGCCGAACAGCTAGCAGGCCAGCGCCATATCCAACTTGGCTTCATGCGACGTTTTGATCAGTCTTATGCCGAAATGAAAGCCGCATTGGACAATGGTACTCTTGGCCGCGCGCTGATGATGCACAACTTCCACCGCAACGTGGAAACCCCGGCAGCTGATTTCACGGGCGCGATGGCGATCACCAACTCGGCCCCGCATGAGTTCGACGTGGTGCGCTTTGTGCTGGGGTCGGAATACACCGCAATTTCGGCGTTTCAGCCGAAACGATCAGACGCACTTGTGGCCCCGGTGTTCATGGTGCTGGAAACCAATCGGGATCAGTTGGTCAATATCGAGATCAACAATAACGCGGCCTACGGCTATGATGTGCGCGGCGAATTGGTCGGTGAGGCCGGGTCGATTGCGATGAATGCCGCCAGCTACAGCCGCCTTGATGCGCGGCTGGCGCAGACCACTGGCTACGATACCGATTGGCGAGGCCGCTACGCCGAAGCCTACCGCCGCCAAAACCGCGCCTTCCTGCATTTCGTGCGCAGCGGTGAATTTAGTTCCATCGCGTCAGACGCTTGGGATGGCTACGCCGCAGCAGTCGTCGCGGAAGCCGGCGCTCGCGCGTTGGATGAAGCCCGCCGCGTTACTGTAGAAATGATCGCTCAACCCGCATTTTACCTGCGCTAAAGGAATCCCTAATGAAACTTGGCTTTGTCTCTGACAGCTTGGGCGGTATGCCCTTCGACGCGATGCTGGCCCACGCCGCCCGCCTGGGCGTGCAGGGCGTCGAGGTGAACACGGGCGGCTGGTCTACCGCGCCCCATTTTGACCTGAGCGCGATGAAAGTGGATGCCGGCAAGCGCCGCGCTTTCCAAAGTGCATTCGCTGATCGTGGGCTTGAGCTGATCGCGTTGAACGCCAACGGCAACCCACTGCACCCAACTGATCCCAAACAAGGCGTCTGCCTGCGCGACACCATTCGGCTGGCCGGAGAGATGGGCATCAAAAAGGTGTGCACCATGTCCGGCCTGCCCGAAGGACGCGCGGGTGACCTGATGCCGAATTGGGTGGTCTCTAGTTGGCCGCCCGAAACTCAAGACATTCTGCGCTATCAGTGGGAGGAAAAGCTGTTTCCGTTCTGGGGCGAGATTGTAGCTTTGGCGAAAGCATCCGGGGTCGAGCAGATCGCGCTAGAACTGCACGGCAATCAAGTTGTGTATAATGTGCCATCACTGCTGAAACTACGCGCCGAAGTTGGGCCTGTTGTGGGTGCAAACCTTGATCCAAGCCATCTGTTCTGGATGGGCGCAGACCCCTTGCTTGCTGCCGAAGCGCTCGGTGATGCGATCTACCATGTTCATGCCAAAGACACTTTCCTGAACGCGCCCAAACAGGCCACCACCAGCCTTCTCGAAAACGGCAGCCTGATGGATATTCCGGGCCGCAGCTGGTCCTACATCACCCTTGGCTTTGGCCACGGAGAGGAATGGTGGCGTCAGTTCTGCTATCGTTTGAAGATGGCAGGCTACGATGGCTGGCTGTCGATCGAGCATGAGGATGTGTTGCTGAATGGGCTGGAGGGGCTAGAGAAATCTGTGGCGCTTTTGAATGGCGTCATGCCAAAGGCAGCTGCAGACTACGCGCCACAGGCGATCTGAAACTTAGGTGAAGTGCAGCGCCTCGCGGCATGCCTTCCCTCTCAAACCTGATGCAGAGCAGTTTGGCCCCATGGCGCGTCAAAACAGCAAGGCCTGCCAAACTGCTTTGCAGACCTCGCCATAAGGTCGGCGCTGACTCCAGTTTATTATAAGCCGATACTAGGGCAAATCATTCCACGAAGGTCCAGCGGAGCGTCTTTGCAGCTGCAAATGACATCTCCCCGTCTTCAATGTCGATCGGCGTGCGATGTCGCCAGGGCAATGATTGAATGTCCGCTTCGGCCGGATGTTTCGAGCGAGATGACGCACACGCGACAGTCTGCAAACCGCCCTTTGCGTCGATCCTGCTGCAACGCAGCCAATTCCTGCACTTCATTGGCGAACGACTGCATCGTCCCGCTTAGCTGACATCGCTTGCTCGGCTGTCCAGAGTCATCTCCCCGTGCCGCATCGGGGCAGTTCCGCCGCCACCTCCAGCGCCCGAAACAGAATGTAACTAGGACTTGCGCTTCAGTCTTCCCTCGAACAGAGCGCCAGCGTCGATGGTGATCGTCTCATGCGTGATATCTGCCTGAACCCGGGCAGAACCGGAGAGCAACACGGATTTCGCGGCAATCGTGCCGTCAATAGTGCCCAGTACCGAGATATCGAGTGCTGTGACCTGACCCGCTATGCGCCCCGTGGCCGAGACGAGAACTTCCGGCGCCGTCAGGGTATCCGTGATTTTCCCCATGACGTCGATCGGGCCAGTGGTGTTGACGTCGCCGTCGATCTCCAAATCCTCCGCCAGTCGCGAACGTGCGGCGCTGTTTGCTGCGGCGATCGGCCATTCCGCCTTCGTCATCTCCGTGCCCATGTCCTGTTACTCACCTTGTCCTTCTTGTGATCGTGCATAGGACCAGAAGGCGGGGCCGCGTCAATGACGTGGGTATTTTCTCGGCGAAACCGGCAAGCAAGCGCCGTTTGACGGGCGGCACTGCGTGGGCGAAGCTATATCCGACCGGCGGCGTCACCGGGCGCCGAATGCGCTTCAGACCATGACTGCTGATGTAGTGGGTGCAAATGGGTGCGGCGCGTTTTGCAGGGCTTGTTGCGTGCCTCTATCCGACCCTAAATAGGGTCGCACGGGGAGCTTGGCACCTCTTGATATATGTATTTTATTTTTATTATCAGATACTTATGTAATAGCCGATAATGAAGATTATGTAATGTTAAATGTTTCGAACGGGTCTGAGCCTTCAAATGACCAAGCTAAGAGGCAACAAGCCTATTACGGCTTTCAATATTATCGTTGGTCGAAAGAGCCGCAGCCCAGAGCGACTAAGGGCTCTGGGTTACTCAGCTTTTTTCGAAGTATGTCTTTGCAGACGGATGGTCAGCTAGTTGACTGGGCGCAGCACAGAGTTTTCATTTTGGCCGTC
>NZ_JAQGKQ010000065.1 GCF_028290025.1 Cypionkella sp. | reverse complement strand
GACGGCCCCGGACCCAATCTGGTGATCGAGGTGACCGGTGTAGCCAATGGCGAAATCGTCATCGACCTGAACCCTGATATTGCGCCCAAACACGTGGCGCAGATCGTCACCCTCGCCAAAGCGGGCGCTTACAACAACGTGGTGTTTCACCGCGTGATCGACGGCTTCATGGCGCAAACCGGCGACGTGCAAAACGGCAAGGCATCGGGCGATACTTCGATGGCTGGCATGGGTGGGTCGGATTTGCCGAATATCCCGGCAGAGTTCTCGGCGGTCCCGTTTGAGCGTGGCATCGTTGGCATGGCGCGGTCCTCTGACCCGGATTCCGCCAACAGCCAGTTCTTCATCATGTTCGCACCGGGCGATTTTCTGAACGGCCAATATACTGTGGTCGGCAAAGTGATCAAAGGCATGGACGTGGTTGACGCCATCCAACGCGGCGAGCCGCCAGCCAAGCCTGACGTGATGACCAAAGTGACTGTGCAGGAATAATAGTTTTACCGCACAATTTAAAAAGCGGCCCGGATCAACCGGGCCGCTTTTTGTTTGCGCTCATAAATCTCCGCTGATTCGTGCGACATGGTTAACCGCTTAACCCCGCCGAAAAATCGGCGATTTATATGGCCGCTTTCCATACGGAATATGGCCGCTTTCTGGGTCGTTAACCTTTGATTAAATCGGCCAGTTAACGCCGCGCTCTCAAGCCCTTAGAGCGCAGGCCGCTCGCCTAATCCAAAACCACCAATGCATGACGCTTCTTGCCCGCCGTCAGCTTCAACGGCTCCGCCAACATGCCAGCCCCAACACGCAAGCCCGCATCCGTCACCACCTCATCATTCATCCGCGCTCCACCCTCTTGGATCAGCCGTTTGGCATCCTTGCCGGTCGCTGCCAGCCCGGCCCGCACGAACAGTTGCACGATGCCCAGACCCTCAACCATCTCCGCAGCCATCACCCGCAAGGTCGGCAAATCGTCACCAACGCCGCCCTTTTCAAACACTTCCCGCGCCGTCGCTTCCGCCGCAGCCGCAGCCTCCGCGCCATGCAGCAAAGTCGTCACTGCATTGGCGAGAACGATCTTGCCATCGTTGATAGCCGAGCCTTCAAGCGCCCCCAAACGGTCACATTCCTCCAGCGGCAACTCGGTATACAGCTTCAAAAACCTACCCACATCGGCGTCGGTGGTGTTGCGCCAATACTGCCAAAACTCATACGACGAATACATGTCCGCATTCAGCCAAACCGCGCCATTTTGCGACTTGCCCATCTTTTTGCCATCCGAAGTGGTCAGCAGATGCGAGGTCAAACCATAGACTTCATGGTCCACCACCCGCCGGGTCAAATCAACGCCGTTAACGATATTGCCCCACTGATCCGAGCCGCCCATCTGCACCAAGCAGCCATAACGGCGGTTCAGCTCCAGAAAGTCATAAGCCTGCAAAATCATATAGTTGAACTCTAGGAACGATAGGCTTTGCTCCCGGTCCAACCGTGACTTCACGCTCTCAAAACTCAGCATCCGGTTGACGGAGAAATGCTTGCCAATGTCGCGCAGGAAGCCAAGGTAGTTCAGATCATCCAGCCATTCAGCATTGTTGACCATCACCGCATCGGTAGGCCCATCGCCAAACGTCACATACGGCGAAAACGCCCGCTTGATGCCAGCGATATTGTCATCAATCTGCGCGTTGGTCAGCAAAGGCCGCTCGTCCGCGCGGAACGAAGGATCGCCCACCTTGGTCGTCCCTCCGCCCATCAACACAATCGGCTTGCCGCCGCATTTCTGCAACCAGCGCAGCATCATGATCTGAATCAGCGAACCCACATGCAGGCTTTTCGCCGTCGCATCAAAGCCGATATAACCCGGCACCACGCCCTTGGCCAAAGCCTCGTCAAGCGCCTGATAGTCCGTGCAATCGGCGAGAAAGCCGCGGGTCATCATCACGCGCATGAAATCAGATTTCGGATGGTAGGTCATGGTACACTCATGCTTTAAGGTAGGGCGGGTATAGCGGGCGAGGGGGCCAAGGGGAAGATGGCGAAACAGCGCGCAATTTGGGTTTTGGGGGCAATGTCGGGCACGTCGCTGGACGGCGTCGATGCCGCGATGGTGCGTACCGATGGGCATGAGATATTCGAGTTTGGCCCCGATGCCTACCGCCCCTACACCCCAGCTGAGCAGGCCACCATCCGCAAAGCCTTCGGCCAATGGCCCGGTCATCCAGACGTCGCAGCCGCCGCCGAAATCGTTGAAACCGCCCATGCCGAGGTGCTCTCGCGCTTTTCTGGCGCCGAGATGATCGGCTTTCACGGCCAAACCCTTGCGCATGATCCGAGCCATGGCCGCACCCATCAGGCGGGCAGCGGGCAACTTCTGGCTGAGGCGCTAAACCTGCCTGTGGTATGGGATTTTCGCTCCAACGACGTGCTAATGGGCGGGCAGGGCGCGCCTTTAGCACCGTTTTTCCACCACGCCTGCGCGCGCTGGACCCGCGCCACCGAGCCGCTCGCGATGCTCAATCTCGGCGGCGTCGGCAACGTCACTTGGATCGACCCGAGCCTTCCCAGCCCTGAAACTCCCGGCGCGCTGTTGGCCTTCGACACCGGCCCCGCCAACGCCCCCATCAACGATCTGATGCAAACCCGCCTTGGCCTTTCCCAAGACGCAGGCGGCGCTTTGGCCGCGAGCGGACGCGTCGATGAAAAGTTGGTGCAAGCCTTCCTCGCCCAAGCCTATTTCCACAAAATCCCGCCAAAATCGTTAGATCGCAATGACTTCCAGCCGTTCTTCAAAAAAACCCACAAACTCTCCGACGCCGATGCCGCAGCCACCTTAACCGCCATCGCTGCTGCCTGCGTCGCCAAAGCCGCCGAGCATTTCCCGCGCCCCGTCACCCGCCTTCTGGTCGCAGGTGGAGGCCGCCACAACGCGACCATGATGGCGCAGCTGAGCCAGCGCATGAACTGCACCGTCGAACCGGTTGAAACTGTTGGGCTAAATGGAGATATGCTAGAGGCGCAAGCCTTCGCCTACCTTGCCGCCCGCGTCGCATATGGCCTGCCAACGTCCGCCCCAAGCACAACCGGAGTGCCCGCAGCGATCGGCGGCGGCCAAATCAGCCGCCCGTAGCCTACTTCCCCACAGCCCGCGCTTGGCGTACCATCGACACCGTATAGATCACCAGCGCCACCCAGATCATCGGAAAGGCGATCATTTTGCCGCGCCCGAATGGCTCGCCGAATAGAAACACCGCCGTCAGGAAGATCATCGTCGGCGCGATATATTGCATGATGCCAATGGTCGACAGCCGCAGCAATTTGGCGCCATTGGCATAAACCATCAGCGGCACCGCCGTCACCAATCCGCAAGACAGCAGCAGCACGGTATCCGACGTCACGCCCACCATGAAATGACTGCGCCCGGTCACTTGCGCCCAGACCACATAGGCGAGCGCAAACGGCAGCAAAATCAGCACCTCAAGGAAAAACCCTTGGTTCGGCCCAATTGGCAGCGACTTTTTCAGATACGCATAAATCCCCCAAGTCACCGTCAGCCCCAAAGCCACCAGCGGCAGCCGGCCCGCCTCAATCGTCAGCACCACCACGGCCAAAGCAGCCAACGCAATCGCGCATTTCTGCGCCACGCTCAACCGCTCCCCCAGCAGCATCGCGCCGAGAAACACCGAGAACAGCGGGTTGACGTAATAGCCCAAAGCCGCATCCAGCGCGTGACCTGCCCCGATCGACCAGACATAAATCCCCCAGTTGACCGAGATCAGCGCCGCCGTCGCAAGCCCCATCAGCAGCATTTTCGGGTTGCGCAAAGCCACCCACAAATCCGCCGTCCGCCCCGTCGCCCACAACACAGCGCCCGCAATCGGAATTGACCAGATCACCCGATGCGCGATGACTTCCGCAGGCGAGATATGCCCGACCGCCTTCATAAATATCGGCAAAAACCCCCACAGCAGATAGGCAGTGAGCGCAAAGCCAAAGCCACGCAGCGAGTCTTCGTTCTTGGGGGGTAAATTTTCCATGCGCCCTAGCTACCCCCGCGCCAAGCCCCACGCCACGGCTAACTTGTAACCATTACATTCGCCGCGCGAGATAGCCCTTGGTAAACGCCGCATAGCCGTCCGCCGTCACCCGCAACTCCGCCTTCATCAACCGATGCAACGCAGGCAGTTGGTGAAACGGCACCGCCGGATAGACATGGTGTTCGACGTGATAGGGCATGTTCCACGCCAAAAATCGCATCAGCGCGGTGGTAAAAGTAGTGCGGGTATTCTCAAACATATTCGCCACCTGCGGACAGTCGCCATGCTCGGCGAGCAGATACAAACGCAGCGCAGGTTGGCCCAACAGCACGGGCAGCAGCCAGACCCAAAACAGCAGTGGGCTTACAAACAAACTCCCCAGAACCAGCGCGTAGCCCAGCAGCATCCACCGCGCCTCGGTCACAATCCGGGGCAGGGCGCTGATGGGCAGATACTCGCCCTCCGCCCGTCCGCGACCCAGATCAAACAACAGCCGCGCGCCTGAGATCCAGTAGGGCAGACCCGACACATGCCAGACCCAAGCCCTAAGATTACCGGGCTTTTCCGAAGCCAATTCGGGGTCTTTGCCCGCAATGTTGGTCCAGCGGTGATGCGCCAAATGGAAGTAACGAAACCACTGGGAAGGCAGCAGCAACAGAAACCCGCAGAGATGCCCGACAGCCTCATTCAACCGCTCGGATGCGAAGGGGGTCTTATGCGTCGCCTCATGCTCCAGCGTGAACAAAAACACGATCAACACACCCTGCACGGCCAGCAGCAGCCACCAGCCGGGGACGCCAAAACCAATCAGCGCGCCCGTCAGAAGTATCGCGCCAAGATGCCCCGCCAGATGCAGCAACCCCGCGCGGTCAGACCGTGCCAACAGCCGCGCTTTGACCGCTGGCTCCAGCCCAGAAACAAAACTTTTGTGATCCATGCGGCCAGTTTGCCGCAAGCAATTTTGAGCCGCAAGGCCCCCTTTTCAAGCCCGCTGCATCCTGTCAGCCTATAGCGAAAAGGAGCAGTCATGCCGAAAACCATCAATATTGTCGGCGCAGGCATCATCGGTGCCAATCTCGCCTTTCAACTGAGCCGCCTCGGCGCGCAAGTGACGGTGTTTGAGTCCGAAAAACCCGCCGATGCCGCTTCGGGGTGCAACTTTGGCTGGATCAACGCTAGCTTTTACGAAAACCCCGCGCATCGCCGCTTGCGGGTTGAGGCTATGGCCGCGCATCGCCGTCTGGCGAGCCTGATGCCAGCCTGCGCGCCCAACTGGCAAGGCACGCTTTGGTTTGAGGATGAGGGCGCTGGCTTTGACAGAATGGCGGCCGATCTTGCTGGTTTCGGCTATCCCGTTGCCCAACTTACCCGCGCTGAAATCGTCAAGTTAGAGCCGCATCTGGCCCACCCACCCAGCCGTGCTTTGCACTTTCCAAACGAAGGCGCGGTCGATGCGGCAGCCTTAACGCACGCCTTGCTCGCAGCGTCTGGCGCGCGGCTCCTAAGCGGCATTGCGGTGAAATCGCTGATCGAGACCGCTGATCAGATCACGGGCGTGCGCACCGCAATCGGCCCGTTTATCGCCGATCACAACATCGTTGCGGCGGGCGTTGCATCGCCCGCATTGCTTGCGCCGCTGGGCCTAGATCTGCCGATGCTCAGCCGCCCCGGCGTGCTTGTCCACACCAAGCCGGTCGATTGGCGCGTCCACCATATCCTTGTCACACCCGATCAGGAAATCCGTCAGGATGCGACCGGTCGGCTGCTCGCCCCCGGCATCGCCAACCATCAGGCGGATGCGCGCGAAGTCATCGATGATCCAGCGGCCGAGGCCGAGGCCACGGTTGCACGGCTGCGTCTGCGGTTTGATGCGCCCGATTTGGCACTGGATCGGTGGCTGCTGGGGCATCGTCCGGTGCCGGGAGACGGTCTGCCGCTGATCGGTGAAGTGCAACAGGGCCTGAGTCTTGCCGTGATGCACTCCGGCGTGACACTGTCGGCGCTGGTGGGTGAGGCTTTGGCAGCGGAGATCATGGGGCAGGGCGATCATCCGTTGCTGGCCGATTTCCGCCCCTGCCGACTGTTGAAACCGCTGCCCTAGCCCATGAAAAAACCACGCAAAGATGTGCTTTGCGTGGTTCAATTCTTGGTTCAATCGCTCTGATAACCTTAGCCGCGCAGGATCGAGCGCCCAGCGTATTCCGCCGTCTCACCTAGCATTTCCTCAATACGGATCAACTGGTTGTATTTTGCCAACCGATCCGAGCGCGACAGCGAGCCGGTTTTGATCTGGCCGCAATTCGTCGCAACTGCCAAGTCAGCAATCGTGCTATCCTCAGTCTCACCCGAACGATGGCTCATCACGTTTGTATAGCGCGCACGATGCGCCATATCGACGGCTTGCAACGTCTCGGTCAGGGTGCCGATTTGGTTGACCTTCACCAGCATCGAGTTGGCGCAACCAGCCTTGATGCCTTCGGCCAAACGGCGCGGATTGGTCACGAACAGATCGTCACCAACCAGCTGGATTTTATCGCCAAGCTTGTCGGTCAGCAGCTTCCAGCCAGCCCAATCGTCTTCCGAGCAACCATCTTCAATCGAGATGATCGGGTAGTCCGCCGCCAGACCCGCGAGGAAATCGACGTTCTCCTCGACGGACAAGGATTTGCCCTCACCCTTCATCTCATACTTGCCGCCCTTGAAGTATTCAGTGGCAGCACAATCCAATGCGAGGAACATATCCTCGCCGGGGCGATAGCCGGCCTTCTCGATAGATTTCAGAATGAAATCAAGCGCATCGCGGGCGGAGTTCAAGTTCGGAGCGAAACCGCCCTCATCACCGACATTGGTGTTATGACCCGCCGCCGACAGCTCTTTTTTCAGAGTGTGGAACACTTCCGACCCCATCCGAATGGCCTCGCGGATGTTTTCCGCGCCCACCGGCATGATCATGAATTCTTGAATATCAATCGGGTTATCAGCATGTTCGCCGCCATTGATGATGTTCATCATCGGCACTGGCAACATCCGCGCCGAGGTGCCGCCGATATAGCGGAACAGCGGCTGTCCAGTGAATTGCGCTGCGGCCTTGGCGACTGCCAAAGACACGCCCAAGATCGCATTGGCGCCCAGACGCGACTTGTTTGGTGTGCCGTCCAACTCGATCATGGTGCGGTCAATGCCAACTTGTTCGGTCGCATCGAAGCCGACGATTTCTTCGGCCAACTCGCCGTTGACTGCGGCCACAGCCTCCAACACGCCCTTGCCCATGTAGCGCGATTTGTCGCCATCGCGGCGCTCGTTCGCCTCATGCGCGCCAGTCGAGGCACCCGACGGCACCGCCGCACGACCCTGGGCGCCGCTTTCCAGCAGCACGTCGACTTCAACGGTGGGATTGCCGCGGCTGTCAAGAATTTCGCGGGCGTGGATATCAATGATCGTGCTCATGTCAGGCCTCCAAATGGGCGGATATGGTGCTCTCTCGGGCGTATTAGCCGAAGGGTGCGCTCAAGGAAAGCGCGCGTTTGCGGTATCGTTCGCGCGCGAAGGAATAGAGCCCCGACGCCACGATAAGCCCCGAGCCGCACAGGGTTATGACATCAGGCCATTCGTGAAATACAAACGCACCGATCAGCACGGCAAACACCAAGCGCACATAGCGGAAAGGGGCTACGACCGAAACTTCGCCGGTCCGGGTGGCTCCGATGATCGCCCAATAGCCGCCGGTGCCAAACACCAGCGCACCGATCAAAGCGTAGCATTCCCATAGGGTTGGCACGGCAACTTCACCTGATCCAGCCATCATCAGCGCGCCAAGTAATGTCACCGCAATCAGCCCCCAAGCCGAGACTTGCGCGGTAGAGCTTTCCGGTGGGATCTTGCGCGCCGCCAGATCGCGTAAGGTCAAGCCTGCCACCGTGATCAGCACCCACAAAGCCTCGGGGCGAAAACCGTCCAAGCCCGGACGGATAACCAGCAGCACGCCCGCAAAACCGACAGCGATCGCCAACCAGCGGCGCCAGCCCACTTGCTCTTGCATGAACAACGCCGCAGCCATCGTCACGGCCAACGGCATCGCTTGCAAAACCGCCGAGACGGTAGACAACGGCACAGTGGCAAGCGCCGTGATATAGGCAAACGTGCCAATCATTTCCCCGAGGCCGCGCGCAAGGACCCAAGGGTGCAAGCCAGCCTTGGTGAAGACTTTCTGACTTTGCTGCCATGCCATAAGCACGATCACCACGACGCCAAACACGCCTGAGACAAACACAATCTCACCCACCGGAAGGCTGGCGGCGGCCCATTTAAGAAACATATCTTCAAGCCCGAACAGGGCCATCGACACCACCATCAACAGGATGCCGCGCAGGTTATCCGAGGCCAAACTTTATCCCTTCTTGACCGGAACGCCGAGCAGTTCCAGCCTGTGCCCGATCAAGCGATAACCCAGCCGAGCCGCAATGCGTTCCTGCAAGGCTTCAATTTCCGGATCAACAAATTCAATGACTTGCCCGGTGTTCACGTCAATCAGATGGTCATGGTGATCACGCTCGGCATCTTCATAGCGCGCGCGGCCATCGCCAAACTCCAAGCGTTCCAGCAGGCCACATTCTTCGAACAGCTTCACGGTGCGGTACACCGTGGCGAGCGAGATTTTTGGATCGACCTGCGCCGCGCGCGCATAAAGTTCTTCGACATCAGGGTGGTCGTCGGCCACCGCAATCACCCGGGCTACAACGCGGCGCTGGTCGGTCATTCGCAAGCCCTTGGCGACCCCGCGTGAGATCAGATCGGTCATGGCTTGGCTCCCCGTCCCTTGGATAATGCGCGTTTACGGCAAAGCGTATGGTGCTGCCAGCAGTTTTGCGCGGCTTGACTTAACCGGGCTGCCCCCGGCAGGTTGGCGCGAAAGCGAGGGCAATGATGCGCAAAGAGCGGCTGGACGGTATTGGCTTGGCGGCGCTTATCGTGGTGACCTTGCTGCTGGCAATCAATCAAATCGCAGTGAAAGAGGTCAATCGGGGCCTGCAACCGGTGTTTTTCGCGGGACTGCGGTCCGCCTTGGCGATCGTGTTCGTATATGGCTGGCTGAGATATCGTGGACTCTGGGCGCGGGTTCGGGTCGCAGACCTTGGCCCCGGCCTCGCACTTGGCAGCGTATTCGCGATCGAGTTTATGTGCCTTTTCATGGCGCTAGACTTAACAGCGGTGGGCCGGGCCTCGGTCATCTTCTATTCAATGCCGCTTTGGTTGGCCGTCGCTGCGCATTTTTGGCTACCGAATGAGCGTATTACACCCAAACGCGGGTTTGGTCTTGGGTTGGCCTTTATTGGCACAGCTTGGGTGATTCTCTCTAAAAGCCCGTCCGGTCATGCAAGCATCGCAGGAGACCTTTGCGCTTTGGTGGGCGCGTGGGGCTGGGCAGGCACGGCACTTTTGGCGCGCAAAACCCGGTTGCGTGAAGCGGGGCCAGAAGCACAGTTATTCTGGATGGTGTTGATTTCGGCGCCAATTTTGCTGGCGGCAAGCCCATTCTTCGGCCCGCTGATCCGCGAGGTAGAACCAATCCACTGGGTCTGGCTCGTACTGCAGGCGGGGGTCGTGGTGGCCGGAGTTTTCATCACTTGGCTGTGGTTGCTGTCGGTTTACCCGACTTCGACCGTCGCCAGCTTTTCCTTCCTTACGCCGCTGTTCGCGATCATTTTGGGCCATTTTATTTTCAACGAAGCGTTGTCTTTTGGCCTCATCATGGCAGCGGGATTGATTGCGGCGGGAATCGTTTTGATTAACCGGCGGTAGCGCAGAAGATCAGACGCAGCTGTCTAGGGAATCGCTCTGCTACGACTCGTTCTCAACAAGAACCGGCAAGCGTGCCACGATACTTGGGTTTTTGCAGCAGTTGCGACCCTACATTAAGCACGCTTTTTGCACGAAACTCCTCGAATGCGCGGACAGGGACATGGGTAGATGTAGGGACACGTCCTCCGTCAAGCACAAAATCTGGTGTATAAGTCAAAATTTCATTTGATGCGGTCGAAGATTTGCGACAGTTTGACGACGCGCCGTACAAGGCCACAAGATGTAGTGTGCCAGTGAACTCCTGCAACAGTTTTCCAGACCCGCAATAAGGGTCTTTCCCAACCTAATCGGCAGGGATGGCAAGCTGTGGAACGGGTGGCGACAGTATAGCAAAATGACGCGGCTTATTAGAAACCGCGCTAAAACATGGGATAGGCAGATGAAAATCGAGCGGAAGTTTACCACCGAAGCAACCGGTGCCTACGGCGCGATTGCGTTTTCGACCACCGTGTCAGAGATACGCAATCCCGATGGAACAATTGTGTTCCGCAACGAAGCCGTCGAGGTTCCGCAGGGTTGGAGCCAAGTTGCCTCCGACGTTTTGGCGCAGAAGTATTTCCGCAAAGCTGGCATCCCGGCAGTTCTTAAACGCCTGAAAGAAAAGAATATTCCGAACTTTTTGTGGCGTTCTGTCCCGGACGAAGATGCCTTGGCTAAACTCCCCGTCGAGGATCGTCTTGTCGGCGAGACCTCTGCCAAGCAAGTATTCGACCGTCTTGCAGGCGCGTGGACGTATTGGGGTTGGAAGGGCGGTTATTTCAGCACTGAATCCGATGCGCGCGTCTATTATGACGAGATGCGTTTCATGCTGGCGCGTCAAATGGCAGCGCCGAATAGCCCGCAGTGGTTCAACACTGGTCTGCACTGGGCTTATGGCATCGACGGCCCATCGCAGGGTCATTACTACGTTGATCATCTGACGGGCGTGCTAACTAAATCTAGTAGCGCTTATGAGCATCCGCAGCCGCACGCCTGCTTTATCCAATCGGTTAAGGATGATCTGGTCGGCGACGGCGGCATCATGGACCTGTGGGTGCGTGAGGCGCGGCTGTTCAAATACGGCTCGGGCACCGGCACCAACTTCTCAAGCCTGCGCGGCGCGGGTGAAAAGCTGTCAGGCGGCGGCAAATCTTCCGGCCTAATGGGCTTCCTGAAAATTGGCGACCGGGCAGCGGGCGCTATCAAATCCGGCGGCACCACGCGCCGCGCTGCCAAAATGGTGATCTGCGACATGGATCACCCCGATGTTGAGGCTTTCGTAAATTGGAAAGTCATTGAGGAACAAAAGGTTGCCTCGCTGGTGGCAGGCTCCAAAGCCCATGAATTGAAGCTGAATGAGATTTTTACCGCGATCCGTCAATGGGATGGCGCTGGCGATGACTCGGTTGATCCGGCGAAGAATCCGGCGCTGAAAGCTGCGATCCGCTCGGCGAAAAAGGCGATGATCCCTGACACTTACACCAACCGCATCCTGCAATACGCCAAGCAAGGCTTCACCAGCATCGAATTCCCGACCTATGACGTCGATTGGGATTCCGAAGCCTACATCACGGTTTCCGGCCAAAACTCGAACAATTCGGTGCGTGTCACCGATGCGTTCCTGACCACCGTTAAGGATGACGCCGATTGGGCGCTGATCCGCCGCACCGACGGCAAGATCGCAAAAACGCTGAAAGCCCGCGATTTGTGGGATCAGGTCGGCCATGCCGCTTGGGCCTGCGCCGATCCCGGCATCCAGTTTCACGACACGGTTAACGCGTGGCACACTTGTCCGGAAGATGGCGCCATTCGCGGCTCTAATCCTTGCTCGGAGTATATGTTTCTCGACGATACAGCTTGTAACTTGGCGTCGATGAACTTGCTGACCTTCTTCAAAGACGGCCAGTTTGACAGCGACGCCTACATTCATGCCACTCGGCTTTGGACGGTCACACTGGAAATCTCGGTAATGATGGCGCAATTCCCATCGAAGGAAATCGCGCAACTTTCCTACGATTTCCGCACCTTGGGCTTGGGTTATGCCAACATCGGTGGCCTTTTGATGAACATGGGGCTTGGCTACGATTCCATCGAGGGCAGGGCGTTCTGTGGCGCTTTGACAGCGCTGATGACCGGGGTGGCTTACGCGACTTCGGCCGAGATGGCGGCGGAACTCGGTGCCTTCAGCGGCTATGCCCGCAACGCCCAGCACATGCTGCGGGTGATCCGCAACCACCGCGCGGCGGCTTATGGTAAAACAACTTACGAGGCAGTTAACGTCAATCCGGTCGCCTTGGATGCTGCCAACTGCCCGGATCAAACCTTGGTCACTTTAGCCAAATCCGCTTGGGATGAGGCGTTGACGCTTGGCCAAGCCCACGGCTTCCGCAACGCGCAAACCACGGTGATCGCGCCCACGGGCACCATCGGTCTGGTGATGGATTGCGACACCACCGGCATCGAGCCTGACTTCGCGCTGGTGAAATTCAAAAAACTCGCGGGCGGTGGCTATTTCAAGATCATTAACCAATCGGTCCCGGCGGCACTCGAGAAACTTGGCTATTCCACCAGCCAAGCCGCTGAAATGGTGGCCTACGCGGTCGGTCACGGCTCCATCGGCAATTGCCCGGGCATCAACACCACTTCGCTGGTCGGCCACGGCTTTGGCCCCCGCGAATTGGAAAAGATTGAAGCAGCACTGCCCTCGGCTTTCGACATCCGCTTTGTGTTCAACCAATGGACGATTGGCGAGGATTTCTGCAAGAAAACCCTTGGCATCCCGGCTGAAAAGCTGGCCGACCCTAGCTTTGATTTGCTGCGCCACCTCGGCTTTACCAAAGCGCAGATTGACGCCGCGAACGATCATGTTTGTGGCACGATGACGCTGGAAGGCGCACCCTTCCTGAAACCGCAGCACTATTCGGTGTTCGATTGCGCCAATCCCTGCGGCAAAACCGGCAAGCGGTATCTCTCGGTGGAAAGCCACATTCACATGATGGCGGCGGCGCAGTCGTTCATCTCGGGGGCGATCTCCAAGACCATCAACATGCCAAATTCTGCAACGATTGCAGAGACTTTGGCCGCCTATGAGCTCAGCCACTCGCTTGGCATCAAGGCCAACGCGCTCTATCGCGACGGCTCGAAACTGTCGCAGCCCTTAGCCTCGGCCTTGGTTGAAGACGATGAGGAGGCCGAAGAAATCCTTGCCTCGGGCTCCAACCAAGAAAAAGCCGCCGTTCTGGCCGAAAAAATCGTCGAAAAGATCATCTACAAGGAAATCATCCGAACCAATCGCGAAAAGCTGCCCGAGCGCCGCAAAGGCTACACGCAAAAAGCCATCGTTGGCGGCCATAAGGTCTATCTGCGCACCGGCGAGTATGTTGACGGTCGCTTGGGCGAGATTTTCATCGACATGCATAAGGAAGGCGCCGGCTTCCGCGCCATGATGAACAATTTCGCCATCGCGATCTCGGTTGGCCTGCAATATGGGGTGCCGTTGGAGGAATATGTCGATGCGTTCACCTTCACGCGCTTTGAGCCTGCAGGCATGGTGCAGGGCAACGACAGCATCAAAAACGCCACCTCAATCCTCGACTATATCTTCCGCGAGTTGGCAATTTCTTACCTCGACCGCACCGACCTTGCGCATGTCAAACCCACCGGTGCTTCGTTCGATGATCTCGGCCGCGGTGAAGACGAGGGCAAGCGCAACGTCTCGGAGGTCTCGGATCAGGCCGCCACCCGTGGGTTGGAGGTGCTGAAGCAAATCAGCTCGACCGGCTATCTGCGCAAGCGTCTGCCTTCCGAATTGGTGGTGCTGCAAGGCGGTATGGGGGCCACAGCACTGGCAAATGGCACCGATCCGGTCTCGGCCTTGAACATGCTGATCCCCGATACCGCCCGCGCGCTGGCTGGAGCGATGGGCAGCATGATGACCAGCGGCACCGCACTCGGCACCGGCACAGTCACGATGGATTTGCGGGTGAAAGCCAAAATGCAAGGCTACGAGGGCGACCCCTGCGGCGAATGCGGCAACTACACCCTTGTCCGCAACGGCACCTGCATGAAGTGCAACACCTGCGGTGGCACGAGCGGGTGTAGTTGAGAAGAATTGAGCTTGGGGTGTGCCGCGCCAACGGCACACCCCAGCTTTCCAGCGTGTATAAGGCACAGCGCCAGAAGCTGTCTCGCCCCTCGCGGGACGATGGTTCTTTAGGACCATGGTTTTCGGAAACAGCAATACCGCGCCTGAAACTGTCCACCGTTTACAGCGAGGCCGTGGATAAGTGTGGATAACTTGAAAGGAGATTTGCCATGAACGGCAAGTCAAAAATTACTGTAACCAGTGAGTCTGAAACAGGACGCAATACCCGATTCAATGTGCAAGGTCAGGGTGATATGTCTCGTCGTGAGTTGGTTCAACAAATTCGGGCGGGCGAACATGACGGCTACCATGTTCGGATTATCAACGGGCTGGCAACTCCAGTGTCAAATCCAAACGCAACTGATCGCGACAACCTAGGTTGAAACGCCTGGTTCGGTAAAATCGCGCGGATACTGCTGCTAACAGACGGGCGGGTTCTGCTACTCGCCCGTTTCAATTATAAACCGCATCGTTAGATTGCGATTCAGACACTAAGCTCGCTTAGCGCAACGACAAAAATACGTCCACCTCATTGAAGTTGGCTGGGGCGGGAGGGCATTATTACAACTTTTTTTAAGCCCATGTTTTCCTGTAACTATGTGACATATCTTGACTATCCTGCGAAAAAATGTAACACATGACTGTAACGCACGACCGTTCCACATGTGACAGGGCAGGGCAAAATGAGCAACCTTCTGAGACGCGGTGCAAGTTATTCTGCGCGCATCCGTGTTCCTGTTGATCTGGTTGAAGTGATCGGCAAAACCGAACTTGTGAAAGCCTTAGGCACCAAAGAGTTGTCAGAGGCCAAACGGAGGCTGCATCCGCAAATGCAAATGTGGCACCTTGAGTTTGAAGATCTACGCGCCCGCAAGAGCCTAACCAAAGACGACGATGCGGCAGCGGCGTGGTCGCACTACAACCAGACACTTGCCGACGACGAAGCCGCGCGGGTGAACCTGCCGACCGAAGGCGACGTGCAAGCGGCTAAGGCCGAGGCAGTTGCAACAGTGCAGGCCGAGGGACTGGACCTGACCGACCGTCTGGCGATGCTGGCGGCGACCGTGGGATTTCAGGCGAAGCAAAACGCCGCAGACTTCAACAGCGCCATGCGCAAGGCGAAGCTGGCCGATACGCGCGCGAACCTGATCAAGGGTGAGATGACGCCCATCGCCGATGACGTGAACGAGTTCCTGCGCGCAAACCGGCTGTATGCAGCGCCCGGTTCGCCTGAGTGGGTGGGCATCGCCCGTGCTATGATGCGTGGCGGCATAGAGGGGCTACAGCGCACCCTAGAGCGCGATGCTGGTGATTATGCTGGCGAACCCCGCGACCAGCTGGTGCGGCCCGCCAGCGGGCGGCGCCGCGCCTCTGCGAAGCCGGGTGAGACGATCATGGACCTTTTCGCAATCTTCACCAGAGAAAACCCCAGCGGCGTTGCTGTTGATCGGCTTCACCAGATGCGCCGTGACATTGGCACGTTCGTTGAACTGGTAGGTGCCAGCTTTCCCATCGCCTCGATCAGCAAAGTCGAAGTGCGAAACTGGAAGCAGTTGCTTGTCAAATACCCTGTCAAGGCGACCGAAACCAATGTGTTCGCGGGCATGACCATATCGCAAATCGTCAAGGCGAATGAGAAGATCGGCAAGCCGGTGATCGCTGACCGGACCGTAAACCGCTACCTGTCCAGCCTTGGCGCGTTTCTGTCGTGGGCTGTGGACAACGGCTATGTGAACGAGAACGTCACCTTGGGCTTGGCACTCAAGAAAGAGACAAAAACCACCACGCTGCCGTTCAACACCGACCAGCTAAAAGCGCTGTTTGCTTCGCCGTGGTTTGCAGGGTGCCAGAGTGATGATGAATGGCGCAAGCTAGCAAAACCCGGCAACTTCCTGATCCGCGATCATCGTTATTGGCTGCCGTTGATCATGCTGTTCTCTGGCGCGCGGCCCGCAGAGATCGGTCAGCTTGCCGTCAACGACGTTCGGCAACAGCACGGCCACTGGATCATGCACGTCACGACCGAAGGCGACGAAACCACGCAAGGCAAGTCGGTGAAAACCGAAGGGTCGATGCGGGTGATCCCGGTTCACCCGGAACTGATCAGGCTTGGCTTCATCACTTACCACGAAACCCGCGTTAGAGAGGGCGGCACGGCGTTGTTCCCCGGCGCGGTGCGAAACCTGCGCGGTCAGATGATGGCCGATGTGTCGCGTGAGTTCGGGCGGTATCTGACAAGGATCGGGCTGAAAACGGGCAGGGGGCTTTCGCTTTATTCATTCCGGCATGGCGCGGCAGATGCTTTGCGACGTGGTGGTTTTCTCGATCAGCAGTTCGGTTTTATTTTAGGTCACACTGAAAAATCTATGACAGGCAGATACGGCATCATGCCGCAAGGTATGCTTGAACAGCGCGTGGAACTGGTAAACGCAATTCTGTATCCCGGTCTAAATCTCGATCATTTAGTTCTTGACAAAATAAAATAACGCAAACCCCTTACAACTGATTCGGCAGATTCTACATTGAACCTATGACCTTGCTTCATAGGACGAACGCCGATGACTGGATTTCTCGACACCGTAAAATCGGCACTTGGTTTTAAGCCAGAGGTCAAATCATTTTCGCTTTCAGACGATGAAGCCTTTTCCGTTTTCGGCGGTATCTCAAATATCGGCGGTCTGTCTTTTAGCGCTTCGGGCGCAATGCGTATCCCGGCTGTCGCTTGCGCTGTCGCGTTAATTTCTGAAACCGCTGGCACGCTGCCCGTAAAACTCTTTGAGCGGGACACTAAGGCGACGGCAAAGGATCACCCGGCCTACCACCTGATCCACGACGAGGCGAATCCGTGGACCTCTGCCGAAGCCCTACGCACGACCCTGACCGCAGACGCTCTGTTGCACGGTGCGGGCTATGCCGTGGCTGTCCGCGCCGCCGATGGCACCCCCCTTGAGCTTCACCGCCTCGACCCTGCCTCTGTCCAGTTCAAGCATGATGATGACGGTGAACCATATTATCTGATGCAGACTGCGCGCGGCACAGTGCGTTATCCATACACCGAAATCCTGCATATCCAGCCGTTTTTTGACGCTTCCCCAATAAGCTTAGGCCGTGAAGCCCTCGCTACGGCAGCAGCACTTTCCAGCCACCTCGCGAAGTTGCTGGCGAACGGTGCATCACCCGGCGGCATCATCACCGCCCCTAAGTCGGTAACAGAAGAAGGTAAGGGCAAGCTGAAAAAGGCGTGGACCGACACCCATTCCGGCCCGAAATCTGGCGGCGTGGCGCTGCTTGATGAAGGCATGGCCTATCAGCAAATCACCATGACGCTGACAGATGCGCAATTCAGTGAAAACCGCCTTGAGCAAATCCACGAAGTCGCGCGCATTTTTAGAGTGCCGCCAACAATGCTTTTTGAATTGTCGCGTAGCACTTGGTCAAACGCCGAAGAAATGCAGCGCCAGTTTATTCAAACCACGCTTCGGCCTTGGCTTAATAAGTGGCAGGCGGCTTATGCGCGCGTGTTGCTGACACCAGAGGAACGGCGCGCTTATTATATCGAGTTTATCACCGAAGATTTATCCACGGTAAAACTTGCCGAACGCGCCACAGCCTACGGTCAATTCCGTTCAATGGGTGCGATGACAGCTAACGAGGTTCGCGGTGGTTTGAACCTGCCCGCCCATGCCGAAGGCAACACCCTGCAAAACCCCTACACCACGACAGGCGAAAATGACGCCGTTAAAAAGGAACCTCAAGATGCCTGATAAAATCTCACATCGGGGGTTCTTTGGAACAACCGATTACACTTTTTGCCTGACCGATGAAATGCTTGCTGAATTGGAGCATATGACGGCCCGCGGCATTGGCGCAATTTACGCCGACTTCATTGCGGGGCAATTCACCGCAGAGATGCTGCGCGAAATCATCCGACTTGGGATGATCGGCGGCGGCGCTGGACCTGACTACGCCCTGCGCAAGGTAAACGCCTACGCGACCAACCGCCCGCTGGGTGAACTGGTGGCGCTGGCCTTGAGTATCCTTGATGCCCGGTGGTCAGGCGTTCCAGAGGTGGCGGCATGACCGACCGTATCGAGTTCAAGGCGGCGTTCGCTGTTGACGACGCGGGCGAGATCACAGGCACCGCATGGCCGTTCGGTTCACCTGATCGAGTTGGCGACGTTATCACCAAAGGCGCGTTCACCGCCCCGGCCTCGCTGCCGATGCTGTTTGCGCATGATCAGGCACAGGTGATCGGCGTCTGGAATGAGATCACTGAAACCCCGGACGGTTTAACCGTCAAAGGCCGCTTGCTTGTCGATGACGTGGCCCGCGCCGCTGAGGTTCGCGCCATGATCCAAGCTGGCGCTGTTTCCGGCCTCTCAATCGGTTTCGTCACAAAATCGGCCACGCCTCGCCCCCGTGGTCGCACGATCACCGCCCTCGATCTCCACGAAATTAGCGTTGTCGCCATCCCGTCCCACCCCGGCGCGCAGATCACTTCCATCAAAGCCGCAAACGCGGCCAACACCCCAGAGGAAAACACAATGCTTGACGAAACCCAAACACCGGCCAACGCTCAGCAGATCGACACCAAAGCGTTCGACGCGATGAAAGCCCGCCTCGATCAGCTTGAGGCCAAGAGCAACCGCCCGCGCGGCAACAACGCATCGGTGATCTACGGTGCCGACGACCAGACCGAAAAGAAGGCATTTGCAGGCTTCCTTCGCACTGGTGATGCGACTGAAGTGAAGGCGCTGTCAGTCGGCGCGCCCTCGACTGGTGGCATCCTCGCCCCTGAGACCGTCGCCTCGACTATCCTCGAAAAGGTGGCTGAGTTTTCGCCCGTCCGCACGCTGGCACAGACCCTCGCTATGTCCGGCCCGCTGCTGCAGCTTCCCCGGCTGGTGAACGAGATCACCGTGGGCGACGTGACCGAGATCAGCACCCGGCCCGAAAGCGAACCCACCTTTGAACAGATCGACCTCAAGCCGCACGAGATGGCAGTCATCTTGCCGATCACCAAGACATTGCTTGAAGATGCGCAGATCGACCTTTCGGCCTACCTGTCTAACCACGTTGCGCGCCGCTTCGGTCAGAAAGAGGCCGCGTGGTTTGTGAATGGCAACGGCACCAGTCAAGCCGAAGGCGTGCTGAACTCGACTGAGGTGCAAAATACCCAGATCGCCAACATCGCTGCTTTGACCTCTAACGCGCTGATTGACTTGTTCTACAGCGTCAAGAGTGTCTACGCCGCCAACGGTGCTTGGCTGATGAATCGAGCAACGATGGCCCGTATCCGCAAGCTGCAAGACACCCAAGGTTCTTACTTGTGGCAGAGCGGTATCGCCGCAGGCCAGCCGCCAACCCTGCTTGGCCGCCCGGTCTACGAGTCGGTGGATATGCCTAACGCCGTGGCGGCCGCATCGCCCATCATTTTTGGTGACTTCGCATCCGGCTACGTCGTTGCAGATCGCATCGGCTTTGAGATCGTGCGCGATGATCTTACTGGGGCAGCGAACGGTCTGGTGAAGCTGGTGGCACGCCGCCGTGTCGGTGGTCGCGTCATCATGGGCGAAGCCCTGTCCAAGCTGTCGCTGGCAGCATAAGCCATGAACCCGCTGGCCGCAGAGACAGAGTTCACGCTTTCGCACGGTGGCAACACCGTGCGGCTGCGCGCGTCTTTGCGGTCAGCACTTCGGCTTGAGCGCCTGCATGATGGCTTCGGCCCGCTGATCACCAAACTCGATCAATTCGACACCGCCACCATCGGCAACATGATCAAGATCGCAGCGACCGATCACAGCGCCGCACAGCGCTTCCTTGCCTCAATCAGCACCGAACCCCTGCAAGTCTACAAGCAGGCCGTCACAGGCACGCTATCGAGTCTGCTGGCGGCTTTCCTGCCCACACCCGCCACCGACACCACCAGCGGCAAGCCCAAAGGCAAAACGCTTTCGTGGTCAGAGGCATACGCGCAGCTTTACCAGATCGGCACAGGCTGGCTTGGCTGGACCCCGGCAGAGACTTGGCACGCAACACCGACCGAGATCACCGAAGCCCTGACCGGGCATATCGCCCGCCTAGAAGCCATCAACGGCACCACAGCCGACAAAGATGACACCACCCAAACCGAGGCAGATCGTGACGCCAATATCGCCGCTGGCCTCGATCCGACCTTTGACCGCGCAGGCTTTGAAGCCCTGCGCCTGATGACCTTTTGAGGCCCGCCATGTCCAGACCCCCACACCTCTGCAACTGTGGCCGCACCGTCGCGCACGGCACCCGCTGCCAGTGTCAGATCGCTGCCACCCGCGCCCGCAATGCCCGCCATGACGCCAAGCGCCCGACTGCCCGCCAGCGTGGTTACAGCCGCAAATGGGAACAGGCGCGCACAGAATGGCTGTTCCATCATCCGTGCTGCGCAATGTGCGGCAAGGCTGGTGCAACCGTGGTTGATCACATCATCCCGCACCGTGGCGACGAAAAGCTGTTCTGGGATTGGCGCAACTGGCAGTCGCTTTGCGCCCGCTGCCATAACAGCGCAAAACAACGGCTGGAGCGCCGCGCATGAAACGCACCATCGCATTACCCGTCAAGCGCCCCATCGACGTCAGCGCCATCAGCTTCGGCGGTGAAACCCTGACCATCAAAGAGTGGTCGCAGCGCACAGGTATCCCGGCATTCACGATATACAGCCGTCTCACCTTGGGGTGGTCAGAGGCCGACGCCATAGCAAAGTCGAACGAGATAAAGCAGATCGCAGCACGCACAAAGACCGGGCCGAAGCTGATCACCTATCAAGGCGAAACTCTCACGATCCCTGAGTGGTCAGAGCGCACAGGCATCGGCATCAAAGTGATCCACAACCGTCTGCGCTCCAACTGGACACCAGAACGCACCCTCACAGAGCCGCTGAACGATATGACCAAATTCGTTCGGAAGGCACAGCGGGGGGTGGGTAACGATTTTGCGGAGTGTCAGGGGACCGGCGGGGGGAGGCTCTTACAAGAGATGGCCGAAATAGCTTTTTCGGGTGAAGACCATGTTTGACCTACTTAGCGCGCGGCTGCTTTGGTTCCCACCTGTCCAGAGTGCGACCGAACCCTACGGTTTGGGCGAGGCCACGCTTGCGAATAATTTCAAGAGAACCCGAACAACCGCAAGTTTGGGTGTTTCCGGGGCAGGCACAACCTTCACAAATCGCACCGTCTGCCATCGCATCCGACCAATCACCCACGGCAAAAACTCCCTAATGCCAAACGTTGTATCGTTATCTACAGAGATTGAGGCAGCACTATGACATCACTTACACTTCTTAGCCTGCTGAAATCGCAGATGAATATCGAACATGATCTCGACGACGTGCTGTTACAGCACAAGATCGAAGCGGCCGAAGGCTACGCGCATAGCTACAGCGGTGATTGGGTCAGTGACCCGGCACCCGCTGCTTTCACCCAAGCCGTGCTAATGCTGGCGGCATACTGGTATGAAATCCGCGAAGCCGCCGTGGTCGGTGGCAACGCCTACATGATCCCGTTCGGCGTGCATGACCTTTTGCACCCCTATCGCAGATGGGTGGTGTAAGATGGCTTCGCAATCGTTTGATCTCGCTGCGCAATCTCGCGCTTTGGCGAAGCGCCTTGAGGCCATCCCGGCTGAAATCGTGGCACACGTTCGGCCCGCGCTGATTGCGTCTGCCGAGGAACTTGCCGCGACCATGAAGGCGCTGGCACCTCAAGACGAAGGCGACTTGATCGCCTCGATTGCAGTTACCGCACCCGGCCAAACGACCCCGCCCTACGCCGCTGGTGGTGGCAAGCGCACCGCTGCCGAAAATGAGGCGCTGGTGACTGTCGGCAACCCCGATATGCGCCACGGTCATCTGCAGGAATTTGGCACCGTAAACCACGAGGCACAGCCGTTTATGCGCCCGGCCGAACGACTGACCCGCGCAAAGTTCAAGGCGCGCATCGGCCGTGCCGTGGGTGCCGCCATCCGCGCGGCCGCAAAAGCCGGGGGTGCAACCGATGCTTGAACCCACACTCGCCTTCCAAGATGCAACCGCCGCCGCGCTGGTGGCCTCGCCAGAGGTGCTTGCTCTGGTGCCAGTGGCGCATATTCGCGCAGGCTCGACCCGGCCCGACAAAACGCCGTGCATCATTCTTGCGGGTGCGCAGACCGAATATCTTGGCCGCGCGCCCGTATCGCAGCACGTCGCGCGCGTTTTTCTCGATCTGCATATCTGGGCGATTGAAGACGGTGCAGAGACGGCCAAGGCCATCGGCATGGCGGTGTTGCAAGCCCTGATCGACGCCCCGGCTGGCATTGGCTTTGCCGTGGATGAATACGCCAAGCCCCGCACGATCTGGATGCGCGACCCGCAACCTGACCTCGCCTACACGCACGGGGTTATGACGCTGGAAGCCGTTATTCGGTGGGGGTTCTGATCATGGAAGCTGGAAAACTTGATCGCATCATCACTGTGCAACGCGGCGTTGAAACAGTCTTACCGGGCCGGGTGCCAACAATCGCCTGGACTAATTTATTGACCGTTCGGGCCGAGGTGCGCGAACAAAACGCGGATGAGATTGCCACAGGCTTCGGTCAGGCCGAAGCGGAAACGCTGATTTTCGTTGTTCGCTGGCACCCGACGCCGATCACCACAGGTGACCGCATCCTGTTCCAAGGCCGCACCTACGACCTGAAAGCAATCACAGAGATCGGGCGGCGCGACGGCTGGAAACTGCGCGCGGTGGGGGTGGTGCTATGAGTATTCACAACCGAGGCATAAAGCCCGCCCTGACCACCGATGATGACGCCCTGACCAAAGCGCCGCCCGTGCCGTCATGGCTGGCACCCCATGCGAAAGCAGAGTGGAAACGCATCATGCCGCAACTGATCACGCGGCAGATCATCACCCGCGCCGATCTGGCGGGCGTGGAAAACTACGTCACCTGCATCGGTATCATCCGGCAGATCGAGACTGACCGCCAAGCCATCGGCGGCATGATCGACGCCAAGTTGTTCGGGGTTCTTAACCGGGCTGCGCAGACCGCGCGCCAGTTGGCCGCCGAATACGGCCTGACACCCACAAGCCGCGCACGCATCGGCAACAACGCCGAAGCCGACGACGACACCGACAACCCGCTGGCGGTGTAGCATGACCGCCACCACATACCCGGCATGGATATACGACAACAGCCCGATCCCGGACCCGTTCGGCTTCGGTGAACGCGCCGTGCGTTTCTTGCGCCTGTTGCGCCACCCTAACAGCACCATGCCGAAGCGTGCTTTCCAGTTGTTTCCTTGGCAGGAACGTATCGTGCGGCGCATCTACGGCCCGCGCCACCCGGATGGCAGCCGTATCGTGCGCAACGTCTTTCTGATGATCCCACGCGGAAACCGCAAAACCAGCCTCGCTGCTGCGCTGGCGTTGCTGCACACCATCGGCCCGGAAAAGGTGCCAGCCGGACAGGTGATCTTTGCCGCATCTGACCGCGAACAAGCTGGCATCGGCTTTCGGGAAGCGGCGAATATCGTGCGCATGGATAATAGGCTGGTGGCGGCAACCAAAATCTATGACGCCCACAACAGCGCCAAAAAAATCGTGCTCAAAGCGCAGGACGTGACCTTGATCGCCGTTTCCAGCGACGGCGGCGCGCAGCACGGCAAAACACCTAGCTTCACCCTGATCGACGAAATCCACGTCTGGAAAGGCCGCGACCTCTGGGAAGCCCTGAAATCCGGCATGGTGAAGGTGGATCAAAGCCTGACCGTCATCGCCACCACGGCGGGGCGCGGTTCTGAAAACCTAGGCGCAGAGCAATACAGCTACGCGCGCCGGGTGGCTTTGGGCGAAATCGACAACCCCGAATATCTGCCGATCATATTTGAGGCCGCACCCGATGACGATTGGCTTGACGAAACGGTATGGCAGCGGGTGAACCCCGGCCTTGTCCACGGCTTTCCAAGCCTAGGCGGGCTGCGCGCAGCGGCCAAAGAAGCCGAAGGCCGACCATCCGACCGCTACGCCTTTCAACAGTTCAACTTGAACCTCTGGATGGCACACAGCCGCGATCCGCTGTTTGACCTCGATACCTATGACGCCCGGTGCTTTGCCGATGACCTGACCGACCTAGAGGCGCTGCCGTGCTGGATTGGCGTGGATATGTCGATCAGCGGCGACCTTACCGCCGTTGTGGCAGCGTTCCTGCATGATGACGGGCAGATCACGGTCAAACCGTGGTTCTTTGTGCCGGGTGATGATCTGAAAGAGCGTGGCGACCGCGACGGGGTGCCATATGAGCGCTGGCGTGACGAAGGTCTGATCACCGCGGTTCCCGGCCCGATCATCGCACCAGCCGCGGTTGAAGATTGTGTGCGTGAACTTTGCGGGCGGTTTGACGTGCAAGAGGTGGCCTTTGACCCGCACCTTGCGCGCGTCACCATGCAACACCTCTATGATGACGGCATCCCAACCGTGGAAATGCGCCAAGCACCTCTGACTATGGGTGTAGCGGCAGGCGACCTAGAGCGCACCGTGAACGGTCATCTTATCAGGCATGATGGCAACCCGATCTTGCGCCATCACTTCGCCAGCGTGGTCGCCAGCCGCAGCGATGCTGGCGTGATCAGGATGCACAAGGGCAAAAAAACTGATCGCATAGACGGTGCTATTGCGGCCGCGATGGCTGTCTCACGCGCCTGCGCGGCCGAAACAAATCAGTCTGCTTACAATGCCGCCGACGCGGACCTGTTCACTTTCTAGGAGTTACCGCCATGACCGAATTACCCGGCTTAATTATCCCGCTTGAGGCCCGTATCGACGGCCTTGAGCGCGCCCTGAAAAAAGCGAACGGCGCACAGCGTAAGTTTGCCACCGACCTGCAACGCAACAGCAAAAAGTCAGCCGACGCGATGGCGAAAAGCTATGAGTCCGCAGGCACCCGTATGTCTGCCGCGTTCAAAGGCATCGCCATGCCTAAGATCGCGGGCTTGGCCGGAACTGTCGCAGGCATCGGCGTGGCAGGTGGTGTTGCTGCCGTTCGGCAGACGGTGAAAGGCATCGCAGAGATCGGTGATGCAGCCAAGCGCGCAGGTATGCAGACTTCGGCCTTTCAAGAATGGTCTTTCGTTGCTGATCAAAACCGCATCAGCGTTGACGCGCTGGTGGACAGCTTCAAGGAAATGTCACTTCGGTCTGACGAATTTATCGTGAACGGCAGCGGCAGTGCCGCAGAGGCTTTCCAGCGCCTTGGCTTTAGCGCCGTGGACCTGAAAGAGAAGCTGAAAGACCCTTCGGCCCTGATGCTTGAGATCATCAAGCGGATGGAAGGACTTGATCAGGCTGCACAGATCAGGGTCGCAGATGAGATTTTCGGCGGTCAGGGTGAGCAATTCACGCAGCTACTCGACAAAGGCGCGGCTGGCATCACCGCGCAGATCGCCCGCGCCCGTGATCTTGGCTTGGTGCTTGACGAAGGCGCAGTGAAGAAAGCCGCCGAACTGGACTCGAAATTCAGTGAGGTGGAAACCCGGCTGGCATCTGTTTGGCGCACAGGCGTTGTCGAAGCCGGATATTTCTTCGGCTTGATTGACCGAGAAACACCAAAGCTGACCTTTGACCCTGTTGATACCGCGCGGTTGCTTGGCAAGGGAACGACCGGGCAGCTTTCAGAATTGCCAGAGGTTCCGCAAGACGCGCTTGAACAGATCGAAGCCCTCAAGATCGAGTATAGTGATCTGGCAACCGAAGCGCGGTTGCTTGTCCCGGCTTTGAGCGAAGCCTCGACCATGCTGCGCGGTGTTGGCAATGAAGCGGGTGCGCAGGCACTCACTGGCCTTGCGACGAAGATCGGTGAGGCAGCGCGTGAATTTGAGGCAGGCACGATCAGCGGCGAGCAATACGCGGCCAAGCTGCGCGACGTTGTGACAGACGCACAAGACACCCTGACCGCGATGGGTGAACTCGATCAGGCGCGGCTTGCTGGCGTCATCGGCCAAGTCAGTTCGTTGTTAGAGTGGATCGGGCTGCTGCCCGGTGCGGCCAAAGCTGCGCGCGATGCTGTCGCAGGCATCTCTTTGATGGACAGTGGCACCCCGCTTACCGCTCGCGGTGATCTGTTGCCGCCTGAACCCGGTTCGCCGCTGGCACCCACAACCAGCGTCAAGCCTAAGCGCGCGCCGAACGATCCTGACTTCGGCGTTCCGGACGCCCCCAAAGCGGCTGGTGGCGGTGGTGGTGCGGCCAAGCAAGATGACTTTGCCAAGGCGCTGGCCTCGATCCAGCAAGAAACAGCGGCGCTAGAGCGTGAAGCCGTGGTGATGCTTGCGGTGGCGGCTGGCGGCAAAGATTATGGCGATGCGCTAGAGTTTGCCCGGCAAAAGGCCGAGTTGCTGACCGCTGCGCAGGCCGCAGGCAAGACGATAACCCCGGAACTTGTGGCCCAAATTGACCAGCTTGCGGGTGCTTATGCGACCGCAGGCCAGAACGCCGAAACCGCCACCGATAAGCTGCAACAGATTGAACAAGCCGGGGCGAAAGGCGCGCAAGCCCTGACCGACATTTTCATGGGTATGGCCGATGGCAGCATGACGGCGGGTGAAGCCTTGAAAGGTTTGCTGTTGCAGATGCTCAGAGTGGCGGCACAGAAAAAGCTGATGGCAATGTTTGAGGGCGCTGGTGCGGGTTCTTTCATGGGTTTCATCGGCGGGCTGCTTGGCTTTTCGGGCGGTGGCTACACTGGCGACGGTGGCAGGCTTGAACCCGCTGGCGTGGTGCATCGCGGCGAGTTCGTCATGTCCAAAGCCGCCACGCAACGCCTTGGCGTGGCAAACCTCGAAGGACTCCATAGGAGCGCGCTACAGGGCTACAACGACGGCGGGGCGGCGGGTGTAGCAAAAAAGGCCGCAAGGGCGTCTGGTGACTCGCCTATGAGTCGTGGCGGTGTATCTGCCCCCAGCGTGACCATTAACGCGCCTGTCACCGTGAACGCCAGCGGTGGGACGCCAGAGCAAAACTTCGATCTTGCCAAGCAGGTGGCGCGTGAAACCGAACTGTCTATGCGGGCGGTGGTGCGGGATGAACTTGGCCGTCAGTTCCGACCGGGTGCAATGCTGAATAAAAAGGGGTAAATTGCTTCAGGTTCGCCTCGTCAAAGGCTCGCTCTGCTTCCTTGTCTTTCTGGACTTGTTCATCAAAGCGGGCCTTTCGAAGTTTAAGATATTCGAATGTGCTTTCTGAGTGCTCGATTTTCTTGATTTTGTAGGCATTGAAGAAATCTACCGACAAAGCGTAGGCGTCCAGCGCAGCCTTGTATTGCGCGGACAACCCACGCACTTCGTCGGGTTCGTCATCTGGTCCCATCAAATCCTCAAAGCCAGCGCTGATGCCGTCATTTTCATATTCAACCCACGGGCCAAACCCGAACGCTCGCCGAGCAAGTGCGTGGTCAATATCGGACCATGCGGCATCTTCAACCGCAAGTTTTGGTGGCGTGGGTATCAGGAGATTGAACTCGCCCACATGACCACTGCTTGAAATGTGGTTGTGAGTGCTCGTGATGTTGTCCACGCAAGCGCGAAAGTATGCCTCAAACTGAATGCCTGTTTTCATGGCCAGCATTCTCGCTTTCCGTGTTCGTTCGTAGCGGGCAGGAAACAGTGTGAAGATTGCCGAGATGATCGCACTGATCACACCCGCAGAACCCGCAAAGGCAACAAAATCCCAGAACGTCCACACCATCCTGCAAGTTCCTCATTTTCTGCTGCGTTTTAGCTTTCAAGCTGAAACCCTACTACAGTCGCCAGAGGCCCGTCTATCGCCGTAGCGCCGGAACGCGGCAGATGATCCACCCCATGCCGAGGTGAGGGCGCAAGCCCGATCCAAACCGGGGTATGATCATCTGCCAGCCGGGGATGCCTGACCCCTACGGGACCGAGAGGTGTTCTTTCCAGCCGGAAGGGTTTCTCGCCAGCCGGAAGGGTTCAACCTGTCACCGTCATGCTTTTGCCCGAAGTTATAGAAAACCAAGAAAGTAAAGAATAACTATAATATGCTTTCTTACTTAATATCTCTTAAGACGTGCAAAAGCATGACGCTGGCGCTGACCATCCCGGCTGGAAAAGACCGGGCAAAAGCATGATGTCGGCACAGTTCCCGGTTGGAAAAACGCCGGGCAAAAGCATGACGGCTTTCTTTTCAGCACCCCCTTGCATGTCACAACCAGAGGCCCGAAATGAAGATGGCCGGGAGCGCTTGCGACGCAACCCGGCCTAAAACAGTGTGTGAGATCAATATGACCCAACTTACCCAAACAAACAAGGCTTTCTCGTTCGATCACGATGAAGTTGACGAGGAATATCCCCCGGCGGTGATGATCCGCGAGGTGGTGCTGACACGGTATGACAAAGCCCATCAGAAGGTGCGCACCGCCGAGGCGAAGTGTGACGCCATGCGGGCGCTGCCCAACCTGACGCCACGCCAGCGCCAGCAACTCGGCGTCTACGAACGCGATCTGGTCAAAGCACAGGCGGCTTTCAGCAAAGAGATGGCGCGCGGCATGACCGACGAAGGCCGCAAGCAAGACCGCCTTGATGCTTATCGCAAAACGCCCGAAGGCAGGGAAATCTACAATACATCGCGGCGCAAAAATCGTGCCACCGCGAACGCTGATCTGTCCGGCATGACCACCGAGGAAAAAGCTGCGCACAAGCGCGAACAGAACGCCATCTCGGCACGCCTGTATCGCCAACGCGCGAAAGATGCTGTGGCGCAACCACTTCTCGCAGACGCGCAGCCTGACGCCTACACAAACGAGGAACTGACTCTGGCGCTTTGTGACGTGCTGCAAGCTGCGGTGGCAATCGCAGCACCCGCACCCATCCCGGAAATCAATGCGGACTTCGCCACACACGAAGCAACGATCGAGAGCATGACGAACCTCGCAAGAAAATCTGGCCTCGCTGGTCCACTGGAACTGAGCGAGCCGTTTCTGTCGAAATACCTGAGTGCTATGGCCGCGCTTGGAAGGCCAATCTAAGACAGCTCAAGCCGAATGCCGGTGATCTAAGACCTGTAAAAATGTTATTACCGGATTACATATTAACTTGACAAAAATATCAAATAGTGGGTTGCAGAGTTGATTCGGGCGAACTAGGTTGATTCTGTGGCGAACGAAGTAAGGCGCGTTCGACATTCTCCGGTGCCAAAGCCGGGGGCGGCAGTTCAGTCATCTTGCCGCCCCCAGCGACCCAAATCATCAATCAAGGATACCAAAAATGCCCGAACAGTTGTTCGTCCGGTCTGCGCTTTTCCACGCCCTTGTCGCAAAAATCGCAAGCCTCGACAAAGACCACCCTGAGTTTGAAAATCAGATCGTCACCACGTTAGGCGAAGATGGCGGTATCTGGCCGGACTCGATCCAAGCAGAGGCAGTGGAAGCATGACCACGCTTCGCCAGACCATCGCTGTGCAGCTAGACGCCGAACTCGCCAAGAGTGGCTTGCTGGACGCGGTGAAGACGCCAGACGACAAGAAGGTGTTTGACCGCCACCGCCGCACCCTGATCGACAACGCTATGATGACGGTGAAGTTGGGTCCGATGCCACGGACCTGACCGCGCCTGCGGACCAGCGTGAACCTCGTGATGCTTACACAGTGAAAACCGAACCACCGTGTCGCCAACCGGGGTGACGAAGCGTCCTATGCAGGCTAACCTGTCGGCGGATAACCTTGGGGTAAACTGATTTGGCAAAAGTGTTTTCTGGAATGTTTGGTGACACGGCAGGCTGGATGCTGGTCAACGACTACACAATTCACGAGGAAAGGCGTCTTTCGGATCGGCCATTTATGCTAACGCGGGTTCCGAACCGAGTCAGCGTTGTGATGCACAACGTTCGGGCAGTCGAAAGTATCGAGTGGGCTAACAACCACTGGACTGGTGACCTGACCGTTGACGACGACGGCAATCTTGTTTCTGGAGACTCGGCTAAGGACCGCAACGAGGGCTATGCTCGAAGGCGAATAATTACCGGCTCTGGAACGTTTGACGACAAGATTACCGTCTTTAACTTGGAAGAAGGTGCTGTCGCGCACTTTACGTCGTTTGATAACATCAGAATCGAATCACTTCCACGCGGCAAAGTCGGCGGGAAACACAAGGCAACCACGTCGGACGGTATCAGTTTTTCTGGCATGTCGTCGCGTGATGTGCCAGCTCGCGGCTTGATGGAGGGCGAACCGGGCAAGCTTTGGGTTGACGACGGCAAGCATGAGCCTACTGAAAAGCCTGAAACCTTGAACGCCGAACTTTACATTGACGAGGAACAATTCGACGAAATTTTCCATGCTATCCGCGACGGTGCGCAGAACATTGAAGCAGTGCATCTTGGCATCGTGGCAGAGCTGTTCGAGAGCGAGGTGGACGCATCATTATCGGATTGGTGGATGTCTCACGAATACGGCATGCTCAAGAAAAAAGACTGGGTGCAGACCCGTGCGCGGTTGGATAGCATTCGTGCTTCGTTCTGTGGCAAACTTCTGCCTGAGCCGACTGACACTAACGAAATGGACGAACAGGAAGATGAGTCTGACATTGAGAAAGATCAGTCGGAAAAAACCGCGACGATTAATACTCTTGCGTATGTCGCCGAAACGTATGCCCAGCTCAAGCGCTTGAACGCACGCGGTGGATGGACGCTGGCAGCGCTGGTCATTCTAGTCATCGTAACCTTGCTGAAATGACAAGCGCGCGCACGACGCACTCGACCCTAATCACACCCACGATTAAAGCCGCCGGGTTCACAGACCCGGCGGGCTTTATACTTTTCGCAGCGCCGTGGACAGACAGAGGATTCAGGCGCTACGGTGCATTAACCTTTGGAGGAATCATTTATGCGCCGTCTGCTTTTCACAGCTTCCATTTTTCTTGGGCTTGCCGCCTGCGGTGCGACACCGACCGCAACACAAGACCCGGCCTACTACACCTCTATGAGCACCAGTTCGCTTTGGGCGGCGCAAGCAAGTTCGCAGTCACCACAACAACTCGCCTTTGTTGAAGCCGAGTTGGGTGCGCGCGGTCAGACTGCCAGCGGTTCTGCATATCTCGGACAACGCACAGCAAGCGCGCTCGGCCGCAAACTCTACTCTCGCACAGGCGCAGCGGGCAGCACTGTCGCGGGTGGTGGCAAATCCTGTTCGGACTTTGGCAGTTCGGCGCAGGCACAGCGTTACTTCCTTGCCCTTGGCGGCCCTCTTTCTGACCCCTCAAACCTTGATGGCGACGGCGACGGTCTTGCGTGTGAGTGGGGAACTACGGTCGCGCGCGTCGCCAAAAGCCACAGGGTCAAGGCAACTGCATATCGCAGCTATTCGACACGCCGCTCATCTGGCGTCTGCCACACAGGCCCGAGAGGCGGCACCTACACAATTACTTCAAGCGGGAACAAGAACTATGATGGCTGCTGACAACTTCTAGCCTCGATCACACCCACGATTAAAGCCGCCCGGTTCGCGCCGTGGCGGCTTTTTTCATGTGTTCACGATGATGAAGAAAGGCCCGCATGTTACACACACCAGACTGTAACACATCGGCCCACCGAGGGTCCGCTAAGCACTTGATTTTACACAATAAAATGAGTTGGCTGGGGCGGGAGGGATCGAACCTCCGTATGTCGGTACCAAAAACCGATGCCTTACCGCTTGGCGACGCCCCAACTGCGGCGGTTATTAGCGAAGCCACCCGGGGGGTGCAAGGGGGTTTTCGCGAAAATCTTCATGTGGTTGTCACGCGCGGGTCTGGCGGCGTATGAGGGGGGATGGAACAGGTTGATGTGATCGTTTTAGGGGCCGGTGCTGCGGGGATGTTTGCGGCCATTGAGGCCGGGCGGCGTGGGCGGCGGGTGTTGGTTATTGATCACGCCAAGGCTGCGGGCGAGAAGATCAGAATCTCGGGCGGCGGGCGGTGTAATTTTACCAATCTCGGCATCGCGGCGGATCGGTTTATCTCAAAGAACCCACGGTTTGCTTTGTCGGCTTTGAAGCGGTTCACTCAATGGGATTTTATCGCGCGGATGGATGGCGCGGGGATCGCTTGGCATGAAAAGACGCTGGGGCAGCTGTTCTGTGACGGCTCGGCGAAGCAGGTGGTCGACATGCTGCTGGGTGATATGGGGCGGGCTGGGGTGGCGTTGTGGCTCGGCTGTGGCGTGACGGCCGTGCGGCGTAGCGGTGCGGGGTTTGAGGTTGATACCGCGCGGGGGATGGTGCGGGCGGCTTCGGTGGTGGTGGCTACTGGCGGTAAGTCGATCCCGAAGATGGGGGCGAGCGGGTTTGGCTATCAGGTCGCGGAAAGCTTCGGGCTGCCGTTGCTGGAAACGCGGCCTGGATTGGTGCCGCTGACCTTTGCGGCGCAAGAGTTGGAATGGATGGTGCCGCTGGCTGGGGTTGCCGTGCAGGGGCGGGTTTCGGCGGGTAAGGTCGGGTTTGCTGAGGCATTGTTGTTCACGCATCGCGGGCTTTCTGGACCTGCGGTGTTGCAGGCTTCAAGCTATTGGCGCGAGGGTGACGAGGTGCGGCTCGATCTGGCACCGGGGCGGGATGTGGTGGCGGAACTCGCGCAGGCCAAGCGGGACAGCGGCAAAGTGGCGCTTAGGACGGCGCTGGGGCGGATCGTGCCCGAGAAACTGGCGCGGCATATCGAGGCTAGCTTGGGCATCACGGCACCGCTGGCGGAACTGGGGCGGGGCGAGTTGGAGCGGGTCGCGGTGTTGGTCAAAGATTGGCGGCTGCGGCCTGTCGGTTCTGAGGGTTATCGGACGGCAGAGGTGACTTTGGGCGGGGTTGATACTGACGCTTTAGATGGCCGCACGATGATGGCGCGGTCGGTGCCGGGGTTGTTTTTTGTCGGCGAAGTGGTCGATGTGACGGGCTGGCTGGGTGGTTATAACTTCCAGTGGGCTTGGTCTTCGGGATGGGCTGCGGGGCAGGTGGCCTGAGGCTGTCCATGCGTGGACAATCATGCGCCTGTTTAATATCAGTGGGTTAACGGGGCATCGTTCACACTCTTTTAACACTTTGCCTAAAATCCATCTAAAATTGTCATCCCCTGTGCTCAGATATCCCGGGGGCGCGGGGGCTGGCACCCGCTGCTTTTGCACATCAAAACACCGTCTCAAACGTGTAGCGGATCAGCCTTGGCCAAGCGATCAAACGCCATCAGACTGGCTATCAGCGCCGCCATCTGATCGAGCGGTATCATGTTTGGCCCATCCGAGGGTGCTGTATCGGGGGCCTCGTGCGTCTCAATAAACACGCCCGCGATGCCCAATGAAACGGCCGCGCGAGCCATCACTGGCGCGAACTCGCGCTGACCACCGCTGGAGCCGCCCATACCGCCGGGTTGTTGCACTGCATGGGTCGCGTCCATTATCACCGGATAGCCGGTGCGCGCCAAAATAGGCAGGCTGCGCATATCGGTGACAAGGGTGTTGTAGCCAAAGCTGGCACCGCGCTCGGTCAATAAAATCCGCTCATTGCCGGTCGAGGCAACCTTCTCTGCGACATTGGCCATATCCCAAGGCGCGAGAAACTGGCCTTTTTTGATGTTGACCACTGCGCCGGTGCCGCCCGCCGCCAGCAACAGATCGGTTTGACGGCAAAGGAAAGCTGGGATTTGGATCACATCGACCACATGCGCCGCCTCACGGGCTTGTTCGATGTCATGGATGTCGGTCAGCACTGGAATGCCACTGGCGCGTATCGCCTCCAGCACTTTCAGCCCGGCAGCCATGCCCATGCCACGCTTGCCGCCAAGCGAAGTGCGGTTGGCTTTATCGTAGCTCGCTTTGAAGACATATTGCGCACCCACCGCGGCACAAGCCTGAGACATGACGCCCGCAATCATCTGAGCGTGGTCTAGGCTTTCCAACTGGCATGGCCCGGCAATGACCAACAAAGGCCGATCATTGCCAACGCACAAATCCCCGATGGCGACCTGCTTCATCCCGAGGTTACCTGCTCGTACAAGATCGCAATGGTCATCGAGATCATCAGATAGATGCCAAGCAAGATCATCATAACCACCAAAGTGCTTTCAAAGGCGCGTGGATAGGCGGCTTCATCGGCGACCACAGGATTGACCGATACCGACAGGTAGCGAGTTTGGCGATTGGCTTCGTTGCGCGAAAGCTCCATCGCTTGCACCGATTGCGACAGCAACAACTGCCGCATCGCGACATCAGCCTGAGCCACCAGCAATTCGGACTGCACCCGGGCGAGCGACAGCCCATTGGCATCATCCTCGGTCAGTTTGCGACGTAATTGGGAGATCTGGTCGTTCAGCGTGGCGATGCGGCGCTTTACCGGCTCCATCCTGGCCTGATTTGGGTTTTCATTGGCTTCCATTTGCGCCAGCGACAGTTTTTCAGTGGTCAGCTGGGTGTCGAGCTGGCCGATTTGGGTGGTGATCAAGCTGACCTCAACCTCAGACGAGAGCACTTTGTTTTTCTCTTGTAGATTGACCACGCGCTCGTTGGCAGCGGCCAGTTTGGCTTCGGCGTCGTCGTAGCTTTCGTGCGCGCCTTTCATCTGATCGCCGCGCACTTGCGAGGTCAGCTGGTCTGCACGCTCTTCGGCATAGCCGATCAGTGCCTTGGAATATTTCACCGCCATTTCGGGCTCGGGTGTGATCACCTCCATTTTGATCACGCCTTCCGTGGGATCATAAGAGATTTTCACGAACTTCTTGTAGGCTTTGTAGACGGCGGATTGCGAGGCATCCGCATCAAGCCGCTGCAACGGATCAAGATGTGCTGCCGAAAACTCTTTCCGAAAGCCGATATCTTCATCCAGCCGTATCATTGCGTCTTGGCTTTGCAGATAGCCTTGCACCGTGATCGAGTCTTGCGAAGTGGCCATTGCCGAGCCCTTCATCAGCGAGCTGAGACCGGATGGTGCGGCATCATTCTGCTGGATGACGAACTCGCTGTGCGAGGAGTACATCGGCGTGGCGATGGTGTAATAATAAAGTCCAGCCAGCAGCGTCGGCAGGCCCACGAAAATGAACAAGCGGGCGGCGAGCAGAATGGATTTCTTCCGCCTGCGCGCCACGATGTCGCGCTGGATGTTGCTGACTTCGGCAAGATGCGCCCGTTCCAGTTGATCTTCGCTGGACGGCAGTTGAATTGGCTTGACGGTTTGCGGCAGTTGCACACCATCGCCGCCCGGCGTAAGCGCCAGCGCCCGCGAACCCGGCACCAGCGGCGGGCCGCCCGCAGACGAGACCAGTTCCAGCACCGCATTGGCTTGAAATGGGTCAATTCCGGCATTGCGCAGCAAGCGCACCGCGTCAAAATCCGAGGTCGCGGGCAGGCCATGCTTTTGCGCCAAACGACGCGCCATGCGCAATTGGCGGCCCGTCAGCCCTTCTTGCCGGATGGCATCTATATGCGCAGGTGCGTCTTGGATTGGGGTTTCGGTCGGAATTGCGGTCTGGGCGGTGGGGAATGTCATGCCGGCAAAGCCGTCATCATCCTCGGTCGGGAAGAAAGCGTCGTCACCGATAACTGGTTGTCCGTTCGGCTTCGCAGTTTTGGCGGCGCTATTGGTCGCAGTGGCACCGGTGATCGGGCCAATTCCCGCGTTCGGGCCAATTCCTGCATTCGGGCCAATTCCTGCATTCGGGCCGGGACTCGGGCGCGTTGAGGGGCCAGTGCTTGGGTCGGCTGACGCGCGCATGATCGTGCCGCTGCCATTGCTGGTGCCAGTGATCGTGCCAGCGCTGGCGCCCGGTAGCGGAGTGGGGGCCGCGATCAGATCGGGGCGGCGGGTGCGGAACCGTTGAACCTTAAGTTTGATAGTCATAAAGCCGCTTCGCCTCTTCCAGAGTTTCAAACATATACAACTGACCATTACGCAACACCGCGGCCGAGCGGCAGAATTTCTCTAGCGTGGCAGCTTGGTGTGACACCACCACCACGGTGGCATTTTTTAACCGTTGTCGCAGCACTTGGCCGGCTTTGCGGTTGAAATCAACATCGGTGGACGCCGGCATGCCTTCGTCGATCAAGTAGATATCAAACTCCAACGCCAGCATAAGCGCAAAGGAAAACCGCGATTTCATACCCGAAGAATAGGTGCCGACTGGCATGTCGAAATATTCGTTGATGCCCGCAAGCCAGCGGCAAAAGCTTTCGACATAATCGGGATCAAGGCCGTATAGCCGCGCGATGAAGCGGGCGTTTTCGGTGGCGGTGTGTTTGCCAAGAATACCGCCCATAAACCCCAGCGGAAACGATATCCGCGAAGTGCGCAGAACCTTACCCTCATCCGGTTTTTCAAGCCCCGCCATCATGTTGATGATGGTGGTCTTGCCGGTGCCGTTTTTGGCGAGGATGCCCAGGGAATTGCCGACTTCAACACTAAACGAGGCGCGGTCAAGGATCACCTTGCGCGACTTACCTGTCCAGAAGGACTTGCTGACATTTTCAAACGCGATCATGGCTGCCCCGGTCGGGTCTGCCTCCTGCTATGCACTACATTAACAGCCGGTTGTCAGAGCCAAGCTGGCACCCATGTCCGACTTTACCGCGGAGTGTTAGCGCCCGGTTCGCGCCGCCTACAAGGCCCAAATCGAAGCCTAAACAAGATTTGGGGCATCATTATGTCGTATCCGGCGACAATGCTGCGGTATGGCGGGGGTGGACGCGGTTTTAAGGTTATTTCACAGGCTTGTGATGGGGCGTGGCGTTTGCGGCGCGATGTGGTGGTTGGCTGCGATTCTGTGAAAGTTTAGCGACCGGTCACGCGGCCGAGGCTAAGCGCGCAAGCTCCGGCCAGAAGCGATAAAGCGAGGCCAAGGCGGGCGGCTTCGGCCATGCCGCCACCGGGCAGGGCTGTGTCCAGAGCCAGCACCGGAACGGTGAAGCCCACGCCGAGCAGCAGGGCAATCAGCACCAGATCGCGCGGGTGGACGCCTTTTGGCAGCTGCAATCCGGTGATTTTTGCCGCAAGCCCGCAACCCAACAGGAAACCCATGGGTTTGCCGATCCAGAAAGCCGCCAGAAGTGTCAGGGTGGTGGGGGCAAAGGCTAACAGGTCGATGCCGCCTTGGGTCAGACCGAACAAGAACAGCACCAGCGCCAATGGGCGGGCCAGAAGATGTGCGAGACGGTTCAGCGGGTCATGCAGAAAATTCTCCGCCTCGGCAAAGAACCCGAAAGAGCGATCGGCGTGCGGGATGGCGGGGATTACTGGCAGCAGGCCCAGTGCGGGCGGCAGGCCAGCGGCGGCGATACCGATGTAAGAGATCGCTCCGGCAACGATGTACGGCCACAGCATCAGCCCACGACGCCGGGCAGCCTCAGACGCGTTCAGGCGCTGGCGGCGACCGTAGAACGCCCAAACCCCGACGCTGGCGATCAGCGGCAGCGCAAGCCAGCCAAGCCGGAACAATCCGCCGCTGGGGTAGGACAGGCCCAACACCAGCAGCCCAAGAAAATCGCAGGCAATGGTGACAAGCAGCAGCACATGCAGCGCAGGATGGCCCGCGCCAAACACCCGGCGACCCAGAACGTAACCCAGCACAACGTCTGAGCCGAGCGGCACTTGCCAGCCTACGGCGAAGCTCGCTTCCTCGGCAGTCTCTATCAGCGCGCCGACAGTGATCCACACCAATGCGGCCCCCAAAGTCGCCCCGATCACGCCGCCGAGTGGCACCAAGGATTGCGGCCCGGACAGCGCGCCACGCTCCAGGATCAGCGCCTCCCACAATTCCTTGCCGACAAAGAACATGAATAGCGCCATCAAGCCGTGCGAAGTGATGGAAGCAGGCGTCAGCGCCGGGCTTTGCACGCCCCATTGCGTCAAGGCTTCGGGCAGGAAAGAAGGCGCATGCAGATCAGCCAGCCGCCATTCGATAAAATCGTAATAGCCTGAAGGGTTTAGATTGACCCACAACGTCGCAGCCAGAATGCCGAGACACAAAGCAAGCGCGAAATGGCGCACAAACGGCGAGACACGATACATAACGATATCCGGGACGGGGAGGTGTTGCGGTCTCAATATCTTGCAGGTCGGTCGCTCACAACGGACGTTTGGCAGAACTTGCCGACTGTGGCAGGATAGTTGCGGCGCAGGTTGGTTTTGGGCCGGGATTGTTGTCGCAGGATGGTTGCGGGCAGGCGTTATGATCGAATATGCAGCAGGTTGGCTGGGACAACGCCGCCAAAATCGGAGGATGCGATGAGCGATCTGGATCAGGCTTACGCGGCCATGCAGGCGGGGGATGAAGCTGCGGGCCTGCGGTTTTATCGGCTGCTGGCGGATGCGACGTTGTTCCTGCTGTTGGAGCGTGAGGCTGAAGGTGAGCGGGTGGACCCTCGGGTGTTCGATCTGCCCGATGGCCCGGTATTGCTGGCCTACGATTCCGAGGAGCGTTTGGCGGTGATGGGCGACGGGGCGACTGGCGCGGGGCTGCCCTACGCGGCTTTGCCGGGGCGGCTGATTGCGCAGCAGATGTTGGGGCAGGGGCTGTCTTTAGGGTTAAACTTCGGCTCGGGGGCGGCGTCGGAAACCCTGCTGCCGCCGGAAGCGTTGCGCTGGCTGTGTGAGATGCTCGATGCGGTGCCTGCCGAAATTGAGGCAACGCCTGCGCAATTTTATGCGCCCAAGGGTCTGCCCGAGGCGTTAAGCGATGCGCTAACCTTTACCTTGAGCGGGGCGGCAGGGCTGGCGCGGGCGGCTTTGCTGGCGGGAGTGCGTTACAGTGACGGGCGGCTCGGGCATATGCTCGCGGTGATTGATGCGCAGCCGGGAGCGGAGCAGGCTTTGGCGCGGGCACTGGGCGAGGCGCTGGTGTTCTCGGGGCTTGAGGCCGGGGAGTTGGATGTGACATTTTTGGGCTCGGCTGACGCGGCGGTGGTGGAATTGGCGCGGGTAGCTGTGGTGTTTGAGGTGCCTGACTTGGTTGTTGAGGCGCAGGCAGAGCGGGCAGCGCCGGGGATGGATGGCAAGCCGCCGCGTTTGCGGTGAAGGCTGGGGGTTTCACACCCCCCATGCCATTGGTCTCTTGAACCAGTGGCGATACCAATGGCAAACCCCGTGGGATATTTGGGCCAATGCTAAAGCAATTTTTAGTCAAATTGTTTGTAGTCATACTGGGGTATTATAATACCGCATTTTTCAAGCCGTTGTATATGCTCATTATTATGTTCGATCACGCGCTTGACGCTGCAATGCAACTGGGCGATAAGCCGTCATCCGAAATGCGAGAGGTGACTCTCGCCCTCTCTCTTATGGGTTCAAGATGAAAACCTTCTCCGCTACGCCTGCGGACATTGACAAGAAATGGGTTCTGATCGACGCCGAAGGCATCGTTCTGGGCCGTCTTGCGACGATCGTGGCTTCTATCCTGCGCGGCAAAAACAAGCCGACCTTCACCCCCCATATGGACATGGGTGATAATGTTATCGTCATCAACGCTGATAAAATTCAGATGACCGGTAACAAGCGCAACGACAAAATCTACTACTGGCACACCGGCCACCCGGGCGGCATCAAGCAGCGCACCGCCAAGCAAGTCTTGGAAGGTGCTCACCCCGAGCGCGTCGTGATCAAAGCTGTAGAGCGTATGATCACCCGCAACCGTCTGGGCCGCGTTCAGATGACCAACCTGCGCGTTTACGCGTCGGCTGAGCATCCGCATGAGGCGCAACAGCCCACCGTTCTGGACCTCGCGGCCATGAACCCGAAAAACACGCGGAGCGCGTAATCATGTCCGAAATCAAATCTCTCGACGATCTGAAATCGGCAGTTGGCGCTGCTGCTCCGGCAGCACCCGCTGCTATCGTGCGCGTCGCTGTGCGTGACAAGCTGGGCCGCGCTTATGCAACCGGCAAGCGCAAAAACGCAGTTGCGCGCGTCTGGATCAAACCAGGCTCGGGCAAAGTGACCGTGAACGGCAAAGAGATGGCGGTTTATTTCGCGCGTCCCGTGCTGCAAATGATCCTGCGTCAGCCGTTCACCGTGGCTGGCGTTGAAGGCCAGTTCGACGTGATGGCAACGGTTGCTGGCGGTGGGCTTTCGGGCCAAGCTGGCGCTGTTAAACATGGCGTTTCGAAAGCTTTGCAGCTTTATGAACCCGCTCTGCGTGGCGCGTTGAAAGCCGCTGGCTTCCTGACTCGCGACAGCCGTGTGGTTGAGCGTAAGAAATACGGCAAGGCGAAAGCCCGTAAGTCGTTCCAGTTCTCGAAGCGTTAAGCTTTACAGTCTTGGATTATGCAAAAGGCCCGTGGTGTTCCACGGGCCTTTTGTTTTGGGTTGATGAGGCTTTTTCCAGCAATGTAGCTGCGGGCGTTTTGTTTTACCGCGACGGGCAGGGTGGGCATAAAAAAACGGGCCGGTTTGAACCGACCCGAGGTTGGGGAACAGGGAGAATAAGGTCAGGCGCGCCAGAACGGCTTTTCAGCCTCTAGGTTGGCGTGGCTTTCGGAAAGCCCAATGTCGCGCAGCATGTGTTTCGGCATCTGTGCCAACTGCTTTCGGGTGCGATAACGCAGCTCCCATGCCGCGACGGTCAGCGCCAACGAGACTGCAACGCGCGAAATTGGCGGCAAGGCTTGGGCATTCAGAGCGAGGGCTTGGTTATACGACATTTGCTTCATCCGATTGTATTGATACAAGATGCAGTTGCCTGCTATGATTGATACAATGCCATTGGGCGAATCGCCAGAGGAACATTGTTATGAGTACAATCTGGATGCCAGATCTCGCTGGTGACGAAGGGCCGAAGTATTTGTCGCTAGCCCGAGCGTTGCGAGAAGCGATCCGCACCGCGATCCTGCCGCAAGGCACACAATTACCCACCGTGCGCGATCTGGCCTATCGGCTGTCGGTGACGCCGGGCACGGTCAGCCGGGCGTATCAGATTGCGACGCAGGAAGGTTTGCTAGAGGCGACGGTGGGGCGTGGCACTTTCGTGGCAGCGCGCAAGCCTAGGCTCGGGCCAACGCAGCCGTTGTTTGTGGAGCGTGATCCGGGGGTGGATGAGGGTCGGGTTGATCTGCGCTCACCGCAACTTCCCGACGTTGGGCAGACCGAGATTTTTAGCACTATCATGCGGAAAATGTCCGTGAGCATCGACGCGCAATGGCTTGATTATACAACACAACACGCCGAAGCGCCGTTGCGGCAGGCGGTGGTGAATTGGCTTTCCAACCGTGTGCTGGGGCCGATCAGCGAAGACGATGTGATGCTGACGCACGGCGGGCAAAGCGGCATCGGTCTGATCCTTGATTGCTGCCTGCGCGGCGACCGTCCGGTGGTTTTGATCGAGGATTTGGCCTATCCGGGGTTTCGTTATGCAGCGCGAGCGGCGCGGGCTGAGGTGATCGGGATTGAGCTCGACGATGAGGGTATCCGGCCGGATGCGTTAGAGGCCGCCTGTAAACGCTATGGCGCGCAGGTGTTGTGTCTCACCCCCAGTGCGCAGAACCCTACGACAGCGCGGATGGGCCCAGAGAGACAATCGCAGATTGTATCCATCGCACGGCGTTATGATCTGCAAATCATCGAGGATGAGTGTTATCTTTATTCCGGCGCCCCTGATCCGGCTCTGCGGGCTTTGGCACCGGAACGGGTTTGGTATGCGGGCAGTTTGTCGAAATCGGTGTCGGCGGCGCTGCGGTTTGGCTATGTGATTTGCCCGGTCGGGATGGGTCCGACCGGACGATTGGCGGCGCAACATGCGTTCTTTGCGCTATCAAAGCCACTGTCGTGCTTTGCGCTGGAATTGTTCAATTCAGGTGCGGCGGATACCATTCGCGCGTCGGTTGAAACCGAGTTTTCCTGTCGTTTACAGATGGTTATCAACCGTTTAGGTGCGTTTGATCTGTCATGGCAGAAAGGCATTCCCTTCGCTTGGCTGCGGCTGCCGCAGGGTTGGCGGGCCTATACGTTCACTCGCATGGCGGAAGAACAGGGCGTGTTGCTGCGCGCTGCCGATCAATATGCGATGAGCAATGGCCGTGCGCCAAACGCGGTGCGCTTGGCAATCGCGGGCGGTATCCCGCGTCAACAACTCGACGCGGGGTTGGCTGCGATGGGCTATATGCTGCCACGACCGCCCAGCGATATGGCGGTATAATTGTGTGACTTTCCGGACTCGGATGCCACACAATCTCTGTTACGGTGATTGACCGAAAGCCGCTTCAGAGCGCAAATTCAAGCCCGAGCAGCAGATAAACATAAAAGAAAGGCCCGCCAATGGGACTTCAAACCACATTTCACGCGCCCGGCAGTGGTGCGGATTTTCTAGGTATGCGCAAATCACGCGCCGGATCGACCGAGATTGTCTATGATGATGGCGGCAAACAACGCTTGGTCTGGCGGGTGTCGGACGGCGCAGGCGATCAGGTGATCGCGGATGTTTTGCAAGCAGCCGTCGGTGCGCAAAAGGTGCTGGCTTGTCTCCATGCAGAGCTTAAAAAGCGGGCGATCCATATCGAACGCATTTAAAAATCGCCTGTTTCGCTTGCGTCAAACCCGCTGCACGGCAATGATCAGTTAACGCTTGCGCGGTCTCATGGCTTGCGCTTAATTTGATCAAAATACGCGAAAAGTGCCCGCCAAGGCGCAACAGGGGGACGGGATGCATTCCAAGCCAAAGGTGCGCTTCAGAGGATCCGAGGCGGCCAACGGGCTGCTAATGATCAGCCCTACCGCGATTTATGCGATTTTGCTGCTGGCAGCGCCGCTGGCGATGATCTTCGCTTACAGCTTTATGACCGATGGTTATCTGAAGATTATCCCGCAGTTTCAACTGTGTAACTACTTTGGAGAGTGTCATTCCTATAAAGACGTCAACGGTGTGATGACCGAGGCGCAGACCTACAAGGGCGTTTGGTCGGACCCGTTGGCGATGACGCTGATGTTCCGATCCCTAATGATCTCGATGATTGTGACGGCGGTGACGGTGCTGCTGGCTTTTCCGGTGGCGTATTATGTCAGCTTTTATGTCGCCCCGTCGAAGAAGTCGCTGTGGCTGTTTTTGATAACCATTCCGTTTTGGACCAGCTATTTGATCCGGGTGTTTTTGTGGAAAGTGATTTTGGGCACCGGCGGGCCGATCAACTTCGCTTTGCTAGAGATTGGCTTGATCCAAGAGCCGATTACATGGCTGCTGTATAACGTCAATTCGGTGGTGATCACGCTGGCGCACGCCTATGCGCCGTTTGCGATTCTGCCGATTTTCGTCTCGCTAGAGAAAATTGATCGCTCTTTCCTAGAGGCTGGCCGTGATCTGGGCGAAAGTCCGTTTATGACGTTCTGGCGGGTGACGCTGCCACTGGCGATGCCGGGGGTGATTTCCTCGGTGCTGATCGTGTTCATCCCGACCATCGGCGACTATGTAACGCCGAGTTTGGTGGGCGGGCCAGAGGGCAAGATGGTCGCCAATCTGGTGGAGCTTAACTACAAGAAACTGGACAATTACCCGCTCGGGTCGGCGCTTGCGGTGTCTTCAATGGCGCTGGTGATGGCGGTTAGCCTATTGTTCTTGTTTATGAACCGACGATTCTTGCGGGGGAATAAGCGATGAAGGGCGGCTGGTTTCGCGGCTATACGATCTTCTACCTGATCTTCCTTTACGCGCCGATTGTGCTGCTGCCGATCTTTGCGTTTAACAACGCCACCACGATTGCCTTCCCGCTGAACGGTTTCACCACGTCGTGGTTTGGCAAGCTGTGGGAAGATCCGGCCTTGCATAAGGCGCTGACAAATTCGCTGATTATCGGCTGTAGTGCTGCTGTGATCTCAACCCTGCTGGGGATTTTCGCCTCGCGCGCATCTAGCCGCTACGCGTTCCCGTTCAAGACACCGCTGATGGGGCTGATCCTGCTGCCGTTGGTTATGCCGGACATCATTCTGGCAGTGGCGCTGCTGACGGTTTTGCTGGGGATCGGTATGCCGCTGAGCCTGTTTACGGTGATATTAGGGCACGTTCTGGTCTGCACGCCGTTCTCGATTGCAATTCTGTCCACGGCATTCCAGTCGTTAGATCAATCCCTGGAGGAGGCCGCCTATGACTTGGGCGAAAGCCCGGTGTCGGCATTCCGTCTGGTGATCCTGCCGCTGGTTTTGCCGGGGATAATCTCAAGCCTGCTGATCACCTTCACCATCAGCCTTGACGAATTCATCATGGCGTTCTTTTTGGCGGGCAACGAAAACACCCTGCCGGTCTATATTTTCGGCCAGTTCCGCTTTCCGCAAAACGTGCCGGTCATTCTGGCTTTGGGGACGATTCTGGTCTGTCTGTCCATCGCCTTGCTTGCAACCGCAGAATATTTCCGCCGCCGTGGCATCGCCAAAACCGGCGGTAAGGATACTGGAGGATTTGTCTAAACGATCAAAGTCGCCTTATTTTCGGCTGTTTTGAAAAGAAAATATTGAGTTAAATCAATTGATTAAATAGAAAACGACCAGCAAGCCTTTAATTTCATTTGACAACTTTTTCGAGAGACTTCATGGAACATCCACGGTTCCAGATGAGGGGTTTTCTTATGAATGCTGCAACGCGGCGTAACTTCCATGCACTCAAAGCAAAAGACGTCGAAAAGGCTATGAAGGGCCAGTTGCCGGATGGTCGGCATGGTGACGGCCAAGGGTTGTCGTTACAGGTACGCAACAATGGTGGCGCTGCATCATTTGTGTTTGTGACTAATCCGCCCCTACCAGCCAAACAGCGGCAGTACTCTATCGGGTCTGTGATGGTGTTGGCGCGTGGCTGCGGTGATCCAGACGTTTACACGCAAGCCGCATACGCACTGAAAATGGCACGGGCTGCGGCTGCAAAGATGCGCGAGAACATCGCGAACGGGATGCCAGCTAGGAAAGCAAAAGCCGTGGCACGAACTGTCGTCACGTTGCAAAATATCGTGGATTACTACTGCGAACAAAAGAGTGTGCCTTACTCGAAAATTCAGAAATATGTTGAGCCGTATCGAGCAATCGTGAAAGCCAATGTTGATGGTGTGTTCAATCGAGATATGAGCCTTCAATACCGCGATAAGCTGCTGAAAACCCTGAAGCCCGTAACCGTCAAAACCAACCTCAAAATGTTGTCGGCCATGTTTTCATTGTACATTATCGACAAAGAAAGCGACATGCGAAACCCATTCCTGAAGGTATCCGTGCAGGATGCTGAAAGCGAAATGGGCAGACGTGATCCAATGCCTATCGAAACCATCAAAGCAGTGCGGGCGAATCTTAAGGGCGACTATCAAACGATCTGGAATTTGTTGACGCTATCGGGCGCAAGGTTAGGTGAAATAGTAGGGATCAAGTCAGCCGATGTTCTGGATAACGGATTTTTGAGGATCGAAAGCAACGATAAGCGGACACTCAAAAATGCAAGTTCACGGCGTATCATCCCAACTTTGATAGACCTGCCCAAGCGTGAGTCTGAATACTATTTTGAACAAACCGTTAACGCTGCAACTGCCCAACTCAGCAAAGTTATCCGCACTGTAACGCCCGATACCAAGATAACCACTCACAGCTTACGGCATAGCGTCACTGATAAGTTGCGCGAGGGGAATGTTCAAACTGAACAACAAGACATGTATCTTGGACATGCACCAAACTCGATTGCAGCGAAAACTTATGGTGGTTTGGAGTCGAGGGCCAAGGTGCTTGCCCAAAATATTAACCCGGTTATGAAAGCGTATGCGAGTGTTTGCGGGATTGAATTTGCGGGCGATCAAGAGATACTTCAAAAGTCTTTCGATACATGGTCTGAAAAGACTTTTGAAGATTCATCAAAATCAGATGATGGAAAGGATTGACTAACATGGAAATGCGTCCATATCTGTTTCAGTCGATTCGCAAACCCGAAGGATTAGTGCAAATGGTTGACATTACCAAAGACCAACTTTTGAAGTTGTCACTTGCCGAACTTGACGCGCTGTCAAATTTGGTTGCGGAAACTCGGAAAGAGCGGGCGATTGCGCTTAAACAGGATGTGAAAAGCCGCATTGAAGCGATGGTTCGCGAAGCCGGAGTCTCCATTGGAGAACTGTTTGCAGGCTTTGGGGCAAGCGATGATAAGCCCAAAGGCAAGCGGACTTATACTAAATCTGATGGAACAAAGGTTGCCAAAGCCAAGGGTGAACCAGTGTTTCGTCACCCGGAGAATCCTTCGCTAACGTACTCGGGCAAGGGCAGGCGTCCTGCTTGGTTTGCCGATCACATTGCAAACGGCGGAAGTGAAGCCGATCTGCGTATCAACAAAGCTGCTTAACGACTGAAAAATGCCCCTACCAATTGTTTGGCGGGGGCATTTTCGTTTGTCATGCTGCGAGTTTCCGCCATGCAGTTGGCGTATAATTTGCATTAGCTGACGTTTCGATACATTTGCATCCAGCTTCATCCATAGTGATTGAAACAGCATATTTTCCAGATTTTCCATAATTGCGCACAGTGACTTCTATGTGCTTATTGAAATCCGCTTTCTTGATGCCATGTTTCTTGCAATAGTCTTTTACGAATACGGCGGCATTTGATCGAATGAATTTGATCGAAACTTTGCTACCCAAAACGATTGAAACTTTGAATAGATTTTCAATCCAATCGTCTGCATAGCTTTCATCAACAACGGGTGATTGTTTCAGGTGCTTATCCACTTTCGATTGTTTAGCCTTAGTTGTTGGCGTCCAATCAAGCGTGAGATAATCGTTAGCAAGAATTTGATGGCACTTAATCAGATAATCGTGAGGGTGAATATCGGGGTTTTGATTGTCTACACCGTATCGTTCAATCGTCGCTGCATATTGAATGTCGGAATTTAAGTTCTGACAAAGACAATCCCAATCGGTCAATTCAACTGCACATTCAGCGTTTACCAAACAGCCGGATAAATCGTATTGATTGATCCTATAATTATAATTTGCCGGATTTCTGTCGAGGTCGTCCTTCACCATGAATGACGGGACATGAATGTTGTCAGGGTTTTCCGTAATATTATATATTGGCCGAATGCCCCTGATCAGATGAGACTCGATTGCCAATGCAGTCTTATCGCCTTTGTCCGTGCGTTGTATAGTGCAGACGTCCCAATCTTCATACCAAAGCGTGTGTGCATAATGCGACGTCATCCGGTTTGCGGGTGAAGTAGTGAAGCCAATATAAATCGGTTTAGCAGAGTCATTTTTGTAATACATGTAAATGAAATTCGACATATCAAAATCCTTTCGTAAGTCCAAATTCTTTAACCAATCAAGCGGCTAAGTTAAATTCTGGCAAATATTCGTGCGGCACAAACGCACCCGCTTCGACTGCTTTGTTAAAAATAAAGTATGACCTTGATGGATTAATTCTTAGCTTCAAGGTTGCAAACTCAATGATCCGGGCTTGGTCGATGGATTTGCCAGAAAAGCGTTGAAACAAATCTTTGGCCTGTTCAACGAAATCAGCAATATCATTTTCGCCCAACACCGGGATTGGTGGAGTATGGCGTGGCTTACGGGCGATTGCAGGCGTCACTACAGGCGCTACAGGCGTCACTACCTGCGGCATGATTGGGATCACGGCGGGGATTGCTTGGCCGATGGCTTTGGAGACGGGTTGCGGGCCATAGGGCAAAGACAAATCCGACTGTGATAGCAGATTATTCTCATCGAAAATAACCGTTTCCAACTCGGCCCTAGTTGTTGCGGTGTAGAAAAGCCGTTGATCAACTTCGGCGTCAAGGATGAAAGCAACTCGATTCCACTGTCCACCTTGTGCTGCATGAACGGTTACACAGTAGGCTAACTCAAAAGGAATAGCTTCGTTCTTATT
>NZ_JAQGKQ010000114.1 GCF_028290025.1 Cypionkella sp. | reverse complement strand
ATCCCGCCGGCGATGCCGTCTTGCGAACACTTGTGCAGCGTGGTTTTGGCATGTTGCGCGACAACGATATGCTGGGACGCATCGGTGGCGAAGAATTCGCCGTGCTGCTGCCATCGACAGATGCCATCGGTGCCGCTGAATTGGCCGAACGCCTGCGCACGGCGTTTTTGGACACACCGGTTATGGTGAATGCTAGCCCGCAGCGGGTCACTGCAAGCTTCGGCATTTGCGGTTTAAACGCTGAGCTCGCGGACGTGGACGCCTGGATGGCTGCGGCAGACAAACTGCTTTACGAAGCCAAGGCCGGTGGCCGCAACCAGTGCGTGAGCAATGCCGATCCAAAGATCACTCTGTGACCGGCAAAATCGCCGCGCATGCAGCCTAATGCAAGCGACCTTCACCTCGAGATTCTGCCAAGACTTTTTTTACCTAGAATGGCCTCTGTACAAACGAAGCTGTCGTTCCCAATGCGGCGGTTTGTGAAGCATTGACAAGCTGCGGGAAACGGAGAGCCCGAGCCCTAAGTCACTTTTCGCTTTATGTTGCCGCTCATTCCGAATGTCTTTCCGCCGTTCTCTTGCGGCAGACTGTCCGTGATCTCAAGCCACGGGGTCTTCGATCCGATATGAAAATGCATGGCACCATTCAGTAAAGCGTCTTTATTCAGCGATCCCAAGCGGAATCCAAGTTCAGCTCGATCCTTCTCGTCGTCTTTCCAGATGGGCGTTCCGCAGCACTTGCAAAATAGCGGTGGACGCCGGGACTGGATTCCCAATGCTTCACAGGTGCAGCACAGATGTAAGAATAAAACTGCCACGCGCGATGCCCGCTGTCGTGCCAAGACTTGAGCCAGACTGCTTACCACAGCGCCAACAAAGGCAGTAGGTAATAGGCCCGATCAGCCTATCAGTAATTTTATAAACCACAGATCCGCAAGCGCAGCTACCGTGCAGTTCGTTCATCGTCGATTTCCATGGTCATCTTTAACCTTATAGGAGACGAATTGGGTTGTCTGACAAACCACAGGTTATCTAGACCAGCAGAATTTCGAGAGCCTTCAGAGAATAGCAGCAAGCCCAGTCGGTCCTCCAGACCGGATACCTTAGCGAGAACTCTTCAGCAACGCTTCGCTTCCTTTTAGTTTGCGGACGCAGGTAACTTCCTTTGACCCAGCCGATGTCGACCTGACAACTGCCCGGCTCACTGCCGCCTCTCAAGTGTATAGAGTGATCTCTCCAAGGTGGTCGAACGAGCTAGCAGCTTGTGGAAATATGGCGAAACGGCGCATGGCAGGCATGCCGTCGATCTTTCTTTGACCCAAAGTGCACAAATGAAAGGTGGTTTAGCAATCCGTCGGTTGCGCGCTCTGCGCGATCGCTTCACCGAAGCTATTGAAGGAAAAACACCAGGCCTTCTAGCTCAATGTGCCCCTGACCTTCGCAATACGTGTCGTTGCCCGCGCCGCCACGCAAACTGTCGTCGCCAAGCCCCCCGTTCACAGCGTCATTACCGCGATTCCGCTATATTACTGCTGACCGTGCTCAGTTTTGTTCGTGGATCGCCAATACAGGACTTACTCTGATTACTGCCATTCGGGCGCCCACATGCAATGTCGCCGGCGCTTGCATCCATGCTCGATGTGGGAATTTTCGAGGTTGGCAACCTCCACATTTTCAGGTCTAAGTTGAACTCTCACATTAGTTCAGAACGCACGGGTGTAGTGTTAACGATGAAAATTGGTCCTATTCTTGTTCGGCCGCATGCTTGGTGGAACAACAAAATCCCCCTATCAATTTTTCTTTTCCTACTGTTAATCAACGGACAATCACTTTCGGAAGCGGTGCTCTCGCTTTTCGGACTAATCATTGTCGTTTGCTCTGTCGCCAATTTTGGCTATGCGCTGAATGATATATACGATCAGGACGAAGATCGGCGCGCAGGCAAACCCAATGCAGCTGCGGTGATGGGTACGCGCCGCACTTGGAAAATAGTGATGGCTTCGGCTGCTTTCGCAATAGTGGTTTCCTGCCTTTCCGCTGGTATTTCAGGTTTATTCCTGACCGCCATCGTATTGCTGTTGCCACTCGCGTATTCTGTTCCCCCGTTTCGCATCAAAGAACGATACTTGGCAGGCGTACTTGCTGATGCATTGGCAGCCCACGTATTTCCTGCGATGCTGGCACTCCTCATCTTGTCTCATCAAAAACTTGCCTTCCCCTCCGCGGCGCTTGTCTGTGTGTTGTTCATTTGGGCGCTGGCAACCGGTCTACGCGGTATTCTCACCCACCAGTTCAAAAGCGCCACAAGTGACAGGGCGGCAGGGCTTCTTACCGTTGCGCATCACATCAGTAATCTTCAACTAAAAAATATGATCGTTTTTGGGCTAACCCCCGTTGAAATGCTTGCCATTTCCGCCGCGGTCACGATTGCACCCGTCACACCTTTCGCCATTGTGATGGCTTTTGTATATCTTGCACTTGAGCTGCTCAAAACTTTTCAGAACGAAATCTCGCTGCGCATCTTGAACCATAAGGGCCATCGCTACGTACCGTTTATCAATGAAAGCGGATACAAGGTTTGGGGTCCTCTCGTGCTTGCGCTTGATGCGGCAGTTGCCGATCCGGCATTCCTCACCATTGCATTGCTATTTTCTGTTCTGTATTGGCCGCAACTAAAGCAACAAGCTCGGCATCTTCTGATCAGCTTGGAAAAGTTGGCAACCGACCTTGTTCGGTTTCGTGAGCGCTACCGTATGCACGGCCTAATTGCGCGATCTGGCGTAATTACTGTCTGCGACCACAATTATTTCCCTGGGCTCTTAATGCTCCATCGTTCAGTCCAAGAAAGCGGAGCTTATCCAGTTGCTTGCTATGATATCGGTCTCACAGACGCGCAACGCGCGGAGGCCCTGGGGCTCCGAAACATGCACATTTTGGCGTTACCTAATGATCCCCTAATAAGCGAAATACAGGTCGCTTTGAAGACTGACATCAATGTACAAAAGACAGGCAAACGTGTCTGGCCGCTTTGGATTTGTCCGATCTTGATCAAACATGCGCCGTTTCAAAAGGTGGTATGGCTAGATTGTGACGTCGTGGTGCTCCGGGATCTGCCTAAGCTGTTCGCGACGTTAGATAACCACCCCGTTTTCACAGCGGAAAATTTTGCTCCTGAGAAGACACCGAACAAGCCTGCCCTCTATGAACGCTTGCCAATCGCCAGACGGTTCAGCCCGAATAAACCCGTGATCAATGCCGGAGTTTCGGGGTGGTGCAAGTCCCGTGATAAATTGTTGATTGAGGCCTATATTTATCCGGTTGCGCGAGCAGTATCCGATCCTGAAACCCGCGCATTGATTTCATGGCATGATCAGGGTGCGCTAATCTGGGCGATTCAATATATGGGTAAAGAGGATTGCGTCGAAGCTGGTTATCAGTGGAATAAATCGGCCGCCAATACTTCGTTGATAAATAAGCCGTTGCCCTGGAACAACGCTTTTTTGTCAACTTTGCGGATCGAGCACCCGGACGTCAACATAATGCATTGGAATGGGGCTTCGCCTCCATGGTAGGCCGGTAACATCCCGACCACGCGAAGTACCGTTTCGTCGTCTGAAATTGCTGCATATTACGATAATTGGACAGACCGCTATCGTATGGACTTTGAAGATACACTCCAAGCCGCTCGCCCAACCAGCCGCATCGACCTGAATAGATACCTGATGGAAAGATCTGGATTGCGTGATGGTGATCACATTTTGGATGCGGGTTGCGGCATTTGCGGGCCAAGCATTCATTTCGCTCAAAATCGCAACGTCACAATCGAGGCGGTCACGTTGTCAAGTTATCAGGTATCGGAGGCTCGTAATGCCATTCGAAAGGCTGGCTTGCAGAAGAGAATAAATGTTCAGCAAGGCGACTTTCAGCACTTGCCGTCTCTGTTCAAGAAGTCAAATTTCGACCGAGCTGTATTTCTGGAGTCTTTTTCACATGCCGGTGTTCCTTTGTCGGTACTAACCGGTGCATTCGAATTGCTCAAACCCGGCGGCACCCTTTACATCAAAGATTTTTTTGCCAAAGTGCGCGCTGATCCAAAAGAGCACGCTCGACTGCAAGATGTGATTGCAAAGGTCAACGAGGTCTTTTTTCTCCACACTCCTAGCTTGCAAGAAACGGTTTTGATGCTTGAGCAGACCGGGTTTCAAAGACAATGGATACAGCCGATTCAGTTTGAGCTGGATAATTCTGTGTGGAATAAATTCAATAAAACGCATGGATTTGACCTCTATTCTGGTCAACCTGCAATCGAATGGTGCGACTGGATCGAACTCAATTATCGGAAGCCGATTAACTAGTCTGCTAAAACATGGTTGCGGTGTCTTAACGATAATATGCTCAAAATTTACAAGGAAGTGATCGTGAGACTGGTAATGACCCTGCTTGTTAAAGACGAGATCGACATCATTGAGCACAACCTTTCGTACCATTTCAGCCAAGGCGTAGATCATGCAATTGTCATTGATAATGGCTCCGCGGACGGCACACGTGAGCTACTGGACAAGTTGGAATGCGGTCGATTGACGGTGGTCGATGAGCCCGGCCAGGATTATCAGCAGGGTATTTGGATGACGCGCGCCGCGCACATGGCTCGCAATGATTTCGGCGCCGATTGGGTGCTGAACAATGATGCGGATGAATTTTGGGTACCGCGTATGGGCAACCTGAAAGCTGTCATCGAAAGGACGCAAGCTGACATTTTGTACTGCCGACGCACAAACTTGATTTTTCCTTGGGATACATCAGACGACACGCCGTGGGTAGAACGATGCGTGTTCAGTGTCCAGACGCCAATTTCAATCCCGCGCCTGAGCAACCCTTTGACAGACCCGCTGCCATGTCCGTATTTTTATCTTGCTTTACCTGATAAAGTGCTAACGTCCACGCAAGGATTGGTCGAAATATCCCAGGGTAATCATAGCGCAAAATATGACCGCCCAATCCGAGAAGAAACGGCAGAAATCGACGTCCTGCATTTTCCTGTTCGCTCAAAAAAACAGTTCCGCTCGAAGATTCGCAACGGAGGCCGTGCGTATGCTCGCAATTCCGAGCTAACCAAAGGTATCGGGTGGCATATTCGGCGTCAATTTCAGTTTATTCAAGAGCATGGCCTAAATGCGGCAATAGCGGATGCATTGCCCAATGTATCCGCGTTAGAAAAAGACCTAAAAAGCGGCATCGTTGTTGAACATCTTTTTCTGAAAGAACAGCTACGAATGTAATGGCTCGCCTGGTTTCTGAGATAGCGTATCGCGTTAGTCATCGATGTAACAATGGCTTTGATGTGCGCAGCGGCACTTATATGGTCGGCGACGAAAAATTCAAATAAAAGTACCCTTTTAACCCGGAGGCCACTTCTTTCGAGACTCGCCACGGCTATCGGAGCACCCCCGCAGGCCGCTCCGCTTGATGAGATGCCAACGGGGCGAGTTGGGCCTTCGGGGTTGCAGGGAAATTCACGGATGGGCCAATAACAGGGGAGACTGTGATTTAGTAATGGCTGAAACTGATTGCCGCACAAACAACTTTGGATTTCTATCGCAGCGGTGCCTCTGCCCGGATCAATTTGCTTCTTCGGCGTCGCGGGCATTGTGGTGGCTTGTTTTGGGAATAGGAAATCCAATCTGGCCTAGCTAACACCCCCAAGTGAAATTGAGCGCAAATCAGCGCTTCCCAACATTTACCTTTCTCAGTACGCTCGCTGATAGGAAGGCGTTGCCGACCCTACAAATGTCAACAACCTCGCGGCTTCCCAACCTTTCGCCATTGCCTTTAACTTTGGCAGCGACGAATAAGGCCAGTCTTAAACTTTCAGGGCGCCGGGATTGTAGAAAAGCAGCAGCCCTCGCGCATTGCGAACTTCGAGGCGTTCTCGGAAAGCCCGCCGCACCAAGCGTTTTCTAGCAAGCAATGTGCGCTTGGCCCGCCATATGCGCCGCGTCACCCTTACCAATATTCGATACGGCATAGCAAATCCCGCCCATCAACAACTTCGGGTTGAGCTTGATATTGAATTGTGCCGAAAATGAGGAGGAGGCTGATCGCCACATTTGATGGCTACCGCTAGCATTTCCCTAGCAGACCCGACAACACTCAAACCGATTGCGGAACCGATATACTCCAACATTTTGAGGTGTTTACGGCCATCAGATGGCTAGGACGCGCTCTTTATTCCTCCTCCGTTCAACGTAAAGATTTAATTTCCGCTTTGCATGGCGAAGGCAAGGTTAGCATATGGGAACCATTCAGACATTGATGGGTTATAGCCTGCAAGCACGTTTCGCTTGTAAGTTGCACTCGCAATTTTTGCTGGTCTTTCGTAGTGAAAAATCTGTTTTACCCAGCATCCTCTCAGAGGGACATCAGGGAAGCTGGAACGTTTCCTCCTACTCAACGATGCGGGCTACCCAAGCCATGCGCCAGCTTTTGCAGGTCAGAATTCTGGCAGCCGCATTGGCAAGCTGTTCCCGGCTGCGCATTCACCTGTAATGTAAAAGACGGCGAAACCAACGATGACCTACGCGTTCTGGCTTTCAATCAGAACGTCGAAGTCGAGGCGGTCCATCCCGAGGCGTTGCCTGTCATATTCACCGCGCCCGCCGAATGGCAAAGTTGACTTGTTGCACCGTGGGAAGTCGCGTAACCGCCGCAGCGTCCACTACCCGATGAAGTCTAGCACGCGCTTATGGCAGGTATCAAAAACGCTGCATTTGGTCGCATCTGATTGGATTTCAACATGCGAAGAGAACGGAGCTATTATGCTATCTTTACGACAGTCGCATTTTCGTCGCAGACCTTCGAGTTAAGCGAAGGTTACCGGCACGAAGTGCCAAGTCTTCCAGCCCGCAATATGCCGAATTCGAATTTTCTCAGACCGACTCGGTTCAGATAAGAGAAGTGCCCTGACCAAAAAAGCGAGTTTTATATGGTCGGAACGAGAGTTCGTGCCGGTAACGGTAAACCCATGCTTCCAATTCTAAGCCAATGTTCACGCGCCGCGTGAGAAATTAACTTGGACGTAGCGCCTAGACCTAGGCATTCGCCCAGGTTCCGACTGGGAGCCTCGGCGATGCGGACCGAGGCCCTGGGCAACTGAGCCTCGGTGCTCCGCTGGGCAGAACAAGCCTAAAGTCCGCTAATTCAGCCGTCCAATATCAGCGTGGGGAAAACGAGATTGCTGTACGAAGTTCTGCCAGGTCTTTGAAGCGGACGATACGAGTGCAATCCTTTGAAATTCACGATTGAACAATATCAGAGCGGTGATGTGGTCGACACAATTATAGATTGCAATCCAGAGGCGATTCTCGTAAAGGTTGTAACGTAGTATGTTGCGCCGTGCTTCTAGGTTAGAGTTAAAGGTCGCGTCGGCTCCTACCACAAATCCTACGCGGCCTTTTTCTTGGCCCCGCGCTGCTCCAACCTGCTCCGATTAGCAGAGCGCCGATGTCGATCGCCCCCAGTCGCATCCCTAGGTCGCGGCGCTGTCACGTCCGCGAAGTGACACGGAACCTCTGACGGCCATGCTACGCCCAGAGTCGCGCCGTGCGGAAACATATTCGGAACGAAGGGAGATATCGTCGCCTTCAGGACCATTTATTGCGCACCTCGTTGCGCCGTGGCCAATCCGTCACAACGGTCGGCAAGGTTTTGGGCCATGTGACGTGCCATGACGCAAAGGCCCTCTCTGGCCCGGTTATCAGGCGCATCAAGGGCGGCATCAGCCAAGATTGCGATATGTCGTAAACATCTACAAATAAACAGGTTCCCCACTATCTTAATCTATAAGATAAAACAAAAAATGCGACTTTGCACGATGTCGATTAACTAGCTAACGTCTGTTGCCGCAGGCGCATCAGGCTGTGTCAAGCGGCTCACAAATTTGATCCGATGGACGTTCTTTATCATGCCGCATTTCGAAGTATTGTTTTTCGCAGCGATCCTCGCTGCGGTAAGATAGGGCAACTGTCCCGCATGCTGCGGACGTCGCTCCAGTGATCGACGTGTCGGTTGCACTATCGAGACGGAACTGATCCAGCTGGGGGCGGTAAATGGCCTCTGTCCCACTTGCGCAATTTGTTGAGGCACGGATAGCCAAACCATCCCGAATGATATGCTGAGTTTGTTCGGACAGTGTCGCCACAAGCTTGGATGCTCAGAAAAGGCGTCAAATAGGATGCAGCTATCGGTCAGGCACAAACGACCTCGCGATGAACGACGGATCGCAGCAGCGCCACGACATAGGTTCCGCTTTGCCTAATTTTTCGCGAATAGTTTTTCCAAAGCTTCATTTATTGCGCGTGCATTATAAGGTTTTGTTATCGTCGCTCCCCGTATGCCCATTTTTTCCAGTTCGTCTGATTTATACCCTGATGCGATAATGGTCGGAATGCCTCTGGCCGCAAACGCTTCAACAACGGGGCGAGCGGATTCGCCGCCTAAGTTTGCGTCGACGATCGCGGCGTCTGGAAGGACTTCCAGCATTTCCAACAATGAAATTGCCTGTGCCACTCTTGCAGACAACCCTATTACTACGTGTCCAAGGTCCTCAACAAGCGCTTCGAGATCCATTGAGATCAGCGCTTCGTCTTCGACGAGAAACAAAGACAGGTTGTTATGTGTCACCCTCAGTCACCCTACCTTCAGCGGGAAATTCAATAGCGCAGTGTACGCCAGAGATGTTGTATAGAACGTTCACCGTTCCGCCGAGTTCTCGCGCCACTCCCCTCAGCAAACGCGCACCGAAACCTTTGCGTGTCGGCGGATCAACTGCTGGCCCTCCGCTTTCGTTCCAATAAAAATGGAACTTGCACTCATCGCCCTCCCCATCAAAAAACCAGCGAAGCGATACCTGGCCTTCAGAGGACGAAAGTGCGCCATATTTAAGGGCGTTGGTGGCGAGTTCGTGCAGCGCCATGCCAAACGAGATCGTGGCGTTCGGTGATAGCCGCGCTGGCGGACCCGACATCTCAAACGTTTGTTCGTTTTCAACAGCAAAGTTTTGCAAAGTAGCGAGAGTAAGTTCCCGAAGATCAGAACCGCGCCAATGATCAAGCGTCAACAGATTATGTGCTCGCGCCAGTGCTTCGATACGTTGGCTGAAAGCCTCGACAAACATCTCTGGTTGATCAGTGGATTGCAGGGTCTGACGACCAATCGACTGAACGACCGCCAACATATTTTTAACACGGTGATTGAGCTCGCCGACCATCAATTCGCGTTCGTCCGCATGACGTTTCCGTTGGCTGACATCTTGGAAAACGATCGCCACCCGATTTTCGTCGACGCGAGATGCGCAAACTTCAAGCCACAAGTTTACTGTTTCATCCCATAACTCTGATCTTTGACTGTCGCCTGTCTGAAAAACCTGATCAGCGAGCTCATACCAATCAGCTTTCGCTGACGCATCACTTGGCCTCAGTATTTTCCCGGTGAGTTCAGCCTTCAGAAGACGCCGCGCCGCGGGGTTGGCATCCCCAATCTGGATAGCTTCACGACTGCCATCTGCGCGTCTCACAGCCTCAGTCAAAATATAGCCTTCGTCCATTGCTTCAAAAAGACTGCGGTATCGCTCTTCGCTTTTACGCAGCAAATCCTCAGCCTTTTTGCGCGCACTGATGTCGACGAAGCTGAGCACGACACCCTCAATGCGGTCATCCATCGTGCGATAGGGTCGCAAACGCATCATCAACCAGCCGTTATTGCGCGTAGGAACTTCGGCCTCGATTGGCGCGAGATCACGCAGAACCCGCGCCGCATCCTGCTCGACGCCATCATAAAGCAGCTTATGGGTGAAGTCCGAGATCGGTCGCCCGACATCGCTGTCGGTCACACTGAACAGTTGCTCCACCGATGGCGTTAACATTTTGATCCGCAACTTCGCATCCAAAAACAACGTGCCAATTTCTGTCGCATTGATGAGGTTCTGTAGATCGCTATGGGCAGACGCGATAGCATCCAGTTTGAGCTTCATCTCAGTGTTGACGGTGGTAAGCTCTTCATTGATCGACTGAAGCTCTTCCTTGCTGGTTTCCAGCTCCTCCGCAGTGGAGCGGTATTCCTCATTTATCGACTGAAGTTCTTCGTTTGCCACCCGCAGTTCCTGCATCGCGCTTTCGTGTTCACGGCGGCTTGCGCTCAGATGCTCCTGCGTCGCGCGAAGTTCCTCCTCAACGCGATGCAAGTGGTCCATGTCAGGCGACGGGCCTGTAGATGCGGACGCTGTCTGCGTCGCAGGTCCGATGTCCATAAAAAACACAAGCGCCTGCGGCGCGCTGCGATCATCGGCTGCATGACTTGAGACGTGCATGACAATCCGCCGCGCTCCGTCATCAGTCGCGACGGCCACCGGCAGAGTCAAGCTGGGCTTCTTCGCATTAAGCGCGCGGTGCAATGCGCGGCGCAATTCCGCCCGCAGTTCTGGCCGCACAATATCGGGCAAAAAAAGGCTCAGCGGCCCCTCGGGCGGTTGAATAAAGCTTCCAGCGCTTTTCGACAGGTTCAAGATGCGCTGTTCTTCGTCAACCAGTACGCTGGGAGGTGCGCTTTCTTCCAGAGCAAGTTTATGAACGACGGGAGCTGGGATGTGCGGTCGCTCCGGCCCATCTTGTGTGAAACGCGGCAAAGGGGCATGCGGCTGATGATCTTTCGGTAATTGCATCAGCATCTCGGCTCTGCCCGTGAGCCTTGGTTTGGCCATATAAACCCGGGCTTCACGATCGCATGGTGTGAAATATTCGGGACGCACGTCGATGCTCTCTGCCGATCCGAGAAACAAATAACCGGATGGCTTCAAAGCGTAATGAAACAACCACAGCAATTGTCGCTGCATGTCACGTTCCAGATATATCATCAGGTTGCGGCAGGTGATTAGATCAACATGCATGAACGGCGGGTCTTTGAGGGCGCTGTGACTGGCAAACAGCACCATATCGCGCACCTCCTTGCGAATGCGGTAATGCGATCCGTCGTCCACAAAGAAACGTCGCAAGCGCATTTCGGATACATGCGCTTCAATGGATTTTGGATAACGCCCCTCGCGCGCGGTGGCCAGGGCGCCTCCGTCAAGGTCGGTCGCGAATATCTGGACAGAAGGAAGTATTCGACGTTTCTCAGCTTCTTCCAGTATCAGAATGGCAAGACTGTAGGCTTCCTCGCCGGTTGCACAGCCCACCGACCATATACGCAGCTTACTATCCGCCGCCAAATTGTCGAAAAGCGGGACTAAGGTCTCCTTCGTCAGTGCTTCAAAGGCCGAGGCATCCCGAAAAAAAGCTGTGACCGAAATCAACAAATCACCAAACAAATCCTGCGCCTCTTCAGGGTTTTCACGCAGAAAATCGGCGTATTCACTCAAGCTACCCATCCGCGTGACCTGCATACGGCGCGCCACCCTGCGCAGAACTGTTGCGCGCTTATAGGACGAGAAATCGTGGCCGGTCCGCGAATGAAGAAAACCCATTATGCGGCGCAAAT
>NZ_JAQGKQ010000038.1 GCF_028290025.1 Cypionkella sp. | reverse complement strand
ATGGCTCTGGGTAGCGGGGCGGCGGCGGGGTGTCCTGTCTGAAAGCGACCTTGGGTGGCGTCGGAGGATGCCTCCGGCGGGGATATTTGAGCAGAGAGGATGAGCTAAGAGGTTTGTGGGGAGGCGGCAGGGAAAATTTTAGATAAGTTGGCGGGGTTTGGGTGGGGTTGGTTTTGGTGAGAATGCATGGGCCGACCGGCTTGCGTCGGGCGGCTTAGATGATGGAGTTACTCCGCACTGTTGGGTCAGCAGTTCGGCACGTTGACGGCGAGGCCGCCGAGGGAGGTCTCTTTGTATTTGGAGTGCATGTCGTTGCCGGTTTGGCGCATGGTTTCGATGCAGACATCCAACGATACCAGATGCTCACCATCGCCGCGCAGGGCGAGTGAGGCCGCCGAGACGGCTTTGATCGCGCCGAGGCCATTACGTTCGATGCAGGGGACTTGCACGAGGCCCGCGACCGGATCGCAGGTCATGCCGAGGTGATGTTCGAGCGCGATTTCGGCGGCGTTTTCGACTTGCATCACGGTGCCGCCCAACACGGCGGCGAGGGCTGCGGCGGCCATGGCTGCGGCGGAGCCTACTTCGGCTTGGCAGCCACATTCAGCGCCGGAAATGCTGGCGTTGTGTTTGCAAAGCCCGCCGATGGCCGAGGCGGTGAGCAGGAAGTCGGCGATTTTGCTGGTCGATGCGCCGGGGACGTGGTCGAGGTAATAGCGCAGCACGGCGGGAACCACGCCCGCAGCACCGTTGGTGGGGGCGGTGACGACTTGGCCACCATTGGCGTTCTCCTCGTTCACCGCCATCGCATAGAGGCTCATCCAGTCGTTGATGGTGTGCGGGGCGGTCATGTTCAGGCCACGCTCGGCCAGCAGGGCGTCGTGGATGCCTTTGGCGCGGCGGCGAACCTTAAGACCGCCGGGCAGGATGCCGGTGCCTTCCATACCACGGCTGATGCAATCGTTCATCACTTGCCAAAGCCGGGCGATGCCTTGGTCAATTTCGGCTTTGGTCCGAAATTTCAGCTCGTTGGCGAGTTTCATCTGCGCGATGGAAAGGCCGGAGGCTTTCGCCATCGCCATCATTTCGTCGGCGGACTCGAACGGATACGGCACGTCGGCTTTGGTTTTCGATTTACCCGCGCCAGCCTCGGCCAATTCAGCGGCGCTAAGAACGAAGCCGCCGCCGATGGAATAGTAGGTTTCCTGCAAGATCACGTCGCCCTGCGCGTCGGTGGCTTTCAGGATCATGCCGTTGGCGTGACCGGGTAGGGCGGGGCCGTAATCGAAGGTCAGGTCGGCTTTGGGGTCGAAGTGCAACGGCGGCAGACCGTCGGCGTGGATGGTGTGGGTGTCGTTGATCGCGGCAAGCGTGGCCTCAGCCTTGACGGCGTCATAAGTGGCGGGGTGGTAGCCTGCGAGGCCCAAGATCGTGGCGCGGTCGGTTGCGTGGCCGATGCCGGTGAAGGCGAGCGAGCCGTGCAATGAGGCTTTGACGCCGCCGAAGTTGAACGGCGAGGCGCGCATCAGATCGAGGAACCGGGCGGCGGCAACCATAGGCCCCATCGTGTGCGACGAGGACGGGCCAACGCCAACTTTGAACATATCGAAAACCGAAAGAAACATGGGGAGGAGTCCGATCTGGGGGTCAGTAGGGATTGGTGAAGATGGTCTGGCCGAGGTCTTCGGCTTGCGCACAGGTAAGCGCTGCGGCTGTGGTTTCCAAGGCGGTCAGGATGTTGTGCAAAGCGGGATAGTCGCTGGGCGGGCAAGGCTCGGCCAGCCAGCGCATCAACACGGCGATGTAATATCCCAAAGCCGAAGGCTCGGTGGTAAGCCAAGCCGGGGCGTCGGTGGCGATCATCTGGTTTAGCGTGGTGAGCAGCGATTTCGCGGTGAGGGCGGCTTGAGTTTTGACAGCCTCGGCGTTTTGCGCGCCTGCGAGACGGTCGGGATAGTAGTAGTGCATCACGACGGGATGCAGGTTGTTCGAGGTGAAGAACAGCCACGTGAGGAACTTGGCACGGTGCGGCGTGCCGGGGGCTGGGGCGAGTTTGCCGGTGACTTCCGTCAGATGCAGCAGGATCGCGGCGGATTCGAACATCACGCCGTTCGGAGTTTCCAGCGCCGGGATTTTTCCCAAGGGGTGCAGTTTGCGATAGGCTGGGGTGTCGAGTGCGCCGCCTGCGCGGTCAATCGGGGCGATCTGGTAGGGGAGCTTGAGTTCCTCCAGCACCAGCCGGACAACCAGTGCCGCAGAGTCGGGGGTGTGGTGCAGGATATACATCGGGTGCTCCTTTTGGCGCAGTATGGCGCAGCCGCGCGAGGAAGCCATGCGAAAACCGACGCTTTGTGGTGGTGAGCGGCGGGGTGGTGGTTTGAGGCGGAGTGATTGGGGCTGAGGTTCGCGGGGGTTCACACCCCCGCACCCCGTGGAATATTTAAGCCAGTATGAAAGCAAGTTTTAGATAAGTTTTAGGGATTTGGCTGTGGGGTTAACCAAAGAAATCCCACAGTAGCTTCAGGTTTAGTGCGATGATCACCACGGCGATCAGGATGGCTAGGGCTACCAGCCAGCGGGGGGCGGCGAGGGCTCCCATCTTGGCGCGGTTGGCAGTGAACATCACAAGGGGGACCACGGCGAACGAGAGTTGCAGTGACAAGATAACTTGCGTCAGGATCAGCAGGCGGCCAGTGCCTGCGCTGCCGTAATATAAGGTCACTCCGGCGGCGGGGATGATCGCGATGGCGCGGGTGATCAGGCGGCGCAGCCATGGTGGCAGGCGGATTTGCAGAAAGCCTTCCATCACGGCTTGGCCCGCGAGGGTGGCGGTGACGGTGGAGTTCAAGCCGCAGGCCAGTAGGGCGATGGCGAACAGGCTGGGGGCGATGCCGGAGCCGAGTAATGGCCCGAGCAGTTGGTGGGCGTCGCCGAGTTCAGCAATCTCGGTCTGGCCATTGGCGTTGAACGAGGCGGCAGCGAGGATCAGGATCGAGGCGTTGATCATCAGCGCGAAGGTGAGGGCTACGGTGCTGTCGATGGTGGCAAATTTAAGCGCCTCACGTTTCTCCGCGATGCTGTCGCCGTAATCGCGGGTTTGCACGATGGCGGAGTGCAGGTAGAGGTTATGCGGCATCACGGTCGCGCCAAGGATGCCGAGCGCGAGATAGAGCATTTCGGGGTTGCGCAAGATTTCGGTGGTGGGGGCGAAACCTTTGATCACGCCTGCCCAGTCGGGATCAGCCATGGCAATTTGCAATCCAAAGCAGATCGCGATGACGCCCAAGAGGGTGATGATGAAAGCCTCCAGCCAGCGGAAGCCTTTGGTTTGCAGCCATAATATCAGGAAAACATCCAGAGCGGTGATTAGAACGCCGATTTCCAGCGGGATGCCGAACAGCAGATTGAGGCCGATGGCGGTGCCGATCACCTCGGCTATATCGGTGGCGATGATGGCAATTTCTGCCGCTAACCACAGCGGGATGCTGACGAAACGCGGGAAGGCGTCGCGGCAGGCTTGGGCGAGGTCGCGGCCCGAGGCGATGGCGAGGCGGGCGCACAGCGATTGCAGCACGACGGCCATCAGGTTGGAGATCAAGGCGACGACCAGCAGGGTGTAGCCGAATTTGGAGCCTCCGGCCAGCGAGGTCGCCCAGTTTCCGGGGTCCATATAGCCGACCGCGACCATGTAGCCGGGGCCGAGGAAGGCGGCGAAGCGACGCCATGAGCCTTTGGGTAACAGGACCGAGCGATGCACGTCGGCGAGGGCCGCATCACCGCGCGGTTTTTTCCAATCGGCAGACAAATCGAAGGGCGAGGACATGATGGCTTTCTGACATTGAGAATTATTCGCAATGTAGCTCTGCGATTGTGGCTGTCAAGAGCCAACGCGAATAGCCTCTCGCTCCACCCGCTTGGTTTGCCTATAAGGACGCAATAGCGTCAGCAGCCCAGCACAAGCCCGGGCGCATCAGACTGAGGAAACCAGATGCCAGCCGATCTTTCCCCCATCGACAAAGCCAAATTCGTCGCCGCCAAACGCGCGGTGGATTTCGTGGAAAACGGCATGAAGGTCGGGCTTGGCACGGGGTCCACGGCGGCGTGGATGGTGCGCTGTCTGGGCGAGCGGGTGCGTGAGGAAGGTTTGAAGATTGTCGGAGTTCCGACCAGCACCCGCACGGCGGAACTCGCGCGGCAGGTTGGCATCCATGTCACCTCGCTGGATGAGGCGAAATGGCTGGATGTGACGATTGATGGCGCGGATGAGTTTGACCAAAATCTTGCGTTGATCAAGGGCGGCGGTGCGGCTTTGTTGCAGGAAAAGATCGTCGCAACCGCGTCCGATCTGATGATCGTGATCGCGGATGCGGCGAAGGAAGTGCAGCAGTTGGGCGCGTTTCCGTTGCCGATTGAGATCATTCCGTTCGGCTGGCAGACCTCGAAGGCGTTGGTCGAGGAAATGCTGGTGTCGATGGATGTGCTGGCGCGCGATGTTACCTTGCGAATGAACGGCGATCGGCCGCTGGTGACGGATGAGAGCAATTACATTCTGGACCTGCACCTGAAGCGAATTGGTAATCCGCGTCAGCTGGCATTGGTTTTGAACCAAATTCCGGGGGTGGTTGAAAACGGGTTGTTCATAGACATCTGTGACATAGTGATCATCGGCCACGGCGACGGCCGCGTGACGGTGCGCGATATCAACTCTGGCTCCGAGACGGATGATCAGATTTTGTTCGCGCCGACCGATAACATCTTCGCCGACTTGGGGGAATGATTTGAGGCTGGTGGTAAGGCGCGGGCGTAGGGCAAATACCGGTTTGCTGATTCATGTGCTGATGTTCGGCGGCCTGGGTGCTATCGCTGCCAAAGATTTGCTGGGGCGGGATTTGCACGGACAAGCTGTAACGCTGACCGCGCCGTTCGTTATTTTGGCGGCTTATGGCATCTATGTAGCATGGCGCGGTACCGTTCGGGCGGTGGTAGATGACGATGCAATCCGAATTGTAAGGCTGTTTTCGACGGATGTTGTCGCATGGCAGGACTTGGTCGGCTTGAGACAGACTCCGCAAAAGACCATGTTTTGGCTTTCTTATCTAACGCGAGGAAGCCGTCGCAGGCCGTTTTGGCTGACCAAAGGTCAAACGGATGTTACAACTTACGTGACGATGCTGGACATGATCCGAGAGCGGCGACCGGATTTGTTTGAAGCCAAGACCACGGAATTGGGGACCTTATGACTTTTGACTACGATCTTTTCGTCATCGGTGGTGGCTCGGGTGGGGTGCGGGCGGCTCGGATTGCTTCTGCCGAAGGTGGCGCGAAGGTGGCGTTGGCTGAGGAAAGCCGGATGGGTGGCACTTGTGTGATCCGGGGCTGTGTGCCGAAGAAGCTGATGGTCTTCGCCTCGGAATATCCCGAGCAAGTGCAGGACGCGCGGGCTTATGGTTGGGATGCGTCGGTCGGCAGCTTTGACTGGACGCGGTTTCGTGGCGCGTTGGAAAATGAGTTGGATCGATTAGAGGCAGCGTATCGCGGCACGCTGCTGAACGCCGGGGTGACGATCTACGACACGCGCGCCGTGGTGGTTGACCCGCATCGGGTGCGGTTGGCAGATGGTACCGAGTTTAGCGTCAAGCACATCCTGATCGCCACCGGCGGGCGGCCATTCGTTCCGACGGTGCCGGGGGCGGAGTTGGCCGTGACCTCGAATGAAATGTTTGATCTGGAGACTTTGCCGAAGCGGGCGTTGGTGGTCGGCGGCGGCTATATCGCCAGCGAATTCGCCTGTATTCTGCACGGTTTGGGCGTCGCGGTGACGATGATGTATCGCGGCGCTTCGATTTTGCGCGGCTTTGATGACGAAGCGCGCGGGATTGTGCAGACGACAATGCAGGCACGCGGCATTGATATTCAGTGCGGCGTTGACGTGGCTGGGTTGCATAAAGCGCCGGGCGGTATCGTGGCGCGGGGCACCGATGGCTCAATGCAGGAATTTGATCTGGTGATGTATGCTACGGGCCGACTGCCAAATTCGGGCGGTATCGGGCTAGAGAACCTCGGCGTGGGCATCGGTGTGCGTGGTCAGGTACTGGTCGATGAGTGGTCGCAAACCGCGGTGCCGTCGATCTATGCGGTCGGCGATGTGACGGACCGGATCAATCTGACGCCAGTGGCTATCCGCGAGGGTCATGCCTTTGCCGACACGGTGTTTCGCGGCGTACCGACCAAAGCCGATCATCAGCTGGTGGCGTCGGCGGTGTTCACTCAGCCGGAATTGGGCTCGATTGGGCTTTCCGAAGAGGCCGCCAAGCGCCAACATTCCGAAGCCCAAGGCCCGATTGAGATTTTTGCCGCGAGCTTCCGCCCGATGAAAAGCCTGTTCGCCGGACGTGAGGATCGCGTGCTGATGAAATTGGTGGTCGATCAGGCCAGCCAGCGGGTTCTGGGCTGCCATATTGTTGGCAATGGGGCGGGTGAAATGATCCAGCTCGCGGCTATTGCGATCAAAATGGGCGCCACCAAGGCCGATTTCGACCGCACCGTTGCGGTGCATCCGACGGTGTCTGAAGAGCTTGTGACAATGCGGAAGCCGGTTAGAGTGGTCTGATGCGGCAATTTGGCCCGGGTATCTGCTTGATTTCCGCGCCGTTCATGCCCAATTCACATGTAACGAAATAACACGAAAGGTTGATCAATGGCGGGTAGCGGCGGCCCTTGGGGCGGAAATGGCGGTTCTGGTGGGGATGACCGGAATGGCCAGCGGCCAGAGGGCGAACGGCCGGGGCAACGTCCGGGTGGACGCAAACCGGGTGAAGGCCCGCAGCTTCCCGAAATTGATGAGCTGATGAAGAAGGGCCAAGAGCACCTGCGTGTGCTGATGGGCGGACGTGGCGGCGGCAATGGTCGCGGGCCGGCTGGAACTGGCGGGCCGGGTGGCGCGCTGTTTACGAAACATGGCTTGGCGCTGGCTGCGATTGTGGTGGCTGGGTTGTGGATCTGGTCGTCGGCCTATTCGGTCAAGCCCGAAGAACAAGCCGTTACGCTTATGCTGGGCAAGTTCAGCGGTGTAAGCGAGGAGGGTTTGCACTTCGCGCCTTGGCCAGTGATGACGGCGGAAATCGTTGAGGCCCGCAAGCAGCGCACCACCGATATCGGCAACGGTGCAGCGGGTGAGTTGGACAACGGCTTGATGCTGACCCGCGATCAGAACATCGTCGATATTGAGTTTCAGGTGGTTTGGAACATCAGCGACCCGGCGAAGTTCCTGTTCAACTTGGCAGATCCGGAAGACACCATTCGCGCGGTTTCCGAATCGGCGATGCGCGATATCATTGCACGCTCAGAGTTGGCTCCGGTGTTGAACCGTGACCGGGGGGTGATTGCTTCGGAAGTCACCACTGCCATCCAGAACACGCTGAACAGCTATGATGCCGGGATCAGCGTGATCCGGGTCAACTTCGACAAGGCCGATCCGCCGCGCGAAGTTATCGACAGCTTCCGCAAAGTGCAGGCGGCGCAACAGCAGCGCGACCAGTTGGAAAAGCAGGCTGACGCTTATGCCAACACCGCGACGGCAGGTGCGCGTGGTCAAGCAGCGCAGTTGCAACAAGAGGCTGAGGCTTATCGCGCCCAAGTCGTGAACAACGCGCAGGGTGAGGCGAGCCGTTTCCTCTCGGTCTACGCCGAATATATCAAAGCGCCGGAAGTGACGCGCAAGCGGATGTATCTCGAAACTATGGAAAAGGTGCTGGGCGGCATGAACAAGGTAATCCTTGATGGCGTCGCTGGGCAAAACGGTCAAGGCGTGTTGCCGTATCTGCCGCTGGATGCACTGCCGAAACCTGCCACCACCACCACTACCGGAGGCTCAAATTGATGCGCCCGATTTATATTCTTCCCGGCCTGATCCTTGCAGGCGCTTTGCTGCTGTCGTCTGTGTTCATCGTGGACGAGCGCGAAAAAGTACTGGTCTTGCAGTTCGGTGAGGTCAAACAGGTGATTGACCAGCCCGGTTTGGGTTTCAAGCTGCCCTTCGTGCAGGAAATCTTCCGTTATGAAGACCGCATTTTGGGCCTGCCGACGCAGCCTTTGGAGGTTACTCCGCTGGATGATCGCCGCTTGGTAGTCGATGCGTTTGCGCGCTGGCGGATTGTCGATCTGGAAGCGTTCCGGCGCGCGGTTGGTTCGGGCGGCGAAAATGCGGCGCGCGACAACCTTGATAAGATCATCAACGCCGAAATCCGTGAGGTTTTGGGTGGGGTAAATAGCCAGAAAGTGCTGTCGGAAGACCGCACCGCGCTGATGAACCAGATCCGCGACAATGCCCGTGCCAAGGCGAAGGGTTTGGGCGTTGACGTCATTGACGTGCGGCTGACCCGTACCGATCTGCCGGAGCAAAACCTTGAGGCGACGTTCTCCCGGATGCGGGCAGAGCGCGATCGTGAGGCGGCCGATGAGATTGGCCGTGGTAACGAGGCGGCGCAGCGCGTGCGGGCAACCGCAGATCGCTCGGTGGTTGAGGTGGTGTCTGAGGCGCGTAAAGAGGCAGAGATCATTCGCGGTGAAGCCGATGCAACGCGCAACGCGATCTATGCCGAAGCCTTTGGCCGCGACCCAGAGTTTTTCGCGTTTACCCGGTCGCTGACATCTTACGAGCGGGCGCTGCAGTCGGGCAATTCATCTATGGTGATGCAGCCGGACAGCGAGTTCTTTGAATACCTGCGCACCGAAAAGCCTCCAACTGCGACCCCGGCAGCCCCGGTGCCACCACCTGCGACGGCAGCAGCTCAGCCGTAAGTTTGGTTTACTCTATTCGGCAAGGGGCTGGCGTTCGCGCTGGCCCTTTTCTTTGAGCAACGCTTAGTCCTTAGCGGCAAGGATTGGCGCAAGCTTCCGATACCACTTGCGTGCAGCCTCACGGCGATGACAAATTCATTCACGCAGGGTTGAGACGGCGCGATCTGGTTTGCATTGCGCATCTGGCCGCTTAAATGATTATGCGGATGTGATCCGAGGGGGCCCGTCGATACGCGATTTGGCCCCGCTATACGAAAAGGAGTTCGGACGTGCTTCAACTTAATTCCGCGCGCGCGCTGACGGTTCCAGCTTTCGCCACACCTAAGCGTCCCCGACTGATGCTGGCTTTGGGGCTGGGCCTGACAATGGCGCTGGCTGCCGGACCCGCGCAGCAGGCGCTGGCCTTCGGTGCGCCTGAAAGTTTTGCAGATCTTGCGCAGCAAATCAGCCCTTCGGTGGTGAATATCACCACATCCTCGATGGTGGCCCAAGCCACCGATGGCGGCCCGATGGTGCCTCCGGGTTCGCCGTTTGAAGATTTCTTCAAAGACTTCATGGACCAGAACGGCCAAGGCGGTAACGAGCCGCAACGATCCGAGGCTTTGGGCTCGGGCTTCGTGATCAGTGCTGACGGCTATATCGTCACCAACAACCACGTCATCGAAGGTGCCGATGACATCGAGATTGAGTTCTTTTCGGGCAAGAAACTGAAAGCGAAACTGGTCGGCACCGATTTGAAAACCGACATCGCTTTGCTGAAAGTTGAAAGCCCCGAGCCGCTGCCATTCGTGGTGTTCGGCAACTCGGATGCGATGCGGGTTGGCGACTGGGTCATGGCGATGGGCAACCCGCTCGGCCAAGGTTTCTCGGTATCTGCCGGGATCGTCTCGGCACGCGGGCGTGAGCTGAGCGGCGCTTATGACGACTTCATCCAGACCGATGCTGCGATCAACAAGGGCAACTCGGGCGGGCCGCTGTTCAACATGGAAGGCCAGGTTGTTGGCGTGAACACGGCTATTTTGTCGCCCACAGGGGGCTCGATTGGCATTGGCTTCTCGATGGGTTCCAACGTGGTGTCGCATGTGGTGGGCCAGTTGAAAGAGTTCGGCGAGACTCGGCGCGGTTGGTTGGGCGTACGTATTCAGGACGTGACGCCTGACGTGGCCGAAGCGATGGGTCTGACCGATGCGAAGGGCGCGTTGATCACTGACGTGCCGGAAGGTCCGGCGAAGGCCAGCGGGATGCTTGCGGGTGACGTGATCTTGACGTTCAACGGCAAGGAAATCACCGATGTGCGCAGCTTGACCCGTACTGTCGCGGATAGCCCGATTGGCGAGGAAGTGCCTGCCGTGGTGTTGCGTGATGGCAAGCAGCAAACTTTGCAGATCAAGCTTGGTCGTCGTGAGACCGATGAGGAAGGCAAACCTGTGCCCGCGGCGCAGAAAGACACCCCGATTGAGCCGCAAAAAACCGAAGTTTTGGGGCTGACCTTGGTGCCAGTGGATGATCAGGTGTCGAAAGATCTGAAACTGTCGGCAGGGGCTACCGGACTTGCGGTGACTCATGTCGATGCGAGTTCGGAAGCGTCAGAGAAAGGCGTGATGCCGGGTGATGTGATCGTTGAGGCGGGTCAGCAGAAGTTGACCAAAATCAGCGATCTGCAAGACCGTCTCGCCGATGCTAAAGCTGCGGGCAGGAAGTCGATCCTGCTGCTGGTGCGGCGTGAGGGCGATCCGCGGTTTGTGGCTCTTTCGGTCGAGTAAGGCTAGGTATTGAGATTGAAAGGCGGCGGGGAGACCTGCCGCCTTTTTTTATGGGCTGGCCTGTGTCCACGCGTGAGCAAGGGGGCGGCTAAGCGATTTCAAGGGCTTAGCAGGGGGTGATTCACCGTCTGTTAATCTTTGTCATCAGCGGAAGCGACGGGTTAAGGGCTGTGACAGCAGCCGCATTTGAGCGCGGACACCTAAAGCGAAGCCAGTGCAGGTGATCAGTGCTACGGTGCCGAAAGATATGGCGATTAGCATCAATCCAGCACCGGGGCGTTGGGCAAAAAGCCGCAAAACCTCGGTTGGGCTGGTTTGGATTTGACCGGCTGGCGCCAGGCTTTGCAGCGCAGTTGTGACGGCCACCAGCACCGCAAGCCCGAGCAGCCCGAGCCAGAAGCCATAGCCGAGAATAATTTTGATCCCCGGTTTGGTCTGCTGGTTGACCACCCAAGCAGCACCGCAACTGCGCGCGGCGAAAAGCAGCGGCAGCACCACCACGGTTGCGGTGCCGAAGCTGAGCGGCGCGCCGATCATCGCCTCAAACATGGTGACCAAGGCGAGGAGTGCCGCGCCACACAGCGCCAGCACCACGATGAAACGTAAGGATAGACGAGCCAGCACGAAGCCTCGGGGTTTGGGTTAGCCGATTTCGGACAACAGGCGGGTGCGAAAGGACATCATCCATTCAGCGCGCTCAACAGCCATCGCGCGACCGGGGGCGGTCTGCATGGTATCGACCAGTTTCAGCAGTTTGGTCTGGATGTGATCGAGCGCGAAGGCGCGATCATCCAGCGGGCGCTTCAGTGCCATCGGATCGTCGGCATCGAACAAGCCGCCGCCCATTTGGCCGGAGATATGAAACATCCGCGCGATACCGATTGCGCCCAAAGCCTCTAGCCGATCGGCGTCTTGCAATACGCGAGCCTCGGCGGTCGCGGGCGTAATGCCGGCAGAAAAGCTGTGCGCGGCAATGGCATGGCCGACGGCAGACAGTTTTGCCTCGGGAAAACCATCGCTGCGCAGGAAATGGCAGGCGGCTTCGGCCGATAGGGTGGAGGCACGGGCGCGTTCTGGGTGCGATTTTGGCAGGTTGACCAGATCGTGAAACATGCAGGCGGCGAGCAAAACCTCCAGATCGCAAGTCTCGTCCATCGCGATCAGTTTGGCGCGCAGCCACACGCGGCGCAGATGGCCGAGATCATGCGCGCCATCGGCAGCGTGCGCCGACCATTGCCGGGTGACTTCGGCCTCATAACGGGATTGGGCGGCTGATGGGGTCATAGTTTTGAGATATCCGTGGCGATGATGCCAAGCTCCTTGGCTGCGGCGAGGGAAAGTGCGGGGCTATCAAGACCACGCTCGGCCTGAAAACGCCGCACGGCCTCTGCGGTGGTGATGTCGATCACACCGGTAACGGGGGCCAGATACAGCCCGCGCGCCTTCAGGGCACGTTGCAAAGTGGCTACAAAATTCACCGTCATGTCTGCGGGGCAGGGTGCGCGGAACCAAACTTCCTCGTGGTCTTGCAGCAGACGTTGGTGGGTTTTGGTCTGATAGGTGGCGGGGGCCACGACTTTGCCTTGATCATCGCGCTGTTCGTCTGTGACGACGATCTGCTCGGTGGTGGTCTCTATCACGGCAGGCGTGGTGTCTTTTGCCCAGCAAACGCCCGCGGCCTGCGGTGGTTGTTGGCCTTCCTTGAGGCGGATCAGCTCAACCCCGAGATTGCCGACCGCAGGGGCCGTTACCGCAATTTGTTGGGCACAGCCAGCCAGAACCAGAGCAGAGCCAAGAACCAATCGTAAAATCATGCCATGCCCGTATTGTGCCCCAGTTTCTCTGGGCCATGTTGCGGATCAGCTTAGCCGCAAACGCTTGGCCTGCAAAGATGCGGTGATGCGCGCGGCTGGCGTTTCCCTAAGCGACGGAATTGCACCGAACTGTGACGGTGATGCACTGGCAAAGCTTGTGTATTTCGCCTATGTCGGGCGGCAGAGCCTTTGGGCAAAGCGACAGGGAAAGCAGCATGGCGAAGATCGTTTACATCGAATTTGGCGGCAAGGAACACGTTGTTAACGTCTCAAATGGCCTGACCGTGATGGAAGGTGCGCGCGACAACGGTATTCCGGGCATCGAAGCCGATTGCGGTGGCGCGTGTGCGTGTTCAACCTGCCATGTCTATATCGCGCCGGAATGGGTAGACCGTCTGCCGAAGAAAGATGCGATGGAAGAGGATATGTTGGATTTCGCGTGGAATCCCAATCCGGTGACCTCGCGCTTGACCTGCCAGATTAAGGTCACCGATGCGCTGGACGGTTTGCGGGTGCAGATGCCCGAGAAGCAGATTTAATCAGTTGAGGCTGGGCTGCACCTAAAACGGATGCGCCTGCCCATCCCATGTTTCAAAACACCCGGTCGTTGCCAGTGACAGTGCCGCAAAGCGTGCTGCAAGGCCGTTGGCCGATTGCGCCTCGGTGATATCGGCGCGGGTGCCGCCCATATCGGTCTGCACCCAGCCGGGATGATAAATCCCCACCGCGATGCCTTGCGATTTCAGATCGGTCGCGAGATTGCGGCCAAGGTTCAGCGCGGCGGCTTTTGAGGCGCGATAGATATAGCTGCCACCGGAAGCCTTGGCATCCGACGCCATCTGCGAGGAAATGATGGCGATTTTGCCCTGAGCACGCCGCAAAGCCGGCAGCATTGACTGGATGGTCAGGAAAACGCCGACGACATTGGTGTTGAAGCCGTCCATCCACAAAGCCGGTGCGTAGCCGTCGTCGAGCTTCTGGCCGCGATCGGGGAAAACCCCGGCATTGCAAATCAGAAGATCAACGCTTTCAAGGGTTTGGCCGAAAGCGCGCTGGCCCGCCGCGTCAGTGACATCCAGCGTCACCAGGCCCGGAGCGGCCTTGCGAGAGGTGCCGATCACCGTTTCACTTGCGTTTTGGTAATGTGTGAACAGCGCATGACCGATACCGCGACTTGCGCCGGTGATCAGAGTGGTCATCAGTTGGCCTTTCTCGGCGGCATGAACGGCAGCGGAGCCACTGGCACACCATCTTCGATCAACGCGCGCGCCTCGTCGGGCTTGGCCTCACCATAAATCGCGCGCTGATCAATATCGCCGTCGTGCATCCGGCGCGCCTCTGCGGCAAAGTTGAGACCGACATATTCCGAGTTTTCCTCGACCCGACGGCGCAATTCGGCCATCGCGACTTCAAGTTCAGATTGCGGTTCGGATAGTTTTGGCTTGGCTGCGGGCTCTCCGGCTTTGCCAGCAGGACGTACGGCGGGGGCCATCAAGGTCTTTTCAACCGAGGCATCACCGCATACCGGACAACCGATTTGGCCGGCACTTAGCAAGGAATCGTATGCCGCCGCAGACTGAAACCAGCTATCGAAACCATGCGCGTTGCCGCAGCGAAGGGAGTATTGGATCATGCTCGGGCCAAATTATAACACCTAACCTACCTAAGCAAGCTGCGCCGCTTTTCAAGCAGTGGCAAGGGATTGCTCGGCCTCAGGCAGCAAAGTCGGATGCGGAGCAAGATTGGCGGTCAGGCCAAGCAGCACCTCGCGCAGTTCAGGCTCGTTCACCTTGCGGGCGGCCTTCTCGGCAGCGAACCATTTGCGGCGACGCTCTTTACGCTCGGGGAATTTGTCGACCAGTTCGGAAACCCGCAGCGCAAAGACTTGCACGGCACATTCGCAACTGCGCTTTGGGGTTAACAGCTTGACATAGTTGAACAGGCCGATTGCGGTTTCGGCAACCTCGCCGCGCACACCGGCTTCTTCCCACGCCTCTTGCTTGGCGGCTTGGGCGGGCGAGCGTTTGTCCATCGGCCAACCCTTTGGGATCACCCAGCGACCGGTGTCACGGCTGGTAATCAACAAAACCTCAACCTTGCCGCGGTGCATCCGCCAGCAAAGCGCGCCGTATTGCACGGGGCTCACGCCCGCAGCACCGGATGTCATCGCTAAGGTTTCGTTCATCTGCATCAGCCTCGACAGTTCGTTTTTAAAGGACGGTTCTCAGAGCCGCTCTGGTGTTATCTAGCGCATGTATCTGAACATTTGCACCCGATAGCCATAAAAAGATTGGTCAATAACTGTTACAAAACTGTTACATTGGTTACTTTGCAGGAATATGCGGCCAATTCGGGCGGCAATCCGGGCGTTTGTGCAGAATTGCGGCGGGGTCCGTCTTGCGATAAAGCTGGCCCCTGCCGAAATCGGAGATGCCCGTGCGAGATCAACCCGTGCAAGATCAACCAGTGCCACACCAAGCCGAGCAATCCAAAAAGGTCGCTTGCATCACCACAGTGCGCAACGACAGGATTTTTCTGCGCAAGTGGATTGAGTATTACGGTGGCAATTTCGGGCGGCAATCGCTGTTCGTGATCATTGACGGTCTGGATGAGGCGATCCCGCAAGGCTTTGACGGCGTCAACTTCCTGCATCTGCGTCACCGCGATTGGGCGGCGGAAATCAGTAACACCCCGATGCGGCGGGTGGTGATGGAGCATAATCGCAGCCGTGCAATCTCGGACTTGGCCCGCACCCTATGGCGCTATGATTGTGACGCGGTGATTGCGACGGATGTGGATGAGTTTCTGGTGGCAGACCCTGCGAAACACTCCAGTCTGAACGCCTTCATCCAAGGCCACAAAGCCCGCACCGCTACTTTATCGGGCTTGGGCCTCGATGTGGTGCAGGATTTGAAATCCGAACCCGCAATCGACCCGAGCCAGCCGTTTTTACCGCAAAGACGGCTCGCGGTGGTGTCAAACGCCTATACCAAGCCAGTGTTGGCTTTCAAACCGGTGACTTGGGGCGCTGGCCTGCACCGGGTCAAGCGGCGCAATTTCCACATCAGCCCCGACCTGTTCATGTTCCACTTCGGCATGATCGACTATGAAACCGCGATGGGGCGGGCGAATGACCCGAACCTGATTGCCGCTGGCTGGGGCCCGCATATGCAGCGGCGTGAGGTTTTGTTCCGCATGGTTGAAGCGGCGACTCCTGTCGAAGGTGAGCCCATGTTCGACGCCGCGCGCCGCCGGATGACTTGGAAGCGCAGGCTGCTCGCGTGGAACAAACCCGCACCGCTGCCGGGGCCGCCGGTGGTGATCATTCCGGACCGTTTGAGGGCGGTGTTGTGAGCCAGCCGATTGACGCGGTGCTGACTTGGGTGGACGGCGAAGACCCCGCTCATGTCGCAAAGCGCAGCACCTATGATCCCGGGTTTGGTGCGGCGGGGGTTGAAGCGACGCGCTTTGCCAGCCGCGATGAAATCCGCTTTAGCCTGATGGCCCTGCTAAAGTTCGCGCCTTGGTTGCGGCGGATTCATATCGTCACGGATGGGCAAACTCCGAACGTCGTGCAGGAGTTATGGGCGTCTGATCCGTCGTTGCGAGAGCGGGTCAAGATCGTCGATCATACGGTGATCTATCGGGGGCACGAGGCGCTATTGCCGATATTCTCCGGCCGCACCATTGAAACCGCACTTTACCGCATCCCCGATCTGGCGGAGCGTTACATTTATCTCAACGATGATTTCTTCCTGATCCGGCCCGTTCAACCCACTGATTTCTTTACGGATACCGGCCCGATCCTGCGTGGCCACTGGATGACGCGCGCCTATGGTCTGGTGCCAATGTTGCAACTTGCAGTCGGGCGGCTGAAGCGCCGGGGTAAGAATTGGCAACCCGTCGGCTTCAAGCTGCAACAGCTGCGCGCGGCGCGGTTGGTCGGTTGGGGCTTGCGGTTTTTCAGTATTGGCCACACGCCGCATCCGTTACGACGCTCAACCTTTCAGCGGTTTGAGGCGGCGCATCCCGGCGTGATTGAGGCCAATATGGCCCCGCGCTTTCGGCATGGCAGCCAGTTTAACCCGGCAAGTTTGGCCAATCATCTGGAACTGGCGGCGGGGACTGCAACTGTGGCGGCGTCGGATAACACCGTCTATTTCCGCGCGGACGTCGATAAACCGCAGCGGGTTCGTGAGAAGACCGCCGAAGCCGAGGCCCGCGAGGACGCGCTGTTCATCTGCGTCAACAGCCTCGATCAAGCATCAGCCGAAGTGCAGGCTGATATCTTATGCTTTCTGCGGCGGCGTATATTATAACTGCACTATAGGCTTGGCGGCCGCTTACTCGGCCAATCGGTCGCCAGATGATACGCCTGACCCATCGCCAATATCTTCGCATCCGCCCCAACTGGCCCGGCGATCTGCATCCCCATCGGCAGGCCATTTGCCCCAAACCCCACCGGCACATTCAGCGCGGGCAGGCCGATCAGGCTGATCGGGATCACCACTTCCATCCAGCGGTGATAGGTGTCCATAGCGGTGCCGTTGATGCTTTGCGGCCAGCGCCATTCCACCGGGAACGGCCAAACTTGCGCTGTTGGTAGCACCACGGCGTCATATTTGCTGAACAATCGCGCCATATGGGCGTAGTAGCGCGAACGGATCGTGCTTGCCTCATAGACCGCTTGCGCTGTCAGGCCACGGCCCTGCTCGATTTCCCAAATTGTCTCGGGCTTCAACTGCGCGCGTTTGAACTCATTGTCATAGATCGGCTTCATACCACCCGCGTTCAGCATCGCGCGCAGAGTGGTCCAAGCGTGCCACAGTTTTTCGGCGGGGAACGGCGGCGCTATGGCCTCGACCTCGGCGCCCAGATCGCTGAACACCTGCAAGCCCGCTTCACATAGCTCGATAATCCCCGGCTCGATCTGATACGCACCACCCCAATCGCCCACCCAAGCGATGCGTTTGCCCTTCATATTCACCGACAGTAGGCTGGCGAAATCGCTGCTTTCGCGGCCAAACGGCACTTCGGGGTTAACGCCCGCCTGCACGCTCAGCAGGTTTGCGATATCCTCAACGTTGCGCGCCATCGGGCCTTCAGTCGCCAGCGTCGCCATATGGGTGTCGCCCTCAGCATCTTGCGGCACCAGCCCCCATGACGGTCGAAAGCCGTAGACATTGCAGAACGCCGCCGGATTGCGCAGGCTGCCCATCATGTCCGAGCCATCCGCGACGGGCAGCATCCGTGCAGCCAAGCCCGCGGCCGCACCCCCCGATGAACCACCCGCCGTCACGCTCAGATCATAGGGATTGCGGGTGACACCGTGCACCGGGTTGAAGGAATGGCTGCCATGCCCCCATTCCGGCGTGTTGGTTTTGGCGATAAAAATAGCCCCGGCACCGCGCATCCTAGCTGCCAGCAGATCATCCTTCAGCGGCACGAAATCGGCGAACAACGGTGAGCCATAGGTGGTGCGCAAGCCTTTGGTGGCGCACAAATCTTTCACCGCCAACGGCAGCCCATGCAGCCAGCCCGTCGCTGTCGCATCATCCGCCGCCTTCGCCTCGGCCATCAGCGCCTCACGGTCGCGCAAGGAAATCACCGCGTTCACCGCCGGGTTCACCGCATCAATCCGGTCCAGATGCGCCGCCATCACCTCGGACGGAGCCACTTTACGCGCTGCAATCATCCGCGACAGATCGGAAGCCGACATCTCATTCAACGCCACTTTGGTCATCCTCTCTGCTCAAATATCCTGGGGGTTTGGGGGCTAGCCCCCAATCGCACCTAAGTGCTTAAAAAATAACGATGCGAGGGGCTGGCCCCTCGCATCGCGGGCAGATCAATCTGCTTACTTCTGCAATTCGGTCCAGATCGCGGTCATATATTCCTGCGCTTTGGGCGAGCAGGTTGGCAGAAAATGGCCGGAGGCTTTGAACTCGTCTGGGATCATCACTTCTGGTGCAGTTTTCATGTCTTCCGGCATGAACGCCTCTGAACCCGCGATGCCGTTGGCATAGCGTGCGAACGAGGAAATCATCGCGGCATTTTCAGGCACCATGATGAAGTCGATGAATTTGTAAGCTTCCTCGACGTTCTGCGCATCTTTCAGCAAAGCCACCGAATCCATGAACAACGGGTAGCCTTCTTTTGGGAAGCCGTATTTCACATCCGGGTTGGCCAGACGAATCCGCATGGTCGAGCCGTTCCAGTTCACCGATGCCGCCCAGTCGTTGTTCGACATCTTTTCGGTAGCGCCATAATCCATCGACAGCCAATCTGGCTTGGCGGCAACCAGCACGTCGCGGGCTTTTTTCAGCACGGCGGTGTCTTCGGTGCAAGGCTCGCCGCCGACATACCACAGCGCGAGGTTCACCACGTCGTTCATCTCTGGCACGACGTTGATCTTGCCTTTCAGCTCATCCGGCACGTCCAGAAAAACTGCCGAGGTGTTGATATCGCCGCCATAAACCTTGGTGTTGACCGCGATCCCGGTGGAACCCCACTGCCATGGAACCGTGTAAACCCGGCCCTTGTCCCAAGCCACATCAATCCATTCCGGAGCGATATTGCCTTTGTTTTTCAGTTTGCTGTCGTCCAGCGGAACGATCAGACCTTTTCCAGCCCAGATCGGCACATAGTTCGCCGATGGCACCACAAGATCAAAGCCCGAGCCGCCAGCTTCAACTTTGGCCAAAGCCGCGTCGTTGCTGTCGTAATCGGTGACCGTCACCTTGATGCCGGTCTCTTTTTCAAATTTTGCAAGCAGTTCGGGCGAGGTGTAGTTGCCCCAGTTGAACAGTTGCAGCGTGCCTTCGGCCGATGCCAGCGATGTGCTGGCGAGCAGCAGCAGCGTGGCCGAGAATAGTTTCTTCATTGTAGTCTCCCTTGGTTTCGTCTTGTGGTTACTTCTGCAAATCGGTCCAGATTGCGGCCATGTATTCAGCTGCTTTGCCGCTGCAGGTAGGCATAAAATGCCCTGCCGCTTTGAACTCGGCTGGGATGTTTACTTCGGGGGCGGTTGCCATATCGGCAGGCATGAAGGCTTCTGAACCTGTGATGCCATTGGGGTAACGCGCGAAGGCCGAGATCAGCGCCGCATTTTCTGGCAGACTGATGAAATCGAGAAAGGTGTAAGCCTCATCGACGTTTTGCGCTTCTGACAGCAGGGCCACCGAATCCATCCACAAAGGATAGCCCTCTTTCGGATAGCCATAGATCACATTCGGGTTTTTCAGACGCGAGCGGAAGGTTTCGCCCGACCAGTTGACGCTCGCCGCCCAATCGCCATTCGCCATATGCTCGGTGGTGCCGTAATCCATCGAGACCCAGAATGGCCGCGCGTTGATCAGCGCATCATGCGCCTTTTTCAGCACCGCGACGTCCTCGGTGCAAGGCTCGCCACCAGCCCACATCACAGCCAGATTGACCACCTCGTTCATCTCGGGCACGACGTTGATCTTGCCTTTCAACTCGTCCGGTGGGTTGAGGAAAAGCTCAGAGGTGTTCGGATCGCCCTTGTAAATCGAGGTATCGACCGAAATCCCCGTCGTGCCCCATTGCCAAGGAATGGTGTAATTGCGGCCCTTGTCCCATTCCACATCCATCCATTCCGGCGCGATGTTGCTGTGATGTGGCAGTCGGGTCAGGTCGAGCTTTTGGATCAGACCTTTCTCGACATAAATCTGCACGAAATGCGCTGATGGAACCACCAGATCAAACCCCGACCCGCCGACCGAAACCTTAGCCAGTGCCGTATCGTTGCTGTCGTAATCGGTCACCGTCACCGTAATGCCGGTGTCTTTTTTGAACTTCTCCAGCAATTCGGGCGAGGTGTAATCGCCCCAGTTGAACAGGTTCAACTGACCCTCGGCAAGCGCGGGCAGGGCGGTTGTTAGCAGCAAAGCAACGGCAAGGGCTGGCTTTTTCATCCGGTGAAGGCTCCGATGGTTGAGGTCAGTCGTTTTTGCGGGTCAGCAGGAAGAACGCGGTGAGCAGCACAACGGTCAGCGCCAGCAGCATCGAGGAAATCGCGTTGATCTCTGGCGTCAACTGGCGGCGCATCTGCCCGAGCATATAGGTGGGCAAAGTGTCTTGGCCGCCCGATTTGGTGAACTCGGTGATAACCACGTCGTCAAGGCTGATCACGAAGGCCAGCATTGCGCCTGCGATCACGCCGGGCAGCAGGATCGGCAGCGTGACATGGCGGAAAGTCTGCCAAGGCGTTGCGTAAAGATCAGCGGCGGCGGTTTCCAGCGTCAGATCCATGCCCTCCAGCCGGGCGCGGATTGGCAGATAGGCGAAGGGGATACAGAAGGCGGAGTGGGCGAAGATCACATAGCCGATGCCTTGGATGCCGGTCGCTTGTTTGACCATGCCGAACAGGATCAGCAAGGATACGGCGGTCACAATCTCTGGCACCATCAACGGCTGGTTGATCATCACATAGATAAAAGTCTGGCCCTTGAACGCCTTGCGCCGCGTGGTGCCCAGCGCCGCCATCGTCGCCACAGCGGTCGAGATTACCGCCGCACAAACCGCGATCAGCAACGACCTTACGGTGGCGTCTTTGACGGCGTCGTTGTTCCAAGCCTTCACATACCAATCCAGTGAAAACCCGCCCCAGATCGCGACCGATTGGCTGGCGTTGAACGAATAGGCCACCAAGGTCAGGATCGGCAGGTAGAGTATGATGAAAACCAGAATGGCGGTGGTGGTGAAGCCGGGGAGTTTGGCGACGGAGAAGGTTTTAGTGGCCATTCGACACATCCCGGTTGGCGTATTTCACATAGATCAGCAGCGCGCCCGTCACGATGATCAGCAGCGTCAGCGACAAGGCCGCTCCCAATGGCCAGTTGCGGCCCTGACCGAATTGCAGATCAATGAAGTTACCGATCATCATTTGCTTGCCGCCACCCAGCACGCGGGGGGTAACGTAAGCGCCCAAGGATGGCACGAACACGAGGATCGAGCCCGCGATGATGCCCGGTTTCACGATCGGCAGAATGACCCGGCGCAACACCTGCATCCGGCTGGCGTAAAGATCATAGCCCGCCTCCAGCAGCTTCATATCGAAGCGGTCGATGGCGGCAAACAGTGGCAGCACCATCAGCGGCAGGTAGACGTAAGCCATGCCGATGAAAACGGCGGTATCGGTGTAAATGATGCGCAGCGGTTCCGAGATCACGCCCAGCTTGATCAGGACGGTGTTCAGCAGACCCTCGTTGCGGATCACCTCGTTGATCGCATAGGTGCGGATCAACAGGTTGGTCCAGAACGGAATAGTGATCAGAAACAACCACAACGCCCGTGATTTGGCGGGGCGTGTTGCGATAAACCATGCGGTCGGGAAGCCCACCGCGAAGGTCAGCAGCGTGGTCAGGATCGACAATTTAACCGAGCGCCAGAAGATCGTCACGTTGGCATCGGCCAGACCATAGGTGTCGTCGAAAATGTCCTTGGTCCACAGGATGCCGCGCCAACCGTCCAGCGACAGCTTCCACTCGACGTTGCCGTATTGACCGGGGGCGAGGAAGGAATACACCACCACGATCATCAGCGGGCCAACCGCAAACAGCGTCAGGATAATCAGCGCCGGGGTGGATAGCAGCCAACCATTGCGGACCGATTGCGCTTCTTGAGCTTTTTCAGCGACGCTCATCTAATCCTCCAACACTTGCGCGGCACCGGGGGTGAAGGTGACGCCCACGGTCTGACCCGCTTGCAACGCCGCTTCCCCTGTCACGTCCGACACCACGCAAGCCTCAATCTCGGTGCCATCGGCGAGATGCAGTTGGTAGTTCATATCAGTGCCCATATAGACCACGCCGCGCACAGTGGCGGGCAGGCTGCCCGGTTCGGGCGTGTGGGTCAGCTTCACCTGTTCGGGGCGCACCGTCACCGTCACGGCGCCGGATTTGGTCGCCGGTGGCGCAGGCATCTTATAGCCGCCCGCGAGCGTCAAAGTGCTGCCGTTCGAGGTGGCGGGCATGAAGTTGGTCTCGCCGATGAAGCTGGCAACGAAGCGGTTCAGCGGCCGCGTGTAAATCTCGCGCGGAGTGCCGACCTGTTGCAGCTTGCCCGCAGACATGACGCCGATGCGGTCAGACATCGTCAGGGCTTCTTCTTGGTCATGCGTGACGAAGATAAAGGTAATCCCGGTTTCGGTTTGCAGCCGTTTCAACTCACCCTGCATCTCACGCCGCAATTTCAGGTCGAGCGCAGACAATGGCTCATCCAGCAGCAGCACTTTCGGCGACGGAGCCAAGGCGCGGGCGAGGGCGACGCGCTGTTGCTGCCCGCCGGACAGTTGCGAGGTTTTGCGCGACGCCAGTGCCTCCAGCTTCACCAGCGCCAGCATCCGATCGACTGTGGCCTTAACCTCGGCGCGCGGGCGGCCCTGCATCTCCAGACCGAAGCCGATGTTCTGCGCCACGGTCAGATGCGGGAACAAGGCATAGCTTTGGAACACCGTGTTCACTGGCCGCTTGTTCGGCGGCAGGTAAGTGATGTCTTGGCCGTCCAGCAGGATGGTGCCGGAGGTTGGCATCTCAAACCCGGCAATCAGCCGCAACAGGGTGGTCTTGCCGCAGCCCGATGGCCCCAGCAGCGTAAAGAACTCGCCCTTACGGATTTCGATGGAAACATCGTCCAACGCGCGCACGGCAGTGTCGCCCTGTCCGAAAGCCTTGACGGCATTGCGGGCCTCGACGGCGGTATCTTTGGTCAAGGTGACTCGCTCCCTTTGGTTTTGATCATATTGGACGGCGGCCAAGCTTCGGCGCAACATAAACTTCGCCGGATATGCCGAAAGACTAGGCAGTTGCCTCTTAGGTTGTGCAAATGCCTAAGAGCGCGGCGGTATGATAACGCTTGCAAGGGCTTAGCGTCGCTTGAGCCTTTGCAAAGCTTAGGCCGCGGTTAAGCCAACGGTGCGCGGCGGTGTGCCCAAGGGCTTGCGGATTCGACTTCTGCACACAGAGCGATCAATTCTTCATCACAGCCATAGGCCGCCGCGAGGTGAATCCCGATCGGCAAACCGGCTTTCGACTGTGCCAACGGCAGCGAGGCCGCAGGCTGGCCACTGGCGTTGAACACCGCGCAGAACGGCGAATATGAGAATATGCCACCCGGACCGATGCGGTAATTCACATAATCATCGCGGTCGTGATGGTAGCGGCCAACTTTGGCAGGCGGCTCGGCAAGGGTGGCTGACAGCAGAATGTCCGGACCATCGGCAAAGTATTCGGCCATCTGGCGACCGAAGGCATGAATCTCGCCCACAGCCTCCAGATAGCGGGTTGGGGGCAGGGTGGCGGAGTATGCAACCGCCGAACGGCCAATGCCTTCGACCAGATCGGGCGTCAAAGCGCGGCCTTTCAGCGCCTTCTGGATCGACAGAGCGGTGCCAACGCCGACGATATCGGTCCAAGCCCGCATCATCATCTCAACATCCGCCGTTGGGCGACCAACCTCAATCTGATGGCCAAGGCTTTCGAGCAGCTTCGCGGTATCGCGCACGGCTTGCGCCACTTCGGGGTCAATCGCCTCGCGCGTAAAGGTCGTGTCGCACATGGCCACTCGCAGGCGGCGCGGCGGGCGGCTGATCGCATGAGCGTGACCGTGCAGCAGCGGCGGGGCGACGTAAGGCGCGCCCAAATCCGGGCCTTCGCAGGCGTCGAGCATGATCGCGGTATCGCGGACAGATCGGGTCAGAAAGCCGTCAATCGCCATCCCGGCCCAGCCTTCGCCCGAATATGGCCCATCCGGCAACCGCGCCCGCGTTGACTTAAACCCGAACAGCCCACACGACGACGCCGGAATACGCACCGATCCACCGCCATCCGAGCCATGCGCAAACGCCACAATCCCGGCAGCCACAGCCGCGCCAGCCCCACCCGACGATCCGCCCGAGGTGTGGTCAAGGTTCCACGGATTGCGCGTCGGGCCGCCATAAACCGCCGCTTCGGTAACTGTGCCAACGCCGCCTTCCGGGCTGGTAGTGCGGCCAAAGTTGACCACTCCGGTGGCGCGAATACGCTGCCAGATCGCGGAATCCCGCGCATAGGTGGTGTTCGCCAAAAGACGTGAGCCGTTGTGGCCGGGGAAATCCACCGCCTCGCAGCCCAAATCCTTCAGCAAAAACGGCACGCCGCGGAATGGCCCGCGCGGCAAGCCTTCGGCAATCGCTCGCCGAGCAGCATCTTCTTGCACCAACACAACCGCGTTAATCGCGGGATTGCGTGCCTCAACGGCAGCCAGCGCCGCGTCCAGCAGTTCGGAGGCAGTGACTTGCCCAGAGGCCACAAGCCCCGCCAGTTCGGTGGCATCTTTCGCGCCCAGATCGCCGATCATATTGATTCTCCCCGCTTGGTTTGGCGGCAGTTGACGCGAGCTACGCTGCGGCGTCTAGCCCCACCCGCCGATTGCTGTCGCAAACCAAATCCGCAGTTTACGGTGCGGTGTCGCGTTTCGGCAGATGCGGTGCGATCCCGGCGCGCAACGATTCCAGCGTCAGCGGTTTCGTCAAATATCCGTCCAACCCTGCCGACAGATGCAGCGTGCGGTCGGCGGCCGAAGCCACTGCCGTCATTGCGACCACGGGCAGATGCGGGCCGGGCAGGGCGCGGATCGCGGCCAAAGTCTCGACCCCTGAAAGCCCAGGCATATGCAGATCAAGCAGCACCAGATCGGGACGCCGCGCCTTGATCGCTTGCAACGCCGCAGCCCCACTCGGCGCTTCCTCTGCCAAAGCCGACATGCCACGCAGATAGGTGGAGGCAACCAGACGGTTGGTGGCGATATCATCGACCACCAAAATATGCCTGCCCGCCAGATCGACTTGCGACGCAGGCGTGGGTGGCTGCATTACAGCTGGGCGGATCAACAGCGTAAGCCGAAACAGCGCGCCAGAGGTGCTGGGCAAATGCTCCAGATCGCCCTGCATTTGCAGCGCAATGCCCCGGCTGATCGCAAGCCCAAGCCCCGACCCCGCATGGGTGCCAGCCCCTCGCTGAAACGGCTGGAACACCAGATCGCGTTCATGCGCAGCGATACCCTTGCCAGTATCTGAGACATCAATCTGCAAGCGGCCCATCTCGGGCTGCCCGGGTTTACGCAAAGATTGCGGACGGTAGCTGACCCGAAGCGTCGCGCCGCCGGTTTCGGTAAACTTCAGCGCATTGGACAACAGGTTAGAAAGGCATTGCCGCAAGCGTTGCGGATCAAACTCCGCCGTTTCGGGCAGCGTCTGCGCCAGAGTGCCATCTGGCAGACGCTTGGCAATAAACTCCAACCGCAGCCAAAGCCCCGCATTGGCGAACACTGGTTGGAACAGCGCGACGGTGGCCTCTATCGCCTCTTTCGGGCGGGCAATCACCGGATGCAGCGGCAGTTGATGCTCCTCCAGTGCCGACATTTGCACGATATCGTCCAAAATCGCCGCCAAATCCATCGCCGAGCCGATCAGTGTCTGCATCCGAGCCTGCGCCGCTGGATCGTCTGTCTGCGCGCGCTCTGCCTCTCCCATGCCGACAATCGCGTTCAAAGGCGTGCGCAATTCGTGGCTCATCTGCGCCAGAAACAAGCCCTTGGCGCGGTTGGCGGCGTCGGCGCGGATGCCGCGGCGGCTGACCTCCAGATGCAGCGCGTGGTTCGACTGCATCGCGCCGACGGCATAAGTTACCGCAGCCAGCAGCGCCACGGTTGAGATGAAAAAGCCAAGCCAATGGCCGCTGTCCAGCCAGTAAAAGCCGTTGCCAATCAGAGCCACCAGCGTTCCGCCCGATATGCCCGCCAGCCCGAAAGGCAAGTGAATCGCCCGCACCGTGCTCAACTGAAACAGCGTCATACTCAGCAGACCCGCCGCTGCAGCTTTGGCAAATTCGGTATCTTGTTGCCAGATCAGCAGACAGGGCACCGCATAGCTCAGCTCCATCAAAAATACCGAAGCCACAGCCGACAGATAGCGGCGCGGCTGCAACGCCGGGTCAAGATTGCGCAGCAGCATGAAGCCCACGCCCTGCAGCACCATATCCGCCCCCATCGCGGCGACCACCAGCCACAACGGCAAAAAGATCGCCATCAGTCCAAAGGCTGCCGACATGCTGAGCAACCGCGCAGGCTCCAACCTTTTGAGCACTTGCAGTTGATTTTGAATTTGTGCGGCGGCATCAGAGTCGCCGGGCAACAAAAAACGCAACAGAGTCATAGCGTCAGCGTCCTTAACTCGCTCGGGTTAGCAAAGATCACCCGGCCGGTAGCGTCAAGAAAAAGCTAAGGTTTGGGCAAGGGCAGCGGCGCGATGGCAATCTCTTGCTGCAAACTGCCCTGCGGGGTGAAGATGAATAGCCGATTGTCGGTGGTCACCACTCCGATCCAACCCGCACCGAACGTCACCGCCTGCGCTTTCGCACCGTCTGGCAACTTAAGATTGGCGGGCATCTGCAACCCGGCAGGCACCGCAGGCGCAGCACCGCCCAGATGCGGCATCCGGGTGACAAGCAGCGCGACCACGGTTATGACACCGCCAATCATGGTGATCATCAACACGATCACCAATATTTTCAGCAAGCGGAGCGAGGGCGGCAGGCCCGGCTCGGTAGGAGTGTCTGTCATGGCGAGCCCTTTTGAAGACGAAGACGCGGAAAGCGTCGATGCAATGGCGGGCGGGCAGCTGATCATCGTGATCGGCGAAGACGCACCTCAGCGCCTTGATAAGGCGCTTGCCGCCGCAGTGCCAGAGGATGCCGCGCTGTCGCGTTCACGTTTGATGAAGATGATCGACGAGGGCGATGTGCTGCGCGATGGCGTGGCAGTGACCAATCCCAAGACCAAAGTCAAACAGGGCGAGGCTTACACCCTGATCCTCGCCCCCGCGGTGGATGTCGCGACTATGCCCGAGGATATTCCGCTGACGGTGATCTGGGAGGACGGCGATCTTATTGTGATCGACAAGCCTGCGGGCATGGTGGTGCATCCGGCCCCCGGCACGCCTTCGGGCACTTTGGTCAATGCGCTGCTGCATCACTGCGGCGATACGCTGTCGGGCATTGGGGGTGAGCGGCGCCCCGGTATCGTCCACCGCATCGACAAAGACACCACCGGCCTGCTGGTGGTCGCCAAATCCGACCGCGCCCATCATGGATTGGCTGCGCAGTTTGAGGCTCATACCGTCAACCGCCGCTACCTTGCCGTGGTGAACGGCGTGCCCTCGGCCTATGATCCACGCATCCGTGGCCTGCGCGGCATTACGTTTGAGGCGGGCGGCATCCTGAAAATCGCCACCCATCTGGAACGCCACAAGACCGACCGCCAGCGTCAGGCCGTGGTGTGGAACTCGGGCCGTCATGCCGTAACCCGCACGCGGGTGATGGAAGATTTCAAGGGCGGTGCGGCGCTGATGGAATGTTGGCTCGAAACCGGCCGCACCCATCAAATCCGCGTGCATATGGCCTATGCAGGGCATGGCTTGGTCGGCGATCAGACCTATGGCGGCAAGCGAAAGGTCTCACCGAAACTGTTCGGGCCGGAAGTGGCAGAGATCGGCAACAGCTTTCCGCGTCAGGCTTTGCACGCAGCCACCTTGGGGTTCGCGCATCCGGTGACAGGTGAGGCATTGGAGTTCACCTCTCCGCTGCCCGCCGATCTGACCGCTTTGCTGGATGCGCTGCGCCGCTGACATCCGCACATTACCGTGACTGGAATGTTACAAAGCTTTTCTGCGACGGAAAAGGAACCAGCTTTCGTTAATGTAGTTATGCCATGTTAAGTTGAATACTCGATCTGGCATACCTACATGCGACTGCCCGGGGGCGAAACTGCACCGGGTCAACGAGGGAGCGTCAAAAATGAGCACCTATGCAAACCTACCTGCACCCAGCCCCGAACAGGGTCTGAACCGTTACATGCAGGAAATCCGTAAATTCCCGCTGCTGGAACCGGAAGAAGAATACATGCTGGCGAAACGCTGGGTGGATCATCAGGACAGCACGGCGGCACATAAAATGGTCACCAGCCACCTGCGTTTGGCTGCCAAAATTGCCATGGGCTATCGCGGCTATGGTCTGCCGCAGGCCGAAGTTATCTCGGAAGCCAACGTCGGTCTGATGCAGGCGGTCAAACGCTTTGACCCGGAGAAAGGCTTTCGCCTCGCGACTTACGCGATGTGGTGGATCAGGGCTTCGATCCAGGAATATATCCTGCGCTCGTGGTCGCTGGTAAAACTTGGCACCACCTCGGCGCAGAAAAAGCTGTTCTTCAATCTGCGCAAGGCCAAAGCCAAGGTCGGCGCGCTGGAAGAAGGCGATCTCCGGCCTGAAAACGTCACCCGGATTGCCACCGATCTGAACGTGTCTGAACACGAAGTCGTCGATATGAACCGGCGTCTGTCGGGCGGCGATGCCTCGCTCAATGCCACCGTCGGTTCGGACGGCGAAGGCACGACGCAATGGCAGGATTGGCTGGAAGACGAGGATTCTGACCAAGCGGGCGACTACGAGGCCCGCGATGAGTTCGATATTCGGATGGACCTGCTGCATCAGGCAATGTCGGCGTTGAACGAGCGTGAAAAAGACGTGCTGATGAAGCGGCGTTTGTCGGAAACTCCGATCACGCTGGAAGAACTGTCAGAGATCTACAAAGTCAGCCGAGAGCGTATTCGTCAGATCGAAGTCCGCGCCTTTGAAAAGCTGCAAGAGCGGATGCGCTCACTCGCGGTCAGCAAGGGCATGGTTATTCCGGCTTAAGGCTTTCCAACTCCTTTGGGCGTATTTGCGCCCAAAGGTTGCGCCGACCCCGCGCAAAGGCTAGACAGTTGGATCAAACTGCGAAGCCACCAAAGGGCGCAATCTATGACCATGCTGGAAACCTTTCTGAAACCGATGCACCGCGAGGGTTACAAGTTTGTCGGCATCTTCGCCGTCATAACCTTGGTGCTGTTTTGGATTTGGGATCCGTTGGGTTGGCTTGGCGTCGGTGCAACTGTCTGGTGCTACTACTTTTTCCGCGATCCCAAACGCTCGGTTCCGCAGGGGCGCGGCTTGATCGTGTCGCCCGCCGATGGTGTGGTCAGCTTGATCGAACGCGCCGTGCCGCCGCCGGAACTCGGCGTGGGCACTGACGCGCTGACCCGGATTTCGGTATTCATGTCGGTGTTCAACTGCCATGTGAACCGCGCCCCAATTGCTGCGCGCATCGCCAAAATGGCCTACCGTCCGGGCAAATTCTTTAACGCCTCGCTGGATAAAGCCTCGGAAGATAACGAGCGTAACTCGTTGCTGCTGGAATTGCCCGATGGTCGTCACCTGATCGTCGTTCAAATCGCGGGTCTTGTCGCGCGCCGCATCGTGCCGTTCGTCTCGGAAGGCCAATCTTTGCGCACGGGTGAGCGTTTTGGTTTGATCCGCTTCGGCTCACGGCTTGATGTGTATCTGCCCGATGGCGTGGAGCCGTTGGTGGCTTTGGGTCAAACCATGGTCGGCGGCGAGACCGTTCTGGCCGAGCTGGACCGCGACATGCTGCGCCGCGCAGCCAGCCGCGAATGAGCGATCCGTCTGACCCTTCGCCGCAACCCGATCAGCGCCCCAGCGCGCCGACCAGTTCGGTGCCAACCAAATCCCCACGCCGTCCGCGCAAAAAGCTGCATATCGTGCAGCTTATCCCCAATTTTATGACCGTCGCCGCGCTGTGTGCGGGCCTGACAGCTGTGCGTTTTGCGATTGAGGGGCAGTTTGGTCTGGCTGTCGCGTTGATCCTCGCGGCCGCTGTGATGGATGGCCTCGATGGCCGTCTCGCGCGCTTTCTGAAAAGCGAATCCGATATGGGGGCCGAACTCGACAGCCTCTGCGATCTGGTGAACTTCGGCGTCGCCCCGGCGCTGATCACCTACCTTTGGGCGCTGCAAGGTATGCGGGCCGAAGGCTGGATCGCCTGCCTGATTTATGCGGTTGCCTGCCTGCTGCGGCTCGCCCGTTTCAATATCGGCAGTAGGCTGCCTGACAACGATTCCAATAGCTTCCAGGGCGTGCCTTCCCCGGCTGGCGCGCTGCTGGTGATGCTGCCGATGTTTCTGGCCTTCGCGCTTGACGATGGTGTGCCGCATGCCAACGGCCTTGTCGCTCTGTGGATGGCGCTGGTCGGTTGGCTGATGGTCGGCCGCTTCCGCACCCCATCCTTCAAACGCGCCACGATCTATGCCGAGAATGTAAGCTTCGTGCTGCTGGCCTTCGTAGCCCTTGTCGCCGCCCTGCTGACCTACCCTTGGACCACCCTCGCCATCGTTGATTGCGCCTATCTCGCAGCCCTCGGCTACGGATTTTTCAAGCCGCCGCGCAAAGCTGTCGAAGACCCCACCGCCGAGCCGTGAAGCTGGTTGCGATCAGGCTCTCCGCGGGCTAACTTTGCCGCAACAAATCGGGGAGACGATGATGCAGCCAGTACGTTGGGGTATTTTGGGCGCGGCAAACTTTGCCAAAGAGCAGATGGCTCCGGCCATTCACGCAGCTGAGGGCGCGGAACTTGCGGCTTTGGCGACGTCCAGCCCCGGGAAAGCCGCAGGCTTTCAGGCGTTTTGCCCCGGTCTGAAAATACATCCGACGTATGAGGCACTGCTGGCCGACCCGTCGATTGACGTCGTCTACATCCCGCTGCCAAACCATCTGCACGTCGAATGGACGCTGAAAGCACTCGCGGCTGGCAAGCATGTGCTGACCGAAAAACCGATTGCTTTAGAGGCCAACCAGATCGACCAGATCATCGCCGCCCGCGATGCCAGCGGCCTGCTTGCGGCAGAGGCTTATATGATCGTGCATCATCCACAGTGGCAGTTGGCCAAAAAATGGTTGCAGGCTGGTGAGATCGGCCAATTGCGCCACGTCGATGCGACCTTCAGCTTTTGCCTCGAAGACATGACCAACATCCGCAACCGTCCCGACGCTGGTGGCGGTTCGTTGCGTGATATCGGTGTTTACACCTTTGGTTCGGCGCGCTTTGTCACTGGGTCTGAGCCGATCGACATCTCGGCCCGGCTGATCCTTGAGAACGGCGTTGATACTTTTGCGCAAGTTGCGGGCATCATGGACGGCCCGCATGGCCGTTTCACCTATTCGTCGATGACCTCGATGCGGCTTTACAACCGCCAAACCGTCACTTTCCAAGGCGACAAAGGCATGATCCGGCTGGACGGCGGCCCGTTCAACGCCAATTACAACGACATCGCCGAGATCGAGCTGCATCAAAATGGCAACGAGGTGAAGACGGTGCGCTTCCCAACTTCCAGCCATTACGTGCTGCAAGTCGAAGCCTTCGGTCGCAGCATCCGCGAAGGCACAGCCTATCCTTGCCCGCTGGAGTTCGTTAAAGGCACCCAAGCCATGATGGATACGGTATATAAGGTCGGGGTCGAGATCAGTCTTTAAGCCCGAATGATCTGATAAAAAAGGCCCGGATTGCTCCGGGCCATTTTTGTTAGTCTTGACCGTGGGCCTAGTCTTCCATTGCTTCCAATTCGTCGATGAACCCCGCAATCATCGACAAGCCTTTGTCCCAGAACTTCGGGTCACTGGCATCCAGCCCAAACGGAGCCAGCAATTCCTTGTGGTGCTTCGATCCGCCGGCTTTCAGCATTTCGAAGTATTTCTCTTGGAAATCCGGCAGGCCATCCGCATAAGCGGCATACAAAGCGTTCACCAAGCCATCGCCGAAAGCATAGGCGTAGACGTAGAACGGCGAGTGGACGAAATGCGGAATATAGGCCCAGAACGTCTCATATCCGTCAGCGAAATCAAAGGCTTCCCCCAGTGATTGCGCCTGCACCGACATCCAGAGAATGTTGATATCGTCGGGCGTCAATTCACCCTCGGCGCGGGCGGCGTGCAGTTTGCACTCAAAATCGTAGAACGCGATCTGGCGCACCACGGTGTTGATCATATCTTCAACCTTGCCTGCGAGCAAAGTCTTGCGCTCTGCCGGGGTTTTCGCGCCATCTAGCAGCTTGCGGAAGGTCAGCATCTCGCCGAACACGCTCGCGGTTTCCGCCAAAGTCAGCGGAGTTGACGACAGCAATTCACCCTGACCCGCCGCCAAAACCTGATGCACCCCGTGGCCCAATTCATGCGCCAGCGTCATCACATCGCGCGGTTTGCCAAGGTAGTTCAGCATCACATAGGGATGCACCGTGGTGACGGTCGGATGCGCAAACGCACCCGGAGCCTTGCCGGGTTTGACACCCGCATCAATCCAGCCATCGGTGAAGAACGGCTTGGCAATCTCGGCCATACGCGGATCGAAAGCGGCATAAGCGGACAGCACGGTTTCGGTGGCCTCAGCCCAATTCACCAAACGCGGCGCTTCGGTCGGCAAGGGCGCGTTGCGGTCCCAAGTTTGCAGGCGTTCCAGCCCCATCCACTTGGCTTTCAGCTTGTAATAGCGGTGGCTTAGCTTGGGGTAGGCGGCAACAACGGCGTTGCGCAAAGCCTCAACCACTTCGGGCTCTACATGGTTGGCAAGGTGGCGCGAGTATTGCGGGCTGGGCATTTTGCGCCAGCGATCGTCGATTTCTTTCTCTTTCGCCAAAGTATTATGAACTCGTGCGAACAGCTTGATATGTTTATCAAAAACCGCCGCGAGCGCATGGCTGGCAGCCTCACGTTTCGCACGATCTGCATCAGTCAAAAGGTTCAGCGTGGCTTCGAGGTTTAGCTCATCCTCCTCGCCTTCGACCTTGAACATCAACCCGGCCATCGTCTCATCAAACAGCTTGTTCCAGGCGCTCGCACCGACCACCGAAGCGTCGTGCAAATATTTCTCCAGCTCATCCGACAACTGATGCGGACGCATCGCACGCATCCGTTCAAACACCGGATTGTAGCGGGCAAGGTCGGCGT
>NZ_JAQGKQ010000037.1 GCF_028290025.1 Cypionkella sp. | reverse complement strand
CAACACGTTCAGCCTCGAACGTCTCCAGCGCGTCCATCTTCTCGCCAAGACCGACGAAACGGATCGGCTTACCAGTAACTGCGCGCATCGACAAAGCGGCACCACCGCGACCGTCGCCGTCCATCCGCGTCAGCACAACGCCGGAAATGCCAACCTTGGCGTCAAACTCAGACGCTACATTCACCGCGTCTTGGCCCGTCAGGCCATCGACGACCAACAAAGTCTCACGCGGCTGGGCGATGTCACGCACCGCTTGGATTTCCGCCATCAGCACTTCGTCAATGTGCAGACGGCCAGCGGTGTCGAAGAACACCACGTCATAGCCGCCCATCGCGGCTTGAGTCTTGGCGCGCTTGGCGATCTGAACGGCGGTTTCGCCTTGTACGATCGGCAACGAGTCCACGCCGATCTGGCCGGCGAGGATCGCCAACTGCTCCATAGCGGCCGGGCGGTTGGTATCCAAAGACGCCAGCAGCACGCGCTTGCCGTTACGCTCTTTCAAGCGTTTCGCCAGCTTGGCGGTGGTGGTGGTTTTACCCGAACCTTGCAGACCAACCATCAGAATAGCCGACGGCGGGTTGTCAATTTTCAGAGCTTCGGGTTCATCATCGCCGGAAAGCACGCGCACAAGCTCATCATGCACGATCTTGACGACTTGCTGACCGGGAGTGATCGACTTGGTGACAGCCTGCCCAATCGCACGGACCTTGACGGCTTTGACGAAATTGCGCGCGACTTCCAGCGAAACGTCCGCATCGAGCAAAGCAGTGCGGACTTCGCGCAGAGCGGTATCAACGTCAGCCTCAGACAGCGCGCCAGCTTTCGTCAAGCGGTCGAATACGCCACCAAGGCGTTCTGACAGGCTTTCAAACATTGCGCTCTCCTAGATCAAAACCCCAAGGTGGGGTGCTACGGCGGGTTTCCCAAGGCCAATGCGGAACAACACCTGTGGGCGCAACGCGCTGACAGGTGGCGATCCCAGGCTATGGCCTAAGGGACCGGAAGCGGTTGCCTCCGGGGAATTGGGTCGGGCGATACGCGGTTGCTTCGACCGAGTCAAGTCGCGGCGGCCTTAAGCCAGTCAAGTCGTGCCAAGCAGGCGCTCTGTCCTCAAATGTAACGGTTTCGTGCTTGCATTTGTGCGCTGAAATATGCCCTTATGTGCGCGTATGCACAACGAGGTCTGCGTTATGGACAACTGGGACGAGATCAGGACCGCGTTTCAGGTCGCACGTATGGGCACCGTTTCGGGTGCGGCTGAGGTGATGGGTGTGCATCACGCCACAGTAATCCGGCATATTGATTCGTTGGAAAAGCGGCTGGGGGCGAAGCTGTTTCAACGCCATGCCCGTGGCTATACCCCGACCGAATCTGGCCGTGATCTATTGTCGGTGGCGCAGACGACAGAAGATCAGTTCGGCCAGCTTGCCAGCCGCATCAAGGGTCAGGGTGAGACCGTCGCGGGTGAGTTGGTGGTAACTTCGATCACTGGCATCGCGCATCTGCTCGCCCCGGTGTTTGCAACGTTCCAAGAAGCGCATCCAGCAGTGGTGATCCGGTTTCTGACCGATCTGCGGCTGTTTCGTTTGGATTATGGTGAGGCGCATGTGGCTATCCGTGCCGGGGCCACGCCGCAAGAGCCTGACAATGTGGCGCTGCCGTTGGTGAAGATGCGGATGGGAATTTACGGCTCAAAAGCCTATGTTGAGCGGCATGGTTTGCCGAATGGTGAAGCTGAATTGCTGCAACACCGCTTCATTGGCATCGACAACCCCGACAACCGCGCGCCGTTTTATCGCTGGCTCCGCGAGAGGATTGCGCAAGATCGGCTGACTTTCCGCGTTAATGAACCGGCAGCTGCTGACGTGGCGATTAAAGCCGGGATGGGCCTCGGATTCATGCGCGCGCATGAGGCGCGGCAAGACCCGGATTTAGTTGAGGTGATGGCTCCGATCACCGAATGGGATTCGCCGCTGTGGATCGTCACCCATGTCGATCTGCACCGGACGCTGAAGGTGCAAAGCTTTCTAAGCTGTCTGCGCCATGCGGCCTCCAACTGGTGCACGATTTGAGATTGGGCGGTGAGGTTTAGGGCGTGACAATCTGGGCGGGCCTAAGCCAATCGCAACGCGGCCATGTCGCGATGCTGGCGTTTTCGGCACTGGTGGCGGGCAGTTTTAGTCTGGGCGCTGCGGCGGCGCGGTTTGTCTCGCCCTCGGCCATGACCGTAGCGCGGTTTGCTTTGGCGGGCGCGCTGGTCGGGTTGGCTGCCTTCCTGACTGTCGGGGTGCCGCGCAAAGCTTGGGTCGCACCGTGGCGTTATGTGATCTTGGGCGGCTTGCTCGCGTGCTATTTCGTCCTGATGTTTTGGGGCCTGCAGACTGCCGAGGCCGTGCCGACCGCTGCCGTGTTCACCCTAACACCATTGATGGCGGCGGGCTTTGGCTGGCTGTTGCTGGGCCAGATCACCACGGCCCGCATGGCTTTGGCGCTGGCGATTGGCGCTGCTGGCGCGCTGTGGGTGATCTTTCGCGGTGATCTCGCGGCCTTGGCACGGTTTGAGGTTGGCCGGGGCGAAATCATCTATTTCTTCGGCTGCATCGCCCATGCGCTCTACGCTCCGATGGTGCGCAAACTGAACCGGGGCGAGCCTGCGCTGGTGTTCACTTTCGGCATGATGCTGGCGGGTTTTGTAATCTTGTGTCTGTGGGGTTGGCGCGATGTGATCGCTACCGATTGGGCCAACCTGCCCGCAATCGTTTGGATTTGCTTGATTTATGTCTCGGTCGCTGCCAGCGCCATGACCTCCGTGCTGCTGCAATTCGCCACGCTGCGGCTGCCCTCGGCCAAGGTGATGGCTTACACATATCTGGTGCCAACTTGGGTTATCTTGTGGGAAATGGCGAGCGGTCGCGCGGCCCCGCCGATAAATGTGCTGGGCGGTGTCATTCTAACCGCTTTGGCATTATTGCTGCTGTTGAAGGATGAAACCGCTTAGCGTAAACGTTTTCACGGCTGACATGTTAGCGCTAATCGTGCTTGGGTGCGGTCAGGTTCTGGAGGGGACACATATGTATATCGGGCTCGATCTGGGCACCTCGGGGCTGAAGGGCATCTTGATAGATGACGCTCAGCAAGTGCTGGCCGAAGCCACATCGCCCCTGACTGTGGAGCGTCCGGCGGAAGGGTGGTCAGAACAGGCTCCGGCCTCGTGGATCGCGGCGGCAGAGGTTGTTTTGGGCAAACTCGCCGAGCATGGTTTGGCTGCGGTGAAGGGCATCGGGCTATCGGGGCATATGCACGGCGCGACCTTGCTGGATGCGTCCGACGCGGTGCTGCGCCCCTGTATCCTGTGGAACGACACCCGCAGCTTCGCCGAGGCTGCGGCCTTGGATGCCAAGCCAGAATTCCGCCACCTGTCCGGCAATATCGTTTTCCCCGGCTTCACTGCCCCAAAATTAGACTGGCTGCGCAAGCATGAGCCTGCCGTTTGGGCCAAGGTCGCCAAGATCCTGCTGCCAAAAGATTATCTCCGGCTGTGGCTGACTGGTGAGCATGTGTCTGAAATGTCAGACGCCGCGGGCACGTCTTGGTTGGATACCGGCAAGCGCGATTGGTCGGATGTTTTGCTGTCTGATACCGGCCTGACACGCGCGCAGATGCCGCGCTTGGTCGAAGGCTCGGAAGTCTCCGGCACCCTGCGCAGCACACTCGCCAGTCGTTTCGGCATGGGCGCAAGCGTTGTGGTTGCGGGCGGCGGTGGCGACAATGCGGCGGCTGGCGTTGGCGTCGGTGTGGTGCGCGCGGGTGAGGCGTTTGTTTCGCTCGGCACCAGTGGCGTGCTGTTTGCCGCCAATGACGGCTATCAACCTGACCCCGCAACGGCGGTGCATACGTTCTGCCATGCGCTGCCAAACACTTGGCATCAGATGGGCGTGATCCTCGCCGCGACCGATGCGCTGAACTGGTATTCCAAACTGGTCGGCACCGATGCGGCGCATCTGACTGGCGAACTCGGCCCGCTGCAAGCCCCCGGCAAAACCACGTTCCTGCCCTATCTTGGTGGTGAGCGCACACCGCTGAACTCTGCCGCAATCCGCGGCGCGTTTACCGGGCTGGAACATGCCACCGACCGCCAAGCTGGCACCCGCGCCGTGCTGGAAGGCGTCACCTTCGCCTTCCGCGATTGCCGCGATGCCTTAGCCGCGACTGGCACCAAGCTGGAGCATTTGCTGGCGGTGGGCGGCGGTTCACGCTCGGATTATTGGCTGCGCGCGATTGCGACGGCCTTGGATTGCCCGGTCAGCCTGCCAGTTGCGGGCGATTTTGGCGGCGCTTTCGGCGCTGCTCGGCTTGGCCTGATGGCCGCCGCCGGGGCAGGTGCGGAAATAGCCACCCTGCCGCAAATTGAGCGGGAAATCCTGCCCGACCCCGCCCTGAAAGACGCCTTTGACGCGGGTTTCGCCCGCTACCAAGCTGCACAAACCGCGATTAGGAGCCTCGCATGACCGATTTTTTCAAGAACATCCCGCAGATCAAATATGAGGGCGAAGGCTCCACCAACGAGTTCGCCTTCCGGCATTACGACCCCGATGAAGTGCTGCTCGGCAAGCGGATGGAAGATCATCTGCGCTTTGCCGTCGCCTATTGGCATTCGTTCGCATGGCCGGGTGGTGACCCGTTCGGCGGACAAACCTTTGATCGCCCGTGGTTCGGCGACACCATGGCGCTGGCAAAACTGAAGGCCGACGTGGCGTTTGAGATGTTCGACATCCTCGGCACCCCGTTCTACGCCTTCCACGACGCCGATGCGCGGCCAGAGGGTGATACCTTCGCCGAAAGCTTGCGCAATCTGGAAGAAATCGTTGATTACCTCGGCGAAAAGCAAGCCTCACATAAGGCAAAGCTGCTGTGGGGCACCGCCAATATGTTCAGCCACAAACGCTGGATGTCGGGCGCTGCCACCAACCCCGACCCCGAAGTTTACGCCTATGCGGCAGCCACGGTGAAATCCTGTCTGGATGCGACGCATAAACTCGGCGGCGCGAATTATGTGCTCTGGGGCGGGCGTGAGGGCTATGAGACGCTGCTGAACACCGACCTGAAAGCCGAACGCGCCCATGCTGGCCGCTTCCTGCAATCGGTCGTCGAGTATAAGCACAAAATCGGCTACCAAGGCGCAATCCTGATCGAACCGAAGCCGCAAGAGCCGTCGAAGCACCAGTATGACTACGACGTCGCGACGGTCTACGGTTTCCTGAAGGATTTCGGACTCGAGAAAGAAGTTCAGGTCAATATCGAGCAGGGCCACGCGATCTTGGCGGGCCATTCGTTTGAGCACGAGATCGCTTTGGCCTCGGCCTTGGGGATTTTTGGCTCGATCGACATGAACCGCAACGATTACCAGTCCGGCTGGGACACCGACCAGTTCCCGAACAATCACGCCGAGAAAGCCGTCGCGTTCTACGAAATCCTGCGCGCGGGCGGCTACACCACCGGCGGCACCAACTTTGACGCCAAAATTCGCCGTCAGTCGCTGGACCCGGAAGATCTGATCCTCGCGCATGTCGGCGGCATGGACACCTGCGCGCGGGCGCTGAAAGCGGCGGCGTATCTGCTGGAGGACGACACTTTAGAAGCCGCACGGCGCGCGCGTTATGCTGGCTGGGAGAAAGACGGCGCGAAAGCGATGCTGACTCAGCCGTTGGAAGTCATCGCGGATGCGGTTGTGAAGAACAACATCAACCCGCAGCCACGCTCGGGCCGTCAAGAGCGGTTGGAGAACTTGTGGAACCATTACATCTGAGTGTCTGCGGCAAAGCCGGGGGTTTCACACCCCCGGACCCCCGTGGGATATTTATGAGCAGATGAAAACTTTTAGATAAGTCTTAGTGACATTTCTGGGCGGGCATTGGGGAGACTCAATGCCCGTTTCGCTTTTTTCCGCCAGCTTGCGGCAGCATTAAGATTCAGCCGTTAATCTGTGCGTTAAGATCGAAATACAGGCGATTATCGCCGTAGTTGCATAGTATGAGGGCGCTTTCACTTCCGCTACATTCCTGCTGACCGATCTGAGTGGTGTAGTCACCGTCAAGGAGACTCCGATGCTCGCCACCACTGCCACCCCTATGCAGCGCAGCCATGGCTCGGCTTTCGCCAGCTTTCGCTGTCTGGATGGCCGTGCGCGGTTGTTGGATTTGGCGCAATCGGGTTCAGCCAAGGCGATGCTGCC